>JAJYYA010000072.1:0-5241 GCA_021801345.1 Nitrospirota bacterium
CCGCTCTGAGGAATCGAGAGGATGGCGTTGTTCAGAAGGGCCACTTCCCGGGGTGTCGGATGGGGGATCACCCTCTTTCCGATCCAGGCGGCGATATTGCGGCGCACCACATCCATGGGATGACGCTTCCCCGTCTTGATATGAAATCGTAGAGCCGTGGAGAAGGGAGCGTTCCCCGAAGCGGGGGTCGGGATCTCCCGGAGGGAGGGAAGAGGCGGAGAGGGGAAACAGCCCCCCATCGTCGTTCCCAGGGCCCCGGTCGAGTTGCAGGAGGGGAGAGGGACGGGGTGGGCGGCGGCCGTTACGGGGGCGCTTTCTCCCGTTGTTGGAGGAGTCCGCGCGGCGACCTCCCGAGAGGGGGAGGGGGCGACGGAAGGAGGCGTCTCTTTGCCCCCGGGAGGGGCAAGCCGGGCAATTGTTTGAGGAGCCGGCGCGGGAGAAGGCGCAGATTTTTTGACGGCGGGAGAGGCGGGCTCGTGGTAGGTCGGGGCGGCGGAGGCGCTCATCCACGGTTCGACCCGAGGGATCGGCGCCATCTCCTGGGGGGAGGCCGCGGTCACGGAACCGGGCGAACTCGCCCCATTCGGAGAGATCCCCGAGGACAGATTCCCCCCCCCTCCCGAGGCGGCCACCGCACTCGAGGACGACGGAATCGGAGCGGTAGCGGGAGAAGGCGCAGGAACGGGAACCGGAGGAATGGCACCAACGACCGTGGGGGAGGTCTTTTGGGACAGAGAGGGCGTATTTTTCGAGGGGGGCACGGAAGGAAGGATCTTTGCCGGGGTGCCCTTATAGTGGACACATGTTTGGTGCCAAAGACCATAGTTGGTGTCCGTCCACTCTCCCGAAGCGTTGAGGAGAGCGGTGGCCCGGGACGAAACATTTTCCTTCAGAGAACGAAGAACCTCATTGCTGAAGGAGGATTGGCTCCCGGACTTTGAAAAGGGTGAAGACTCTTCACACTCCCACCCGACCACGTTCCGGGGAGAGGCGTCGAGAGGAACCACCCTCCCGGCATCGAGCCCCTTCTCCTCCTTGGGGAGAATCAGGTCGGACGACCATGGGGCCGTCGTCGTACAGCCCGACAGAAAAAGGGAGCCCCCCAGAAGAATCCCGACCCCCACCCCGGAAAAACAAACGGTTCGCCCGCTCCGTTTCGACAGTCCCTTTTCGTCCATTCACCTCTCCTAAAGTTCGGGGTCGGCCTCCATTCACCAGCGCTTCTCTGTGGTGGTCAAGGGGCCAGGAAATTTTCTGATGCCGGGGACTGGGGGCAGGGATCAGGCAGATCTTCCTTCGATGATCTCGTCACGGACGGGAACTCCTTCGGGGAGCGCCATGAACTCCTCGTAGGTCCATTCCTTGAGACGGGCCGTTTTCATCGGAACCTCCCTTTCCTTATGATAATTTTTGGTATCTACTCAGCCCCCCCTCCGGCACTTGAAAATCGTCGAATGGTTTTTGACTTTCTGGGGGGGGGGGGGACTGGACATCGTCACAGCATTCCGCTACGATAGGGGCACGAGCAAATCCCTATCACCCGAGGATGCGATTTGATGGAAGAACGTCCCTCCATTCCCCAACCTGATACCTCGTCGAAGACGGAGTCTGCCGACTCCCGGGGGACGTCTCCCTCAGGGTTTTCTCTCCTGACCTTTCTCCTGTCCACGATCACGTCTCTTCGCTCCATGATCGCTTCTTTTGAAACCCTGATCGACTCCCTCAAAAAGTCCCTCGACGATCTGACAAGGACGCTCGCGTCGAAAGAGCAGCTCCTTCAGGAGAAAGAGGCGAAGATCAAGGAGCTCGAGGCTCGTCTTGGCAAGAACAGCCAGAACAGCTCCAAGCCGCCCTCAAGCGATGGCTTTAAAAAGCCGCCTCCCAAAAGCCTTCGGGAAAAGTCCGGCAAGAAGTCCGGAGGACAGCCCGGCCACAAAGGAGAGACGCTTCGTCAGGTCGAGACGCCCGACGTCGTTGTCGATCATACGCCCTCTGTCTGCTCCTGCGGCACGGACCTTTCCCTTCTTCCCGGAACGGTTGTCGAGACACGCCAGGTCTTCGAGATCCCCGAGCCCCGGATGATCGTCACCGAGCACCAGATCTTCGAAAAGACCTGTCCCTGCTGCCACAAGACCACCCGGGGAGAGACGCCGCCGGGCGTCACGGGGCCCGCCAGTTACGGTCCCAGGACCCTGACCCTCCTCGCCTATCTTCACCATCATCAAATGCTCCCCTACAACCGCGTCCGCGAGACCATGGAAGATCTCTTCGGGACCACCGTCAGTGAGGGGACGGTCGAACGGGCAGGCCAGCTCCTTGCGGAGCCCCTTCGTCTCTTTGAGGAGGCGGCCCTCGACACCCTTCGTGTCGCGCCCGTTCTCCATGCCGACGAAACGGGCTTTCGGGTGGAGAGGTCTCTCCATTGGGCTTCCACCTTTAGCACAGATCGCATCACCCTCTATTCCCTCCACAAGAAGCGGGGACGCGAGGGTCTGGATCAGCTCGGTCTCCTCGAGGAGTTCTTTCAGGTGCTGGTCCATGACTGCTTTAGCCCCTACTTCACCTATGAGGGGATCGTGCATGCCCTCTGCAACGCTCACCTTCTCCGGGAACTCCTCGCGGTGGCGGAAACTGAGCATTTTGTCTGGGTCACCGAGATGACGCGATTCCTCCTCGACACCAAGGATCGCACCGATCTCCCCCTGACCCCCGAAAAGGCCGAGGCCCTTCTGGCCGAGTACCGGAACATCCTCGCCCGGGCCTTTCAGGAGATGCCTTCGCTCCCGGAGAAGAAGAAAGGGCAGAAACGGGTGAAGCACACCTTTGCCCAGAACCTCGCCCTTCGCCTGCGAGAGCATGCCCGAGCCGTCCTTGCCTTTGCCCTCCTCCCCAAGGTTCCCTTCACCAATAACCTTGCAGAACAGGCGATGCGCATGATCAAGGTGATGATGAAGATCTCCGGAGGGTTCCGCACCTTCGAGGGCGCCCAACTCTTTCTTCGGATCCGAGGCTATACCGACACTCTCAGAAAAAATTCGAGAAACGTCTTTGTCGGTCTGACCGCCGCCTTGCGGGGAGCGCCCATCCTTCCCTCCTGCTTCTCCGGATAGTCACCCTCTCCGCTCCTCTCACACAGCGCCTGGCTCCCCCGCCCCAGTCACCCGACCGCTCCGTCTGCTCCCCCGAAAATTGCGCTCATTTTTTACCCGGCTGAGTTGTTACAATTTTTGACTCATCGTATCCAATTTCTCTTGTTTTTTCAACCTGCAGACAACCCTGAAACGACCGCGGGACCGGAACGACCTCCGGCAAGGGGAGAGGCCGCTCCTCTCGAAAAAGAAGCATGATTCGATTCATGTCGTGTTGGAGTATACCCCATCATGACGTCAGGAAGAGGAGGCAAAACGCGTCAGAATAGGGTCCTTTTTCGCATTATTTGACACTCTCTCTCCAGGGTCTTGGACTCCAACCTGACACTTTTAGACCGGATCGTTCTTATCCGTCCCCTCTTCCCAGAACTTCCGGGTCGGACGGAAGACGACCACGCGATGGCTCTTGATGAGAAGAGGCTCGCCGGTCTTGGGGTTGCGCCCCAGACGATCCGCTCTCTTCCGGAGCTCGAAGGTCCCGAACCCCGTCAGCTTGACCACCTTGCCATCCAGAACGGTCCGAGTGATCTCCTGGATCACGAAATCGAGAGCCTTGCGAACCGTCTTCCGGGAAAGATCGGTCCCTCCTCCGTGGTTTCGTGTGTACTCGACGATGTCGGCTCGATTCAAGACCCCCCCTTTTTTTCGGTGTGTTTTTTCGACCATGAACTGTGGACTTTTTTTGCCGGAATTTCAACACCCATAAAGTGTCGGAGGGCAAAAAACAACCATAATGTGTCGTGACCGCCATTTTATGGTTGCACTCACAGCAATCTTGGCCGGAATCAGACCCTGTTCAGACTCAGGACAGGGTGGCAAGTTTGATCGGAACGAAAGTGGCAACTTTGACCGGAATAGATGGCAACTTTCATCGGAATACGCAAAAAACGAAGCAAACAGAGTCAGCGTTAGAGAATCCTGCCTCGAGGACTATGATCTTGGATTTGATAGCTGAATAAATGAAATCGTGGAAGGACAGTCGAGTCTCTTGTGGACAATGCAACCATGTTTTGAGAGGAATCATTAAAAAAGGCTATGTTACCGATTCATGTTGCAAGCCTCCTGATCAGGTATAGACTTGATTCAGGAGGTGATTCCCATGAAGAAAAGCTCATTCGACCGATGTCTTCGTGCTGTTCCGACCATAACATCGGCTCAGAGACACGATCTGAAAGTTGCGATCGAACGGAGGGACAAAAAAGACTTGTTTGACGAGGTCGCTTCCTTGGTGGGAACTCCCACGGCCTGTCCCCATTGCCACCACGCGAAGATCCGACCGTGGGGACAGGCTGCCGGGCTCCCGCGCTTCCCGTACCGGGGATGCCATCGCACCTTCAATGCCTTGACGAACACGCCCCTCTCGGGACTGCACCACAAGGACCGCTGGTTGTTCTTTCTGGAGAAATTCCGTGAAGGGGAATCGGTCCGGAAGGCGGGCTGGCGGTGCGGGATCAACACGAAAGCGGCCTTTCTGTGGAGACACCGGTTTCTGGCCTTGCCCGCCTGCTTGAAAGCCCGACAGGAAAGCGGCATCGTCGAAGCCGACGAAACCTGGTTTCTGAGATCCTACAAGGGACAACGGGGCGGGCTCCCGAGACGGGCCCGAAAACGGGGCGGTCGGGCTCAAAAGCGAGGGCTCTCCCGGGAACAGGTTCCCGTCCTGGTGATCCGAGACCGGTCGGGGGCGACCGCCGATGCGATTCTTCCCAAGAACGACCACCGGGAGATCGAAGCGGTGCTGAAACCCCTTTTGGCCCGGGATGCGGTCCTGTGCTCGGACGGGGGAGGGAAAGGTCCTATCGCCCTGGCGGCTCGGGAGATGGGCGTGGCCCATCGGGCGGTGAACCTGAGCAAGGGGATCAGAGTCTTGGCCGGGGTCTACCATATCCAGAACGCGAACGCTTACCATTCGCGGCTGAAAGAGTGGATGCGACGATTCCACGGGGTGGCGACCAAATATCTGGACCACTCTCTGGGCTGGCGTCGCATGATCGAGACATTCGGAGAGCGCCTCAACTCCACGCTGTGGTTGACTTTATCCTTCGGTCGCCATGGACTGCAACACGAATTGGGAACATAGCCTTAAAAAAAG
>JAJYYA010000072.1:5251-6211 GCA_021801345.1 Nitrospirota bacterium
TGTGTCGAGAAATACAACCGAGGCTGTTGCAGAACCCCAAAAAGCGTGAAAAAATAAAGTTACAAAACAAATAATGTATAAATTTTGATCGTTTTTTCGTGAATTTCTTCGTTTTCAAGTGTTTCTGAAGACGAACCTCTCCTGTGGCTTGTTTCCGCAGCGTTTTTTGAGACCCCCTACGACGAAGAAGCGATCAGGCCGATTTCTTCAGATCCTGAACATGTTGCCGGATCTTCTGTAGGTTGTGGATCGCAGAGATTAACTTCCACTCGGCTTGGCAGGCTTTCTTTCCGCGCCGCATGAAGCCACGGGTCTTCCGATTCTCCTTGATCTGGCCAAAGGTCGGTTCGACCGTCGTGCCCCGGATCTTGTAGCGCGCTTTGCCTTCGGCTGTCCCCAGATAGTGCGCCATCCCCTCGGCCGTGGTCCGGGGATGTCCCGCCAGGGGAGAGTTCTCGGGATGATCCTTGTATGCGGCGAGGGTCTCTTTCGTCTCCCGGCTCGTTCGCGCCGGAGGGCACAGGATCTCAAGCGTCGGCGACGGATTGGCTTGCAGGTTCGCCGCACGAAAATATCCGGCATCGGCCAAAAAGGTGGTCATCGCCCCCGGATCATAGCCGATCGTCTCCAGAGTGCTTAGGGCTTCGGAGATCATCGGCGTCAACTGATGCAGATCGTTCTGCTCCGTCGTCACGGAGGCGGCGATAATGATCTGATGCCGGGTCACGACGATCTGGGCGTTGTATCCTTGCATGTAGCCCTTGGAGGTCTTCATGATCTCGCTTTCGGGATCGGTGAGGTTGACCTTGGGGACTGGCGTCTCCTCCGGGCTTTTCTGTTTTCGCTTTCGTCCCCGGGTCTTCTTGCCGGTTTCGGCCTCGATCCTTGCCCGTTCCTCGTCGTTCTTCTTTTGCTCGTCGAGACGGGCCTGGTTCTTCGCCTGCTTGTCGTCAAGTTTTT
>JAJYYA010000032.1 GCA_021801345.1 Nitrospirota bacterium
CCTCGCCGCTTCCGACCTTCTATACCGAGGATCTGATCGAGGAGAAGATCGAAGACGGCTCCGCCGCCCGAGACTTTCTCGACATTCTTCACGGCCGGCTCTATCCTCTCCTGTATGAAGTGTGGGAAAAAAATCGTCTTTCGCTCAGGGCTTTCGAAAAGGGCGAGAAAGAGATCGAAAATCTCTTTCATGTTTTTACGGGGCTCTCCCTTCCGGTCTTTCGGGAGATCGACCCTCTGGCCTCGACCGCCCTCCGCTATGCGGGGATCCTGACCCAGCATCCCCGGTCGGCCAAAGGGCTCGAGTCCATCCTTTCGGATGTCCTAGACGGTGCTCCCGTCAATATCGAGCAGTGCGTCGAGCGTCGCGTCGCTCTTCCCGACGACCAGCGCCTGATTTTGGGCTCCGAACTCTCTTTGGGAGAGGAAACCGTTCTGGGCGACCGGGTCACCAACCGGACAAATCAGCTCCTGATACGGATCGGACCCGTCGACAATGCCGCCTTCGAAGCCCTTCTTCCCGGCCGGGAAAACCTTCGGAAGGTCGCCTTCTGGACAGACTTCTATCTGCTCGATCCGCTCCTGGCGGAGATAGAAATTCTTCTGTCGGACAGCGATCCCAGCCCGGTTCGGCTGGGGGCGGAGACCCGAAATCGTCTGGGGCTTGACGCCTGGCTCGAATGGGGCGCCTATACGAGGGAAAAAAGCGTTTTTGTCAGGATCGACCCCGTATTGTCGGTCCAGGAGGAGATCACCATGAAAACCGCGGGAGTTTCGAGATGATCATTGCCGATCTGAAACCGTTGTTTCGCCGCATGTCCCCCGTTCTCACGCGGGCGGTCGAGCAGGGAGCGGGGCTTTGTCTTTCCCGGACCCATTACGAAATCACGCCCGAGCACGTTCTCATGTCTCTTCTGGACCATCCTGACTCGGACGTGATGAAGGTTCTCGTCGCGGAAGGAATCGAGCCGTCGGGTCTCCGGAGGGAGATGTCCAATGCCCTCGACGACCTCAAGAGTGGAAACGGTGGTCGGCCGGTCTTCTCCCCCCTCCTCATCGAGCTTCTCCAGGACGCGCACCTCATCGCCTCTCTCAACAGAAACGAGTCCCACACCCGTTCCGGAGTCTTCCTTCAGGCCTTCATCAACCGCCTTTCGGCTTACTCTTCGGGGCGCCCCTCGAAGTCTCTGGAAAGGATCGGGAAGGAGCGCCTCAAGGAGCAGTTCGACACGCTCTCGTCGGGCTCGAGCGAAATCGTGGGGGGCGGGAAGGAGTCGGAAAAGGGCGAGTCCGAGGAGGGGACGGCGATTGGCCGTTTTTGCGAAGACTTTACGGAGAAGGCCAGGAAGGGACGGATCGATCCGGTCTTCGGCCGCGATGCCGAGGTCCGGCAGATCATCGACATCCTTTCTCGCCGGCGAAAGAACAATCCTATCTGCGTGGGCGATCCGGGGGTCGGCAAGACCGCTATCGTCGAAAGTCTGGCCCTTCGTATCGTCGAGGGGGACGTTCCCGAATCGATGTCCAAGGTTCGTCTTTTGGGTCTTGACATGGGGGCGCTCGAGGCCGGAGCCGGGGTCAAGGGCGAGTTCGAAAACCGCTTAAAGGGCGTGATAAACGAGATCAAGGCCTCGTCCGTGCCGGTCATCCTCTTTATCGACGAGGCCCACACGCTGATCGGGGCCGGCGGAGCCCAGGGAGGCGGGGACGCCGCAAACCTCCTGAAGCCGGCCTTGGCCCGGGGAGAGCTTCGGACCATTGCCGCCACGACCTGGGCGGAGTACAAAAAATACTTCGAAAAAGATGCGGCCCTGGCTCGAAGGTTCCAGCCCGTCAAGCTCGACGAGCCCTCCGTCGAGACGGCGATCCTCATCCTCCGGGGACTCAAGGCCCATTACGAGGCGGTCCATCACGTCACCATCCGGGACGACGCCCTTGTGGCGGCAGCCACTCTGTCCGACCGGTACCTCACCGGCCGGAAGCTTCCCGACAAGGCGGTGGATCTTCTTGACACCAGTGCGGCCCGGATCCGGATCTCGCAGTCCTCAAAGCCCGAGAAGGTCGAAGGACTCGAGCGGCGCATTCAGGCTCTCGAGCGGGAAAAAGGCGGACTTGTGCGGGACCGGACCTTCGGCCACCTCGTGTCGGACGATCGGATCGAGGCGATCGAGGCGGAGCTCAAGGGGCTCGAAAAGGATCTTTCGAGCGTCCGGGAGCGTTGGGAAAAGGAAAAGACGGCCGTTTCGGAACTTTTGGCCCACCGGGAGGATCCTCGCAGAGAAGGCCCCGAGAGAGAGACCTGGATGAAGGAGCTTCGGGCCAAGGAGGCAGCGGTCCGGGCGATCCAGGGGGATCATCCCATGATCCATTTCGAGGTCGATCCGGAGACGGTCGCCCGGGTGGTCTCGAACTGGACCGGCATCCCTCTGGGCAAACTCATGAGGGAGCAGGCGCAAACGGTGATGAAGCTCCAGGAAACCCTGGGCGAGCGCGTACTGGGACAGGAGCCGGCCCTGGCCCGGGTCGGGGAGATCATCCGCAACTCCCGGGCGGGTTTCAAGGCGCCCAACCAGCCCGTCGGGATCTTTCTCCTGGTCGGACCTTCGGGGGTCGGCAAGACCGAGACGGCACTCTCCGTCGCAGATATTCTCTTCGGCGACGAAAAGGCCACGGTCAGCATCAACATGAGCGAGTTCCAGGAGAAGCACCAGGCGAGCCGACTGATCGGATCCCCTCCCGGGTACGTGGGGTACGGAGAAGGAGGGGTCCTGACGGAAGCAGTTCGTCAGAGGCCATACTCCGTCGTGCTCTTAGACGAGGTGGAAAAGGCCCATCCCGACATCCTGAACATGTTCTATCAGGTCTTCGACAAGGGGGTCCTCTCCGATGGGGAGGGCAAGGAGATCGATTTTTCCAACACGGTGATCTTCCTGACGAGCAACTTGGCCTCCGAGAAGCTCTCCGCCTACGCACTGGAGCATCCGGAGGCGGGGTACGAGGAGTTGGTGAACCTCATCCGGCCCGACCTGTCGCGGCACTTCAAGCCGGCCCTTCTCGCCCGAATGACGATCGTCCCCTATCTTCCCCTTCGAGGGGAGGCCCTGGGACGGATCGTCCGTCTCAAGACGAAAAGGCTTTCCCGCTCCTTCGTCGCGAACAACGGGGTGGAGATCGTCTTCGAGGACTCGCTCGTCGAGCATGTCGCGACCCAGTGCGAGACCTCCGAGGCCGGGGCCCGCAATATCGACTATCTTCTCCAGAGCCGGATCCTCCCTGAAATCTCCCGCGAACTGATCGGCCGTCTGGTCGAAGGGACCCTGGAAGGACCGGTCCGGGTCGGGATCGCCGCCGACGGAACCACCGTTATCGGAACGGGCGACGGCCAGGAGAGCGGGAATCAGAAGACCGGGGAAGGAAAGCCGGCCCGTAAGAACAAGAGGAAGAACCCATGAGCGCCACGAATGCCCCGCAAGCCGGTGATGTCACCTTCAGTTTGACTATTTCCGGCCTTCCTCCGGAGGCGTTGCGTGTGGTGGCCTTTTCTGGCGAAGAGCGGCTGAACGGGGATTATGGCTTCCAAATGACGATTCTCTCCCGCCAGAACCAGCTGAGGCCGAAGGATCTCATCGGCCGCGACGCCTCATTTGTCCTCGAGTCGCGGAGGGAGGGCCTGCCCGTGAGAATGCCCTACCACGGGATGATCGGAGAGTTCACGATTCACCGTCAGGTCTTCGAGGAGACGGAGTACAGGGCGACGCTCGTGCCCCGGATCGCGGCGCTGAATCTAGCGGAGCACTCGGAGATCTACACCCTCGAGAAGGATATTCCGGGGATTCTCGAGGAGGTTCTGAAGGCGGCGGGATTCACCTCCCAGGACTACCAGTTCAAGATCGTCGACGGCGGTCGGCCGCGTTCCTTTGTCTGCCAGTACCGGGAAACCCCCCGCCAGTTTATCGACCGATGGGCCGAGAGGGAGGGGATCGTCTACTACTTCGACCACTCGGGGGAAAAAGAGCGGGTGATCTTTTACGACCAGCCCCACCAGAAGCCCGCCTGGACAAAGACCCTGACCTACCGCCCTCCGGGAGAGCTCGACATCGGATTTAAGGACGACTCCCTGATCGAGTTCCACGAAACGGCCCGTCCGGTACCCGGAAATGTGGTGGTCCAGGACTTCAACTATCGGAAGGCGAACCTTGAAATCCGCGAGGAGGCGGTTCTCGACCCGCGCTCGGAAACCCTGCTCCAAGAATACGGGGGCAATCTCCGGACCAATGCCGACGCGAAGCGTCAGTCCAAGATCCTCTCCGAGATCCTTCGGTGTCGGGCACAGACCTATTCCGGAACGAGCTCCGCAATGGAGGTCAGGTCGGGCACGACCATTCAGGTCCAGAGCCATTTCCGGGAGGAGATGAACGCTTCGTTCTATGTCGTGCGGGCCCGCTTCGAGGGATCGATGATGGAAGCCTCATCCCAATCAGAGTCGCCTCTGAAACAGGGGCGATTCACCACCTTTTTTGACGCGCTTCCCTCGGAGACTCCCTTTCGTCCCGAACGCAGGACCCTCTGGCCCCGGATCCCGGGCGTCGTCCAGGCGATCATCGAGGCGGAAGGATCGGGAAAATTATCGGAGATCAACGAGTATGGGGAATACAAGGTTCGCTTCCCCTTTGCGCTCACGAAAAAGAAGACCCAGAAGGGATCGGGGTGGGTTCGGCTCTCCACCCCTCTCGCGGGATCCGACAATGGGATCCACTTTCCCCTTCACAAGGATACCGAGGTTCTTGTGGCCTTTCTAGGCGGGGATCCGGATCAGCCGGTGATTGTGGGAGCCTTGCATAACTCGGAAGGCCGAAATCTTGTCTCGAACAAAAATCCGGAGATGAACATTATCCGGTCGGCCGGGGGGCATTTCATCATGTTCAACGACGGAAATCTCTGACCGAGTCACCCACAGTTCCCTTCTATGGGGGGGAATCCAGAACCATGAGGAGGCAGCATGAGCGGCATCAACCCGAACGCAGACAATATCGAAACATCAAATACCAACGGGATCGTCGGTTTTTCCAGTTCCTATATCAGCCTTCAGGCGGTCGACGGAATCTATCTGAACGGGATCGGGCCGGACAATACCGCCTCCAAGGATCTTCCCAAGGAGATCACGGACAATAAGGGGAATTTCTACATCTCGGGCCAAAACGGAGAGGCGGTTATCAAGTCCGTGGATACCGGCTCGATTCATTTGAACAGCCAAAACGGAAATGTCGATATCAATGTTCCAAGCGGATCCTTTAACACCAATGTTCAGACTTTCAACGGTTTCGTCGTGGGGGACAGCGTCTCAAAAACCAATGGAAACATCACCTCCATTGTCGAACAGAGTTCCAATTCCATCGTCCTGGGAGCTTCGACTTCCACGGTTGTGGGTCTTTCAAACTCGGTTATTGGCGGAGACAGCAACTCCTTAGTATTAGGGGTAAATTCCCAGACGACAGCCGGCGAGGCACTTAATATCAACCTCGGGCTTCTTCAAGGAGTCGTCTTGGGCAATAATCTGTCGATGACTCTTGGACAATCCGAGCAAATTACTTTAGGTCCCTCTTTAAGTATTACAATAGGCCCCTCCACCTCTTTTTCAAACGCTGACTTCAAGTTAACGCCTGCGCAATTTAAGGAAATTGGAGCGGATATTAAAAATCAAGCAACCTCTATCAAAAGTTGTGCGACAGACATAAAAGATAGCGCCTCAGCAATATGGACCTCGGTCATGACCATTTTTCCATGAAGGACAGGATGATACTCATTTTCCTCTCTTCCGCAGGAACATCTTTCCCATGAGAATCATTAAGCCTATTCTCTTGGGCTTTCTCTCAAAGCCTTATAAAAGGCATGGGAATCAACTGGCTTTGACGGGGCTATGGGCATTTCTCTTTTCCAACCCCGATGTTCCGCTTACCGAGCAGGAAATGTGGAAGACAGTGGCCCCTCTCTTTCCTGAGAACACTCCTTGGGACGAGGGCGTGCCCAAGGAGAGGGGTGAGGTGCTCCTTGTGGGAGATTGCCATGCCATGAAGGGGATCCCTGTCCCCAAACGGCAAGTGAGCCTTCGAATCGGTCCGGTAGCCAAATCTCTCGATGTTTATGGCAACAGGGTCTGGAATCGGGACCGTGGGTTCCTTCGCAAGAGTGATCCGCAGCCATTTCTCTCCATGCCGGTCGATTTTGCCCATGCATTCGGAGGTCCGGGATATGGTCAGAATCCAATCGGAATGGGGTGTGAAGATTCTGCCAATGGAGATCTCAAACCACTTCCCAATATCGAAGACCCTACCAATCCCATTTTGTCACCAGAGGACCGGCCGGCACCCGCAGGGTTCGGTCCCCTTGGAATGATTTGGACTCACCGATACAGTAAGATCGGAAAGTATCAACCTGGTGAACTCGGAAAAGATCCTCCGCCACTCCCGGCCAACACAGACTGGACTTTTTTCAACCAGGCGCTACCCGACCAATGGCTTCCAGGGATGTGGGGCGGAGGAGAAGACTTCTCACTCTCCGGATTCCATCCTGACCTTGAAACTCAGACAGGCCATGTTCCCCGGGTTCGAGTTCGAAGCTTTGTTACCTTCCGGCAGGGACATACGCTCGAACCCGTCCTGTCCCCGGAAACGCTCTGGCTCTTTCCATGCCTCTCGATGGGGATAATGATCCACAGGGGAACGCTTCCTATCGAATCCGACGACGCTTCCGAGATCGCCTCCATTCTTCTCGGAGTCGAAGATCCTGGAGAGAATCGCTCCATGGATCACTATCTCGCCGTAAAATCCCGTCGGGAAGAGAAAAACTCCAAGGATATTTCCCGCTTCCAAGAAACCCCGCTCCTCCCCAAGCGACTCGAGAACGATCCCAGAGCAAACCTTTTGGATCCGACCTATCTGTTGGGAAACTCTCTTGAAAGTCCATTCGAGACGAGAAAGATACTCGCACAGAAAATGGACGAGGTTCAGGAAAAAGTTGATTCTCTCCGAAGCTCCCTCTCCAAGATTCCTCCCCCTCCCGAAGGATCTTCCTCCGACATCACAAAGACTTTTCAGGACCAATTGGAGAAAGAAACCCAGAGCTTCAAAAAAAGTAAAGAACAGATCGCGACCTCTCCTCCAACATCACAGAGTATCTTGAAAAACATCCAGCAAGAAGGCGAGAGGCTGAAAGATGTTGCCAATGATGTCGATGCATTGAAGCAGAATATGGCCCACAAGATCGAAGCGACTATCAACAGATTTCCTTCGGAGGGACTGAAGAACCTGGGAAAAACCCGGGAGGAGATTCTCTCGAGGGTCGCGAATCTTAAAGGCGGCTCCCAAAGTCCCTCCGAAATTCCCCCTCCCCCTAAAGATCAGTCTTCTTTTGAGAATCTGTTTTCAAAAGATCGGATCGTTGCCCTCTTGCAGTCCGAGCGAGACCGAATCGGAGCATCCTTCCCGGATGGAATACAACTCTCCCCCGAAGCATCGGAGAAGCTTTTAAAGCTAGACGCCTCCATCGAATCGCTTAAATCCAACGTTAACAACATGGAAAACAGAGAGCCTCCGTCCAATATGAAGGGTCTGATTCGGATATTGCACTACTTTTCCCCACCGGAGCCCAATTCTTCCATTGCCACGGATCTTAGAAGGTCTGTCGAGGAAGAGCTTGTTCGCACCCGACATTTCCGGAACCGTAATCTGAGGGGCGCGGACCTTTCAGGACTTGACCTATCGAGAGCCGACTTTTCTGATGCTGACGTGATTGGAGTTAACTTCACAGGATCTAACCTGTCGGGGACTCAATTCACCGGAGCCTGGGCAACCTATGCCAACTTCTCCCAATGCCTCCTCGACCGGTCAGACTTTTCCGGAGCCAACCTCGGATGCGCCGATCTGTCCACCGCCAGAGGTATAGGCACCTCATTCAGAGACGCCTTCCTTTCGGGAGCACTCCTGATCGATACGACCTTTTCCGAGGGAGATTTTTCGGGGGCAGAGTTCTTTCATACCGTCTTCAGACGCTCAAAGATTCACAAAAGCATTTTTGCCCACGTGAAGTTTCTCCGAGCGGGAGATATTCCCTTCCCGCCTCAGGGAACACCAGATGAAAGTCCTGATACCAAAACACGATTTTTGATCGAAGAATTAGATTTTTCAGGCTCAGACTTTACAAAAGTTCTTTTCATGAACGTCGACTTCATCCGATCAAATCTGTCGGAATGCCGCTTGGATCAGGCCATCTTTCTGGAGTGCACAGGTCCGGGAACCCACTTTGACAAAGCCAGCCTCATAAAATCCACCTTCCCAAAATCCACCGACTTCAAAGAATCCTCCTTTCAGAAAGCCGATCTTTCAAGGGCCAATTTCCGGGGAGTCAACCTTGAGAAGAGCGACTTTCGCGGAGCGACGCTGGTCGGGATGGATGGTTCAGATGGCACGTTCCGAGGAGCCCTCCTCTCCGGAACCCGAGCCACCAAGTCTCGGTTCATGAAAGCCGACCTCCGAGACGTTGACGCCCGGGGAGGAGACTTCAGAGAAGCCCTTTTTCTCAAGTCCGATCTGCGAGGGGCCATCTTCTCCCATGCCTCTCTCTACAAGGCGGGATTTATCGGCGCCCAGATCGATGCCACGACCTTCTGGGATCATGCCCTGATCGGCAAGACAACCCTCGTCCAGGAAAAGACTCCATGAGATCCGTCAGTGTTTCGGAGATTCTTCAATTGATTACAACCGGCCTTCCCGTCCAAGATTGCGATTTCTCGGGACTTGACCTTTCCGGTGTTAATCTTTCAAGGGCAATCTTTCTCAATTGCAAAGCCTCAGAGACGCAATTTTCCGAGGTAACGGCTCAAGGAGCGCTTTTCAAAGGGTGTGAACTGAACAGAACAATTTGGACACGAGCCAGACTCCTGAAAACCGTATTTCTCGATTGTATTTTTTTGGAAGGACTTTTAAGTGAAATTGACGGAACCGCGGCTCGCTGGGTCTCCACACAACTTTCCAAGACCCGATTTGAACATGCGAACCTTGAGCGTGCCTCATTTATTAAAGGATCCTTTGAAAATACCATTTTTACCGAGTCAAACCTTGAAAAAACATCTTTTGTGGAAGGGACGTTCGAGAACACGAATTTCTCTAGGGCCCGTCTTGTCAAAACCGTTTATATCAATCCAGACCTCTCCAACTCCCTCTTTGCCGGAGCCACCTTCGACAACCCGATCTTCGTCAAGGCGAACCTGTCGGGCCTCAACTTCTCCGGGATGCAGCTTCCCAAGATCCAGGCCAGCGGATGCGACCTCTCCGGGACGCGCTGGATCGGCTCCGACGTCTCCCTGGGGAACTTCTACCAGTCCAACCTGACGGGGGCCGACTTCACCCGGGCCATCGGAGAAAAAGCTCTTTTCACCGAGTCCACTCTTACCGATGTTTCGGCTCCCGGAGCGCGCCTATCGATGGCCTCCTTTCAGAAGGTCGATGCCTCCGGCGCAAATTTCTCGGGGGCCGACCTCTCGTTTTCTCCCTGGACCGGAGCCCGGTGCCTGCAGTCCGACTTTTCGAATGCGAACCTGGCCTTTTCCGATTTTTCCCACGCCGACTTGTCCTCCGCCACCTTCCAGGGGGCCAGCCTCGGCCGCTCGACCTTCCATCGCGCCAAGGAGTCCACCGCCGACTTTACGGGCTCGACGAGGACCCTTGCCCGAGCGGAAGATCCAGAGCGCGGGGAGGCCGAAGACTTTCAGCCCAGAACTTTTGAATCATAGGAGGTCCCATGAGTCCTGAACTTCTTTCCGCTCCTCCCGAGACGCAAACTTTTCTCCGGATGGGTCTTGTGACGCGCTTTTCCCAGAATAGTGTTGAGGTTGCGCTAGACGGGGAAATCCACACGGCCATCCGCACCTCCGGTTGCGTGGTGGATCCCCGGCCAGGGGATCTGGTTGTTCTTTTCGTTCCGGAGGGCCATCTTCCCGTCGTCCTCGCGATCGTCGATGCGGGGAAAGTGGCTGAATCCTCTCCCAGAACCATGCGGTTTCCCGAGGGCCTCGTCATGAATGTTTCGGGTCATCCCTTGACCCTGAACGCCCAGGAGGGTCTCGAGATCGACTCCCCGGAAACACTTATCCGGAGCGGACGACTTTCGGGTCAGTTTTCTGAGTGCGAGGTCGTCTCCGGCACATTGACGCTAACAGGGGGAGTTCTCTCACTTATCGGAGAGACGGTCAGACACGTCGCCAAGTCTCTTGAACGGGTGGCCCAATGGCTTCACGACCGGGCCCATGGGTCGATCCGGGAGATCGAGACCCTCGACCGGCATACCTCCGGAGAGACGACGATCGAGTCGGACTCCCTCGTCTCGATCCAGTCCAAAACCACGCTTGTCGCAAGCGAGGAGCTCGTGAAGATCGACTCCGACCAGATCCATCTCGGATAGAACAAAAAGGAGATCCCTATGTTTGCCAACTGTCAGATGGGGGGGATGTCGCTGGGGTTTCCCGACGTCTGCAACACGCCCGTATTGGGGGTGCCCGTTCCGATACCCTACCCCAATATCTCGACCAACCCGATGGGGATTCCGCCGGTTCCCAACATCCTCTTCGGGGGGGCTCCCGCCCAGAATCTCCTGACCGAGGTTCCCCTCACCCAGGGGGACGATGCGGGGCTCGAGGGGGGAATCCTCTGCGGAATGGACATGGGACCCGCCCGATGCATCGACGGCTCCTTCACG
This sequence comes from Nitrospirota bacterium, assembly GCA_021801345.1. Classification (GTDB taxonomy): domain Bacteria; phylum Nitrospirota; class Leptospirillia; order Leptospirillales; family Leptospirillaceae; genus UBA4572. The sequence goes on from JAJYYA010000032.1 coordinate 10,749, forward strand.
GTCCTCGTGGGAGGGGCTCCGGCCACGCGCCTCACCTCTGTGACCCTCCAGAACATGATCAACGCACCGGGAGTCTGCCTGGTTCCCGCGCAGCTTACCGTTCTTATGTTAGCCCCCTAGGGATAGATTAAGGAGTGACGCTTTCATGAAAACACGAACCATGTCCGTCCGACCGGGCCGGCTGTTTGCGGTTCTGATCTTGGCGGGCCTGATGGGACTTGCCTCCTGCACCTCCGTCCACACCGAGACAAGTCCGAACGAAGGCGTCCAGAAGAAGGTCCACTGGTCCTTCAAGAAACGGGCCGTGACTCTCGACGTTTATGCCGATCTCGATCTCAACCTCTCGGACAAACGGCCTCATACGCTGGTCGTCGGGATCATGGAGTTTCAGGATCCGAACGCCTTTCTGGCTCTGGTCCAGGATCCGGACCGGGCCATGGAGACTTTGGCGGCGGGGAAGAAAAGGACAGGAATTCTCGGAATGTGGCGATTTATTGTCCCTCCCGGCGCCCATCAGTTGCTGGCGGTCGACCGGATGCACCATGCGAAGTACCTGGGGGTGATTGCGGGGTATTCCGACTACTCATTGAAGAAGGACATCCTCCTTCGTCCCTTTCCTGTCACAGTCGAACGCTCTGGTGTCATATTCCGGAGCAACCATTACCGTCCGGCTCCGACGTTCGTTTCCATCTGGCTGGGGAGCCGACACTTGCTGGGGATGGCGATTTTTGACCACCGAAAGAAGGCCGAAAGGATGAACAGACATCGTTCGGCCACCATGAAGCCCCTTTGACGATCACTGAGGAGACGGAAGGAGTCATCGCATCATGAAATCCCTGAAACCGATCTACTGGCATCAAGGGCTCTTCCTTCAGCCCCAGCACTTTCAGCTGACGGACCTTTTGCAGCAGGCTCTGGCCCGCCCCTACCTCGACGTAACGATTCCCTTCGGGTGGGGGGTTCGGGAAATCGACATCCAGGCCTCGGCCCTTTCTAGGGGGACAGGTCACGTCAACGCCTTCAGCGCGGTCTTTCAGGACGGGACCTATGTACAGTTTCCGGGAAATGCCGTTATTTTGCCCAGATCCTTCGAAAAGGACTGGACCTATCGGGACCGTCCGCTCACGATCTACGCGGGACTCCGGCGATTTGAGGAGAACGCCTCCAACGTCACCACCATCGGAAGCCTCGATGCGGAAGGGGGGGAGACCCGGTTTGTCACCCTTCCCGACCCCGAAGAGGTTCGGGATCTTTACGGGAACGGACCCGATGCCCTGGTCAAGAGTCTTTATTTCAACATCCGCCTGTTCTGGGACAGCGAGATCCAGCACCTCGACTCGTACAACCTGATCCCAGTCGCCCAGGTCCTGTGGGACGGGGGGGCGATCAAGGTCAGTCCCACGTTCATTCCTCCCGCCCTTTCCCTGTCGGCTTCCCGGACCCTTTCGGGGCTGGCCCAGGAGATCCGGAACGAGTGCGCGAGCCGCGCCCGGCAACTCGAAGAGTTCAAGAGCTCCGGCGAGGAGCGGGGGGAGGGCTCCGAGGGGGGGAATATCACCTATCTGCTCGCCCTTCGGACATTGAACCGCTACGTTCCCCTTCTCTATCAATACACCGAAAGCGATCCTCTTCACCCCTGGCATCTCTACGGGGTCCTGAGACAGATGATCGGAGAGCTCAGCACCTTCTCGAGCAGCATCAATCTCTTCGGAGAGTCCGACGTCTTTAAGGAACCCCTTCCGCCTTACGTCCACGAGGATATCTGGGGGTGCATGAGCAGAGCCCAAAGCGTTCTCTTCACGCTTCTCAACAGTCTGACGATCGGGGCCGACCTTCTCGTGCGCCTCGAGGCGAAAGGCGACGCCTTCCAGGCCACCCTTTCCCAGTCCTTCTTCTCTCCCCGGACGCGGTATTACCTCGCCATCCGGACCGAGGAGGACGCCGGAACGCTCCTCTCCTCCTTCATGGACACCGCCAAGGTGGGTACGCCCTCCCTTATGGACACGCTGATTCGTCGTGCGCTTCCGGGCGTCGAGCTGTCTCCGATGAGCGGGCCTCCCTCCGGACTTCCCAGGAGGCTTAATACCCATTATTTCCGGATCGAAACCCGCGACAATGTCTGGGATTCCATCCGGCAGGAGGAGGCGATCCAGATATTCTGGCCGACAGCCCCCACCGGAACCACCATCGATCTGATCGGAGTGAAATGATGGGCGCTCTTTCCGACTACTACGTTCCCATCGCCGCCTGGGTCAAGGACCGGCTTCTGGCAGGAACGCTGGCCTCTCCGATCGAGGTCAAAGCCGAGATCACCTCCCGGATCGAGAAGGCGCGGCGGGCAACCCAGGAAGACGGAATCGAGGAGAAGCTCTTCGAGGCCGGTCTCTTCCCCGTCGTCGTCTGGATCGACGAAAGTCTCATGTGTTCCGACTGGCCTGGAGCGAACGAATGGAGATCGATGCTCCTTCAGAAGGCTCATTTCAATATCGTCAACGGGGGGGTTGAATTTTTCCGGAGGCTGAACGCGCTGGGTCCCGAGCCGACCGACCGGGAGGTCCTGGCCGTCTATTATATGGCTCTCCATCTCGGCTTTCAGGGGCAATACGGGATGAAGGGCGGGGACAATTCTTCCATACAGGTTCGTCAGCGTCTTCAGAATCTCCTTGAACCGGCGCGCCTCTCGGAGGGGGAGTCCCTTTTTCCCGGCGTTCTTCCGGCTTCCATGGCGCTTTCCGATGCAGGATCATACGTCCGGAACCGAAACCGCCGGCTTAGGACGATTCTCCTTTGGGGTACGCCTCCGGGAATCCTTCTGATTCTCTTTTTGGTCTTTGATCGGATCATCCATCAGATGGTTCAAAACGTACTCATTCATCTTTATTGATTCCGGAGGACTGGGCTCCATGCTAAAGAAGATTCTGAAGCCCCTTTTTTCCCTGATTCTGGCCATTGCCCTCTTTGCCTTGGTCTGGTTGGGGGGAATATGGGCCCATTGGCCGATCCAGGTGTCGATTCCCGTCGCCTTTGTGGTCGTCGTGCTGTTTTTTTCCGCTCGCCGGATCGTTCGTTTCGTCCAGAGGAAGGTCGCCCAGGCAAAGCTGAGACGCTCCGCCATGACAGACCGCAAGTCGGGGCGCCTTCTGGCGATCCAGAGCCTGTGGAAGACGGCAAAAAGGAATGTCCAGGGAGAGGGAGGACTCCTGTCGAACCCCCTGTCCACGCTTCCCTTCTACCTCGTCCTTGGAAGCAGCGGCTCGGGGAAGACGACGGTCCTTCTGAACGCCAATATTCCGATCCGTTTCCGGACGGTCGCCCGGGAGGAGATCCCCCCCCCGACCGACACCATCGAACTCATGCTCGAGGACAAGGCGATTCTCCTCGACACCTCCGGCCGCTATGTCTCGCTCGACCCCGCGGAGGACGCCTCCGCGGAGTGGTCGATGATCCTTGGCCTCCTTCATCGCACCCGTCTGAGGGAGCCGTTCAACGGAGTCGTTGTGACGCTTTCGGTCGAGGAGCTCTGGACGCTCGATCCGGTCAAGTTGTCGCAGCTCTCCCAGAATGTCCGGCAGAGGATCGACTCGCTGATTCGGACGCTTCATGTGAGCTTCCCGGTCTACATCATGATCACCAAGCTTGACCTGTTGGGGGGCTTCAGGCCTTACCTCAACTCCATCCCGATCTCCCAGACCGGCGAGATGATGGGGGTTCTCTCAAGCCCGTCCGAATCTTGGGAGGAGACCTTGAGCCGCGGAATTCAGGAGGTGACCGAAAGGGTCAAGTCCCTGATGTTCCGTCGGGCGGAGGCGCCGCAGACCGACCCCGAAGCGCTGGTCTTCCCGCTTGAAATTGCGGCTCTCGAGCCTCTGTTGGAGCCTTTTTTCAAGGGGTTGTTCGAACCCTCTCCCTACCTCCATCTCCCGAAGTTCAGAGGCTTCTTCTTCTCGAGCGGCATCTTTGGAACTCCGAAATTTTCCCAGATTCTCGGCCACGACTTTGCCAAGGGACGAGTCGGCGAGGTGGAGATCATCGATCGCTCCGGGACGGCTCTTCCCGCAAAGACCTCTTCCAAGGCCGGATCGCTTCCCTCTCTTCCGGGAAGCGCCATTGGTTCTGGAGGGCTTGTGAAGGGGGCTGGGAAGGGCTTTTCCCTGCTGTCGGGAGCCTTTCTCAAAGACTTCTTTACCCGTCGCCTTCCGGAAGACAGGGACCTGGCCGTTCCCACCGGTCTGATCGCCCGATGGCGCCAGATGTCGACGAACATCTTTCTCATGGGATGGTACGGCGCGTCCCTGGCGGTAGGAACCTACCTCGTCCTGTCCTACGTCAACGCCGCCGAGACGATCAAGGTGATGGTCTCGCGCCAGCCGGCATCGATCAGCGTCAAGGGGGATCTCCACCAGAACATGGAGAGCATGGAGCGCTACCGGAGCCTGATCGACTGGATGGGGCAGAGGGACGCCAGCCTCTCCTCCCGCCTGCTGGCCTTTTCGCTCGAGACCGGGAGGCTTGAAGAGGCAATGAAGCACCGCTTCGACAGGGAGTTCGAGACCGCCATTCTCCCGCAGCTGAACCTCACTTTGCGCACCAAGGTGAGAAGCCTTCTCGACGACGACCCGGACCATCGGCTTGCAGATTATGTGGACATCCTCGTTCGAAGGATCAACCTCATCAAAGACCGTGTCTCGGGAACCTCCTTTGCCGCCCTCAAGACCCGGCCTCAGCCGGGAAGCCAGGACATCGTGGATCTCGACCCCTCGATTTCTCCCCAGGAGGCGATGCACTTTTCCGAAATCTACTTAGCCTACATCTCCTGGGCTCCCGTGGATCCGGTCCGCCAGAACCTCGACTCTCTCCAGTCTCTTCTTCTGGAGGTCGAGCAGACCCTTCCGGACTTCCATTGGCTGGCAGACTGGGTCAACGCCCGGGACGATGTCGACCGGGTCACGCTGGCGACCTTCTGGAAGGGATCCGTCAAGGACGCAGGCGACCATGTCGTTCTCCCCGCCTATACCAACAACGGAATGAAGAGGATCGAAGGGTTTCTCGCGGAGGTCCGCAAGGCCAGCCCGGAGACCTTTCCGATCGGCCATTCCACAAAAAAGTTTCTGTCCTGGTACCGCTTCCGGAAGGAGGTGGCGTGGTTCGACTATATCCGAGGATTCTCGCACGGAGAGGATACGCTGGGGGATCTCCTCCAATGGAAGTCGGTCTTTCAGAGTCTTCCGGGATCCAAAAGCCCTTATCTCCTTCTTGCCAAGCGGCTCGACAGCGAGTTTCCCAAGACAAAGGACGACTCTCGCCGGCCATGGCGGGTTCTCCTCAGGGAGTATCTCCAGATCGCCAAATACCGGGGGCCAAGTTCGAACTTCATTTCCAGGATCCGAAGCTATGCCGCGGCCTTCAATGAATCCGGCCAGGCGGGCATCCACGGAGGAGCCGGGGTGGGTCAGCGGCAGATGAAGTCGTTGATCACTGCCGGCCAGGCCTACGCCCTTTATTCCTCGAGCCTTTCCGCGGCTGTGGCCGAGGGGATCCAGGGCCGGGGTCACGACCTGAAGCTGGCGGGGGAATATTACGCCTATTCCCGTGCCGGATCGAAAAAAACTCCGGTGTTGATCGCGACCTCCGGCGCTCTCGATACGCTTCGCCAAAATCTCCTCACTCAGAACGATCCGGAGGAGAGTATTCTGTGGAGCCTTATCTCCGGCCCCTTCCAAACCGCCCTCGACATGATTGACAGGGAGGCGGCCTGCGCGATCCAGGACAAGTGGCTGGACAAGGTGGTCTCTCCTGCCCAGGCGACTCTTTCCAAGCGGGACCTCGACCACTTCCTGCTGGGGCAGGGGGGGACGATTCCGGCGTTCATGGACAAGACCATGGCGCCCTTTGTCCGGAGAACCCCCTCCGGATACTCGCTCGTGGTTCGCGACAGGAGGTCTGTGGCCCTCAGGCCTTCGTTCATTCTCTTTATCAACGATGCCATCAACTCCAAGCGGTCTCTCGATTTGACCCAGAAGCGAAACGAAATCGTGAAAAAGAAGCGGCACCTCGACTTGGTGAACCTTCGCCAGTCTCTCGGGAAGCAAGAGCAGAGCGACCAAAAAAAGATCCTTTCCATGGCCAAGACCAAGTTTCCCGTGGTGATAAAGGCCCTCCCGACCGACGTGAATCCCGAGTCGCTCGCACGTCCCTATCTTACGCGGCTCACGCTGGCATGCGCGGAGAAAACGCATCTTCTGAACAATCTTAACCTGCCGGTCAGAAGGTCCTGGGAATGGTCCTCGCTCACCTGCGGAAAGACCTCCCTTGAAATTCGTCTCGGCAACCTCATCCTGACCCGGGACTACACCGGCGGCAACGGATTCATCCAGTTTCTCCAGCAGTTCTACCAGGGGAGCCTGACGCTGACGCCTGCCGACTTTCCTCTCAAGAAGAAGGCACTCGAGAATCTTCGGGTCACCTACCTGACCATCCACTACCAGTTCAAAGGGATCCACTCCCTTCTGATCAGCTACCAGGACTACCTTCAGGCGAAGCAGTCTTTGGACAAGGTCAAGGAGAAGATCGCGCGGATCGATCAGGAGCTGGCCATTCAGGACACCAACGGGCTCGATGACCAGAAGGCGGCATTGCAAACTTTGCCGTTTGCCATGGAGCAGGTTCCGACGAACATTGCCCTGTGTCTGCCCGGAGAGAGCTCCGGGGCTTCCCCCGAAAGCGGGGGAGGAGTCACGCCCGAACCAAACACAACCGAAGGGAGTGGAACATGACAGGAGCCGAACTAGGACGTTCTCCGATACGACCGGACGCTCCGGCCGGAGACGACATACGCGACCAGGACATCTTCCTGGATCTCCAGGCGGAGATGAACCGCTCTCAGTCCATTTCCTCGGGAGCCTCGGGGGTGACCGACTGGGCCAATGTCCAAAAGATGGCCACCTCGATTCTCGAAGGAAAGAGCAAGGATCTGCTTGTGGCGGCCTATCTCTCTGTGGCGATGGCCCGAAAAAACGGACCGCCGGGGGTCATGGAGGGGATTTCCCTTCTAGGTGCGATGGTGGCCGAGCATTGGGACGGGCTTTTCCCCCCCCTCGGCCGCATTCGTGCCCGGAGAAACGCCTTTACCTGGTGGATGACCCAGATGCAGGAGATCCTGCCCTCGCTCTCCTCTCCCGAACTTTCGCCTGAGGCGATGGAGGCGGGAGTGAAGGCGATCCGCGAGCTCAACTCGACACTGGGAGACAAGGATCCGGAAGGTCCTTCGCTGTCGACCCTGTATCCCCTTATTCAGGGGCTTCCGGTCGCTCTTCCTTCCGCCCCGGCCAAGCCCGCCTCCCCCGATTCTTCCTCTACCGCTTCCCCGTCCCCGGCATCTTCGGTTTCGTCGGGCACCACAACGGAATCCTCTTCCGGCAACAGCTTTTCCATTTCCGAAGAGGGAGATCCGGTCCTTGCCCTGGAGCAGATTTCTCCGGCCCTTTTGTCTCTCGCCGAGCGCCTCCAGGACGCGGACCCGGAAGATGGCCGCGCCCTTTCCCTTTCCCGGATGATTCTCTGGGAAGGAATCCGGGAAATGCCCTATAGCGAGGGCGGGACGACCCGAATTCCGGCGCCTCCTCCCCATATTCTTTCTGCCCTGGAAGCCCAGAGCAACTCCGGCTCCGAGGAGGATTTTCTCCGTTTTCTCCTTGCCCGTCAGGCGGACTCGCCCTTCTGGTTCGATCTCTCTTTTCAGGCCGGTCGCATTCTCGAAGGCCGGGGCCCCAATGGGGCCGGCGGGGCGCAGGCCCTTCGTGGCGCTCTTCGGGCCCTCATCGCACGCCTTCCCGGAATCGAAAGCCTCTCCTTTTCTGGGGGGGAAGTGCCCTTCCTCTCCGAAGAGGGCCGTGCCTGGGTCGCTCAGGGGGGGGGCTCTCAGGAGGCCGAAGGGGAGGACGGAGGAGCGAAGAAGTCGACCGGAGCCCTGTCGAAGGTGCGCGCCGCCCTGTCGGACGGAAGGCTCTTCGAGGCCTGCGACCTCTTCGAGGAAATCCGAAGAAAGGAGCCGTCTCCCCGGGGCCGCTTTCTCCTGAACCTCGAGCTTCTCTCGGCGGTCGAACAGATGGGACGGGAGTTTCCGGTCCTTTCCCTGGCGAACGTCATTTTGGAGGAGATCGACCGGTTCCGCCTCGATCTCTGGGAGCCGGCTCTGGCCGCCAAGGCTCTTCCGGTGCTGTGCGGGATATTCCAGTCGATCGGGGACGAGACGCTTCGACGCCGGGCCGAGGAGCTTTCCGTTCGCCTGGCCTCCCTCGACATGACTGGGGCCGTTCGGGCGTTCCAGAACGCCCGGTGACAAAGGGTCCGTCCATGATCTTTGAGGAGGACGCCTTGTACGCGTCTTCCATCGGGAACACTGCCTGGCGGGCAAGAGGAGCCTCCCGATGGTAACCAAACCCCCTCTTGTGCGAGAGAGCGATCAGTCGAAGGAGGGCGACGCGGCCGCCCGCGAACTCTTTCTCGCTCTCCGGAGATCCTTCTACCAGGAGCTGGCCAGGCTTCTCCGGATGCGGACCGACATGAGTCTCAGCGACCTCATCGCCGTGCTGGAGAACACCGGGAAGTACCCGCGATCCATCCTCCAGGAGATCGCCAAGAAACTTCGGGAAGGAGAGGCCTCCTTTTCCGTGGCGATTCGGGAGTATGCGCCGCTTCGGGACTTCGTCATTCTCAATCTGTCGGACAAGCGTGCCTGTCCATTAGAGGACACGCTCGCATTTCTCGTGGACTTCCCCGAATGAATGCCCCCTCGTAAACAGGGAAGGGGAGGGAGGATCGATCTCTGACCTTGGGTCGCAAGGTGCGGCAAGTGTCATGGGGGCCGATTCGCGGTTTTTCATTGCACACAGACCCTGACGCATGCGGGAAGATTCGCCGAAAGGCCTGTCTGTCTCGTTCGAATACACTTATTGTCCTGGGTTCTGGGGCCATTCCTGGCCGCGATCTCCGGGAAAGAGAGACACGCTGTTGATTTTCGCATCAATTTTATCGGGTCTATTGGGCATCCTCCCTCCGTGCGCGGAGGAAAAACCATGAAGACGCGATTTCTACTGACGACAGGTTTTTCTCTGACACTCCTGGTTCTGTGCCTGTCCGCTCCGACGGCTGTCCGGGCGGGGGGATGCGTCTCGACGGGCTCGCTGGGGGATGTTCTGATGAACTGCCCGCCTCCTGCCGTCAAAGCCCCGAAGCCCGCTGCGAAAAAGGCGCCCTCCGACCATTTCAGAAAAAACTGGATTCTCCATATCCGCGTTCCGCAGGGAGACTGGCATTCCGCCGTCCGTTCGGGCGTGGCCGGCTGGGTGGCTCAAAGGCTCTTTCCTCATCCGACGGCGGAGGAGCAGGCGCTCCTGAACAGGGAGATCCAGAATCTGACCCGGATGGGATTTCCTGTCGAGGCGAAAAAACAGTCGGATCTGATCGCCAGGGTCAAGGTGACCGCCGAAACATTGAACCGCATTGCCGCCCGTCTTAAAAAGGCCGTTGAGGCAAAACATCTCGCCTACCATGTCTCCCGGGTGATGGTCACGGGGGGAACGGGAAAGGAAAATCGGTTTGTCGCTGCTCAAATTCCGGTTCCGAAGTCCGGGATCGTCGCGTCGGACCAGATGTCCCAAAAGCTCTACGACATCTCCCAGGTCCCGGGATTCTCCCGGGCGGACGGAATGATGGTCCCGGCGATCGCCACCCGGAACCTGACCTTTTCCCTGCCGCATATCCTGACCGTCCACAGTGACAAAAAAGATTGGGCGCGGGATATCCGAAGGCAGATGGTCCTTCTCGTCGCCGATCTTCTGATCGACACGAAGAACCCGCTGGGGAAAAAGATTGCCGAGACGCTTGCCCGGAGGCTGTCGCGGGTCCCCTGGCCGAATCTTGTGATCCGAAAGGAGAAGAAGGACTCCTACCACGTCGAAATCTCGCCGCTCCTGCTGAACACACTCAAGAACGTTCTCCTCCAGGCTGCGGCCTTGGGCAGGGTTCCGGAGACGGTTCCCCTGCTGGATCGCGCGGGCCAGTTGTCGACCGGTAACCTTTTTGCCCCCCTGCCCGCCGCATCGGAGTACGACGACTTTCTTGTCCGCATCACGCCGGTTCCGACTTTTTCAGGATCGCAGATCGAGATCGACAATTATGGATACGCCCCGACCGGCGCGCTCGTCTTGAATGCCATCGGAAATGTCAACAATGCCCTGGTCGCGGGGGGGCTTTTCACAGTCACCGCCTCGACGACCTTCGGAGGCATGAATTCGGGGATGGTGAGCGCCTCCCTTCCGATCGGGCTTTATCTCCGGACCGGGGTGGACTTCAGCGCGATGACCTACACCCTCGGGATGGGCATTTCTCCTTGGGGCCACGGAACGGATGTCGCCGCTCTCACAGCCTTGGGGGTGAGCGGGAGCAACGACTCCGGGGACCTGTGGATCGACCAGAACCTTGTCCACACCGAGGACAAAACGCTTGTCCTCAAGGAGACGCTCTTTCTCAAGCAGTTCAAGGACAACTACTCTCCGACGGTCCAGAACGACCGGAACATCGTGGGGGGGGCCTTGGACCTGTCGGGCTCGCGGTCCATCGGGAGGCTCACCGCCTCGTTCGACCTCTCCGGGACCGAATACAGTCTCTCCCAGGGAAGTGCCTCGAGTCCCCTGAATCCCTACTATTCCGATACGCCGGGCCTGCAGAGCTATCTCTCCGGCAACGGACAGATCGGCTTTGCCTTCACTCCGAAATATTCCCTGGTTCTGGGGACGATAGACCAGCAATATATCGGGGGAGGGACCCTCGACCCGATGCTTCAGGCCACCCTTGGAGGGGTCTCGAACGTGATGGCGCTCCCCACCGCCGCCCTCTTCGGAAACAATCTCTACGCCGGGACGCTGACCTTCACCCGTACGGACGACATCGATGCCGGGGGCTTCTCCACTTCAGGCTTCTTCGACATAGGCGAGGTCTCGGGGGTTAGCACCAACTATCTCGCCATGGGGCCCGGAGTCGAGGAGGCCTTCAACGCCCCCCACTTTTTTGCCAAGATCGACGTGGCGGCTCCGGTGGGGGCCCTTCCGATTGAGGGTTTGGGAAATACGATCACGGCGCTCGCCGGAGGGAACATCGCCCAGGGGGGGATCCCGATCCAGCTGTGGCTGTCGGTCGGGGTGAGGGATTAGGAAATAAAGGCCATACGCGAAAATAAGGATCCATGAAAGACCCTCCCGGCCGCAACCCGATAACTTACAGACGACCACCATCCATCGCTTCGTTATTTTTGACCCTGTGTCCGGCGATTGGCCCATGATCCGAGCGGTCATGGCTGAGCCCGTTCGAGCCCGGAGGTTTCTGAAACATCATTTTAGAGTCGCGATTGTTTCCGTTGTGACAATATGATAGATAATTAAATATAATTTAATAAATTATATTAGCTGGCGTGGCACGGTAAGGAATACGGATCCACTAATGGAGAGTCATTGGTGGAAAGAAACTCTTGACTCCAGTCAATGGAGCTCTCGTCCGGGACCGGATTCGAACGGAACGCTTTTTCCAATATTCGGGACTCTCCGCAAGGGGATTTCCCCCACAAGTCACCACAGGAGTCTTTCCCATGAAAAGACAATCTGCCATTTTCCGCAAGCCCCCCACCCTCATCCGAAAGGTCCTGTCCGGGATTCTTTCGGTGGCGATCGTGGTCGGGCCCTTTCCGATGATGGGGGGAAAGAGTGCCTCCGCCCTTCCCCGCGGCGGGTCGGTGACCAGGGGCGGCGCGACTCTTTCCTACAGCACCGCCAGGCTCCTGATCAGACAGTCGACCTCCCGGGCAAGCTTTTCCTGGGGAAGCTACAACGTCAAGAGCGGGCAGAGCGTCGTCTACCGGACGCCGGGTTCGTCGTCGGTCTCCATGAACTTCATCGGCGGGACTACCCCCGCAATGATCATGGGATCGATCAAGTCCAACGGGATTCTCGAGTTCATGGACTCAAACGGGCTGATCTTCGGACGTGGGAGCGTCGTCTCGGCGGCCGGCGTCATGGCCTTCGGATCGAAAACTCCTTGGGGGACTCCCACCGGGGCCGTGAATAATGCCGGCACGATCACGGCAAGTTCCGGCCAGACTGTGGCTCTCGTCGGTACGCAGGTCTCCAATTCCGGGACGATCATCGCTCCCGGAGGGACGGTCGTCCTGGGCGCGGGGGCGACCGTGACTCCGATTACGTCGACTCGGACCTCCTCCTTTTCGGTCGCGACGACGGGCGGGGGAACGGTCACGAACTCCGGAGTCATCTCGGCGGAGACGGAAGGAGGGCAAACCGGCAATATCGTGCTCAAGAGCGGCATGGAGTCCGGGACGACGACTCTCACCGGGACCTCCGTGCTCGACGCCTCAGCTCCCAATGGCGGAAACGGGGGGGCAATCGAAACCTCCGGAAGCCGGGTGAACGTGGCGACAGGGGCCCTGGTCACGACCGAGGCTCCTTACGGCACCACCGGCACCTGGCTCATGGATCCCGTCTCCTTCTATATCGGGATGAACATGACGGGAACGGCCAGCAATACGGCCGGGAACCACTTGACCTATGAAGACATTTCCGGAACGACCCTTGCCTCAGCTCTCGGGACAAGCAATGTTGTGATCGACTCGACACAGGGGGTTAATGGCACTCTCGGGAATATCTATGTCAACGACGCGATCATATGGAACAGTGCCAACAAACTGACCCTGAATGCCGTCAACAATATTGAGGTCAATAAGGCCATTACAAACTCCGGCACCGGGGGGATCACCCTCTATGCCGACAACATGAGCCTGGTGGGAACCACAACGAACACAACGGGGGGGGGTGTCCCGTCCGGGAATGGGGTGGTCGCGGTCAATACGAACGGGTCGCTTTCGACCAAGGGAGCTCTTCACATCTATACCAACCCGACGAACTACTGTACAAGCGGGGCCGAGACCGCCAATCCGGGCACGGCGGGAGGAAGCTACTCTAACCTCGGCACCGGAGGGACACTTCAGGCCTTCGAACTGGTGTCGACTTCCGGCGACCTCACATGGATTGACGGAAACCAGAACTCGATAACACTTGGGAACAACTACGCCTTAAACGCCAATCTCTCGCCTACCAGCTGGACCCCCTTGGGAAATTCGACGATCTCTTACAGCGGGATCCTTAACGGAAACGGCCATCTCGTAAGCGGCTATACGATCGGAACCTCTTCGGTAGCCGATGTCGGCTTCATCGGAGTTCTCAGTTCGAGTGGAATCGTCGAGAACCTGGGTGTTTCGGGGACGATTACTGCGAGTAATGCCTCCTATGTGGGCGGGATTGTGGGATGTAATGCCGGTCAGGTCGTCTCATCCTACAACAGTGGATCCGTCTCCGGGGGAACCGCACCCTCGGGAACGGCGGGAGCCAACGGGACCAGTACATCAACTACCGGGGGGACTGGGGGCGCCGGCGGAAATGGGGGTGATATCGGAGGCGTCGCGGGAGCGAACTCCGGCACAGTCGAATATTCCTACAATACGGGTTCCGTGACCGGCGCGTCCGGCGGAGGGGGAGGAGTCGGCGGGACGGGTTATGGATCCGGATCGGGGGGCGCTGGGGGAAGCGGCGGCGCCGGCGGAAATACCGGGGGCGTCGTGGGAACGAACTCCGGCACAGTCGAATATTCCTACAATACGGGTTCCGTGACCGGCGCGTCCGGTGGGGCAGGGGGATCCGGCGGTGCCGGCGGTTCGAGCGGATCGGGAGGGGCAGGAGGCTCCGGAGGGGCAGGAGGAAATAGCGGCGGGGTCGCGGGGGCAAACTCCGGCACCGTCGCATACTCCTACGGCTATGGGAGCGTTACCGCTGGATCCCCCGGGGCGGGAGGCTCCGGCGGCACCGGATCGTCGACTGGTTCCACCGGAGCATCCGGAGGGGCGGGTGGGACCGGTGGGGTCGTGGGGTCGAATACCGCCACGACGGTTACCTCGACCTACTATAATTCCTCGGCATTTACAGGGACTGGATATGGAACAAGCACAAAGAACATCACGGTCGGGAGCATTTCGTCAAGCAATTTCGGAAGCCCCAGCTCCTACTCATGGACCTTTAACACCTGGTCTGGTTCGGGCTTCTCCTCTGCCTCAACCCCTTGGTATCTCGCCTCAACCGGTATGACAATGCCTGTGCTGGTCTCGGATATGTCAACCGACAGCATCGCAGCCAATAACGCTTCCGCTGAATACTCGGGCTCGGCCTATTCGGGAACGCCGGGCGTCACCCAGAGCAATGCCCCCACCAGCGGAACGATCGGGTACTCCTATTCCACTGCGAACCCTACCAATGCCGGAACCTACACGATAATGCCGACGATCAGCAGTGTTCCCGCCCCTCTCACTCAATCAGGGCTCGGCTCATTTTCTTTCGTCCTCGGATCTCTCACGATCGACAAGGCGAACCTGACCCTGTCGGGAACAGAGGTGTACAACGGAACGACGACAATGGCGGGGAGTGCGCTGACGGCGACAGGGGTGGCCGGACAGACCTTTACGGTGACCGGGACCGGAGCGGGAGACCTATCCACCGCGAACGTGCAGACAAACGCGGCACTGGCAAACGTGACCAATCTGACATTGGGAACGAGCGCGAACGGAGGGATCTCCACGAACTATAATCCGATTTCGGTGACAGGGAGCTCGGTCTCGGTCACTCCGGCGAACCTGACCCTGTCGGGAACCGAAGTGTACAACGGAACGACGACAATGGCGGGGAGTTCGCTGACGGCAACAGGGGTGGCCGGACAGACCTTTACGGTGACCGGGACCGGAGCGGGAGATTTGTCCACCGCGAACGTGCAGACAAACGCGGCACTGGCAAACGTGACCAACCTGACATTGGGGACGAGCACGAACGGAGGGATCTCCACGAACTATAATCCGATTTCGGTGACAGGGAGCTCGGTCTCGGTCACTCCGGCACCCCTCACTCTCTCTACGAGCGTCTCTAAAGTCTATGACGGAACGACTGCCGCGAGCCTCTCGGGGAGCAATACGACTCTTGGGGGGATGGTTTCCGGCCAGACGACAGGGGCGGGACTGAACACGACGGTCACCGGGACGTTGTCCAGTACGAACGTGGGATCGAACCTTGGGGGGACGGTCACCCTGTCCAACTCTGACCTGACCGGAAACACCACATTCACCACCGCCCTTGGGGCGGGAGACTACACCCTTCCCACGACCTTCACTGGGGGGGCGATCACTCCGGTAACGCTTACGCTGACCACGACTGTTTCGAAGATTTATGACGGAACGCAAAGTGTGAGTCTGACGGGAACTAATACGACCCTCGGGGGAGTTATCTCAAGCCAGACGGGGGCGGGGATTTCGAGTGCTACCGGGACGCTGTCCAGTGCGAACGTGGGAACGAACCTCGGAGGAACGGTCACGCTGACCACGAGTAACCTGACCGGGAGTGCTTTCATTACAGCACTCGGGAATGGGGATTATATCCTCCCCACGAGCTTCACTGGGGGGGGGATCACTCCGGCACCCCTCACTCTCTCTACGAGCGTCTCGAAAACCTATGACGGAACGACTGCCGCCAGTCTGACGGGGAGTAATACAACCCTTGGGGGGATAATTAACGGTCAAACAGGGGGACTGAACACGACGGTCACCGGGACGCTGTCCAGTGCGAACGTGGGAACGAACCTCGGAGGAACAGTCACGCTATCAAATGGCGAGGTGTCAACGGCAGGCACCTCATTCGCCACGGCACTTTCGTATGGGGACTACACCCTCCCCACGACCTTCACCGGCGGGACCATTACCCCGGCCACGTTTACCGTAACGGAGACTGCCACCCCGGCCTCGATGACCTACGGAAGTACGGTTCCGGCGCTTTCCGGAACGCTGTCAAGTGCTAGCCTTACCCCGGCGCAGATTGCGAGTTTCGTAACGGCCACCTGGAGCACGCCGGCTACGAGTACAAGCAATGTCGGGACCTATTCGATTAACCCCATCCTCACATACGGAACAAACACGAACGGAACCCCCGTGATCGCGGCAGACTTCACGCTCACACCCGCGGCCGGAAATGCTTCGGCGATGACCGTGACTCCCGCTCCCTTGACGGTGACTCTCTCCTCCGTCAACAAGACATATGATGGCAGCTCCAATGCCTATGTCGTGGGGACGACAACTCTGGAGACGACGAATGGCCTGTCCCAGAGCATATCTCCGAACATCACGATTTCGGGGTTCGTCAACGGAAATTCCGCAACCTTCAACGGGACGACCGTTAGCTATGAAAGCGGTGGAAGCGCGGTCTCGAACGTGGGGAGCGGCTATTCGGTCTCAGTACCGATCGACTCAGGATCCTTCACACTCGGTAGCGGGACCTTACTCTCCAACTATTCGATTAACGGAACCCCGTTGACTGGTTCGAATGTCGCCACTGTCGCAGGCTCCGGCGCCATCAGGCAAGCGGCCTTGGAACTCTCTACTACGGCAACGAAAACATTCGACGGGATGTCGGGGATCATCCTGACGCCGGCCACTACCACATTTTCAGGAGCCACCTCAGGACAGACCGTGGATTTGGCCGGTAATACTTCTGCCACACTTTCCTCTTCGAGCGTCGGATCGAACCTTGGAGGTTCGATCGCTCTCAATGCGGGGGATCTGACTGGGAATTCGGCCTTCCTTGCGGCTCTCAACGCAGGAGACTATCTCCTTCCCTCGACATTTACGGGAGGGAGGGTGTTTTCCGCCTCGTCGAGCCCCATCATTCCTGCGGGACAGGTAAGCGTCTCGGAGGTGTCGATGGCGCAGAGCATTGCGAACGACGGGACAGGAAGCCAGGTTTCCTCTCTGCCTTCCTTCCCCCCTCCTCCGGTCGCGCATTTCGGGACGTCGCTTGGAGGGGGCTTGAATATGGGAGGCCTGACGGATGACTCCTCCAATATCTTCGATCTGAACACACAAAGCACTGCCGTTCAATCGAATTCCAACGATCAGACGATCTACTCGATCGATTCGACCTATGTTCTTCCCGCCGAAAGTCAGTCTTTGAGTACCAGCTCAGAGGGGGAGAACGCTTCATCTCCAGGACAGGGGGGAGGGAAGACTTCCGGCGAAGGCAAGTCCAGAGGGGCCGCATCCTTCAATTCGCTGACGGTGGCAGGGTCAAAGTCAGCCCCGTACTCGCTTCAGATTCCAATCTTCGACAACTCCGTCGGATCGGTTTTTGAAAGCGAAGAAGCCCGGTAATATGGGCTTTGTGGCTGTCGTAGTATTCGAAGGGTAAGGAGGTTTATCCGGATGGGAGGGGGCAAGTGGATTTCCGGAGCGGTTTCATTGCCTTAAGGTCTGGGCCTCTCTTTCCCCGAGAGGGGAGTCCGGATCCTGAAAAGTGAGGGGCCACCGGAGACGTTCTCTATCGCTTGAAAAGAGGGTCGTGTCGGTTGGGAGCTTTTCAGAGCGGAGTCTCCGGTGTCGGGAGCGACAGGCGAAGAAATGGGGTTTACAGGCAGGCTGTTCCCTGAGAGAGAAGGGTATTGCTTGAAATGCCGGCTGGCCGGGCTCTGAGGATGTCGGCTATCTTCTGGAGCATCCGGAGATCGTGATCTTTAAACAGCGATTCGCAATGCCAGACGAGGGCATTGAGCCCCCTGGCGGACAAGTCTTCCATTGGATCCAAAAGTGAAAGGGCTTTTCCCGCGATCTGAGAAACGTCCCCAGTTTGAATCTGGGCCGCTTTCTCGAACAACAGATGGCCGAGATGAATCAGGAGCCTGAATTCCGTTTCGCATACGTTCGCGGGCGACGGGAGAGCGGAAAGAAGGGTCAGCCCTTGCCTGAGGAACTGTTCCGCCTCGAAGAGACTCCCCTTTGACAACACGATCTCGTTCGCCTTTTCGTACCACCTTGCCGCCTCTCCTTTCTCTCCGGCAAGATCGAAATGAAAGGCTACGATCTCAGGAGCATTGTCTGCCTGTACCGGAAAGTGTTCCCGAAGAGAAACGGCAATTTTTCGATGAAACTCCGATAGGGTTTTGGGGTGGAGCGAGCGCAGGAGGGTTTCCCTTACGAGTGGGCGTCGAAAGGCGAGGGTCGTTTTCCATCCGATTCCGGGAGAGGGGGATCTCTGGAGAATCTCCGAGCAAATGAGCAAGTCGAGGTTTTTTTCGAATGACTCCGGAGCCATCGGGAGAAGGGTCCGGAGGAGCTCGACGGGAACCTGGTCGCCGACAGCGGAGGCGAAAAGTGCGAGATTTCGGGCGCTTCCCAGTCGAACAAGTTTGGATTGGACGGTTTCCTCTATAGAGCCCAGTGTTCGTCGGTTTTTCCCGAGGGATTCGATGTGTTCTCTGGAGACTTCCTTGAGGTAAAGCGGAACTCCCTCTCCCAGAGAGGTAATTCGGAGCATGTCCTGCTCCGTCAGTCCGCACTCGCCTGAAATGGTGTGAATCATTTCTTTCGAGTGAATTTGCGACAGAGGATTGAGGCAAAGTTTCCCGGATGTGGGGATCAATGAAATCCATTCGGGACCCTCCCCGGACCGGAATGTCAGCATGAAAAAAATTCGCTTCGAAAGGGCCGGATCGCGAAGTATTGCGGCAAGAATCTTTCCCGTTGAGAGATCGCACCAGTGGAGATCTTCCGCCAGAATGATGAGGGGGTGGCGTTGGGCCCAGACATTGAGAATCTTGACGAGGAGTTTCCGCATCTTTTGATCGCAAGGAAACGGAGGAGTCGGGGAACCGGAGCCGTCCGAAAGACTTGAAAAGGACAGGAGCGACCGAAGGAGATCGAAGGAGTCGGAGTCGGTATCGATTTCGAGGGATTGGGCGTAGTCCGACAACCTCCGCTCGCTCAGGGTCGGGTCCGATTCGCTGAGGGATCCGAAATCAGACCGAAGCATCTCCGATAAAGGAAAGAAAGGCCAGTTGCGGGCGTGAGGCAAGCATTCGATCGTCCGAAAATCAGCCCCGAACCGGACTCCGTCAAGAATGCAGGAATGGGCGATGGCGCTTTTTCCGACTCCCGCCTCGCCCTCCACCAAAAGGACGCCCCCCCGATTATTGGTATAAAGGTCGTAACTATTCAGGGGGTACCCCCCTCCAGATGATCAGTTTTTGACCACTGGACACCTATTTCTTGATGTGGTAGGGTGGTGGCATGGAGACGACACCACACCCCAGTACCGTCCCGAACGGTCCAGAAGTCTCTTCGGGCCCAGCGATCTCCTCCTTCAGGATCTTCACCCGGGAGGAACTTGAAGCGATCGCGCTCACAACACCGCTTGTCCTTGTCGACCTCGCTCTGGCCCAGGCGGCCCAGATCCAGGATCTTCTGGCGCGCGTGAGCGCCCTGGAAGAGCAACTGGCAAAAAACAGCCGCAACTCAAGCAAGCCTCCCTCCACAGATGGCTATGCCAAACCGGCCCCCAAGAGTCTTCGGACGTCTTCGGGGAAGACGCCGGGAGGACAGACGGGGCATCCCGGACATACCCTCTCTCCGGTCGAGACGCCGGACAGGATTCTCGTCCATTTGCCGGAGAGCTGCCCCTGCGGGTATTCCGGAGCGTTTGAGGAGGATCCTGACTTGCCTGTCGACACGCGACAGGTCCTGGATCTTCCTCCCCAGACACTGATCGCGACCGAGCATCGCTGTCCCGTCCGGCGCTGTCCCAAGTGCCGGAAGAGGATCCAGGCTCCCTTTCCGGCGGAAGCGGCCGTTCCCGTCCAATACGGCCCGAACTTCAAATCGTTTTTGGCTTATACCCACTCCGTCCAGCTCCTCCCTTTCGGGCGCATCTCCCAAATGTGCCAGGATCTTTTCGGAGCTCCGGTCAGCCCCGCCACCATCCAGAACGCCCTGATCGACATGGACAAGGCGCTCGACGGGTTTTCGGAGGTTCTCGAACAGGAGATCCTCAAAGCCCCTCTCGCCCATGCGGACGAGACCGGAATCCGGGTTGCGTCCTCTCTCTCCTGGCTCCATGTCCTCTCCACGGCCGAACTGACCTGGTACGGGGTCCATGAAAAACGGGGAGGGGCCGCCCTCTCCGACTTCGACCTCCTCCCCCGCTTCCGGGGACGCCTCATCCACGACTGCTGGTCGCCCTACTTTGCCTTCGACATTCCCCATGGACTCTGCAACGCCCATCTCTGTCGGGAACTGGTCTTCGTGGACGAGGTTCTGGAGCAAGACTGGGCCCGGCCCCTCCGCCTCTTTCTCGTGGAGGTCCTTGACGCGTCCTATGCCCATCGGGCCGCCGGGACCGTCTTCTCCCCCGAAGCGCTCGCCTCCTTGAGCGCCCGCTACGACAAACTGATCGACAACGGGTGGAAGGAAAACCCCCTGGCCCCCGAGACCCCGAAGCGCCGGGGGAGGCCCAAAAAGACCAAGGCCCAGAACCTTCTCTCCCGACTTCAAACCCACAAGGAGAGCGTCCTTGCCTTCATGTACGACCTCTCGGTGCCGTTCACGAACAACCAGGCCGAGAGGGATTTGCGCATGCTCAAGGTCAAGCAGAAGATCTCCGGATCGTTCCGCACCATGGAAGGAGCCCGGCGGTTCGCAAGGATCCGTTCCTATATCTCGACCGCCACGAAGAACGGGAAGCACCTCCTCGACGCTCTCACCCAAGCCTTCCTCGGAAATCCCTTCCTCCCCTCACGGTCTCCCTGATCCCTTCGGGCTCGGGATGACCGGACTCTCAACCTTTCCAGAAGACGTCCGGGCGAAACTACTCCACTTCGAATTCAGACTCCAGAAGATCTTTTTCCCACCAACGGGACCGCTGCGTCTTTGAACGGTCACCCTACCCCTGAATAGATACTAAAGGTCATGAAAAACTTGTCTTTCCGATTCTCTGCCAATAAGAACAGGGGGTTCCGGGAAGGGAGTCTTCTCCCGACTGACGAATATCGAAAGCAGATATCCCGTCGTCTGCCGCTTGAAAAGCGTGATGGGCTTGGTGCTTGCTTGGGGAAAGAGTCCTCGGAGAGCATGGTAGGTGTCGGAGGAGACAAGAATGGAGTCCGGAGGGGCTTGCATGCAGAGGGCTGTTGCCGACTTTGAAACGGTTCCGACCGGGTCGGTCGAATTCGAGTCGGGGCTCTTGAGGACTCTGCCCGTATGCACTCCCCCTCGCAACTCGACATTTCTGAATCCGGTCTTCCGGGCTCCTTCAAAAATCTTTCCGATCTCCAGTGCCGCCTTGACGGCAAGGATGGAGGCGCGATCTGGCTCCCCGTCGGTTCCGAACCAGGCGAGAAAGCCGTAGTCGTTGATGCGACACTCGACGCTCCCGAACTTTTGAACGGTTTTCAGAAGAGGTTCAAAGAGTTGCGAGGTGTTCGATAGGGCTTCGCTGGAATCGGCCTGGTGAAGGTCGATCACGAGGGCGGTGACCTGGAGCCACTCGAGAACGGGAATCTCGTCGGAGTCGGAAGCTAAAGAGAGGGTTGCCTTAGGGGAAACGGCCGGTCCTTTCACAATCCTTTTGATAAGGTCTTTCGTCGAGGTATCTGGTTCTGCATCCAGTTCGGACTTGAGCGACTGACTGAGCTGAACATACCGTTTCTGCGCGGCACTGACATTTCCCATCTTTCCCAGGAGAGCGATCTGGGTTCGAGTGCGTTCCTCATCGAGCGGATCCATCTTGAGAAAGTGGTCGAGGAGACGAACGGCAACTCCTAGCCGATGTTCATTTTCTAAAAGTGCGACAATCCGGTCGATGGCCCACCGGCTTCGCTCAATGAGACCTTCCTGGACGGCGGTGATCCAGTTTTGAAGCTCCTCGCATTCCGGAAAGGAAAATCCTTCAAAAACGGGGCCTCGAATCGAAAGGAAGCTCCCGGTCATCTGCTCGCGACAGGATGGGCATTCCTTGGGATCGTGCAGGATATCGCAATCCTTGGGCGGATGGAAAAACCCTGAAGAGTCAAGATTTCGGAAAAGCGTGGGATTAAGCTGCACGCTTCGTTGCGTTGTGAGAATGACAGGCTCGGATTCGTCGGTCGAGAGTTTTCCTTTGAGAAGATGGAGGGATTGGCGAAGGCTGTTGTCGCCTTTTTTATCCAGCACTTCCGGCCAGAGAAGGTCGGAGAGATAGTTTCGGGTATGAGAGCGGTTCGACTCTACAAATAAATAGGATATGAGGGCCATAGAGGCTGTTGCAAAACTATAAGTTACTGTGGAGTATGAATTATTAAAAAGCTTACATAAGTTATTGCCAAATATAGCTACATAATATCCACAAGTATTTACTTGCATTATTTTCAACAAAATGTCAT
>JAJYYA010000017.1 GCA_021801345.1 Nitrospirota bacterium
CGTTCACGAAGAAGACGGTCGTCTCGGGGATCTCCTCGCCCTTCTTGGGGCGTCCCCGGCCTTTCCTCGGCTCTTTTGCGACCCGGGTTCCGAGGGTGAAGGAGAGCGGGAAGAGACGGCTCTTGTGCGATTGGCAGAAGTCCTCGCCGGCCTGACGGGCGTCGCGTTCGCAGAAGAAGGTTTTTTTGGCGAGCTCCCTGGCGGCTTTTTCCAGAGAGGCCTTCTCAGACCCCGCGGCCTTGAGGATCCCCCGAGACTTTCTCTTGTCGAGGGTGGAGGAGTGGACGACGAGAAGGCGGTAGGAGATCCCCCCGATGACGGCGGACTGCTCTGAGACGCGATAGGAGGCGGCGTCCTTCCGGGGGCTGATGGTCCCCAGATCCTCCCAGGAACCCTCCTCCCAGGCCTTCTTCCGAACCGCCTCCCCACAGGCGAAGGTGCCGGGGAGAAGAGAGACGAAATGCAGCTTCTCCCGGAAGAGGAGGGAGAGGTTCTTCTCCGTGACGAGGGCGGAGTCGGCGATATAGACCATGAAGCTCCGGATCTCCGGGGGGAAGAAGACCAGGATTTCCTCGATGGTCTCGAGGTTCGAGACCTTGTCGGAGGCGTTGCCGTCCTTGAGGCTACCGAGGCACGGCAGACCGTGGCGATCGCAGGCGACGGCAATGGTGATCTGCAGGAGGTCGTTGCGGTGGTCCTTGGAGTGGCCGTAGGCGGGGTTGGCGGGCTTGCGCCCGGAGATTGCGACCTCCGGAGGCGGCGTGGGAGAGGCGTCCGGCGCCTTCTGCGCCGTCTTCTCCGCAAGAGCCGAAGTCGCCTTCTTCAAGGACGCGAGGTTCTCCGGCTCCGGAGGCTTATTGAAGCCGTACTCGCCGTACAGGATCCTCGTCGTCTATAATGCCCCCCGAAAACTGGACAGTGTGATAAGGTGGAACCGAACACTCTCCATAAGGGAGGATGATCCCGTCCAAAGGAGTAAGACCTACGTCCTTGTGCGGTGTTCACGACAATGAGATCGTACGCTGGAAGAAAAAGACGACCGGCAAAATGACAGTGTCGTTTTCCGGATCGACGGCAGGAAAGGAGCGAGCCGAAGAAGAGCTCCAATCCCGGCTGTATCAGGGGATCGGCCAGATCAGGGTCGAAGTGGGCCGGCGTAAGAAAAAGGTGGGCTCTCGTGGACATCGGAGATCCGCACATCAGACTGGAGGGTCAATGTGATCTTCTCGGCTTCTGTCGCACCAACCGACAGGCCGAGGACTCGGGAACTCGACCCCTTGTTCCGGCTTCTCATGCGGCTGAACGACGAGCAGTACGCGCGGACTCCTCCGGCCTATGGATACCGGCGGATATCGCACCCCTTCAACACAACGGCCATCAAGGACGCTGACCTCGCCTGATCACGGCGCGAAATAGATTGCCGTCCCGATCGTCCTCAAACTCGATTGTTGGATATGCCCTCAACGCGCGCACGATTCCGGTTCCGAGGCCGCGATACGGGAGAACTTTCGTTGCATAAGACGTCAGGATCGGATTGCGAATGTTCGAATTGCCGGTGCGAATATTCGCGACCGTCAGGTTATTCGGAAGATGTCCGGGGCTAACGATCTCGATCCGGTCATCAAAAATGAAGATGCGAATCGGCGCTGATACGAAGTAATCTCTGTGAATCAACGCATTCGCTATCAACTCTTCGAGTACGATCCTCGGGACTTCGACCTCACCCGTGGTATTGACGCCTTGGCCTCGTTGCTCTCTTCGAAGATTCCGCAGAACGAAAGCCAACGCCTTCTCAAACTGCGTCGCGATGCGTCCAAAGATGTCTTCACTGTCCAAATAGGTCGTGACATGAATATCGTTACCCGGATAACACACAGCCTTGATGTGAAATACCGGAAGGAACGCACGCGGGTCTTTCGCAAAGAGCAGAACACCAGTCACCGTTAGCCGCCCGTTGGTTACAAGCCTCATGTTCTCTAGGACCTGCCCCAGAGAAAGGTTCTGCTCTTCAAGTTCCTGCTCGAAGCGGGTTCTGAAAAATTCGCGGAAATAATCCATATCGATGTCGGCCATGGATGTGCCCGACACCGGCAAGTCATCCCCATGAACAAGCTGTGCGCTCTGAAACATCCGCTGCATCTCTTCTCGAGCGGTCACCTTCCGCTTATCGCTACCACTTTTGACCCAAATCCCTCCGGCATTGTCCATGTACGGCTTGCTGAGCCCGTCCGGTACTGTCAAGACGATAACAACTCCCGTGCCGACAGCGACGTTCTCCGTCAGCGGATTGATCGGCGGGCGAACCGACTGTGCAGCGGCATTGCCGATAAGCTGATTCAACCGCGCCACACTGGCCTGATCGTGTGCGTGAATTGTTCTGTCGTCGGCAACGCCGATGAATATCTGTCCTCCGCCCGAATTCGCAAAGGCGACGATCTCCGATGCCAACGCCAGTGCATTCGTAGCGTCCGCCTTGAACTGATGCCGGCTGTCCTCTCCTCGTGCGACAATTTCTAGGAGTTCTGTCGTTTCCATATCTGGTAAATCTCCTTCCGTCGCTGAAACGCCTCGCTTCCGCCCTCCATGATGCGGACGATCGCGTCCTGAAGCTCCGGGCTGTCGATGCTTCCGACCTTTGTGTCGATCGTGTCGTCGCCGTAGGCGCACGCGACAATCTGTTCGGCGTCGCCGAGGACCGGAATATTGGGATTGTGCGTAGCGAAAATAAATTGTGTTTTCGGCTTAAGCTTGATGACGAGCTTGATCACATCCTCGTAGATCGTCTGGTTGTCCAGATCATCCTCAGGCTGGTCGATAATGACCACGTCATTGTCCCTCTGGCTAAGAACGAAAAGTATGAGCGCCGATGCGCGTTGCCCCAGCGAATGATCCTTCAGCTGTTTCCCGTGGTATTTGATGGTGTATGCGTTCGGCACCTGCCAGGTCAGCAACGCGCTCAGATTCTGTTGAAAATATTCTTCGAACGTTCCCGCGGAAGCTCCGAGCAACCCTTTTGCCTTGTCGAGATCTCGATATAAGGCCGCACCGTCAGCGAAGGTCTTAACGAGCTCGTCCAGCGTGGTTTCACGCAGTTTGCTGCCTCGGAAAAGGTCCTTCATGTACTTCAAGAAGGCCACCTTGTCCCCCTTGTAATCGATCTCGATTTGCAGAGCCGTTTCCTGCTCGTTGATCAAATCCAATTGCTGCTTTATGAGCTTGAATTCCTGGTGCCAGTGGTCGTTCAACACCGTAAGCGCTGACAACAGTTGCGTTCGTACCGCCGTTTGCTGTTCCTTTTCCTTCGCCAGCGCGACGAGAAATTGCGCGGCATTCTCTATCGTCTTCCGGAGTTTCAGGAACTCGTCCGGATCAATGGCTGTGACGCCGCTCGACTTCAGTTCATCGGAGAGCTTCCGAGCAATTTCTGCAAATTCTTCCTTGAGCGCGTTTTTCAGCCCGTCAAACTCCTTGACCTTTCCCTTCATTTCGATCGAGGCGGCTCGTGCAACCACCGCAGCCTTGCCAATATCCGCGAACCCCTTGGCAATCCGGTCGAAGATTGCAAAGACGTCGGTAAAAAACGCGGGGTTCTGCTTGGAGTCATATTTGCGGCGATTGGCGAACTCGTCGGAGTACCTGGCGATGAACTCGTCTAGCTCTTGGACATAGCCCGTCATGAAATCGTTTAAGTCTTTTATGGTCCGACCGTCTCGCTCGTACTCCACCTGCTTCTGCAGCTTCTCCTCGACGCCGTGCGCCTTAAAGACCTTTAGCCGGTGCTCAGCGTCCAGTTTCTTCGCTTCATATTCCTTCTGCTTTTCTCCGATGTCTGCAAGCTTTTGCAATCGGCGCGTTATCTCGACGATTGCCTGCCGCTGCGCGGCAATAGCATGCCGAACGTCGACGAGCTTCTCGCCCACCAGCTTCTCGACCAAATCGTTCTCGAAGCCCTGCCCGGTATTCGAGAGGTCTTTCTGCCCGAAGTAGATGGGCTTGTGGAGTACCGTCTCCCGAATGTTGATGCCAGGCTGCAACTTGCCGCCTATGTAGACGTCGGGCTGCTCTCCAACAATGCGACGCACTTCATACTCGCTTCCGTGCCGGTCTATCGCCGTTAGGGTAACTTTGCCGCCGCTCCCGAGTGCGTTCTTGACGGATCCCTCTTTGTATTCGCGGTCCGCCGCGTTCTTACCAAAAGGAATGTCTAGCACGTCCCGAATCGCCTCAAGAATGGTTGACTTGCCACTCCCTCGAATGCCAATGAACGTGTTCAGTTCCGGGGACAAGTCAATGCTCCGACCGTCCAACTTGTCGCCCTCGAACCTAATCCTCTTCACGTAGGAGTGTTTTAGCTTCGGTATCGCAGCGGCAACGCGGTTCGCCTTGTCGAGAAGAGCGAATTTCACCGATTCAAACGTGAACGCCCCTAGCTTAAGGTAGGTCTGCTTTCCCCTGCCGATTTCTGCGATCGACTTGCAATCGCATCCTTCAAGTTCGGCCGGGTACCAATCCTGCAGCCATGTCTTCACTTGGGAGCGATGGTCATTTGACCTCACCTTCTGGAAACCGAGGCAACGCCGCCGGAAGCTTTCTGATTTTCCTAGCTCGATGATGCGCCCTCCTCCAAGAGCACCCCAGAGGCCGTTGTCCGCTTCTACATGAGCGCAGACCAGAAAGTAATCTCGTGCGAACTTGTCCAGCTTACGAATGGTTTCGTTGAGGTCGTGGTTCGATCGGCCATTCTCGTTTTCGAAGTTCGACTGTCCAGCGAAGGTCAGGCCCAAAAAGCTATTGACGTGGTCGGAGTTTTCCTTGTTGGAAATCCACGAGTCGCTGAAGACGACTAGCATATGAATACCGTTCGAGCCATCTTTGACAGACAGCTCCAGTCCGGGCAGAAGGAATATCTCCTCCTTCTTGGCCGCCTTTGCCAAAGCTTTGAACTCGTCCCGATCGAACTTGTTGTGGTTCGCAATAACGGCGACGCGAATCCCCGCCGCCTTGAGAGCGACCAAGTAGTCCGATATGAAGGAGTCAGGACTGCCAGGGTAGAAAAACTCTTTGTCGGCCAGCGAGTGCATGTGGAAATCAGCACGAACCCACGCAGAGCCATTTTGAAAAACGGATGAAATCTGGTCAGGGCGACTCATAGTGCCCACCACCATGTCGTTTTTGCGGTCGAATCCACTCCCCTAGTCTCCTTTTGAACCAGCCGCAAGAGGCGGCCCTTTATCCACGATGTATTATTGGATCTTCCAGACAATTCGCGGGTGTCATTCATTGATAAAAAGGGCTGATCCAGATAGAGAATTGAAGAGTACATCCTGCTATCGTTTTCTGAGATGATAGGTTGATCTAAGACATTAACATCAAAAGAAAGGAAACAGTGTTCAGATCATTACTATCCTCAATCTTGCCCAAAAATTCAAGTCATTCGTCTACCACGACCAGACCAAAGTCTTTCCTCGAAGCCTGCGTGGAATTGAAAACCAGAAAGAATTTTCCAGAAGTCGGACACGAAACGGGAAAGTTTTCGGGATAACGAGAATAGCAAAAATAACTTGAACAATCTCATGAAATGTTATACTGTGGAGCCATGGATGACAACACCACAGTGATTGCGGAAAAATACCGCGCTCTCTCGGAAGTGCTCAACGAAAGAACCCTGCGCCTCTGGGCGGCAGTGGAGGCGCGGAGCCTGGGACATGGAGGCGTCAGCACCGTGTCCCGCGCCATCGGACTTTCCCGGACCACCCTCTATGCGGGACTGGCAGAACTCGAGGCTGGAACCTCGAAGCCTTCTCCTGAAAAAGAAGAAAGGATCCCCTCCCGGACGAGAGCTTCGGGCGGAGGACGAAAGAAGCTTTTCGAGAAAGACGCATCGCTCCTTCGGGACCTTGACGCTCTGGTCGATCCGGTCACGCGCGGAGATCCGATGTCGGCGCTTCGCTGGACGAGCAAGAGTACGGTGCATCTGGCCGAAGAGTTGAGAAAAAAAGGACATGCGGTCAGCCAGAGAACGGTCTGCGACCTCCTGGCAAAAATGGGATACAGCCTTCAGTCGGTGCGCAAGACCCGGGAGGGGGGCCGGCACAAGGATCGGAACGCCCAGTTCGAATACATTGCCCAAACCGTCTCGGACTATCAGCGAACGGGAGATCCTGTCATCTCCGTGGATACAAAGAAGAAGGAACTCATCGGAGACTTCAAGAATGCGGGACAGGAGTGGCAACCCCAAGGCCGTCCCGAAGAGGTGCGCGTTCATGACTTCATCGATCCGGAGCTGGGAAAGGTCTCGCCCTACGGGGTCTATGATCTGACGGCCAATGCCGGATGGGTGAATGTCGGCATCGACTGCGACACCTCCGAGTTTGCCGTTGAAAGCATCCGGCGCTGGTGGCGAGAGATGGGAGCACAGGTCTACCCGGCCGCCCGGCGTCTCCTCATCACGGCAGACGGCGGGGGGAGCAACGGGCACCGCGTCCGGCTGTGGCGACGGGAGTTCCAGAAACTTGCAAACGAGCTCTCGATTCCGGTCCAGGTCTGCCACCTTCCTCCGGGAACGAGCAAATGGAACAAGATCGAACATCGGATGTTCTGTCATATCACGGCCAACTGGAGAGGGCGCCCCCCGGTCAGTCGGGAAGTCGTGGTCAATCTGATCGCAAACACGACGACAGAGCAAGGCCTGAAAATAAAGGCGGCGCTCGACGAAAACCGCTATGAGGTCGGAATCAAGGTCGCAGACGAAGAAAGGACCGCTCTGTCTATTGAGCCAGCGGCGTTTCACGGGGAGTGGAACTATCGGATCAGTCCCCAGAAAAAATCAGGATAAATGTTCAAGTTATTTTTGCTATAATCATAAGCCGACAGACCTTGTGGGAGACCCACTGAACGACTCCGGATCCCGTTTGGATATTGAAGCTTCCGGCGACCCGGACGGCCACCCGTCCGACATGGATCCCGGCCTTTTTGGCTTTCGCCACGATGGCCCGGACCAATTCTCCGGTCTGGAACCCGAAAGGACTCTTCTTCTACGGGTGAGGAACCCTCTTGGGAACCCATAGGCGCCGTGGCAGGTCCGCTGATAGGATCCCCGTCCCATGGCCTTGATGCTCAAGACGGACCGGGTGCCCTCCTCCACCCGGTCCACGGCTCCGACGCAGACGACGTCGAGGGGGTGGGTCTTTAGAAGCCCGAGCCGGGTCCATTTTTGAATTTCGTCCTTCCCCCGGATTCTTGCTCTACCGGAAGCCACGTTTGTTTCAGACTCTCGAACAGCGCTCCCCTTGTGGCCTTCACCCCGGCGGCCCGGAGAGGCGCCTTTGCCCGAGCGAGGATTTTTTTCAGAGTCTCCTGCTGCTTCTTCAGAAACTCGGCGACCGGATGGTTTCCTTTCCGCCGGTTGCTGTGACGGATGGTCAGCGTCAGGTTGGAGAGCGATCCGTCCCTCCCCGGCTCTTGGGGTGGATATGATCGACCTCCAGAGGAACGTTCTTTGCCCTGCAGTAGGCGCAGGAACGCCCCCACGTCTCAAGAAGATACTCCCCCCCCGGACATCATACCCGGCCAGCGCCCCCTGCTGCGACTCGACACCTTCGATCTCCGGGTTCTCGATCTTCTGCATGTCGAACCGTACCACTTCCATGGGAATGCCGGAGAACGGGGTGTAAGCCGTAGTGAAAATGGCTTTTGGGTGACGGGGTGCGGACCCGCGATGGGCGATGGTACCGTGGCGAGTCGGGGAGAGGTGACCTCCATGTCGGCAGCCAGGGAAACCGGGGAAGAGGATATACGGGAGAGCCTTGCCGGAAGTGCGGTATTCCGAATGTGACCTTGATTTTTACAATAATTTAGCAATACAATTTTAATAGTATTGCTAATCAGGAGATCCTCAATGTACTATGACATCCTGTCTGGAGTCTTTAAAACCACCTACGCAGATCTGCTCCAGGCACTCGAGTACGAGCGGGTGGAGCGCCATGCCAAAGCTGGTCGGGAAGGCTCCTTCGTTCTCCGGACAGTCAAGGGCCGTCCTTACTGGTACCTGCAGATCTCGGGCAAGGATCGCCGGCTTGAATATGTATACGTCGGGGCGGACTCCGAAAGCCTTCGATCGGCCATCAACGACGCAAAGCGACTCCGGGGAGCCATCACCCCGCTTCGGGCGAGCCTTCTTGCGACGGGAGGCTTTCAGTTTGTCCGTCAGTCCTCGGATGTTCTGTCGCTTTTGGGCGACTCCGGGCTATTTTTATCCGGAGCCGTGCTGGTGGGGACCAACGCCTTTCTTTCGTATCAGAATGCCTTCGGTATCCGCTGGAAAACCCTGACCATCGACACAATGAGAACCCGCGACATCGATTTCGCCCAATTCAGCCAGTTCCGTGTCGGGGTTCCCCTGAACGTGGCCGACAACATGAAAAAGGCGTTGAGGGACCTTGAAGCCTCTCCGATCTGGAAGTCCCTGAGCAAGAAGGGATGGCCCTACGTTTACCAACTAAACGACCGGGAAAAGTTCGATATCGAGTTCCTGACGCCCATGATCGGTCCCCACCAGGAAAATCCGGTGCCGCTCCCCTGGCTTGGCGTCGGGGCGCAGCCCCTTCGTTTCATGGAGTACCTGGTCGAAGGTGCGTTTCCTGCAGTGGCCATCGTCGACAAGGGGGCCGTACTGATCAACCTCCCGGATCCCGGACGTTTTGCGCTCCATAAGCTCATCGTTCACGAGCGACGGAGCGTGGCACACTTGGGCAAGAAGGAAAAGGATCTGGCGCAGGCAGCCTCGATGATCTCCTTCCTTTCAGAGAAACACCCGGAATATCTCGAAAATGCCTGGAAAGACCTGACAAACGGGAAACCGACCTGGGGAGAGATCGTCCGGAGGGTCGCCCGGAAGCTTCCGGAGGACGTAAGAAAAACGGAGAGTGTTTCGAGAATTCTGAATTCAAAATGACCGCGACAGGATTCTAGAACTGAGGAATGTGGGTGACAGTGCCCGCTGTTCGCATGGGCCGCTTGGCCGTCGACAAAACGTTCAAAGGGCAAGGTCTCGGTGGGGCTCTCCTTGCCGATGCGCTCGACCGTGCCGTCAGTTCGGAGATTGTCTCTTATGCCATGATAGTGGATGCAAAGGACACTGCTACAGCGGCGTTCTACCGCCATCACAGTTTTATAGCCATGCATGACAAGCCGCTTACCCTTTTCTTGCCCCTGGCAACCGTCCGGTCTGTGGAACATAAAGATTGGCAGGTCTCTTCTTGACGACGCACCCAGATTTCACAAAATGATCTTTTTCATCGGAGCCGGAATGTCGAGCCCGGCATCGCCCGTTACGAAGATGTCGGCACCAGAGAGGATCGCCGTCGCCAGATGAAGCGCGTCGGGGGTCCGCAATCTCACGGTGTCTGCCCGCAGTTTCGCCGCCAGGAAGAGTTCCTTTCGCCCGATCGGAATCGGCTCGACAAACGCATTCGTGAGAGATTCATAGGCCATGATCAATTCTGAGTTTTTTGTCCTGAAAGGGAGCACCAGGATTTCCGTAAAGGTCAGTTCGCTCGTAATGACCCGGGCCGCCGCATGCTGGATTTCCGAAACAATTTTTTCCATGGACGTCTTGAGTGGGGGATTGCCCTCCGTGAGATAAATAATGGCATTGGCGTCTAGGTATACCGTCGCTCCTTGCCCGATCATCCCCCCCATGAGTCGCGCTCGGCGGCCAGCGATTCATCAATGTCGTTGCGGCTTCGCGAGGCTCCGTGCGACATGTGAAGGAAATCCAGAATGCTCGGCGTTTTTTTTACTGAATCGACAATGTGCTTTGGTCGCAGAAGGATCCCATCCCGGCAAATGGATGCCTCGAGATAGTCTCCAGCTTGGAGATTGATTTTTTCCCGCAACTTGGCCGGTATGGTAACCTGGTACCTTTCTTTGACGCGAACGAGTTCTCCCATGATGTCTCCTTGTCGGAAAATTTGAATTTACAACTTTTATTATATTCGGAATCCGACAGAAGGCAATCTGGGGGGGCACCATGGCACCATAATTAGAGTTTTTCTGCGGGAGTTTTTCGATCTCTCTCCCGGACCGATTGCTGGTTTTAGCCTAAAGTTTCATCAAAAAAAGAAATTTAGACCACCTCGGCCACAAGCGCCCGGCCCGGAAGGGAGACCAATCCCGGGTTCTTAAGGCGAGGAGCATCCCGACTTCTGCAAAAACACGCCCTGCCGAGACGACTGCGGTGAGCGCCTCATGGCTCTTCTCCTCCGGCAATCCAAAGGATTGCATCAGAACTACAAAACCACCTCCAGTCCTTTTCTTTCGACAAGACTCAAAAGTTTGAGGGAGGATCCGCTTGGCCTCTTTTCTCCGATCTCCCATTTCTGCACCGTCGATACGCTGATATTGAGAATTTCCGCAAAGACCGCCTGACTGACATGTTCTTTTTCCCGTAAAGACTTGATCTCCTCTGGAGTCATCTCCTCGATTTCGAGATGGAGGAGAGCGTCAAACTCTTTCATGCGCCTTTTGTCGATGAGTCCAATGTTGTGTAGACCTCGGGCGGTCTCGTGCATTTCGTCAAGAATTCGACTTTTCCTTGTCTTCTTCATCGTTTAGAACCTCCACAATCTCTCCCTCAGAGAGGTCCACTTCCAATTTCCGGTCATCTAGGCTCAACAGATCCGATGCGATCTCCTGAAGGAACTTCCATTCCTTGGTGCTGATGTTGGACTGTTCCTTCTTTCGAACCCGTACAGAAAAAACCAACGATCGGTGCGTTTCGTTGCAACAATGACTCGGGCACTCCCTCGCTTCCCCCGTCCCGGAAGAGGGATTCTCTTC
The DNA here is from genome assembly GCA_021801345.1 of Nitrospirota bacterium. GTDB lineage: Bacteria > Nitrospirota > Leptospirillia > Leptospirillales > Leptospirillaceae > UBA4572. The sequence continues at coordinate 10,840 of JAJYYA010000017.1, forward strand.
TTGAAAAGAGATCCGCCGAGTCGGCATCGACCAATCCTCCCCCATCTCCGAAACAGCCCCGAGAAGCCCCTTCGTCCACGGCAACATGATCACCGGCATATAGAACTGCATGAACGTGGTGACCGAGACACTCGTCCGAGCACTCGTACCGGTCAAAAATATCGAAGACATGACCAGCGTCTGCGGACTTCTCTGCCGGACAATGCTCTGCTTGTTTTTGGCCGGCTTGCGGATCAAAATGCAGCCAGACGATGTCGTCCGCTTCGGGCGCATAGCTCCCCTCACAATGGCTCCTTCCCGGAGCCTGTCCGAAGTCGGCATCCGATTGCACCTTGTCCGGCGCAATGTCCGCGAACCTTCGGCCCCGGTCATACTTCCTCCGACCGACAAAGGGATCGGCTCTCTTGATGCCCATCTCTTGACCTCGGTCTCGCTGTCGGGAAACGGGTTTCTCTAAACTCGCGACAAGCGGGTCCTCTCTATCGCCCAATCCCTCGGTCTCTCTTTTTCGGACGGGCAGTGATGGGAGGGCGAAGAGTCGTCCGCTCTGCTGTCAGGCCAGGGAGACTGGAAGGCTAAGGAGATCGCCTCTTCTCAATTCGAAGACGACTCCTCTCGACAAGGGGCGTCAGGAAGGAAAAGGCCGATGAAGATGCGAATCGGCGCTGATAGGAAGTAATCTCTGTGATTGACATCCTCGTAGATCGTCTGGTTGTTCAGATCAACTTCAGGCTGGTCGATAATGACCACGTCATTGTCCCGCTGGCTAAGAACGAAAAGGAGTTTCTCACCCGGACCGTATATTTTCCAGGAACCAGACTCAGAGTCCGAGGAAAGACACCGCATTTTCCAGAGTCTTGATCCCTCCCAGATCCTTGGCTCCCCCACGATCGGTCACCCTCACGCAGTTGCGCTTCTCTTCGTTCACTGTGGATAGCTTACGGGAAGACTTTCACCTCCAAGGGCGCTTTCCGGTAAAGCTTGAAACGATATCATGATACTGTATATACTTTGTAAGCATCTAATCACAGGAGGTCTTTCTATGGCAAAAGATGCCATTTTGACGATGAAATTGGAACCAGAATTGCGCGACGAGTTTATGGCCGAAACCAAAGCCGTCCATCGTCCCGCGTCTCAAGTGCTTCGCGAGCTGATGCGCGAATTTATCCAACGTCAGCAGGAGTCCCGGGCGTATGAGGAATTCCTGCGCCGCAAGGTTGAAGCTGGACGGGTCTCGATACGAGCCGGCCGGGGCCGTCCGAACGACGATGTCGAGACCGCATTCGCCTCCATGCGTGCCCGGGAAGTGCGCCCGGAGTGATTGTCTTTTGGACACCGGAAGCGGAGCAAGACCGGACCGATATCTGGGATTACATTGCCGCCGACAATCTCTATGCCGCCGTACGGATGGACGAGATCTTCGGTCGGGCGGCGGCCAAACTGGCCGAGCACCCCAGTTTGGGTAAACCGGGGAAGATTTCCGGCACCCGAGAAATGGTGCTGCACGAGCACTATCGTCTGATATACGAGACCTCCGCGGATATCGTTTGGATCCTGGCACTGGTTCATACGTCGAGAAAGTGGCCGACCGCACGGGAGTCAACTCCCCCTCCGTGAACGGCAGCAATTCAAAATCTACAGTCTTATTTTACTGCAACAACTTACGCTTAGACCTAAAAAGCGCTGGACACATCGCGCGATTTCAGGCATTCTTGGGGCATGGCGACCCTTCGGATTTCGACCCCCTCTTCGAACATTCCACCCAGCAAGGCCCAAGGACTTGTCGACAGGATTGCCGCCGCTTTCCGGGAACTTCCGGATTCCAGAAAGCCCGGGAACAATACGAAGTCCTCGATGCACGATGCGGCATGCTCGGCTTTCTCCGTGTTCTTCCCAGGGACAGGGGCCAGTTCCGGAGGACCTGTTCGAGCGGCCTGGTTGTCGATCGTCCGAATGACCCGGTGGAGGGTGGTCCAGTTGGAAGGAACGAAGCATGTGCGAGAGGGTGATCCTGGTATCCAAGAGGTTCGAGAAACCTCCTGGGACAGCTCCAGGCCCACTGGCCCACGCCCTTGGCATGCTCGGCCCCCGAGAGGATCGCGGCGATGATGATCTTGAGGATCGAGATCGGATGGGAGTCCCTAAATGTGGTCGACGGAAGCGAATCCCACCTTCCGCCTCCTACAGGATCACCAAAGCCGCCATCCTTGAAAACACCTCGAAGTCCCCGTCTCTCGTGATCAGAGGCACGTCATTGTCAAGACAACACTGGGCGATCAGGGTGTCTGGAAGGTTCGCCTTCCGGCCATGGCGTCGTGCCAATGCCCTCAGCCGTCCCGAACGTGCCCAGTATCCATCCGTCAGCGGAAGTACAGGGATCTCCATCAGGATCTCTACAAGATCCGAAGGAATCTTTGGATCGCTCAATACTTCACTGACAGTGACAGGCGCAAGGATCCCAGTGTAGTTTCGGAGAACCTGGGCAACGAGATCGACATCCGGTCCTGACTCCCCTTCCAGAAAAGCAATCAGAGAACTCGTATCGATGCAGATCACGTATCGTCCCGCAGATCGTCCAGCGCGAGGGAAAACCGGACTTGGCCACGCATCTTCAGAAGACGTTCATAGGCTCGCTGGGCACGCAGGATTTCGAGTCCACGCCGGAGCGTCGGCGTGATTCCCTGCTTCGTGACCTGTTGGGCTTCTCTCAAAAGATCTTCGGGAAGCTCGACCGTAATTTTTCGTGTTTTCATAATGCTCCCCTCTCCCCTCATTCGATTTCATCGCATCAGAAGAATACCATACCAGAATCCATACATCTATACGGCATATTCCGACCACGTCAAAGTCCCCCCCCTCGAAGCCTGAGTGGAGTTGAAAAACGGAGGAAATTTTTCGGAAGTCGGAGAGGAAACGGGAAAATTTTCGGGTGAAGGGGGGATCGGGGCAAAAGTCAGGATTGTCCGGATTCCTGTCCCGAAAAAAGACGCACCAGGGCCGGCACTGCCTTTCGGGTGAGAGAAAAGGAGTTTTTTTTTCCCGGGAACCCGGCTCAGAATCCGAGGAAAGACACCGCCCGGGACGGGTTCCAGGAGAAGAACCGCAAGGATCATGCGATTTGATCCCGTCCGGAGAGGCGGAGAAGGGCGATCGCGAGATTCCTGAGAAGGGTCATGAAGACGGGCGCGGAGCCCTTTCTCGTGGCGCTTTTGTCCTCCCCCAAAACGGCGTCCCGGATCCAGTGATGGGCCTCGATGCCCCAGTGTTTGCAAGCGAGTGAAGAGAAGCCGTTCGGGGGAAGCCTTTTCCGGAGAGAGGCTTGTGACTCCGTAGATCACTTCCGTGGTTGATTGACTTACCCCCGAGTTTGGATGTTTGGCGTTCGAGCCGGAAGACCTGCATGTGACCGGGGAAGGAAAACTAAGGGGCGTCAGGAAGGGAAAAGCCGATGAAAAAGATCGCTCTCATGTCTTCGACCCTCTCTCCGGTCCCCAGATGCCGGACCGAAAAGTTTGGCGAAGATTAAGGAGGGGCTTCCGGCGGGAGACGGAGACAATCCAAAGAGTTCAAAGGTCCAGAGGAGATGCAAGGACCCAGACGCCTTCGGGACTTCCTGAAAGAAGAAGATTCTTCTGTTGCGAGACCGGCCCGCCACAAGACGGTATGCCTTCCAGGGCGTAAGATCTCCCCGTGATCGCGCGCATCCGCCGAGGTTGTGACGCACGTCTCTCCCCTTTTCCCCCGTTTCTGTCACCCTTCAATAGGCCCACTCGGAGCGGTGCGCAGATCGTCCAGCGCGAGGGAAAACCGAACTTGACCACGCATCTCCAGAAGGCGTTCGTGCGATTTCGTCACATCAGCAGAATACAATATCAGAATCCATACACACATACGGCATGATGCGACACCATCTTAAATCGATCGGACCACTTGGGGATCACGCCCCGGGCCATTCCTTCCAGAAGACAAGAACCAACTATATTGTATTGACATATTTTTTTTATGCATTTACAATAAAAAAAATGGAAATTGAATTTGACACAGACAAACGCGACAAAACACTGCGTGCGCGAGGATTGGATTTTGCGCGGGCAGGTGAGATTTTTGCCGATGTGATCATAACCATAGAAGATATCCGCAAAAACTATGGCGAAACTCGGTGGATGACTGTGGGCGCAATTGACGGTCGAATAGTTATTTTGATTTGGACGCCGCGCGGCGCGGTTCGCCGCATTATTTCCATGAGGTACGCCAATGAACGCGAAATTACCCGATACACCCAGTGAAGTATGGGTTGATCAAGACGATGCACCAGAACTGACCGACGAAGATTTCGCTCGGGGAACTTGGATGATCGGAGATCGAGTTGTATCAAAAAATGAAGCTCAATCCGTTATCAAAGAGAAACTAGGCCGGGGTCGTCCGCTAGTGAATGGTGTGCATAAATCAGTCGTGACGATCCGGCTCGATGATGACGTGCTCGCGCAGTTGCGTGCTACCGGCAAAGGATGGCAAACTCGGCTTAACGATCACTTGAGAAAATGGGTCAGTCTATAGTGGATGGAAGAGTCTAGGCACAGTAATTCAAAATTTAAAGTCTTATTTTGCTGCAACAACTTACGCTTACACCTAAAAACGCTGAACACATCGCGCGATTTCAGGCATTCTTGGGGCATGGCGACCCTTCGGATTCCGACCCCCTCTTCGAACATTCCCCCCAGCAAGGCCCAAGGCCTTGTCGACAGGATTGCCGCCGCTTTCCGGGAACTTCCGGATTCCAGAAAGCCCGGGAACAATACGAAGTCCTCGATGCACGATGCGGCATGCTCGGCTTTCTCCGTGTTCTTCACCCAGTCTCCCTCCTTCCTGGCCTTCCAGAGGAATCTTGCGCTGACGACCGGCCGGAACAATGTGCAGTCCCTCTTCGGCGTGCATGACGTTCCGACGGACGTCCAGATCCGGAACATTCTGGATTCGGTCGAGGCGAAGGAGATGGCCCCGCTGATCCAGGGGGTCGGAGACACTCTCTGGGCCGAGGGATGTCTGTCGGATTACCAGGTCTTGAACGGGAGTGTTCTGATCGCCCTGGACGGAACCGACACCTTCTCCTCAGACAGCGGGATCCACTGCCCCTCCTGCCATGTGACCCATCGTTCGGACGGGAGCGTCCAGCATCGTCACATCGCGGTCACCCCGGCCCTGGTGGCCCCCGGAGAGCCCCGGGTCGTGCCTCTTCCCCCGGAGTTCGTCGTTCCCCAGGATGGTCACGCCAAACAGGACTGCGAGATCCGGGCCGCCTCCCGCTGGATCGACGCCTGGGGGGCCCACTATGCCCCCTGGGGGGTCACCCTTCTGGGGGACGACCTCTATGCCCATCAGCCCTTCTGCGAGAAGGTGAAGGCGGCCGGATTCCATTTCCTCTTCACCTGCAAGCCCGCGTCCCATCCAACCCTCACCGAATGGGTCGACGACTTCACCCGCTCCGGGCAGATCGGAACCCACAGCGTCATCCTCGCCAGGAGTCAGGGGAAGCCCAAGGGCAAGCGGATTCCCAAGGTCGTCCGGGAGCGCTGGTCCTTCCGCTTTATGGCCGATCTTCCGCTCCGCGACGCGGACGACGCCCTTCTGGCGAACTGGTTCGAACTCACCGTCACCGATGAAGAGACCGACAAGGTCCTCTACCTGAACTCCTGGATCACCGATCATCCGATCACCTTCGACACGCTCGTCGATCTTGCCAAGGCGGGCCGGGCTCGATGGAAGATCGAGAACGTGCGACGAGCTATGCTCGTCAGAAATTGTTCGATGCAACAATCTGTTGAATCTGTTGCATAGAGAACCGTCTGTTCCTTCAGACGGAACCTCACCAGATGGGCATTGATGATAACGTCTTTGTCCAAAGCTCTGGTGACAATGTACCGGAAGCCGATGAAAAAGATCGCTCTCGGGTCGTTCCGGATTTTAAACCTCTCCTCGACTTGTGGGGAGGAGGCAGACCTATCCTTCGTTCTCCTAATTGTCTTGTCTTTATCGTAGAATTAAGTCCATACTTTAAATCATCATTTGATGCCTATAATAGATGCATAATTAGAAGGAAGAACCCATGAGAACAACCTTGAACATTGAAGATGAACTCTTGGACAGGGCCCGGCGGGTGAGCGGACTGAAAGAAAAGACGGTCCTGGTCCGTGAGGGTCTGAAAGCCCTGATCGAACGTGAAAGCGCAAGGCGTCTGGCTCTTCTTGGAGGCAGCGAACCCCAGATGGAAACGATTCCCCGCCGTCGACCCAGATCCGGGATCGGTTCGGCATGATTCTGGTCGACAGTTCGGTCTGGATCGACCATCTGCGAAAGGGAGAATCGGTCTTGGGGGAACTTCTGAATGCCTGTCGGGTGATGATCCATCCATTCATCGTCGGAGAAATTGCCTGTGGAAACCTGAAAAACAGAGACGAAATCCTCACCCTCCTCCAGAATCTGCCGGCCATGCCATGCGCCACTGATGACGAGGTCTTGATTTTCATCGAAAAGAAGGGTCTCCCGGGAAAAGGGATCGGCTACCTTGATGCCCACCTCTTGACCTCGGTCTCGCTGTCGGGAACCGGGTTTCTCTGGACTCGCGACAAGCGGTTGCTCTCCGTCGCCCAATCCCTCGGTCTCTCCTTTTCGGCAGGGCAGTGATAGGAGGGCAAAGAGTCGCCCGCTGTGACTGGCAGGCCGGCCAGATTTTTCTCAATTCGAAGGAGACTCCTCTCGGCAAGAGACGTCAGGAAAGGAAAAGCCGATGAAAAAGATCGCTCTCATGTCTTCGACCCTCTCTCCGGTCCCCAGATGCCGGACCGAAAAGTTTGGCGAAGATTAAGGGGGGCTTTCGGCGGGTGACGCAGACAATCCAAAGAGCTCAAAGGTCCAGAGGAGATGCAAGGAGCCAGACGCCTTCGGGACTTCCTGAAAGAATTTGTGCCGTCCCGGAATACAGCATTCGGGGCTCCCAACCCATACGCAAAAGCCTTGTATTTTTGTCTGTTTTTGCATATGATTCGGGAATGGTTTCCATTGATCAATTCGTCGATGACCGGCTTCTCCATGGTCGGGCGCACTTCAACCGCGAAGAGGCGCTGGCTGCGGTCGACCTGAGTCCTGATGGCCTGACCGCCGCGATCACACGGCTGGTGAAAAAACAGCGGCTGGCCAACCCTCGCCATGGCTTCTACCTGATCCTGCGTCCCGAGGACCAGATGACCGGCGCTCCCGATCCCGCGCGTTGGATCGATCCCTTGATGAAGTACCAGTGTCTCGACTACCGCATCTCGCTGTTGCGTGCTGCGGCCTTCCACGGTTCATCGCATCAGGCCGCCATGGTCTTTCAGGTGGTCGTTCCCAAGCAATTGCGGGACTTCGAAATCGGACGCCATCGCCTCCAATTTCTTTACCAGACCCCTAAGGCCTTCGCAAAGCTCAATCAACCCGATTGGCTCGACAGGATGAAAAGTGACGCCGGTTTTGCCCAAGTGGCTGGCGTCGAACTGACGTTGCTGGATTGCATACGCTACTTCCACAAGGCCGCCGGCATTAACGGCGTTGCTCAGATCGCCAAGGACATTGGAGCCAAGGCCAAGCCGCGCGTACTTGCCAAAGCGGCCATTGCCTATGAAAACTCGTCCGTGCGACGGCTGGGCTACCTGCTCGAACGGGCAGGGCACACGCGCCAAGCCAACGCGCTGGCGGCCTTCGCCGAGAAGTCGAAGACAGCGGTGCTGCTGGATCCTGCCGTCAAGCCCCTCCTTGGATCCCTATCCGGGCGTTACGAGAAAGACGACCGGTGGAAGCTCGTCATCAACGAACCCGTGGAGATCGACTTTTGATTCCGGCTTCCTACATCCAGGATTGGAGCACGAAAGCCCCTTGGGCCGACGCGCGTCAGATCGAGCAGGATCTGATCATCAGCCGCGCGTTGTGCGACCTGATGAACGCGCCGATGCTAAAAGACAAGATCGCTTTCCGCGGTGGCACCGCAATCAACAAACTATTGTTCAAGCAGCCGCTTTGTCATGGCTCGGCAAGTGCAATCGTGAGCAGGCCGGACATTCTATGCACCTGGTATTTAAGTTCACGCCCGAAGTTGATCCGCAGGCAGAACTGATGCTCAAGGTCGAGATCAATACCCGCGAGCACGAGCGCCTGTTCGGCATCAGGGCTTACCCCTTCGCAGTAGACAGTGACTGGTATCAGGGCAAGACCGAGATCGCGTCCTTCGAACCCGAAGAGCTGTTCGGCACCAAGCTGCGTGCGCTGCTGCAGCGACGCAAGAACCGCGACCTCTTCGATCTGCACCATGGGCTCAACCAGCTCGCCATCGAGACAAGCTCATCGCCTGTTCGACCACTACCTGGCGCTTGAAGGCAAACACATCACGCGCGCCGTTGCCGAGCAGATCATGCTGGAAAAGCTCACACGCAGTCTGACCGAAGACATCGCGCCACAACTGCCGGCCGGCGTCCGCTTCAACGACGACGATGCGATACAGGCTTTCGAGCGCGTCTGGGAGGAACTCATCGTCGGCATCAAAGGCGATGCCTGGAAGCTGACCGACAAAGCGATCGAAGAACTGCGCGCAAAGAAATATCCGGGCCTATTGAGCCGGTAAGGGGATACCCTGTATTTGGGGAGCCTGGCAACTTCACGGTTTTGATGTTGCAACAATGTGACGGGATTTCTCCCTGGGAGATCGCCGGAGCCCTCGACCCCGACAGCCTCCGGTTCCTGAACACGGAGACGATCGGCCTGTCGTTCGAGAAAAGTCACATGGATCTCGTAGTGGAGTGCCGGATCTCCGGAACCCTCTCCCAGCTCTATCTGCCAATCGAGCACAAGTCCTCTCCCGACCCGGAGGTTTTCCTCCAGATGCTCCGGTACATGGATGCCTCCTCTCATTTCCCAACCAGGGGGAGAGGACCAACCCCCGCGCCCGGTCGAAGAGGGCCGGGTACGGGATCCGGGGAAGCGAATACAGGAGCTTGTTCTTTTCTCCCTGAATGTCGATCCGGGAGGTCAGCGCCACGACAAAGTCGAAGGCCGCGGCCCCTCCCTGGCGCGATTGCCCCCTGGAAGACCGCGAAGCGAAGGTCGGCGGGAAGATCTGCGGGATCCTCCCGGTATTCGGAAAAGCGGCGGACAGCCTCCTCCAGGATCGACGCCTTCCCGAAGCGGACCAGAAATCCCAGAAAGCTCGACCGGAGAAGGCGCCGCTGATGGGACTCCTTCTCCGCGGGCAAGAATCCCAAGCGGTCGAAGGCGGGGCGGACCAGGGCCGCCCCCCACCGGCGAAACGTCGTCTCCCCCTCCTTCAGGGGCCAGGGCCCAGGGCCCCAGAGCCCAGGCCCCGTCGATCGCGAACAGGGTCCCGGCGATGTCCGACCGGACGGCGCAGGAGCTCTCCTACTTCATCGACTCAAGATGCGACACAAAAGTCCCCGATCGGGACCAGCTCCCGACCGGACGAAGACGAAGAGGTCGTTTTCCAGAATCAGGCGGGGAAGGGGCGAGAGGCGCCCCTCACGGAGGGCCCTCGCCGGTCCGGCATAAAGGGCTCCATAGAAGAGCCCCCGGACATCCCCCGTCTGTCCGGAGCGGACATTGCCCCGGTCGGACCGGGGGGCCTCCCGGGGATCGCCGACGGGCGTTTTCTTGGGAGAAAGGCGAACGGCCTCCCTCCCCTCCTCCGAGACCCCGGTCATGAGAAGCCAGACGGGAGAGGAGGATGGAGGATTTGGACTTCCGGGCCAGGTGCTCCTCCCTGCGGATGAAAAAATCTTGCTGGAGGAGGCGGATCCCGCTAAAAGGTGCCAAAGTCAATTGCGACTATGAATACAACGGAGTACAGTTTTACCACGGATACCAAGCTATCCGTGGTAAAATCGAGGAGGTTCACACAGCGTCAACCACCCCGCCGTGAACGGCGGAGCTTGAAAGGAGGTTCGACAAGCTCGGGTTGACCAGAAAGAGCGGTATCCAACCCGCTACGCTGACCATAGGCAAGAAGACCCACCCCGGGATGCTTCCTCAGTTCCGGGCTCTGGAACGTGCGGATGCAGACAACCGCGAGGGCAAGGACGAAACGGTCCGCACGAGGGGGAGAGATCCCCTAAAGCCGGTGGTCACCATTTTCGAGGGGAGACGCTTCGCATGAAGCGCGTTACGGCGGAAAGCGCCAGTGCAACGTAAGTTTTTGAGGAGTTTCCATGCAGGTTTTCGTACTCGACAAACACAAAAAGCCTCTCATGCCCTGCCACCCGGCCCGGGCACGGGAGCTTCTCGGGAACGGGAAGGCGGTGGTCCACAAGAGGGCCCCCTTCACGATCCGGCTCAAAGACCGGGTCGGGGGCGAGGTCCAGCCGGTCCGGATCAAGATCGATCCGGGATCGAAGACCACCGGGATCGCCCTGGTCCGGGAGGAGACGGTCGTCTCCCCCGAGGCGGGAGAGGCGGAGACGACCGCCCACGTCCTCTTCCTGGCGGAGCTTACCCACCGGGGCGGAGCGATCCGGGACCGGCTGACCGCCCGGAGAGCCTTCAGAAGACGACGACGGTCGAAGCTTCGGCACCGGGCCCCGCGCTTCGACAATCGGACAAGAACAGAGGGTTGCCTTCCGCCCTCCCTCCAGCACCGGGTCGACACGACCGCCTCCTGGGTAACGCGTCTCCGGAAGAGTGCTCCCGTGTCCGGCATCAGCCAGGAGCTGGTCCGGTTCGATATGCAGAAGGTGGAAAATCCGGAGATTTCCGGAGCCGAGTATCAGCAGGGGACGCTGGCCGGCTACGAGGTTCGGGAGTATCTGCTTGAGAAGTGGGGGCGTTCCTGCGCCTATTGCGGGAAGACGGACGTTCCTCTGGAGATCGATCATATCCATCCCCGGTCGAAGGGCGGGTCGGACCGCGTCGCCAACCTGACGCTGGCCTGCCGCCCCTGCAACGAGAAGAAGGGGAACCGTCCCGTCGAGGCGTTTCTGGAAAAGAAGACGGAGTGTCTCAAAAAGATCCTCGCCCGGGCCAAGGCGCCCCTCCGGGACGCCGCCGCGGTGAACGCCACCCGGTGGAATCTCTTCAAGAGGCTTAAGCTGACGGGTCTTCCCGTCGAAACGGGTTCAGCCGGGCGGACGAAATGGAACCGGACCCGGCTCGGGCTCCCGAAGACCCATTCTCTTGATGCGGCTTGCGTCGGAGACGTGGACCGCATTGAGGGCGGGAACCGTCCCGTCCTGAGCATAAAGGCCACGGGACGGGGAAGCTACCAGAGAACCCGCCTCGATGCCTTCGGGTTCCCGAGGGGGTTCCTCACCCGAAAGAAAGCACACTTTGGATTTGCGACCGGGGATCTGGTCCGGGCCGTTGTGACGACGGGCAAGAAGATCGGCACCTATGTCGGACGGGTGGCTGTCCGGGCTTCGGGGAGTTTCAACCTCCAAGCCGGATCGGGGCTGGTTCAGGGGATTTTCCACAAGGTTTGCCGGCTTCTTCAGAGAGCCGACGGGTACGGGTATTCATTGGCAACGCCCAACAGAAAGAAGAGCGCATTCCTCCCCGGCATCAATGCCGGGGTTTCCATTGCGCGCAGAGGATGAAAAATATACCGGCAATAGCGCAGACATTGTGCGCCGAAATTTTTGACAACCTGTCTGGACTCCCGTCAGACATCCCCAAGGGCGGTTATTTTTTTGTAAAAACAGTAAGCGGACGGTCGTATGTTTATCACCGTATAGACCGTCACGGTCGCACATACGACACGTCAATGGGCGAAGCCACCGAAGATCTAACGGCCAAAATTGAGCGAGTCAAAAAATCTCGCGAACATCTGGCCAGATTGGCTGCCGCAGCAAAGGGCGCAGGCGCCGCGGAATGCGACAAGGTGGTCTGGCTGCTTGTGCGACAGCTGTACGACATTGGTTTTTTCGAAGCTGGCGGGTTAATTATTGGAACCAACGCGTTTATGGCTTATCAAAACGTTCTCGGCGTCAAGTGGCAGACGGGGACGGACAGCCTTCAAATATGCCAAACTATGGACCTCGACGTCGCGTGGAACAACCGGTCTACTGTTGCGGTACCGACACATCTGGCAGAACGACTGACAGAAATGTTGGATGGGCTTGGTTTCGTGCCACAGTATTCGACGACATCTAAAGCGGGAACGCCGGCATACAAAAACTCAGCGGGGTATTCCTTCGAGGTGCTGACGCCGGAGGTCGGCAGACCTGGGCCCCCCGTTGTTCCGGCCCCCAAGCTGGGCAGACATGCACAGTCGTTGAGATTCCTCGATTTTCTTATAAAAGACCCCCTCCCCGCCATTGCTTTTCGAGGAGAAAGCGCCGTTAAGCTGTTGGTGCCGGCACCGGCAAGATTTGCAATACACAAAATCGCCATTTCTACCGTGAGAAACAATCCATACAAGAAACAGAAAGATCTTATCCAAGCATCCAGCCTCGCCGAGATATTGGCCCGCGAGGATCCAGTTAGTCTAGCAAGCTCGTATCGCGAGTTCGTTGGAAGAGGGCCTGCCTGGCGGAATATGCTTTCGAGTGGTGTGGCAAGCTTGCAGACAAATGCCAGAGCGGCTATTTGCTCCGTTGCAGCTCGTGGCCACGACGACATATAGCGTGCTTGGTTTTGCAATACGCTGTGCTCCGTGGGTTTGTTTCCTATTGTAGCCGGAGGATGATCGAATACTGGACGGCTTTTACCGTGTTTTCCGTTGTCATGGCTATAATTTCCGTTGGTCTGATCGTGTTCTTGAAGAAAACGACCGAACACCCCCTATAATTCCATTTCAGTACACTTCGCAACTCACGTTCACATTGATCGTCAGTAGGCGTCACGCACTTGCCACCATAACGCCAATCTTGGTGCAGGATAAGGAACACATAGTCCCCGACCGGACGAAGGCGAAGAGGTCGTTTTCCAGGGTCCGGCGGGGAAGGGGCGAGAGGCGCCCCTCACGGAGGGCCCTCGCCGGTCCGGCATAAAGGGCTCCATAGAAGAGCCCCCGGACATCCCCCGTCTGTCCGGAGCGGACATTGCCCCAGTCGGACCGGGGGGCCTCCCGGGGATCGCCGACGGGCGATTTCTTGGGAGAAAGGCGAACGGCCTCCCTCCCCTCCTCCGAGACCCCGGTCATGAGAAGCCAGACGGGAGCGGAGGATTTGGACTTCCGGACAAGGTGCTCCTCCCTGCGGATGAAAAAGACCTTGGACTATGCCGATCCCGCGAAAAGGCAATCAGGTCTCGGCTTTCTTATCGGGCGCATTGTACCAAACCGGGCAAGGCTTTCTATCGATTGCCGATCAATGCCACGATTTTTGCCCGGACGTCATCGAGTTCGGCAGGAGACACACGGCCCTTCCGACTGGCCTTCCGAACTCGCCAATCAAGGCTTTTCACCTGGTCGGCCAACGTGACGCTTTCTCGATCGCCCGCAATCAGGACCTCGAACGGATACCCCTTGATCTGCGTCGTCATGGGACAGCAAAGCATCAGACCGCTCTTCGCATTGTATGTCGCAGGGCTGAGCACGAGGGCCGGACGGTGTCCCGCTTGCTCATGGCCGGCTTGCGGATCGAAATGCAGCCAGACGATGTCGCCCGCTTCGGGCACATAGCCACCCACCATCAGAATGACTCCTTCCCGACCGCCGGACCAAAGTCGGCTTCGGCATGCACGTTGTCCGGCGTAATGCCGGCGAGCAATCGAGTCAGGTCATACTCTTTCCGACGGATCGGCTCGATGACGATGCGTCCCTTTTCTTCGCGCACGTCCACGATGTCGTCCAATCGAAGATTGGCCGCTTCCATGACAGCGACGGGAATGCGCACGGATGCGCTGTTCCCCCACTTTTTCACAATGACTTTCATGCGGTCTCCTCCTTAATTCCCATCCCTGCACTCTAGCAGAACCAAAACAAATGTTGCAACATTGTAGATACACCCTAATTCCGCGATAGTTTGACCGAGGGGATTCCTCGAAAAAATTCCCGATTTTTTAAAATTTTCTCGGGACCCCCTCCCGGATTGCCTCAGGCAGATCCCTCCGCGAGGGGGAACTCCTTGTCACCGCCTCCCTGCCATTCTCCTCGATGTGCTCCACTTATTTCTTTGCGTATCCTTATTGCACAATGCTTTATAAGACTGCTCGCAGAGATTGTCAAAAGACGCACCGCTCCTTCGTTTTCCGGTACCACTGTCCTTTCCCGGGGGAGAGGAGGAGCCTATCCACTCGCACATAACTGAAGGCACCTCATCCGGATACCGGAAAGGAATGCGAGATCCTTCGCCGAGACCGCACGCTTTAGTGTCAGACCGCGGGCATGCCGCACGATCTTGCCCGGCATCCCGAAGAGCTTCTACCGGAGGGTCGGAAGCGTCCAGGAGTCGCAGGCGGCCGGAAGATCCACCCGGACATCCCCCGTCTGTCCGGAGCGGACATTGCCCCGGCCGGACCGGGGGGGATCCCGGAGGATCGCCGACGGGCGTTTCCTCGGGAGAAAGGCGAACGGCCTCCCTCCCCTCCTCCGAGACCCTGGTCATGAGAAGCCAGACGGGAAAGGAGATTCCCGACTTCCGGGCCAGGTGCTCCTCCCAGCGGATGAAAAAGACCTTGGACTATGCCGATCCCGCGAAAAGGCATCAGATCTCGGCTTTCTTATCGGGCGCATTGTGCCGCAGCGTGCCGGGCTGTCTCTCGATTGCCGACCTCAGTATCATCAGTGCGCCACGACTTTTGCCCGGACGTCATCGCGTTCGGAAGGAGACGCACGGCTCATCCGACTGCCCTATTCACGAGGGAGGACTGTCCGTGTAACGACGTAGCGGTCCCGTTGGCGGGAAAAAGATCTTTTGGCGTCTGGGGCCGAAGTGGTCTGGCCCGGACCTCTTCCGGCCGAGACGGGAATCCCGCCCTCCCGAGCCCAAAGGGATCAGGAAGACCGGAGGGAAGGAAGGGATTTCCGGGGAAGGGCCGGGGAGAGCGTCGAGATTAGGAGCGGATCCTTGTGAACCGCCGGGCTTCTTCCATCGGCGTGCTTCTTCCATTCTCATGTCTTTGAAAGAGGCTGGTGCGCGGGGGCGTCTCTGGTGGCTGGGGTGATTATGAGGGGTGTGGCGTCCTAAGTCCACGTTTCGAACCTCCTCCCCTTCCCTATAGGGCCCTATGGGTTCTATAGGGATTTGAGGATCTTGAGAGAGGCTTCCGGGCATTCCCTTTCCCAAATGCCGACCGGAAGGATTTTTTCCGATCGGCGCCGTTTGTCGAAAGAGCTCTCCTGTGCTAGCATAAGGCCATTTAGGGCATTTCTTTTAATATTCACCTCGTGACGAAGGCGTCCATAGGAGGCGAAGGATCGATATGGAGGAGCGCTATCTGGGGCGAAGCGGCCTCAAGGTCTCGGCGATGGGGCTGGGATGCATGGGGATGTCCGAGTTCTACGGCAAGGGAGATCCGGAGGAGTCGATCGCCACGATTCACCGGGCGATCGACCTCGGGATCACCTTTTTCGACACGGCCGACATGTATGGCCACGGGGCCAACGAGGAGCTTTTGGGCCGGGCGCTCAAGGGGAAGCGGGACAATGTGGTGATCGCCACCAAGTTCGGCATCGTCCGGGACCCCTCGGATCCTTCGAAGCGGGGGATCAGCGGTCGTCCCGACTATGTAAAAAAGGCCTGCTCAGCCTCCCTCGCCCGGCTGGGAGTGGAGACGATCGATCTCTACTACCAGCACCGGGTCGACCCGGAGGTTCCCATCGAGGAGACGGTCGGGGCGATGGCGGAGCTTGTGAAGGAGGGGAAGGTGCGCTATATCGGTCTCTCCGAACCCGGAGCCCAGACTCTCCGGCGCGCCCACCGGATCCATCCCGTGGCAGCCGTTCAGAGCGAGTACTCCCTCTGGTCGCGCGAGGTCGAGACGGAGATCCTACCCGCCTGCCGACAGCTGGGGGTGGGGTTTGTTCCCTACAGTCCTCTGGGTCGGGGGTTTCTGACCTCCCGGATCCGATCGCTCAAGGACCTTCCTGAGGGGGACTACCGGGTCCACACTCCGAGGTTCTCGCCGGAGAACCTCGAAAAGAACACGCATCTTCTCGCCATCATCGACGAGATCGCGAAGAAGAACCAGGTGACGCCGGCCCAGGTCGCCCTGGCCTGGATCTATGCCCAGGGTCCGGAGATCGTCCCGATTCCCGGAGCCAAGTCGAAAGTCCATCTCGAGGAGAACGTCCAGACGCTCAAGCACCCCATTTCCTTTGCAGACGTGGTCCGTCTTGCCGAGGCATTCCCTCCGGGGGTGGCCGCAGGGGAACGCTATCCGACGGAGATGATGGAGGCGGTGGGGAGGTAGGGGGGAGAAGAGGTTCATGATGCTCGACATCACACCTTGGCTCGATATAGTGAGCACCTCCATAAGAGAGGTGGAGGCTTCAAAAGAGTGGGAGCCGCTCAAAGCGGCATGGAAAAGGATCATCCGCCCCCCCAAAGGGGGGCACCGAGGCTCTTGATCTGATCCGACAACCACCTTTTTCGGGCCCGCATTCATTATTGGACAACCCCGAGGCCAACGTGAATCGAACTTTCAAACCCTGTTTTGTCTTGCCGGGTGGGTTCTGGGCGTACGGCTGACTTTCCCGGATTGGACAGTCCGATTGCGATTTCTTTCCGTCAATATTCGGGAAGTCCGCGACAGAACTTTTACCCGGATCTTCTCCGATTCGCGATCTCGTCCATTCGAATCATATGCGATTTCCGAGATTCCCCGAACGGTTAAACCTTGGGAGTCCACCGCCAGAGGCGGGGGGTTACCCTGGAGATTTAGTCACCTCCACCAGCGGTGGAGGCTTCAAATTTGCGGAGACTTTTCCCGATGAGCAGATTCTCTCCGCACTGCGGAGAGAATTGTCGTGGAGCCATCTCAAAGCCTTGATCTATATCGACGACCCGCTCAAGCGAGATTTTTACATCGAGATGTGCCGACTGGAGCGGTGGTCCTCCCGGCAGTTGCTGGAGCGAATTCAGTCCATGTTGTTTGAGCGCACGGCGATTTCCCGAAAGCCCGAAGAGACGATCCAGCACGACTTGAAACTGTTGAGAGAGAAAGAACGCGTCTCGCCGGATCTCCTCCTGAAAGACCCCTATATACTCGACTTCCTCGGATTGGATGATCGCTATCTGGAAAAGGACCTAGAAGAGGCTATTCTGCGTGAGATAGAAAGTTTTTTGCTGGAAATGGGAGCGGGGTTTACCTTCGTCGCCCGGCAAAAGCGTCTTTTGGTCGATCACAATGACTATTACATCGACCTCTTGTTCTACAACCGCAAGCTCCGGCGACTGGTGGCCATCGACCTGAAAATCGGCGATTTTCGCGCCGAATACAAGGGACAGATGGAACTATACCTTCGTTGGCTGGAAAAGCATGAGCAGGAATCTGGTGAAGCCCCCCCAATCGGGGTCATTTTGTGTGCCGGAAAGACACGGGAGCAGATCGAGCTTCTGGAACTGGACAAGAGCGGTATCCATGTTGCCGAATATTTGACGGTTCTCCCATCGCGCGAAGTATTGCAGGCCAAGCTGCACCAGTCGATTGAGAAGGCTCGGCAGCGACTCCTTCCTCATTCCGGAGATAGCGACAAATGACCCTATCTTTTCACTGAAAGCACCACACAAAAGCGCGTTGTTGACCTCTTCCGATGCGAACTTGGGTATCACTTCCTGGGGGGGACCTTAGGTGACTCTTGGGACAAATTTGGGACAGCGGGCTCTTGGGAGATCTTGGAAGTACCCGGACATGAAGCATCTGAAATAAACGAAAAACTGCGCGCCATCCCAGAAGTTGGACAAAGGAAGATTTCAATACTGCCTATTTGCCGCAAATCGAAAAACGTAAATGTTAAGATTATTGCTAAACGGGCCCTAAGGGGAGCCACGACACCGCAGGCCGAATATTATGACTGTTTGCCGATTTCCGGTCATATTCCGGAGAAGGTTCTCCGGGCTCTGTGGAATCTGTCCCGTGGCAATGCCTGTTCAACGGCGACCGCATCAATGTCCCCCACCTGAGATTGCCGGAAATACTCGCCGCAGTGGGAAGTTCATGCGAAGGGGATCAGGAATGGCTGATATGTTCACCAAGGCGAAGTTCTGGAAGTGTGCCCTGCAGGTCAATCCTTTCGGGTATATCGAATATCGTGGTGCCGATCATGGATTGACAGAGGCTCAGTACAATCAGACACTTCTTGATGTCGCACTGAAAAACGACATCAAGGTCATAGGCTTGGCCGATCATGGCAACGTCGAGGCCGTGGACGCCATCCGCCATTTGATGAGCGCACATGACATCATCGTATTCCCCGGTTTTGAGATCACCACCACAGAAAAAGGCCATTTTGTCTGCCTGTTTGCCGAAGATACCACTAAGGATCAACTTGTTCGCTATCTTGGGGCGTTGGGTCTGACCAATCCGGAGAGCCGAAACAGGCCAGTCACCCTTGGGGGGCACGATCTGCTCACCAAAATGGAGGATCTCGGCGGTTTTGCCTTTGCGGCCCATGGCAATGAAGACAGTGGCATTTTGCGCCAAAAGCTTGCTCATGTCTGGCAGGATCCTTTGCTTAAGGCCGTTCAGATACCCGGAACGCTGGATGAATTGAAAAACGAGAAAGATATTTCCTATCACCGGATCCTGTCGAACAAGGATCCGGCATACAGGCGGGAAACCCCTATAGGCATCATCAATGCCAAGGATGTTGCCAAGCCGGAAGACTTGGCCGATCCGAAAGCCTCCTGTTTGATCAAGATGACAAAACCTTCCTTCGCATCCTTCAAGTTGGCCTTTCAGGATCCGGATTCCCGGGTGCGCCTCAACAGCGATCTTTCAGAGACGTACTACTCTCGCATAGAAGAGTTGAAGGTGACCGGGGGATACCTAGATGGTGTGCATATAGATTTTTCCGAACATCTGAATGCGGTCATCGGGGGACGAGGGACCGGGAAGTCGACCTTGATTGAATGTATGCGTTTTGCCTTGGGGGTGCGGCCGATCGGCAAAAACGCCCAGAAACAACATGAGGAGATCATCAGGGAAAATCTGGGACGATCCAAGGCTCGGGTGGAGCTCGTCATCCGCTCGTCCCGAATGAATGGCAAACGTTTTAGAATTGCCAGGCGCTACGGTGAGAGTGCGATCGTGAAGGATGAAAAAGGCAATCCGTCCACTTTCACTCCTTCCGATCTTTTGCCGGATATCGAGATCTATGGTCAGAATGAAATCTATGAAATTGCACAGGACAAGTCCAGTCAACGCCAATTGTTGGCCAGGTTTCTCGAGTCGGGGCAAAAGAATCGCGAGGCACTTATTGCAGAGTCTCTGGGCAAGCTGGCAGAAAACAGACAGAAATTGATCGAGGCGCAAAGCCGTGTTGCGGCCGTTGAAGATGAGGTTGCCCGTCTCCCGAAACTCGAAGAGCAGGTCGCCCAATTCAATCATCTGGGGCTGGAAGACAAGCTGAAAATCGTTCCTCTCCTCGAAGCGGAAAAGCGCCTGTCAAAACGGGCGCTGGAAGAAGAAGGAACGAACCTCGACCGGGCATTCCAGTCGGTGAGGGACACTCTGCCGGATACCGTTTTCCTGAGCGAAACCGTCCTTGGCAGTCTCCCCCACGCCGAAAGCTTGCGGAAGATCCGGATGGCTCTCGACAGTCTCGGCGCCGAGGCGAAATCTTTACTGAGCCAATGGCAGGAGAAATATACGGATGTGAAAGCAAGCATGGACTCCTTGAGCCGGGAATTGAATGCAGGAATTCAGGAGGAAGAAGCGGCCCTTGAAAAAACATTCAAGGACCTTCCCTCCTGCGAAGGAAAAACCGGCAAGCAGATTGGGTTCGAGTTCCAGAACCTGATGAAGGAGATCGAGCGGATCCGTCCTAAAAAAACAATGCTGGAAAATCGCAAAAAGGTGCTCTTCGAGTTCTGTAAACAGCGAAAATCAATCCTGGGCGAATTGTCCGAAATACGGACGGAGCGTTCGTCACAGTTTGAAAGGTCGCTGAAAAAGCTTAACACGCAACTTGAGGGGAAACTCCGGCTGAAGGTCCGGCCTGAATCCGATCGATCTCCCGTGATTCAATTTCTGTTGGGATGCGGGTTGAGCAACGTCGGAGAAGGGCGGCTTTCCTGGATCAAAGAGGCCGATCCATTCTCTCCCGGGAGACTGGCCGAGTTAATAGGGGAGGGCGCAGAGGCTTTGTGTCGTGCCAATTTAGGGATCACACCCAC
Source organism: Nitrospirota bacterium (assembly GCA_021801345.1). GTDB lineage: Bacteria > Nitrospirota > Leptospirillia > Leptospirillales > Leptospirillaceae > UBA4572. The sequence continues at coordinate 31,146 of JAJYYA010000017.1, forward strand.
AGTGGCCGAAGCTCTGACCCGACTGACCCCGGAGCAGGTCTTGAAACTCGAGGAGCTGGAACTGCCCGACGAGATCAGTATCGAATTGAATACCGCCCATGAAGGTCCGGTGAATTTCAGACCCTTGGAAAAACTGTCGACCGGACAGCAGTGCACGGCGATACTGCACCTGCTTCTTATGCGTAACGTTGATCCCCTTATTATGGACCAACCCGAAGACAATCTCGATAATGCCTTCATCGCGGACCGCATTGTGGCAGAGTTGCGGTCTGCAAAGATCGCTCGTCAGTTCATCTTCGCAACTCACAATGCCAACATACCCGTTTTCGGCGATGCCGAATGGATCGGTGTCTTTGAGGCTTCCGAAGGACAGGCGCTCATGCCTGCGGAGGCCCAAGGCGCGATCGACGTGGAAAAAGTCAGAGACAGTGCCGCAATGATCCTTGAAGGAGGCAAAACGGCTTTCAATCAACGGAAAGCGAAGTATGGATTTTGAGGTGGTCGATGTTGAAGGCTGAGTTATTGGAAATAATCGCCAACGGAGAGAATTCCGGAGTTGAATTCAAACGGGACGACATTCGTCCCGAGCAGTTGGCCAAGGAGATTGTTTCCCTTGCCAATCTTCAGGGAGGAAGAATCCTTTTAGGGGTTGAGGATACCGGTCACATCACCGGCCTCCATCGGGCCGAGACCCAGGAATGGGTTCTGAACGTGTTTCGGGACAAAGTGCATCCCCAAATGATCCCGTTTTACGAGGAGGTCATGGTCGAACAGGATGTCCGGGTCGGAGTCATAACGATCGGATCGGGACTATCGAAGCCTTATGTGGTTCGCCACAACAATCGGGAAGAGGTCTACATCCGCATTGGCGATCGGTCTGAACTGGCGACTCGGGAACAGCAACTGCGCCTTTTCGAAACCGGGGGCCTGCTCCATGTCGAAGTGCTGCCGGTCCCGGGGACGTCGTTGTCCAACATTGATTTGAACAGACTGGATTATTACCTTGGGTCGGTCATCAAGGACCCTGAAGTCCCGGGGACGGACTCCGAATGGACCGATCGCTTGTTGGGCCTTGGGCTTATGGCTGAAGACGGGATGGGAAATACGGTCTGTTCGGTTGCGGGCTTGATTTGCTTCGGGATCAACCCCAGGCGGTTTCTTCGACAAGCGGGCATGCGCGTGATGGCCTTTGAGGGTGTCGACAAAGAGTATCGGGCGCTGCTTGACATCGTTCTGGATGCCCCTCTGGTCGGGCGATGGAATGTCACAGACACCGGACAAAAAGAGTTGGTCGATGAAGGACTGATTGAAAAGTTTTCCTCTGCCATAGAACCCTTCATCACTGAAGAGGCCCCCGGAATCGATGCAAACATGCGTCGGGAGAAAGCCTGGTTTTATCCCAGGGAAGCCGTTCGGGAAACGGTCATTAATGCGCTGGTTCACAGGGACTGGACAAGATCAGTCGATATAGAAGTGACAAATTACTCTGACCGTCTGGAAGTCATTAGCCCCGGAAAGCTTCAGAATTCGATGACAATCAGCAAAATGGTGGCCGGACAACGTGTGCCGAGAAATGTTCTGGTTATGGAAATTCTGCGCGATTACGGATATGTCGATGCCCGGGGAATGGG
>JAJYYA010000050.1 GCA_021801345.1 Nitrospirota bacterium
GGCCCGGCTCTTTCGAGTCGAGATCGAGCACTACGAGAAGCTCGAGGGGGTGATGCTGACGACCGCCGGAAAGGCGAACAAGCTCGGTTTTATGGTCCGGGAAGCCCTTCCCATGGCCATGCAGGGATTGGTGGTGGTACCCCTCTTTGCCGGGTACGATCCTGATGCCGGCCGGGGACGTATTTACAAGTACGATCCGGCGGGTGGCCGCTATGAGGAAGAGGCCTACCACGCCAACGGATCGGGAGGTCTCTTTGCCAGAAACGCCCTCAAGATGCTCTATCGGGAGGGGATGGATCGCGAAGAAGCGATAAAGGCAGCGCTTCGTGCCCTCTACGAGGCGGCCGACGAGGACCTCGGGACGGGGGGGCCCGACTTCGTTCGCGAGATCTATCCCACGGTCTTCACGATGGAGGCCGACGGGGTTCGCGAGAGGGCTCAGGACGATGTCGCGGCCTATTACCGGTCCTTCGTCGAAGGCCTCAGGAAAAAGGAGTAGACGGTGGCCGCACTGCCTTTTTATGTTTCACCGGAACAGCTTATGCAGGACAAGGCGGAGTATGCCCGCAAGGGGATTGCCCGGGGTCGTTCCGCCGTGGTCCTTCGCGTCGACTCCGGCATCCTTTTTGCGGCCGACAATCCATCGGCCAGCCTTCACAAGATTTCGGAGGTTTACGACCGCATCGCCTTCGCCGGCGTCGGAAAGTACAGCGAGTTCGAGAACCTTCGCAAGGCTGGGATTCGCCATGCAGACCTGAAGGGGTACACGTACAGTCGAGAGGATGTCACCGTGCGTTCGCTGGCCAACGCCTACTCCCAGCTTCTCGGAACGGCCTTCAGTCAGGAGGTAAAGCCTTTGGAGGTGGAGATCGTTCTGGCCGAGCTCGGATCGAACGGTCGTCCCGACGAGATCTATCGGATCAGCTACGACGGTTCGATTTTCGACGAGCCTCTTCTCGCGGCGGTGGGGGGCAAGGCCGAGCCCCTGACGGCACTCCTCAAGGAAAGAGTGTCCGATCCGCTTTCGCTTGCCCGGGCTGTCCGGCTTCTTCGGGAGGCTTTCGGGGAGATCTCCGGCACTCCGATGCCGCTTTCCCAGATGGAGGTGGCTCTTCTCGACCGCTCCTTGTCTGGTCGGGTCTTCAGGAGGATCGACGCCTCGGGCCTTGCAAAGCTTTTGGAGGACGGGAGCTAGAGAAAGTTTCGCCGGGAGGGACCATGCACAGAAGGATCATCGGGCTCGAAAGCGAATACGGCTTTCTCTTCGTCAATCGAGGCGACCGGATCTTTCCTCCGGAGCGGGCCCTGGAATATCTCTTTCAGGGGATTATGTCGAACAGCTGGTCCCGGGATGCCTTCCTTCCCAACGGTGCCCGCATCTACCAGGACACGGGGAGCCATCCGGAGTACTCGACCCCGGAGTGCGACAGTGTCCGGGACGTCGTCCTCTTCGACAAGGCCGGGGAAAGAATCCTGTCCCGGGCGGCCGAGAGAGTCGCCCGGGTCCTTCTTCGCGAAGGCATCGAGGGGGAGATCCACATCCTGAAGAACAATACCGACTCGGCAGGAAACTCCTACGGATGCCACGAGAACTATCTTATCGACCGGAGCGTGACCTTCTGGCGCCTCTCCCGGAGTCTCATTCCCTTCTTTGTGACAAGACAGATCGTGACCGGTGCCGGCGGTCTCGTTCGCGACGCCGAGGATCATGTCCGCTTCGTCATCTCTCCGAGGGCTCTCCACATCCGGGAGAAGATCTCCTGCTCGACGACATCGAGCCGCCCCATCATCAACACCCGCGACGAGCCTCACTCCGATCCCCAAAAATACCGACGGCTCCATATCATCGTGGGAGATTCGAACATGAGCGAGGTGAGTGACCTTCTCAAGGTCGCCACCACCGCCTTGGTGCTCGAGGTTGTCGAGGCCGGGGGAATCTCCGACCGGATGAGCCTCGAGGATCCCATCGCGGCCATCCGGAAGATCTCCGAGGATCCCTCCCTGACGGTCCGTGTTCGGCTCGAGTCGGGAATGGAGCTTACGGCTCTTGAGATCCAGCGAATCTATCTCGAGGCCTGCCAAGAATATTTCGCCAGGGAGGGGACGGAAGACTCTATCCGTGATATCCTTTCGCTGTGGGAAAGGATTCTCTCCGAACTCTCCCGCGGAGACGAATCTCTCGGAAGGGAGATCGACTGGATGATCAAGTGGCAACTTCTCGACTCCTACAGGAAGGGCCGGCATCATAGCTGGGAGGATCCCGAAATGAGTATGCTCGACTACCAGTACCATGATGTGGACGAACATCGCGGGGTTTACAACCTTCTTCTCCGGCAGGGAAAGGTTGTGCGCATCGCCCTCGACCGGGAGATCGAGGAGGCGATGGAGACCCCTCCGAAAACGACCCGGGCCCGACTGCGGGGCGAGCATATTCGGGCGGCCCTTGCCGAGCACCGCTCCTTTACTGTCGACTGGACCTATATGCGCTTAAACGATTCTCCCCAGGAGACCTTCTTCTGGATGGACCCCTTTACCGCGACGGAGCCTTGATGAAGCGGCAGTCCTCGTTCGATCTCTTTATGCTGGTCTTCTGGGGGCTTCTGCTCGTTCTGGCCTCCGGAAGGGGGGGCTCTTATTCCGGCGGAGAGGGGTTTGCCCCTCCGGACTCTCCCCCGCACCCGCCGGGAGGGGGAAGGTTTATGCATCCCCGTTCCCCGGAGAGCCGGGAGCCGCTCCACCCCCGCTTCACTCCTATTGCAGCCCCTTTCGCCGTTACGCCCATTGGCGCTCCTCCCCTAGGATCGGTCTCTCTTCCGTCCGCCCCCAACTTGCCGGGGGCTTTTGGTCAGGGATCGACTGTTTTTGCCCCGCCTCCTCCCTCAAACATTGGAGTGGCCCCTCCCACCGTTCTTTTGATCCCTCAGGGGGGGCTCGGGATTTCGAGCACGAATGCCTTTGTTCCGGGCCCACCCCAGCTTCCGACTCTTTCCGTGGCGGGTAATGCTCCCCAGGGGTCTCCCGGAGAGGGTATTCCCTTCTTTGTTCCCTTTGCGCTGGGTCCCACTGCGATCCTCAATCAGTTCGTTCAGCCCCCTCTCGTTCCTTTCGGTCAGGTGGGTGTTCCGCCCCCGAGTTATCTCCCCGGATTTTTCACGGGGAATCCCAACCCCTTCAACCGATCTTGCAACTACTACTACTTCGCCGGCTGCGGGGGCTCCGGAGGGGCCGCCGCCGACTTCAACTACTCGAGTCGATGAGGCTCGGGACGTTTTTCCTCTCCGATTCTTCTCTTCTCTCCTGACGTTCTCCTTCTAAGTCTTCTCCTCATTTAGGGACCTCTTCCATTTCTCCTGTCGCAAGGAGAGTGGGGCGCCGTCCCGAGTCAATGCAGTGCTCTGCCCGAAGATCCACAGTCAACACGTTCTCCTGTGATCGCTCCCGCCTCGAATGTCCGGCTAATGAGTCCATCTATCCTACTAAAGTAGCGATCATCCAAACTTTTTGTCGATTTCTCTTTTTCTCTTCCGAGGTTACACTTCAAGAAAGAAGGGTTCTTCCCTGATTTATATGTTGCGAAGTCTTTAAACCCATCTTTTTTGTCCCTTCCCTTGCAAGGTATGAGTCGAGACGTTTGATCCCTATCTATTGCAGCAAAGGGAGACAGCCATGCCGGATACGTCCCTCAGACGCTCGAAGTTTCCTGTTCTTCGGAGACTTCTGGCGTCTTCTTCGGGCTCCATTTTTAAAAATGGCTTTTTAGCGCTCTCATTTCTTTCCCTTGCATTCCTTGCCTCCTGTGTTCAGTCTCTTCTCCCCTCCGAACTCTCTGCGGGAGAGAAAAAAAATCGAAGTCGGGTCGTTCAGCACTCTCCCTGGATCGAGATCAAGTCGCATTACGCTTCGGAGAAGGCGTGGAAAATTGTGAAAAAGACCGTGGACGAGAGGCTTGAGTACCCTGTCGTTCTTGAGTCGAGGGATTACTTCGTGACCGCCTGGCGCGACGGAGTGAGGCTCTATGTGATCATCGACAGAGCGAAGCCCTTTGATGCGCTTCTGAAGCTCGAGTCTGTCAGGCCAGTCTATCCGAAAGATGTGGAGATGCAGGTGCGGGAGATCCTCTGGAAGGCTCTCGGAAACGATCAACCAAAAGGCGAGGAGGAGTAAGACGATGAAGAACGCAAAAAGAGGATTTATCATGGTCGGATTGATGACGGCGGCATTGACGATGGTAGGCTGCACCGACTATTCGAAAAACTACGGGCTCAATTCGCCCGGTGTCGAAATCCTGCCCCTGCACAGGGACGAGTACAAGATTCTCGGGGATACCGAGGGGCATGCCTGCGGGCAGTTTGTCCTGGGTGCTCGATGGCCGTGGTTTTCAGCTCCGGCAAAGACGGTCAACTATGCCGAAAGCTCCTTCGGAACCCTTATGCAGTCGATCCCGATCATCGGATGGTTCTTTGGGGAGGACCCTGCGGTGGAGGAAGCCCTTTACAACGCCATCGACCGGATTCCCGGGGCCGACTCGGTCATGTCCATCCGTACCTCTTACGACAAGAAGATCAACTATTTCTACGTTTACAAGGACGAGTGCGTGACGATCAAGGGTAAGGCCTTCATGCTGAAGACGGACGGACCGGGAGAGGGCCCTCAGCCTGCAGGAGGAGCGGAGGCTTCCTCCAGCGGAAAATGAGACGGTTGTCGGGCACATGAGACGCAAGATGAATAACGGGAGATTGATTTCGGCGCTTTTTTTCTGCGGCTGCCTTCTCCTCTCTTCCTGCCAGACGACCTCTGTCGACTTTGTTGCCTCGTCTTCCCCGGAGGAGGCGGGAGGGGGAGGGGCCAGCTCTCGCCCCCTGCATATCGGCGTCTACTGCGCCTTCAACATCGGCGTCTCCTGCCGGGAGTCCGCCGGGGAAATCTGGAGAACCCTCGAGCAGATGGGAGCTCTTCCCTCGAGACTTTTTTCGGGGGAGGCCGATCCGGCGGGAGGGGCTGTCGATATTGTCCTTCGGGTCTCCTATTTCGAGGGGATGATCGGGGTCACCGATACCGCAGAGGCGGTCTCGGCGTATAGCGGGAGGACTCTTTTCCGGATCTCGGCTAGCGGAGACGGGGACAGTGCGAAAAGGAATATGAACATAGCTGTGGGAAGGATTCTCAGGAAAAACTTTGTCCCAGGAGCCGGCCTTTACCGGAGCCTCTCTAAAGAGAGGAGTTTCTACCTTGCGCAAAAAGGGGAAGGCGCCGGTGACGCCGGGCCGCTTTCGGTCAAAGGGGCCCTTCCTGTCGTCCCAAAATCAGTCGAGAAAGCCTCCGGGAGAAGAGGAGACCAGGAAGGATTGAGCGTTCTTTCGTCGGCCGACCTTCCCGAATACCGCTTCCCGGTCCGGCGGGATGCCTATGCCGTTGTCGTGGGGATCGAGCATTATTTGACGCGTGTGCCCGATGCGACCTATGCCCGGCGCGACGCCCTTGCGGTGCGCCGCCATCTTCTGGCGATGGGTTTTGCCGAGCGGCACATCCACATGATCGTCGACCGCGAGGCAACGCAGGGGGCGCTCAAGTCGGAGCTTCGATGGCTTAGAAACAATACCGACAAGAACTCGCTCGTCTTCTTTTACTTCTCCGGCCATGGGGCTCCGGATCCGGCCTCCCGGGAATCCTACCTTGTGACCTCGGACGCCCGGCTCGACGATCTTGCGGACTCGGCCTTTCCTCTCCCGACTCTTTACCGCGCTCTCGACCGACTGTCGGCGGGACAGGTGATCGTTGCGCTTGACTCCTGCTTCTCTGGCGCCGGAGGCCGCTCGGTACTCGAGACGGGAAGCCGCCCACTGGTTGCCGTTCGCACCGGGTCGTCCGTCCTCGGAAGGTCGGTGGCCCTTTCGGCCGCTTCCCAGGATCAGATCTCGGGCATCCTTCGCAGAAAGGAGCACGGAGTCTTTACCTACTACCTCCTCGAAGGCTTCAACAAGAAACTTTCCAGAGCTCCTTCCCGGGGAGTCTCTCTGGCGGCCCTCTATGCCTACCTTCGTCCGAGAGTGGAAGACTCTTCCCGCCGCCACAACCGGACGCAGGTGCCCCAGATGCTTTTCCAGTCTAGCGATCCCTCCCGAATCTACCTGAAGTAGGCTCCCCGCTCTCCTGAAATCTCACCGGGCATTTTCTCGCAATTGAATCAGATCCCCTGCAGGGAGGAGAGACAATACGCTTGCCCGTTCTTCGGGGATTTTGAGCGGGAGAGCTTTTCTAAGGATCTCCCGGAGCCTTGGTTCGCCCCAGGAGGATTCCTCCGGCAGCGGCCGTGGTTGCGGCAATCCCCATGCCCAAGAGGGTTTGGCCCGCATCCCACAGGCGAGCCTCGATAGGCCATAACAGGAGAGCGGCCAGGGCACAGGCGATCTCGAAGAGGGCAAAGCCTCGGCTCCTCAAAGCGGGAGGAAAAAGGGACGCTCCCCGGACTTTGAGCGCTACGCCGGAGGCGGCTTCGGCCGTTCCCCAGAGGATCATGGCCAGGAGGTAGAGGGGGAAAGAAGCCCGGGGGGAGGCCAAAAGAAGGTATGTGGCAGACAGCAGTATTGCCGACGAGAAAAAAAGCGTTTTAGGAGAGCCGGAGACAATCTTTCGGGCGATGGCTGTGCTGACAAGGACCGTAGCGACGCTTGCAAGAAGAAATCCTGACGCCATCGCCAAAAAAGTTCCGTGCGACGAGGCGAAGCGAAACATGAGGAGCGTCGACGGGAGGAGCCCTGAGCGCAAAAGAATCCCGGCTATGAAGTAGCTGCGGATCTCCGGGCGCTTGATCGCGGTTTTAAGGTTTTTTGAGAGAAAATTCTCGTGTGCTCCAGAGTCCGCTGGAGGATCGGTGTGCAGGATCTGGGTCGCCCGCCTAGTTGCCGCCACGGCAAAAACAAGGCAAAGAATTCCCGGAATCCCGGAAAGCGCGATGAGGGAAATGGGAGACAGAGTCCCGGAAAGGGTCAGGGCGGCCAGTGGACCCAGGAAGCCGCCGGTCTGGTCGAGAGCGTGGACGGTCCCGAAGGCCCGGGCGTGGAGGGGGTCTGGAAGGGCATTGGCGATGAGGGCATCCCGGGCGGGTCCTCGCACACCTTTCCCGAACCAGGAAAGGCTCTTGAGAAAGACGAGCTCCCAGGAGTTGACTGCCAGCGAGAAGAGAACGGTTGCAACGATTGTCGTCGCATATCCGGCACGAACCAGGAGGGCCTCCCGGGACGGTCCGGTTCCGGCCTTTCCAGAGACCCAGAAGCCCCCGGTTTTGGCGAGTTCGGCCAGGGACTCCATCCATGCGGCAGAGGTGGCCGTTCCTCCCAGGGAGAGGAGCAGTGCGGGAAGGAGCACGTGGGCGAGTTCGTAGGTCATGTCGGCAAAGAGGCTTGTCAGACCGAAGAGGACCGGAAGATCCGAGCGGGAGCTGGAGTCGGAAGGAGGCAAAGTGAGGCTCATGGACGGGGAAGCCTGCGCCGGCCTTCTCTTCGAAGCCAGGCGACAACAAAAAGAAGGCCGAGAGCTCCAAGGAGAATCTCTCCGGCAGTGGTTGCACTCCGGGATCCGGTCCATGGGGAGGCCACAAGCCCCAGTGCCAAAGAGAGGGTGACCTGGAGGTGAATCGATCCCCACAGGATGGAAAAAGAGGCAGGAATGTGTCTTTTTCTTAAAAAATGGAGAAGGGTAAAGAGTTCTGGCGCCTCGGTGGCAAGCGGTGCCAAGATGAGAGCCGTCCAGAAGGGGGAAAGTCCCAAGGAGGATTTGACGAGATCGATCCCGGCAAGAAAAATCCGGCTTCCTGCCCCCATGAGAAGCGCGCCGAGAATCACAATGAATCCATCGCGGATCCTCCAGGGGGACAGAGTCATTTCGCTCTCTTCGGAGAAGTCTTGGTGTTCTGAAATGGAAAATATGCCATGAAGGTAGAGTCCTCCAAGGAGAATGGCAAGGAAAATTCGGGGGAGGACGGGATGCTCGAAGAGCAGTAGTCCGCCGGCAATCCCTGCCAAAAGAAGCGGGATCTCTTTTCGCAGTGTGCGAAGCTCAAGGACTGTCAGCCAAAACCCGAGAGGAAGGAGAAAAAGAAGGAGAAAGAGAGGGGAGCCGAAGATTGCGCCCGTCCCCGCAAGGACGGTGTCGGGGGATTTTCCGGGAGAGAGAAAGGCGATCAGGGGAAGCAGGAGTTCGGGCAGCGAGAGGGAGAGATTGCCCAAGATCCGGAGACCCCGATTTTTGTTATCGAAGAAGCGGATGGCGGTCTTTTCGATGGAATGGGTAAAAAGTGCCGATCCGACGACAATGAGTGTAAATCCTGCTGTCAAGGGAAGAAAAGAGGGAAGCGACATGGTCGGAGTTCTCCCTATCTGTTCCATGGGCAGGAAAGGTTCTCTGCCCGAAAGGGGCGGGCAGGGGAGACGTATCGACGAAAGATCATGGAACGTATTTTATCCTAAAAGAACTGAGTGTCACGAATATTGGGTGGTTGGATTGTTTGGTTCCGGGATCGGATGTACCGAAAACGCTCTCTGCGGAGAATGGAAGAGAACGTCTCTATGAACTGACTATGGCGAAGAAAAAAGCCTGTTTGGAAAAGCTGGTCCAAGTTCGAAGTGATCAAGAAAGGCGTCGTACATTTTCGGAATGATTTGATTGGGAGGGGGGGCGGAAACGTATTCGCCAGTCCGATCCTTTTGGAATTTTTGCTGATTCGCAAGCCTGCGGTTAAGGGTATTCAAACCTCTCCGCTGATACGCCGAGCAAGGCAGGAGAAAATCCGGATAGTCTCCGGAGAAAGTGGCTGAACCCCATTTCACTTGGATCGAATTTTTTCTGATTGTCTTGTATGTTGGAGGCGGCGGGCGGGATTGAACCGCCGTATAAAGGTTTTGCAGACCTCTGCCTTACCGCTTGGCTACGCCGCCTCGAAGGTGGGATTCGAAAGCCTCATTCTAACAGAGGATCGACTAGTCGGCAAGGGTCTGACGACTCCCTCTTTCCCTCAACGGAGAGGACCGGGAACTCGTCTGTCAATAAAAACTGAATTGCCCGGACTGGGTGCGAATCTCTTTCATTTTCAAGGAGACACTTTGACAGTTGACCACTTTGGGAGGGAAACCCAATATGCGTTAATGTGTTCGGGAACCTCTTGTGTGGGTGGGAGCCGGCAAAAGGACGGCAGGGGGGCTCAAAGGGCTTGATCCGGCGATGACCCGGAAGCAGAACTCAACAAGTTCGATATGACGAAGGGCATCATCGAGAGTCTCCCCCCAGGCAGTCGTTCCGTGGTGTCGGATCAAAAGCGCTGGCAGGGGGGAACGGACCTTCTCCAATCGAAGTTTGATATTTTCGGCAATGGTTTCGACCGACAAATCGTTTTCGAAGATGGGAATCGGCGGGGCTGTTTCTGGATTTTTGTGTCCCAACCCTTTAATCACCTCAAGTGGGGGGAGGTTCAGTTTGCTCTGTCCGAATGTTGATGCGATGACTGCCTCAGGTGTGTGAACATGGATAATCGCTCCGACTTTGGGAAGAATTGTGTAGAGAGCCACATGGATCGAGGTCTCGGCGGAGGGTCTGATCTGTCCCGGAGAGAGAGGTGTCCCCTCCGGGGTCATCTCGAGAATCTCTTCAGGTAAGATTCGTCCTTTGTGGAGACCGCTTGAGGTGATATAGATCCGGTTGCCCTGCCGAAGGGAGAGATTGCCTCCGGTGCCTTCCATCCATCCTTTACGATAGAGATGGTGGGCAAGTTCTGAAAGAGCCACTTTCGGATCGTCCATACGGATAATTCTCCCCAGGATTACAGGAAAGATTCGAGAAAGTTCGAAATATCGAAAAATGTTTCGAACTTTACATATTTTCTGGACTCCTCATCAAGCTTCCGTGCGAGGATGCTCCGGGCGAAGACCAGATCGCCTGCGCGCGCCATGGAGAAATCCGTCACAGAGTCTCCGATCACGATCTTTTTGGCCTTTCCGTACTCTTCGAGAACTCCCGGCTTGTAGACGAGTTCGTCCCGATCGGCATGGGGGGAGGTAACTCGGAGAAACTCTCCCGAAAGGTCGACATCGGCTGAAACCACGCGCAGGATCCTGTCCCTATAGGGAGCGAGTGTTGCCATGACCAGAAGCTCGAGGCTTCCCGAGAGAACGACCAGAGGGATCCCCCGACGGGAGAGTGTGTCGAGGAAGGGCTCGAAGCCTTCCCTGAGCCGGGCACGTCTCATGCGCTCCTCCATGGCCGGAAAGAGAGCGGAGGGGATAGTCTCCAGAACGGCTGGGACCCCTTCGCGCAGGGAGATCTCTCCGGAAAGAAGGCGTGGAACCATCCGGGCAGAGGCTTCCGGGGCAAATTCTTTCATCAGGAGAGAAAATGTCTCCTCTTCTGTGATCGTCCCATCAAAGTCGGAGAAGATGACTGTTTTAAAGTCGGTTTTCACGTTCCCCATTTGACAATCGCCTCTTTGAGCGGACCATCCGGGAGCGTCTCCAGAGTGAAGGCGCTCCCTTCGCACATCCTTTCCCAAGCCTCGAAAAATGCGCGGACTCCAGCCGCAGGGCCGCCGGGATGATCCATGACTCCGGTGCCGGCATTGAGGATGATGCGGGTGTCTCCGTCAGGAAGAAATCGCGGGAGGGCTCCCGGGTGGACGCCCGCGGAAGGAACGGGGGCCAGGTCGGAGCGCTGGAGGATATCCCGGATGCCACGTTCTGTCTCGGGGGCGATGGGGAGGTTTCCGGCGCTGGTAGGATAGAGTACCGCATCGGCCCCGCCGTGGACCATGAGGGTTCCCAGGAGGACTCTCATGTCGAATCCGTAGTCGGGCGAGCCGCTCAGGGCTCCCGCCATGGCGGGGTGGGCAAAGATCGGAAGGTTCGTGTCGGGGTGGGAGGCAAGGGCTTCCATGACCGAAAGGCCGTAGGCAAAGGGCGAGAGAAGATAGGCGTTGGCGCCGGCATCCCGGAGTCTTTTGGCTTGATCGAGAAGCCGGTCGGCGCGTCCGGAAAGGGTGACGGCATAGAGCATGGCCCGTCCACGGGCCCGCTCTATCTCCTCAAGGACCGGGCGGCAGGCTTCCATTCTGGAAATGGCAGTCGAGGCCGGTGTGTCGGGAAGGATCTCGTCGTCCTTGATCAGGTCGAGGCCGGCCTCCCCCACATCCCGGAGGATCCGGGCGAGGTCGTCGGGAGAGAGTCCCAACGCCGGCTTGAAAATCCCCATGAAAAGGGGACGGCCGGTAACCTTCACGCGCTCCCGTATTCCCTCGAATCCTGTGCGACACTTCGTTCCGTAGCCCGGGGGAAGCTCAAGCGACACAATCCGGACCGGGCCGGCCAGGGAGTATTTGCCCAAAATCATGACGAGAAGCGAGCCCAGGTCGCCGGAGACGTTCTGTGCCGGATAGAGGACCCGGGCCTGGCCCCTTCCGTTGGGAAGTAATGAGACTGACTCGAGGATGCCCTGATAGGAAGCGAATCGTCCGGCAGTGTCCCCGGAGATCGAGCCGACTGTCTGCCCAATGGCCAGGATCTTTCCCTGGCGCTCAGGGTCGAGTCCCTTCGGGAACTCGTAGAGAACCCGGACAAAGGTCTCTTGGGTGTTCCCGGAAGCGTTCATGCGAAGGCGGAGGAGAGGGCGCGTCCGGTGTAGATCGGAACCCAGCCTTCCCGGGAGGTGAAGTAGCGGATCGCCTTGATGCGGCGCGGGGGGGTAAGCCTGAACCAGTGCTCGGCTCCCCGGGGAACATTGATGTAGTCGCCAGCCTCGACTTTGAGTTCTACTTGGTCCTGGTTTGGCAAGACAAAACCAAAAAGTCCCTCCCCTTCGACGATGTAGCGGATCTCATCATCGTCGTGTGTGTGGCAGGCGCGAAATTTCTCTTCGAGTGCGGCAAGTCCCGGAAGGTCAGGTTCTAAGACGATGAGGTCCTGGGTCTGGTATCCCAGGGTTGTCTTCAGGTAATCGAAGCGGTCGAGAAAGTGTGCCAGAAGACTCTCCTGTTCGGGTGGGTCGAGGCGGGCCTTCCCTAGAAGAGAACGAAGACCTTCCCCTTCGGGAACAGGCCAGGATTTCAAATCAACCCCGAGAGGTCCGAGGACGCGGGTGATCTCCTCATAGGTGGTCAACTGGCGTTTATCGGTCAGATAGAGTATGGCCATAAGATCCTTTGTTCTTTCGTCAGCGGGTCAGAAGACGCGGTAGAACCAGCCTGAGATTGAGCTTGAGAGCCAGATGAGAAGAAAAATCGGCCCAAGTTTTGAATGGAAGCGGCCCAGAGGATGTCCCTTTTTCCGGAGAAGGCCCAGAATGGCCAGGAGGACGAAGAGCCAAAGAGCTCCCTGGGCCGTTATCAGGTGAAACCAGTCCAGTGCCGGCGGAACCGGATGGAATCGAATGCGCCCTTGAATCCTCTCGTATTCCATGATGGCCGTTCCCGTTACGTCACAGGTAAAGCCGGCCAGTGCCGCAAAGATGTGTCCCCGCCGGATCCGTATGAAGTCGGGAGTCTGCGGATTCGAGAAGAGCGATCCCAGAGCTCGTCCTGTCGATGCTCCGTAGCGGGTTCGGATGAACAGGGCTGTCAGATATCCGGTCAGTGCCAGATAGATGAGAAGCGACATGGAGACGACATAGGGGTTCACGAGATCCTCAGTGTATTTGGGAAAAACCAAATGCGACTTTCTTGACAAGTCTATCAGTCTTTTGGAGGCGAAGTCATCCTGGAGAGGGGGGCTGCAGGGATTTTCCGGTCAAGGTATTCGCTGAGAAAATCCCGGCAAAATAAGGAAAGTCGCGAAGGCCCCTTCTGGTGTCGGACCTACTAAATCTGTATCCTTGAGGCGATGTGACAAGCCGAGAAGTTATCGTGAGGACGGGTGGGGAGCCGCATGGGAAAATGGTCGATTCCGATTGAGGTTTCGTTTCGCACCTTTGTGGCGATCACCTTTGCCGGAACAATTACATTTCATATTCTGGGCTTGGCCCTCCATACTTATATCGGAAAGCAGAAGAGCGAGCTTGTCGGGCGCATAGAACGTCTGGCTGAAGTGGAAAGCCAGCTCTCTGGGGTAGAGACTGGACTCTCCGGCCTTCATGAACTCGTTCTCCGTAGTGCCGGAAAGGAAAGTTCGCGCCGGCTTGGGAGGAAAATACGTTTCGAGGCACACCTGGTAGCGATTCTTATCGAGCGTATGAGCGCTTTGTCGAAGAGAGCGCATCTTGTTCTTCCCCGGGGATGGTCCGCTATCGAACAAGGGGGGCTTGCCTGCCTCATCCACGCCAACGGGAAGGGGTCGGTCTGCATCGAGGAGGTTCTGCAACAGGTCGGGACGTTTCAGAAGTCGATAGCGAGGGCTCGAGTCAATATGAACAATCGCCTTCTACGTGTCGAGAGTCGTCAGATCCGTCTTGAGCGATGGGACACTTGGCTGTATTGGGGGACAACCTTCCTGGGTCTCCTGTTTATGGCAATGGGGTGGCGTAATGTGGTCCTTCAGGTCGGCGAGCCGATCAAGGATGTAGCCGGATATCTTGAGAGCGTTACCGAGTCGGCCCGGAAGAAATCCCCTCCGATTCTTCCTCCCCTTTTTTCTATCAGCGAACTCTCTATCCTGCTCCGCTACATGTCTCAGATCTACCGCGATCCCCTGACGGGGGTCCTCATCAGGCGCGCGATCCTCAAGATACTCGAACGGGAGATCACCCGAGCCAACTCCGGGGGCGGTTCCCTGGCCGTAGCGATTTTTGATGTAGACTTCTTCAAGCGTTTTAATGACAGTCATGGCCACCTCGTCGGAGACGCGGTGCTCCGGCATGTGGCACGACGCATGGAAGAGGCACTGGGAGAGGGCGCGCTTCTCGGGAGATGGGGAGGTGAGGAGTTTATGGTCGTCTGCCCCGGACTGAAGGCCGCGGGGGCTCTGTCTCACTTTGATCGGATCCGGGAATTTGTCTCGACTCCCCTTCGCCTTGACTCGGGTGAGGAGGTGTCTGTGACCGTGAGCGGAGGTTGGGCTTTTTTTGCTCCGGGAATGTCCGAAGACGAGATTTTTAAGTTGGCGGACAAGGCTCTTTATCGGGCCAAGGAGTCGGGGCGGAATCGCGTATTCCAGGCCGACCCCGCTATCGATGGAACAACAAGTCTCCGAGAAGAGTCATAAGGCAATGTCGAGAGAGTACTGCCAGCGACTCCGTTGAGAAGATCCTAAACAGACTGATTTTAGAGGTGGAGCGGTGATGAATCTTAATAATGTTTTGACGAAATTGGCTCTTTCGATGGGGATCTCTGCCGTCCTTGTGGCCTATGCCTTCTGGGTTTCCCTCTCCGGAATGGCGCATTATCGTTCTGAGGTCAAGGCGATCTTTGACAAGGACCAACCTCTCGTTGTGGCCTACCAGAGCATCTTCGCCAATGCGCTCCTCGAGGAGATGGCCCTTCGCAATCTTCTCCTTAATCCTTTGGACAAGGTTGCCAAGAACAATCTTCTCAAGTTCAGGGGGATCACGATCGGCATGGTCTACCAGGGAAAGTCTGTCATTGTGACCAATCCCGATCCTCACTTCCGAAAAAGCGTCGAGTCGGGACTTGATGATCTGGGGGTGTCCCTGCAGAAGCACATTGCGACAATCAACGGCATTCTCGACCTTGCTTCCCGTGACAGGGAAAGGGCCATGATCCTTCTTAAAACGAGCGAACTCACAGAGTGGCGTCGGATTCGTGGCGACATCCAGTCGCTGACGCTTTTGTCCATGAAGGAGATGAGCCTCAAGGAAGGGCTCCTCACGCAGGCCTATCATCGGACGATGCTGCTTTCGCTTACAGCTGTGGCTGTGGGTTTTCTTGTCTCCTTCGTGATGATGGGCCTTGTTTTTGCCCGTTTCCGAAAGGGGATCAGGAGCGCAGTCGGCATGTCTGAAAAACTCTCTCGCTTCGACCTGACCCCTGTCTCTGAAGACCCCCACAAAGACGAGTTCGGGCAGATTGTGGAGAAGATCCGCCAGGTCTTCGCCAATTTTCGCGTCATCCTTGTTGATCTGTCGGGCATCGGGACAAGTATGTCGGAGAAGGCCGCCGAGCTATCCCGGATCTCCGCTCTCACGGGAGGAAACTCGAGGGAGATCGAAAATGCTGCCACGATGGTTGTCTCGGTCGTCGAACGCATGGACCGGACCATCGCACATTCACAGGAGCTGACGGGGCGGACTACCGGGGAAGCCCACAAAATGGTTGATATCTCGACTGAGGGCGTCAAAATAGGCGAAAGGTCGCGAAACTCCTTCGACAAGATCCTCGAAAATATCCGCAAGACCCGGGATGCCCTCCAGAAACTCTCCGGATCGGTCTCGCGCATCGGGAGTGCGACTCAGAGCGTTCGGGAGATTGCCGCGCAAACGAACCTTCTGGCCCTCAATGCGGCGATCGAGGCGGCCCGTGCCGGCGAACAGGGGCGAGGGTTTGCAGTTGTTGCCGACGAGGTCCGAAAGCTTTCTCAAAGAAGTGCTTCGTCGACCGAGGAGATCGGGGAAGTCGTAAAGGAAATTGAACGGATGTCGGAGGAGACGAGTTTTTTGATGGAACAGGCCCAGCAGGCGGTGGCGGAAGGCGCCGGTGCGACCGAGGAAACAGCTAAGGCTTTTCAGTCGATCCATCTTGCGGTGGAATCCTTGCCGGAGCTCATGAAACAGGTCGAGTCCTCCTTCGACGAACTTCGCGAAGAGGAGAAGCGTTCCCGTGAAGCCGTCTCGAGGATCAACGATCTTTCTGAACAAATGGTTGCTGAGCAGGAGACGCTCTCTGGGGTCTCTTCAGGACTTTCCTCTCAGTCCCAGTCTCTCGAGACGCTTGTCCGGCGTTTTCTTCTGTAAGCATTGCCCTTTTTCGGAAGGGAGAGGGGCTTCTCTTGCTCTTCCTTCTCCCGCTCATTCTGGATTTTGTGCGATATTTTAAGTACTTAGTTGCGCCGTTGACGGAGTTTATTATTTTTAATATAGTTGAATTATTGAAGTATATTCAGGAAAAGAGAAGTCTAATATCGGTTTCAGAACCTCTTCAAAGGAGGAATGGCGATGGAGAAAAGTGATGCGGAGGAGGGGGAAGAGATTCGGGTGATCGTGAGGGATCGCTATGGAAAGATCGCCCGCGAAGGCGACTGTTTTGAAGAAAAAGGATCTTGCTGCAGGCCGGCCGGGGGAGGAGGGGCGGAGAGCCTGTCGGAAGTATTGGGGTACTCTGCGGAGGAGCTCAAGCAATTACCGGAAGGAGCAGATCTTGGATTGGGCTGCGGGGCTCCCCTCCTGGCGGCGAAAATTGAGAAAGGGATGACCGTCCTCGATCTGGGCTCCGGCGCCGGAATCGATGTCTTCCTGGCGGCCCGGCTTGTGGGAGAGGCCGGATTCGCGATAGGGGTCGACATGACCCCGGAGATGGTCGTTCGGGCCAGAAAGTCTGCCCGGGACAACGGGATAAAAAACGCGGAGTTCCGGCTGGGAGAGATCGAGCATCTCCCGGTTGCCGACTCTTCGGTGGATCTCGTCATCTCGAACTGTGTGGTCAATCTCTCCCCGGAGAAGGAGAAGGTTTTTGCGGAGGCCTATCGGGTTCTCCGGCCGGGGGGCCAAATGGTGCTTTCCGATATCGTTGCGCGATACGCCTTTCCCGATAAGATTCGGGGAGACATCGATCTCTATTGCGGATGCATGGCCGGGGCCCAGACCGCACATGCACTAGAGGCGATGATGCAAAAAGCCGGATTTGAAGGAGGGCGGATCGATCCCCGGGAGAAAGTCCGAAGGGCGATCGACTCCTGGGCGCCGTGTGAGGAGATCTCTGACAGGATCTATTCGGCTTTGATATCCGCAAAAAAGCCGGATAAATCGCTCTGAGCGGGACGTATTTTTACGATAATGAACTGACGACTACGTGGCAGAGGGCACAAAGGTATCGAGCCCCCTCGAGCGCAGCCGCCGCAGCCTCTTCTGTGGGGGGAGAGGTTGCGGGTGTTTCGAAGGGGTCTCCGAATGTCATGAAATCGCTTCCTCCGAAGGAGGCGGACTCGTTCGTGGACGGTGCCGACTCTCCCAAGATCTGCTCGATTCGGTCCCAGTCTCCGGAGGGAGGAAGGGAGATCTTGTCTTTGGAGGCTAGCAAAAGTGGGGCGGGCTTCTGAAAACGGTTCCATTCGATTCCGGCAGAGAGGAGAAGTGCCTGGGCTAAAAAGTCCAGAGCTTCGCGAGATTCCCTGATCGCATCTCCCCAGTCCTTTTTCGAAAAGAAAAGTTCTGCGGATCTGATTCTGGTTCCGGCGTTCCAGAGATTCCGGCGTGCGAGGCTTGTGCGGCGTTTTTCCTGACGGCTCATTAGGGGAAGGCTTCCTACGATGTGCTTCAGTGCCTCCGACAAATGAAGGGGATCTCGGCGGCCACTCCCACATCCCGGAGACGTCTGCGATTTCCTTAAGGGCGAAGAAGGTGGTTATCCGGTACGTGTTCCCCTCATGACGTCCTCGTGGTCAGTCAATGGAAGGTCCCCGGCAAACGTCACGGGTTGAGATCCTCATCTTCCGTGAATGAAGGGAGTTTTATTCCAGCCCGATACTCTCAATGGTCGATGAGCTGAAGAAATATTGGCATGTCGGAAAAAGAAATTCAAGATCGTGCATTCCTTTCTCCGCGCTAAAGTGCGAGGGCCTTCCGCGCATTTAGGTTGACATCCTCCCATCCCTCTCGCTCCGCTCGCAGCAAAGCGGGAAGGAAGGGGATTCCGGCGGAGCGTCAGGCCAAAAGCCTCTGACCCCTTCGGTGGGTTCCTGCGTCACGGAAGCGGCCTTCCGCACCCTTCTTCCGGGTCCGGCGGGTCTTACGTCTTCTCCACAGGCAAGCCGGGCATGTCCTGCCCTTAGAATATTCTTTGCCGCATTGAGATCGGCATTCTGAACGGTTCCGCACGACTGACAGACGAACCTGGACTGCGTTTCCCGGTTTTCCGGAGAAACGTGCCCACATTCCGAACAAGTCTGGGAGGTGTAGGCCGGAGGAACTAAAACAAGCATCCCTCCGGACCAGTCCAGCTTGTAGTCGAGCTGTCTCCGGAATTCTCCCCATCCCTGTCGAAGAATCGACCGGTTGAGACCGGATTTGGCCCGGACGTTCTTTCCGGGGGACTCGACCGTTCCTTTCGCGGACCGGCTCATGTTGCCCACACGAAGATCCTCCAGAACGACGACCGCGTGGCTTTTGCAGATCGTGGTGGAAGTCTTGTGCAGGAAGTCGGCGCGAACGTCCGCGATCTTCCGGTGGAGCGCCCGGACCCGGTTCCGGGCCTTCTCCCGGTTCCGGCTTCCCTTCTTCTTCCGGGAGAGGTCTTTCTGGGCGTGCTTCAGTTGTTTTTCAAGCCCCGAGAGGTCCGGGGCCAGGATGACCGTCCCGTCCGAGAGCGTGGCGAAGCGGACCACTCCAAGGTCGATCCCGACGATTCCCGGAGAGGGGTGGGAGGGAACCGCGACCTCCCGCTCCGTCTGGATCATGACGAACCATTTGTCGCCGGATCTCCGGACGGTCACGTTCTTGATTGCGCCCAGAACCTCCCGGCTCTTGCGGTATGTGACCCATCCGACCTTCGGGAGAAAGATCCGGGCATTGGGACAGTCGAGCTTCACGCCCTGTGGATACCGGAAGGAATCGTTTTGGCCCTTCTTCCGGAACGTTGGGAAGCCTGCCCGCTTCTCGAAGAAGTTCTGGTAGGCCCGGTCGAGATCCTTGAGGGACTGTTGGAGAACCTGGGAATGGACACCGGAGAGCCAGACCGTCTCGGAATCCCGTTTCCAGAGAGGGAGGAGATTCGCCGTGCCGACATAGCCTAGATGTGTCTCCCCGGCCTCGTGCCGGGCAATCTCAAGCGCCAGCGCCCGGTTGTAGACATACCGGCACGACCCGGCGAATTGCCGAAAAAGGCTTTCCTGCGAAGGTGTTGGTTCCATCCGGAACCGGAAGGCTTGAAGGCGTTTCATGGCTTCGATTCTACCACACTTAAAGGCACGCCTTATATCCTCTCCCTGAACGGAGAGGTCTTACGGCGCTTTTTCGATAAATGCGTTTAATGCGCTTATAGGGAGCGTCTCTGTCCGCCTAAAGAAGCTGTGGGAGAGCGTCAGTCGGTCTTGTCGAAAAAATTGGGAAAAGTTGTTTGACTCTCTCTTCTCCGATTGAGTATGATACTGCGAAAATTGTGTGACAACCTCCGGCAAGAATCTTTCCGGACCACTCTCCCCCAAAAGGAGTCATAGAGGATGAAGCTTTACGAGCACGAAGCCCTTGGCGCAATTTTTAAAAAATACAAAATTCCGGTTCCCCGTTACGTCTTCGCTACAGAGATGACAGATGCCGTGCAGCAGTTTGTCGAAAAGGAAGCCGGCGTTGTTGTGAAGTCCATGGTCCTTGTCGGGAAACGGGGCAAAGCCGGTGCTGTAAAGGTTGTCTCCGACAAAACGAAGGTGGCTGAGGTGGTCAAAGACCTCGCCACGAGAGAGGTCTACGGAGAGAAATCGATCGGGGCTTTGGTTGAAGAAAAGCTCGATATTGAAAAGGAGTTCTATCTTTCGGTCACATACTCGACGAAGGATCGGGCACCTGCGATCATTTTTAGCGAGCACGGCGGAATGGATGTCGAAGAGATCGATCCAAAGCTTATCCATACGCATATTATTCAGGATGTCCGTTCGGTCTATCCTTACCAGATTCGTCAATTTCTGGCCGGGATCGGATTCTCTGACAAGGAGCTTCTTCGTCCCCTCTCAGAGGTCATTGTCAATATTTACAATGCATTTGTTGGCGCCGAGTGCCGGCTTCTTGAGATCAATCCCCTTGTGGTGGCCCGCTCCGGAGACAAGCGAAAGATCGTCGCGGCAGATGCCGTTGTGATTCTTGATGATGATGCCTCCGTCAACCCGGCAGTGGTCTATGGTGCCAGGAGCGCGCAGGGAAGGCCCATGACCCAACGGGAGCAGGATGCCGTCCTTATCGATCAGGGCGATCACCGCGGAAAAGCAGGCTCTTACGTAGAGCTCGATGGTGATATCGCGATGATGACCTTCGGTGGCGGGGGCTCGACCGTGACGGCCGAGACGGCGATTGAAGCCGGTCTCAGGATTGCAAACCTGACAGACATCGGCGGGAACCCTCCAGCAGAAAAGATGTATCGGATTTCGCGGATTATTCTTTCCAAGCCAGGCCTCAAAGGTGTTCTTGTCTGCGGCGGAACGGCGAGCAATACGCGTATAGATGTCACGCTAGGCGAAGGATTGGCCAAGGCTCTCGATGACATGAATGCCGAAGGAAAGCTGGACAAGAATCTTGTCTGGGTCGTGCGTCGCTCTGGTCCGGAGTATGTCAAGGGGCTCAAGATGCTCCATGAATGCTTTGTAAGAAACGGGATCCGCGGGGAGATCTACGACTCCCAGCTTCCGATCACAGAGGCCCCGATCCGCTTGAAGGAGCTGATGATCAAGCATATTGGATACAAGCCGGAACAGGTTGTCTGACACCTGTCACAATACTGGAGGAAATGACTTGAAAGGAACCGTCTATCTCAATGACAAAACTGGGGTTGTCGTGATCGGGGCGACCGGTCGCGAGGCCTCTCAGGTCATCAAGGAGTCCGAAGCTCTTTACCCGGGAATCGTCAAGGCCGGAATCACCCCCGGAAAGGGCGGCAGCACCGAACTTCCCGTTCCCGTCTTTGACACCCTTGCCGAGGCCGTTTCCGATCCGAAGGTCGGAAAGCTTCTCAATACGGCACTTATCTATGTCCCTCCCGTCTCGGTTCTGGATGCGGTGATGGAGTGTCTCGACAACGGGATCAAGGTCCTGTATATTATCACCGAACATGTGCCCATTCGCGATTCTGAGATCATCTACCAGGAGAAGGTTCGCCGGGGAGCGATCATCGTGGGCGGAACGAGCCTCGGTTGTTTCGTCCCTTCTGTTGGGAGAATCGGTGCGATCGGCGGGAAAGATCCTTCTGTAGCCTTTCGTGATGGCGGAATCGTTGTTATCTCGAAGAGTGGTGGTCTGACCGTGACAACCGCGGAGATGTTCAAGCGCCGCGGCTGGGGAACCTATATGGCCCTGGCGATCGGGGGAGATATTATCTCCAACACCACCTATTCGGATGTTCTCAAGGAAATCAAGGGCGATCCGAAGGTCAAAGGAGTTGTCATGCTCGGCGAGCCCGGAGGCTCTTATGAAGAGCAGGTTGCCGATCTGATTACTTCTGGTGGCTTTGACAAGCCGGTGGCCGCCTTCATCTCCGGACGCTTTCAGGAGAGAATGCCTGAAGGTGTGGCCTTTGGCCATGCCGGCGCTATTGTTGAGCGTGGGATGGGCAAGGCTACCGACAAGATCTCCCGTCTTGAAGCTGCGGGAAAAAAATATCCGGTGAAGGTTGCCTTTTACTATCACGATCTGGTGAAGGCGATCGAGTCGCTCGGCGTTCCTCGCGACTTCGAGGACAGCACTGCCGAGCACGTAAAGCCCCTGTATTCGACGATATAGGGGTTGGTAAGTCAACGCTGAAGGGGGGTGAAGGCAAATGGCAGAAGAAAGAGCGCAGATGGCAACAGGTCCCGCGATCATTGGGGGGATCGTCATTCTCGCAGGACTCCTTTTTTTCATCATCTTTCTCGGACAGGGCGCCGAAAGTGCCAACCACATGAAGGGCTGGCTTCCTGGTTCTTCCACGCATCTGTGGCCGTAAAGCACTAATTCCCGCATTCCTTTATCCGGATTCTTTTGCCCCTTCCCTCCCCACACGATCGATGGTGGAGGCAAGGGGCTTTTTTTGATTTTTGATTCGTGTCATAATATTGTGACGCAAAATTAATGATTCAGAAGTAGTCCTGTTTTGCGATGTTTTGTCAGAGAGCCGGGGCGGCTCATCGTTTGAGCCGGTCTCATTGCCCCGGAAAGAATGGACCCCTCCCCCTTAAGGAGATTAAGCAATGGCGCTTAACCTGACCCAAAAGATTTTCAAGAACCACTTGGTTTCCGGAGAAATGGTCGCGGGCAAGGAAGTGGCTATCCGTATCGACCAGACCCTGACTCAGGATGCAACCGGCACGATGTCCTACCTTCAATTCGAAGCGCTGGGCCTCGATCGCGTGAAAACTGAACTCTCAGTCTCCTACGTCGACCATAATATGCTTCAGACCGGCTTCGAGAATGCCGATGACCATCGTTACCTTCAAACAGTTGCCGCCCGATACGGGATCGTCTTTTCCCGCCCCGGTAACGGAATCTGCCACCAGGTCCATCTCGAGCGGTTCGGGAAGCCTGGAAAAACTCTTCTTGGCTCCGACAGCCACACGCCAACCAACGGTGGTCTTGGGATGATCGCCATCGGGGCTGGCGGCCTTGACGTGGCGCTTGCCATGGGTGGTGAGCCCTTCTACACCGCCATGCCAAAGGTTGTTCTTGTGAAGCTTACCGGGAAACTCCAGCCATTTGTTTCGGCAAAGGATGTCATTCTCGAGCTTCTTCGTCGGCTTACCGTCAAGGGCGGCGTCGGACGGATTTTTGAATACGGTGGTGAGGGGGTGGCGAGCCTTTCCGTTCCCGAACGTTCAACGATTACAAATATGGGTGCTGAGCTCGGCGCAACGACCTCCATATTCCCTTCCGACGAGCAGACTCGGAAGTATCTGAAGGCTCAAGGCCGTGAGAACGATTACGTTGCCATGGGTGCCGATCCGGGGGCGACCTACGACGAGACAGTCGAGATCGACCTGAACACGCTTGAGCCGCTGATTGCCCAGCCTCATTCGCCGGACAACGTCGTAAAGGTCCGCGAGATTGCCGGGACGCCGGTGAGCCAGGTGGCCATCGGTTCCTGCACGAACTCCTCCTACAAGGATCTTCTTGGCATCGCCGCTATCATGAAGGGCAAGACGGTGCATCCTTCGGTGAGCCTCGGGTTTTCCCCTGGATCTCGTCAGACGCTTGAGATGATCTCCCAAAATGGTGTTCTTGGAGACCTGATCACCTCGGGTGCACGTCTTCTTGAGTCGGCCTGCGGTCCCTGCATCGGAATGGGATTCGCTCCCCCATCGGGCGGCGTTTCGGTCCGGACCTTCAACCGCAACTTCGAAGGACGTTCCGGCACCAAGGATGCCAAAGTCTATCTGGCGAGCCCTGAAGTGGCCGCAGCCTGCGCCATTACCGGCGTCATTACCGACCCCCGGGACCTGGGCGTTGAACCAAAGTCGATCGACCTTCCAGAAAAGTATGTTCTCGATGATCGCATGATGATCTTCCCCCCGAAGGACGGGAAGGGAATCGAGGTTCTCCGCGGCCCCAACATCAAGCCTCTTCCGACACGTGACCGTATCTCCGACACGGTGACCGGGTCTGTTCTTCTCAAGGTCGGGGATAACATCACGACCGACCATATCATGCCGGCGGGGGCCAAGGTCCTGCCGCTTCGATCCAATGTTCCAGCTATTTCCCAGTATGTCTTCGAGTCGGTCGATCCGACCTTTCCCAAGAGGGCAAAAGAGGCTGGCGGCGGATTTATTGTCGGAGGAACGAACTATGGACAGGGATCGAGCCGCGAGCATGCCGCTCTGGCCCCGATGTACCTGGGCGTCAAGGCGGTGATCGTCAAGGGTTTTGCCCGGATTCATCTGGCAAACCTCATCAACTTCGGAATCCTTCCCCTCACATTCGCCAATGAGGCAGACTACGACAAGATCGACCGGGATGACCAGCTTGAGCTGACAACCTCCGGGATTGAAAAGGGTACGCTCGTTCTCAAAAATCTGACGAAGAAGCTCGATATACCCGTCAAGCACTCCCTGACCGCTCGCGACCTTGAAATCGTCCGGGCCGGAGGGACCTTGGCCTACGTCAAGGGACGTGCCCGATAGTCTTTGTGGTGTGACAATTGTGGGGACCGGTCTGCCCGGTCCCCTTTTTTTGGCTCTATTTCAACTACCCCATGGAAAGGATTCCGGATGAGCAAGGAGTCTCAAGGAAAGGAACTGAACTGGAAGAGCCGTGTCGGAGGACAGGTTGACGGTAAGCCGGTGGTCCGGGGGTATCCCCTTGACGATCTCGTCGGTCGGGTCTCCTTTGCGGAGGCGATCTTTCTGATCCTGAAGGGGGAGCTCCCCTCTGAGCGGGAGAAGAAGATGATGGAGGCTATGCTTGTTGCCTGTATTGATAATGGAATCGGTCCTCCCTCTGTCGTGGCGGCTCGCACAGTCTTTTCCGGAGGGAATCCCCTTAATGCCGCAGTGGCTGCGGGTGTCTTGACGCTGGGCGACTCCCATGGGGGGGCCATTGAGCAGTGTGCCCGGATCTATCAGGAAAACTTTCCGGCCGATGTCGTCGATATCCGTGCTCATGCGAAGGCTGTTGTCGAGGATTTCGACAAGAAGAAAAAGCGGCTCCCGGGATATGGACACAAGCTTTACAAGCGCGATCCCCGGACGCTTCGACTCCTTGAACTGGCCAAGGAATACGGATATATGGGTCGATTTGTCGAGTTCGCGGTGGCGGTTCAGGACGAACTCGAAGCCAAGAGCGGAAAAAACCTTCCGCTTAATGTCGACGGAATGATTGCTGCTGTAATCTCCGAAATGGGGCTTTCCTGGAAAAACGGGAAGGGGCTTTTTATTATTGGCCGGATCCCCGGACTTGTGGCTCACGTCGTCGAGGAGTGGGAGCGCGAAAAACCCTTCCGTCGCTTGGAGGAGGGGACCTATGCCTACGATGGTACTCCCGTGAGGCCGGTTCCCGGAACGCACTGATCAGTCATTTTGGGGGGGGCGTTCGTCCCCTCCTTCATTTTTCCCGGTTCTTGACGCGACTGGAATATTCTCGTGAGATCATTCGAGAATGGTTCTTCCAATAAATCCATTGTCCAAAAAGGAGTTGGTCATTGCCTGACGAGTCCTCTCCAACCCCCGCGATCCCAGCCCAGCTTGAAGAGATCGAGCAAAACTTTCCCTCTTGGTATCTTGGAGGGGTCAAGCTCATTCTCTTGACGCTCCTTCTCGTACAGTTTTTGGCGATGGTCTGGGGGGTCTGGGAGACGATCGAACAGGCTTTCATCCATGCCCAGAAGGGACTGCTCTCCCTTCTTAAGTCGATGATCGTAAACATTCTCCTCCTTCTCGCCCTTCTCGAGGTCTCTCGAACGATTCTGACCTACTTTACCCTTGGACGGGTAAAGGTCACCTATATCGTCGACTCCGTTCTGGCGGTTCTGCTCTCAGAGACCCTTGTGACATGGTTTTCAAACGAGCCGCTTTCCCGCTATGTCGAGCTTGTAATGGTCCTCTTGGCGCTGACGATTCTTCGTGTGATCGCCATACGCTACCATCCTTCGACTGGGGCTAGGGAAAAGAAGCCCTTTCTCGACCCGTCACTTCCTCGCGGCTGGTATCGTCGCCGGAAAGACGAGAAGGGAAAGGCCTCTCCGCCTCCCTCCTGACCTGGGGAGGAAAAGGAGACTGAGATCCGGTTCTCTCCGGCAACTCTTTGAGGGTCTCTCCTTGACCGCATCCTTCTTCAAAAATCGGCTTTAGTAATGGACTGCTCCCGGGTTCTTCCGTGATGATAGACACTCTATCTGGAGGCTCCCTTTCCTCGTCTGCCCGGTCCGGCTCCGATTGATCGATCTGTCGCAATTGAATTGCCTCGGGCCAGTTTGCTAAAATAAATCCTCACGATTTACCAGAAAATCCCACCTTTTTCAGGCCCCATATGCGGGAGGGGGAGGCTTGCCCTCCTTCGGGGAAGTGCTTTTGTGTCGGATGTGGTCCGGGAGTTACGGGCTCTGGAGGCGTCGATGGAGACTCAGGAAAATAAGACGGGACCGATGGTCCGCGTGTCGATAAATGGGCGTGAATATCATGTTCCCCAAGGTTCGACCATGGTTCAGGCCATGTGGTACACCGGCCATGAGGTGATCCACGGAATCGGATGTCTCGGAGGGGTGTGCGGAGCCTGTGCTACGGTCTATCGCATGGAGGGCGACTTCAGGCTACGGAACGCCCTGGCCTGCCAGACTCTTGTTGCCGAAGGCATGAGCTTTTCCATGCTTGACTCCTACCCCATTCAGCGGGCCCACTATGATGTGGCGGCTCTCACAGACCCGAAGGAAGAGCTCTTCACGTTTTATCCGGAGTCGGCGACTTGTCGGAACTGCAATGCCTGCACAGAGGTATGCCCGCAGGGGATCGATGTGCGGGACGCGGTCTGGAGAGCCAACTTTGGAGATTTCAAAGCGGTGGCGGACCTGACAATGAGTTGTGTCATGTGCGGTCTCTGTGTCTCCCGATGCATTGCCGAGATGGCCCCCCACGAAATCGCTCTTTATGCCAGAAGGGCCTATGGGGCCAAGGAACTTCCCTTTCCTCCGAATCTGAGGCACAGACTCGACGAGATTCATGGCGGGGCCTTCAGCGGGGAGCTCAAGCGGCTTGAGGGACTTTCTCCCGAAGAACTTAAGAAAGAATGCGAGGTCAAGTCTTAGATGGCAGAGATTGTGGATTCTTTTTATCAGGGCGTTCCCTCCTTCGACGAGTCACAGCCTCCGGCTCTTTCTCCCGAAGAACGATCCCGTCTTCTTTCTGCCTTCTATCCGGACTATCGTCCTGAAGGAAAGGCCACACTCAAAGTCGGCGCCAACAAAGGGATGGTCGTTCCTCAAGAGCTGGCCAACATCCTAGAGTCCCGTAGCCGCATTCCCGCTCCCCGCTCTCTCCCCGATCATCCCGACCATGATGTGGATATCCTTGTCATCGGAGGGGGAGGGGCCGGTATCACCGCAGCCCTTTTTGCGGCTAAAGAGGGGCGGAGCGTTCTTCTCGCAACGAAGCTTCGGGTCGGGGACTCCAATACGGTTATGGCCGAAGGGGGTATTCAGGCGGCACTCGGAGAGGGGGACAGTCCGGTCGAGCATTTTCGAGACACCTTTCGCGGAGGCCATGGCGAAAACGATCCTGCCTTGCTCTCCGTTCTTGTCGCCGAGGGCCCGGAGATGGTTGAGTGGCTGGTTTCGCGGGGGATTCTCTTCGATCGGGACATGCAGGGAGGCCTCTCCCTTCGCAAGGGAGGCGGAACATCCCGGCCCCGCCTCATCTCGGCCAAGGACTACACCGGACTTGAGCTTGTCCGTGTCCTCAAGGAGGACCTGATGAACGCCCCGGTGGAGATCCTCGAGTTCTCTCCGGCGGTCGAACTGATTTCCGGGAGGGACGGGAGCTGCGTCGGGGCGGTTCTCTATGATCTCGACAGCAGAAAAAACGTTTATGTAAAAGCCAAAACGGTGATCCTTTCCACCGGAGGGGCAGGACGTCTTCATCTTGGAGGCTTTGCCACATCCAACCATTTTGGTGCCACGGCCGATGGCTTGACGATGGCCTACCGGATGGGGCTTCCCCTTGTCCATCCGGAGAGCTTTCAGTTCCATCCCACCGGCGTGATCTTTCCTTCTGAAATGGCCGGCATGCTGATAACGGAGGCGGTGAGGGGCGCTGGCGCTCGCATGTATAACCGTCATGGGCGCCGTTTTGTCAATGAGCTTGAAACTCGGGATGTCGTCGCCTCCGCCATTATTCGCGAGTGTGCCGAAGGTCGGGGAGTCGAGACGCCTTCGGGAGCCCGGGGAGTCTTCCTCGACCTTGTCGCCATAGACAGGGACTCGGGGGAGGGAACTGTGGCCAAGCGCTTTCCGAACATCGTCAAGCTTATGAACCGCCACCACGTCGATCCGACGAAGCGTCCCATTCTCGTCTATCCGACCCTTCACTACCAGAACGGTGGAATCAAATCCGATGCCAGAGCTCGGACCTCTGTCGCAGGCCTTCTCGTGGCTGGGGAGGTTTCGGGAGGATTGCACGGAACAAACCGTCTTATGGGAAATTCCCTTCTCGAGCTTTTTGTTTTTGGACGCCGTGCGGCACTTGAGGCCGTGGCGCTCTCTCGCGACCGTCCCGCATTTTCCTGGAAGGAGTCGACGCTTTCCCATATTGATCGTTTTGAGTCCGAGCTTCTAAAGTTTCGACCAGATCAAGCGTTTCCCATGGCGCCGGTACTTTTTCCGGACTATCGCCGTAAGGATGCCTGATCAGGGGAGCGGCAAATCTGTCTCTATGGCCGGGGTTTTGATTGTCGGTCGACTTTCGATGGTTTGGTCTGAATACACCAACGGATGCCCAAGGCCAGTCTGCCATGAGGGGCCGCGCCGGGTATGGAGAAGTCCTGATCTTTGGGACGCTTCCCGAGTGCAGAGGGCTTCCGGAAAGTCTTAATCCTTGGCATAAATCGCTTGACAGAACACTGGAAAACTCCATTTTGCAATAGTAAAAAAGCCGCAAAAAAGAGGTTGGATCTCGGTGGCTGATCGATTTTTTCAATCTTTTAAAATATATTTAGTAGAACAATTCGTTCAACACTTCATCTCTAGGAGCGACGATTGAATATCCATGAGTATCAGGCCAAGGAGCTTTTCAGGAGCTATGGGGTGGCGGTTCCCTCGGGAGTCGTGGTTGACTCGGCCGACGAGGCGCGGCGGCTGATCTCTGAAAAACACGGCATTTTTTCGGGGCAATCTTCCGTCTATGCCGTCAAGGCACAGATCCATGCCGGAGGACGGGGCAAGGCGGGTGGCGTGAAGATTGCGAAGAGCGTCTCCGACATTCCCGGCTATGTCGAGACCCTTTTGGGCAAGACTTTGGTCACCCATCAGACGGGGCCGGAGGGACGCCTTGTCCGCAAGGTATGGATCGAGGAGGGGGCCCAGATTTCTCGGGAATACTACCTGAGCCTGGTTCTCGACCGTTCGAGTCGTCGGATCTCGATTCTTGCCAGCACCGAAGGGGGAATGGAGATCGAGGAGGTCTCGGCTGCCCATCCCGAAAAGATCCTGACCCTTCCAGTTGATCCCGAGATGGGGTGCAAGGGCTTTGTCGGTCGACGTGTCGCGGCCTTTTTGGGGCTTCCAATCACGCTCTACGGGGCTTTTTCCACCATGCTCGCAAACCTTACCCGCTTATTTGTCGAGACCGATTGTATGATGGTGGAGATCAATCCCTTGATCCTTACGGGCGACGGGCGTCTGTTGGCACTCGACGCCAAGGTCTCCTTCGATGATAATGCTCTTTACCGGCAGGAGAAGGTTCTGGCTCTCCGCGACCTCTTTGAGGAGAACGAGCTCGAGATCGAGGCGTCGAAACACCGCCTCAACTATGTGAAACTCGACGGTTCGATCGCTTGCATGGTCAACGGAGCAGGTCTGGCGATGGCCACCATGGATGTTATCGCGCTGGCCGGAGGAACCCCGGCTAACTTTCTCGATGTCGGAGGCGGGGCCAGTAAGGAAACGGTTGAGCAGGCCTTCCGGATTCTTTTGGGCGACCCTGCGGTCAAGGGGATTTTCGTGAATATCTTTGGAGGAATTGTTCGGTGCGAGCGCATTGCCGGCGGGATCATTGCCGCCGCCAAGGACGTGAAACTGCATGTTCCTCTCGTTGTCCGTTTGCAGGGAACAAACGCCAAGGAGGGTCGGGAGATGCTCCGCGAGTCGGGGCTTGATCTCCAGGTGGCGGAAGAGCTTTTCGAGGGAGCCCAGAAAATCGTCCAGGCCGTGAAAGGAGCCAAATGAGTATTCTTGTCGACCGTTCAACGCGGGTCATTGTCCAGGGAATCACAGGCAAGGAGGGAAGCTACCATGCCACCGCCTGCCGCGAGTACGGAACGCGCGTTCTTGGAGGGGTCACCCCGGGGAAGGGCGGAACTGTCCATGAAGGCTTCCCGGTATGGGACTCCGTCAAGGATGCTGTCGATGCCGTCCATCCTGATGTCTCCCTGATATTTGTTCCGCCGGCTTTTGCCGCCGATGCCATTCTCGAGGCGGCTGATGCCGGTATCGAGCTCATTGTCTGTATCACCGAAGGGATACCTGTTCAGGACATGATGCGGGTTCGACGAATCCTCGATATCAGAAACGAGGAGGGGGAGACTGTTCGCCTTATCGGCCCGAACTGTCCTGGAATCATCACCCCCGACGGAGCAAAAATTGGAATCATGCCCGGGTACATCCACAAGCGTGGCAAAGTGGGAGTAGTATCTCGCAGCGGAACCTTGACCTATGAGGCGGTCTGGCAGCTGACCCAGCTTGGCCTTGGCGAGTCGACCTGTGTGGGAATCGGGGGCGATCCTGTCCGCGGCCTCAACTTTCTCGATGTTCTCGCCCTCTTTGAAAAGGATCCGGAGACCGAGGCAATCGTCATGATCGGAGAGATCGGAGGCGACGATGAGGAGCGGGCGGCGGCCTTTGCCAAGGCCCACATGACAAAGCCCGTGATCGGCTTTATCGCCGGGCTTACCGCCCCCCCGGGTCGCCGTATGGGCCATGCGGGTGCCATTGTCTCAGGCGGTAAAGGGTCGGCCCGGGACAAGATGAAGGCGCTCGAGTCTTACGGAATCATTGTCGTCGACAATCCGTCGGTCATCGGAAAGACGGTGGCCGAAGCCCTCTCGAAAGGCGACTACCGACGGGTTCCGACCTGTCACTAGGTACTTCGCGGCAATTTCCTGAGGATAGAGACTAACAATCTGTGTGGGATAAAAAGGAGAAAACGATATGGCTGCTGAGATAAAAGTTGGAGACAAGGCCCCGGACTTTACCCTTGAGGATCAGGACAAGAATCCCGTGACGCTCTCTTCCTTTCAGGGGAAGAAGAATGTGGTGCTGGCTTTCTATCCTCTCGACTGGAGTCCGATCTGTACGAACGAAAATACCTGCTTCTCGAATGACCTTCCGCGCTTCGAAGATTCGAATGCGGTTGTTTTCGGGATCAGCACCGACAGCACCTTTTGCCACAAAGCTTGGAAGTCGGCGCTGAAGCTGAACCAGACACTGCTCTCGGACATCAAGCGCACCGTCTGCAAGGACTATGGTCTCTATATAGAAGAGGCAAACATTAACAAAAGGGCGACGGTGATCGTCGACCGGCAGGGAATTGTCCGCTACGTCAAGGTTCAGGAAATCCTGACTGCCCGGGATGACCAGGAGATCCTTGAGGCGTTGAAGAAAATATCTTAAGAATTCTGTCGCTCCCCGACTGGGGAGATCTGTGTCGCAAAAAGCCTCCTATAAATGGGAGGCTTTTTTGTTTTTCTCCCCCGAGCCTCTCCCCTTGCTCCGGTAAAGAATGACGTTTCGAGCAAGGCTCCGCCCCGCCTCTCTCTTCCCTTACTGAAAAATGGTGCTTGCTCCAAACGCAATCGTGCCGAATCCCAAAAATTAGACGAGGGTTTTTACAGGGAGAGAAAAACCTCTCTCTTTAGACCGTTTCGTTTTTTATCCCGTCAGAGAGCGAGTCCGGGGGCTAATCGCCGGAGGAGGAGTAGTGGTTAGATGGCTGCGCCCCGCCGGGAAGGGGAACGATCAGTCGAAGCTCGTCGTAGGTTGCCGTCTGGGGATAGGAGTAAGAAAGGTGAAGAATCAGCTTTCTTGGAGAGGGAGGGGGACCGGGAAGAATGAAGAGAAGGGGAACGACCCGCTTCGAGATGGCGGGGACGACCCAGTCCTGGTGGGAAATGTAGTGGTCGGTCCATTTGGCTTGCCAGGAGGGGGGGTAGAGGAGGGCGGCGGGCTTGTTGGCATTTTTGAGCATGTATCGGTAGCTCTTCTTGCCCCGCAAGCGAAAGTGCTGGTCGTTGGCCGTCAGATCAAGAACGTTCTCCCGAAGATGGATCCGGAGCGTCCGGGAGCCCTTGTCCTCAATTTCGACGGGAAGGAGGATGTATGTGATGCCGTTCCTCTCCTCGATGGCAGGAGCCTGGGGCTTGAATGTCAGCGGAGAGTGGGTCCGGATGGTGCAGGCCGGCAGGAGATAAAGACTCACCATAAAAAGGACGAAACGCGTCCTTGCATTAAAAGGCAGGGGCATCGGGACTTCTTTCCAGAATAAGGTCAAACGGTCCTATCCGCAGCCGCACCCGCCGCCGCAACACCCCCCACCACCAGAAGGCGCTGTTGCAGGTGGAGCGAATTCTGAGCCAGGGGCCCCCGCCACCGCACTGGCAAAGGATGAGGGGATCTTTCTTACGTCAAGCCCTTGGCATTTCGTGCAGGCCGTCTCCCCGGGACCAGTCCGGATCGACTGGAGGAGGGAGAAAACGTTTCCGCAGGTATGGCAGGAATATTCGTAAATTGGCATGGCACTCTCCTTTGTGGCAAAAGAATCCTGAACATATTCTCCCATAGAAGTCCCGGTTCTTCAAGCTGTTTTCTTTTGGCGGGTGCGCGTAAGATTTTGGGGGAACGGTAAAATGGTTCTTGTTAGAATTAATTCTTGGCCGGGCGGAGCCAAGTTTCTGAAGTGCCGAGTTCTCTCAAGAAACAACGCGCAAGCGGTTGTAGGGAAAAGGTTTTTTTGGGGCAATTTTCCCCCCTTTTCCCCGTTTTGGTCCCCCCTTCAATCGGCCCGCTCGGGGCGGTGTGAGGGGCTGGAAAAGTAAAAAGCGTATCCCAGATTGGAGCCCGCAGCGTTGTTTCTTTACCGCGCCCG
>JAJYYA010000071.1 GCA_021801345.1 Nitrospirota bacterium
CTTCCCCAGATAATGATACCGCGAAAAGAGCGCGTTCCACAGCCGGGACTCTTCCTTATGTCGCGACCCGCACGATCTCGAGCGGACCGAGCTCAGAAAGAGCTCCGTCGAACGGCTCCGCCATCGTATTCCAGAGGGGGTCCGTCTCCTCCGGCGGTCTCCATCCCGGGACAGGCCCGCAAGACGTGGGAAGGACGACCTCCTTCGTCTTCTCGAGTTTGTTCAGGAGAAGCCGGGCGTTCATCTCCTTGGGCTTCCCGGAAGCTCCCTTCCACCCCAGAATCTCGCACACCTTCCGCGCCAGGGCGCTTCGCGAAACGGCGCACGCCGCCTCTTCCCGGATCGTGTCGAGAATCGTTGTGTCGAGAGTCTGGCCGAAGATTTTCATGCCCACACACTACACGAAAACTTTGGCCGTGTTCACCCCCTACTTATGGGGCAGGTCAGCCGTGAAGGAAAATCAAATCGGAAGGAAGGTCAGGCGTCGACAGCAGGCAGACAGGAGAGAGGTTCCCCGAAGTCGCCAAAAGACAAAAAAAACCTGTCAGGATGGTTGAGACCCTGCCAGGCCATGAAACCGTTCCGTCTTGCACAAAAAACCTCCGACGACCTGACCTCGGCCGCCACGGCGAAGGAAGGTCATCAGAGGTTTGGGGACGATCGCCTACTGCTTGACCGAAGTGGCGTATCCCCAGGCAAAGATGACAGCAACGACTGCAAAGAATCCCATCCACCCCATCAGGCTCGGATTGTCCCCGACCATCTTGTGAACATCGTACATTTTGGCCCCCTTGCTCAATTCAAGGAAAATAGTTTATGATGAGAACGTCGATGCCTACCCAATATAGGCGGCAATCGCCCCATTGTCAAGACCATCTCGTTCCCCTCCCCCGTCCCTCCGCCGACCTCGATGCGCTCCTTCCGATTTGGCCGAATTGGCCAAAATGGCGCAACGGAAGGAGGCCGGCACCAGAAGCGGCCGGAAGGATTCCGGATAATACAGACGCCGAAGTCGTCCAATTGCTCCGGCGCGGGCGAGGGTAAGGGAAAAATTCAGGAGACCTGTATTAGTACTCCCGTAATCCGGACCGACCTTTTCCGCATCATACGGAGATTCATCCCCGACCACGTGCGCTCCCTCAGAACGCCTTGGGACAATTCGCCGCCCCCCCCCTTGAACAACAAAGGGGCCAGGCGATGACGCCCCTCTGGCTAGCCACCATCGCGATTCTCGTTTTGATCCTCTTCAACGCCTTCCTGGCCGCCGCCGAACTCTCCGTCATCTCCCTCCGGCTCTCCCGGGTCCAACAGCTCTCGGGCGACGCCTCCCCGGAAAGCCGGGCGCTTCTTAAGCTCAGGAAGGATCCTGAGCGCTTCGTCGCCACCGTCCAGGTCCTGATGACACTCTCCACAGGCCTGGCCTCGGCCGCCACGGGGACGGTCTCCTACGAAAAGCTCAAACCCGTCTTGGCCGAGATTCCGGTGATTTCGGACCATCATGTCTTTCTGCCCCTCACCGTCTTCGGGGTCATCCTTCTTCAGGTCTTCGGCATGCTGGTTCTGGGCGAGATCGTCCCGAAGACCATCGCCATCCGGAACAACGAGCGGATCGCCCTGCTTCTCGCGCGTCCGATCCTTCTGCTCTCAGACCTCCTCAGCCTTCCGGTCAGGGTCGTCACGACGACCAGCCTCTTTGTCGTCCGCCTCCTGAAGGTAGAGCCCGCGACGGCCTCCTATCCCATTACGCCCGAAGAGCTTGAACTGCTTCTCAAGGAGGGCGGCGAGCACGGGATCATCAATCGTACCGAACAGGATCTCATTCAGAGCGTCTTCAAGTTCACCGACATCTCGGTGCGGGAGGTCATGGTCCCACGGGTCCGAATGGTCACGATCCGGACCAGCATGACCCTCCATGAAATCATCGAAATCTTTTCGGAAAATCGCTATTCGCGCTATCCCGTCCTCCGGTCGGAGACCGACGAGGTCGCGGGGATCCTCTACTACAAGGATCTTGTCGAGCTCCTAAACGATCCCGCCCCCTTCCGGATCGAAAAAATCCTCCACCCCCCCTACTTTGTGCCCGAGTCGATGAAGGTCCCCCATGTGTTGAAGGAGATGCAGAAACGGCGCACCCAGATGGCGCTCGTTCTCGACGAATACGGAGCCCTCGACGGACTCGTGACGATGGAGGACCTTCTCGAGGAGATCGTCGGAGAGATCGAGGACGAGTCGGACGAGATCGCCAAGCCCGTGGAGCGTCTCAGAGACGGATCCTGCCTCGTCGACGCCTCCCTTTCCATCCGCGACCTTTCCGAAGACTACAGAATCTCCATCCCCGAGGGAGAGGATTACGAAACCCTTGCGGGATTCGTTCTTTCCCAGCTTCAGACGATTCCCCGCGGCGGGGAATTCTTTTTCCAGAAAAACATGAAATTTACCGTCGTCGAGGTCGACCGGCAGCGGGTCTCGAGGGTCAAGATCGAGTTTCTCGACGGTCCTTCTCCCCCTGCCCGAGGGGACGGTTCCCTGCCCCTCCCCGACCAGAAGGCAGGAGGACACTCATAATGAAAAAGATTTCCGGATCCCCGCTATTCCGGATCCTTTTCTCCCCCGTCGGACTGATCGTTCTGGTAGGACTGGCGGGGGGTCTATTCGTCTCCGATCTCTTCCGGGGCATTGCGATGCGCCAGGCCCCCCCGCCCGAGATCGCCGCCGGTCCCCAGAACGCCACCCAGGCCCCCCTCGCCTACTCGGAGACCTTCCGTCCCGACTCCGACAACGGCATCGTCGCCTTCCGGGCCGAACGAATCGGTGTGGCGGGAGGGCAAACTACCGTCATGCTTGCTATCCGTTTTCATCGCCGCAAGGAATACTCCTTCTACCAGATCGGCTCCTATGAACCTCCGGCCTTGGTCGACAAGAACGGGGGACTCCTTCTGGGAACGGTCGAGTTTCCCGCCAACCGTCATTTTTCGGGAGGGGAGACCTTCCGCACCCTGATCACCTTTCCCGGGACGCCCGCCTCCTTTCCCGTCACACTTTCGCTCTTCATGGGAGAGAGATATGCCGGCCAGTACCACATGACCCCGATCTCGCTGACGGGCCTGTCCCCCTCCAATCATCCACCGGCCCCGTCCAAAGGATCCCTCCACCCATGACCGACGACCCTACCCTCAATATCATCGACCCCGAGGTCGAGGACACAAATGAAAAGTTTGCCGTCGTTCTCATGGGCGCGACCTCAGGCCAGATCTTCGGCCTTGTGGCCCTTCTTGTGGGTCTCGTCGGAGGAGCCATGTCCGACCTCATGGCCGGCCTTTTCAATGTGGGACTCGGCATGGGCCTCTTCTCTCTTTTCGAGATCCTTCACTTCCTTATCCTTCGCCGCTGGACCCGCCAGGTCCCCGAAGGAGCCCTGCGAACAGCTTTGGCCTTCCTCGTTCCGGCCGGAGTCATGGCGCTCCTCTGGAGCTATGCCACCTTTGCCGTGACCGACTGGGCCGTTCTCGGATACCCGGCCGGCTTTCTTTTTGTCCTGCTTTTCCACCGGGGCCTCTCCGCCCTCACGATCGCCCCTCCGCGCTCCCGCAGGACCACCTATATCCACACCCCCTTCGACCGCCATGCCCTTTTGATCGTCGCCCTCGTCGGATCGATCCTGGGCGTCGGCGTCGGAATGGGATCCCAGGGACACCGGATCATCGGTCGGGGCCCCTTTGCGCGCGCCTTCCTGGCCGAGAAGATTACCGACGCCCGCTCCCAGGCCGACCTCCTTCTTTTCGGGATCCCCCGCCCCTACCGACTCAAGAACGCTCTCGAAGTGGCCAGGAAAAAAGGAGTTCG
This sequence comes from Nitrospirota bacterium, assembly GCA_021801345.1. Lineage (GTDB taxonomy): Bacteria > Nitrospirota > Leptospirillia > Leptospirillales > Leptospirillaceae > UBA4572. The sequence goes on from JAJYYA010000071.1 coordinate 3,844, forward strand.
CCTCCGGATCCTTTTGACCCGGGCCGCGGCCGAGCGCTATGCGCCTGCCCTCGCGGCCATCGAAGCCGAAAAGGTCCCCGTGAGGATCCTTCCCGAGCCCCTCCCCTCCTATCTTCGCCCTCAGGCCCTCATCGACCGGCGGATCTTCCTTCACGGATCGGGAGGCTGGGGCTCTTTCGACCGCGCGGGAGGCCATCAGATGCGCATGGTGGGAAACCTGCTCTCGATCGGAGAGATCCGGGCCTGGCAAAAAAATTTCGACGCCCTCTGGACGGTCTCCTCTCCCCCGTCCCCCCCCGTTGCCCTGCCGAAAGGCTCCTAACCGCGCTCCCCAAGAAACGCAAATCATTACAAATTAACGCTTTACCGATCCTTGACAAGACCCTTCTCCCTTGATAAAGTAATGACAGACCAAAAAGGTCTGCGATAAAACAAGTCGGAGAATCCGATGCTCAAACTGACAAAAAAAGTCGACTATGCTCTTCTGGCGTTAAATCTCATGGCCCAGGCCCGCGAAGGCGAGACCTCGAACGTTCGGGATATCGCCACTCTCTACAAGATTCCGCCGGAGATCCTGGCCAAGGTGATGCAGAAGCTTTCAAAGGCAGGCCTCATACAAAGCCACAACGCACCGCGGGGTGGGTACTCTCTCAAACTTCCGGCCGAGGATATCTCGGTTCTGAAGGTTCTGACGGCCGTCGAAGGTCCTGTCGGGATCGTCAGCTGCTCCGACGGTTCGGACAAGGATTGCCAGCAGAGAGACCAGTGCGACATTCGCTCCCCCCTCGAGCGTCTTCAGAACAACATTCTCTGGTTTCTCGAGGCCCTCTCGATCCGGGAGCTGGGCCTGGAACCTTCCGTCATGAAAGGAGTCACAGATGGATCCGGTCTATTTGGACAACCACTCCACCACAAGGGTTGATCCCCGCGTGGTCGAGGCAATGCTGCCGACCTTCACCGAGGTTTACGGCAATCCCGGCTCCCGCAACCACGCCTTCGGCTGGCAGGCGGAAGAGCTCACGGAAAAGGCCCGGGAAGAGGTCGCGAAATTGATCGGCGCCGATCCCAAGGAGATTATCTTCACCTCCGGCATGACCGAATCCGACAACCTGGCCATCAAGGGGGTGGCGACCATGTACCGGGAGAAGGGCTCCCATATCGTCACCATCGAGACAGAGGGCCGGTCGGTCCTCGACCCCATCCGCACCCTCGAGACCCAGGGCTTCACCGTCACAGTCCTTCCCGTCGACCGGGGGGGGATCGTCGATCCCGAGGCTGTCCGCGCCGCCATTCGTCCCGACACCATTCTCGTCTCGATAATGACGGTGAACCATGAGATCGGAACCATCCATCCGATCGCACAGATCGGAGCCATCACCCGGGAGAAGGGCGTCCTTTTCCACACCAATGCCGCCTATGCCGCCGGCGTCATGCCCCTCGACGTCAACGAAATGAACGTCGACCTTCTCTCCCTGAACGCCCACCTGATGCACGGGCCCAAGGGAGTCGGCGCCCTCTATGTTCGGAGAAAGCCCCGGGTCCGTCTTGCCCCTCAAATCGAGGGAGGGGGGCTCGAGCGCGGCTTCCGTTCGGGAACTCTCAACACCTCCGGCATCGTCGGCTTCGGTGCCGCAGCCCGTATCGTCAGAGAGAATCTCCAAGGCGAGATCGCCCACAGAAAAGATCTTCGGGACCGGCTCGAGTCCGGGATCCTCGAGCTTCTGGACTATGTGGAGATCAACGGAGACCGCGAAAAGAGAAGTCCCGCAGTCACCAATCTCTCCTTTTCCTTCGTGGAAGGAGAGGCCCTTCTCATGGGTCTGCGCGGCATCGCCCTCGCCTCAGGGTCGGCCTGCACCTCCGCCACGCTCGAGCCTTCCTACATTCTCAAGGCTTTGGGTGTCGGCACCGACCTCGCACACTCCTCGATCCGCTTTTCGGTGGGACGCTTCAACACAAAGGAAGAGATCGAGGCCGTCATCCTCCGGGTCCGGCAGGCGGTAGAGAAGCTTCGGGAGATGTCCCCGCTCTACGAGATGGCCAAGGAGGGCATCGACTTGAAGAGCGTCCAGTGGAGCCCCCACTGAGAGTCAAGGGAGCGCCGAAGGAGAAATGCCGGGGGAGTTTCTCCCGGAATGAGACCGACACAGACAGATAGACGGAGACGACCATGGCATACAGCGATAAAGTGATTGACCACTATAACAACCCCCGGAACGTAGGCTCCTTCGACAAGACCGAGGACAACGTCGGAACGGGGATCGTCGGCGCCCCCGAGTGCGGGGACGTCATGAAGCTCCAGCTCAAGATCACCGACGACGGGATCATCGAGGAGGCCCGATTCAAAACCTTCGGGTGCGGATCGGCCATCGCGTCGAGCTCCCTGGCCACCGAATGGGTCAAGGGAAAGACGTTGGACGACGCCCTCAAGATCAAAAACACCGAGATCGCCAAGGAGCTGAACCTCCCGCCCGTCAAGCTTCACTGCTCCGTCCTGGCGGAGGACGCCATCAAGGGAGCGATCGAGGACTACCAGAAGAAGCGCCAGAAGGTCTGACCCCATAACCCAAGAGGAGGTTTCGATGATTACCCTTACCGACGCGGCCATCAACGAGGTGGCACGCCTCAAGAAGGTCCAGAACAAGGAGGCCCACTTTCTTCGCCTCGGAATCGAAGGCGGCGGGTGCTCCGGCCTCTCCTATCTGATCAAGCTCGAGGAGAGCCCGGGCGAGTTCGACGAGGTGATCGACGCCGACAGGAACGTCCGCATCGTTCTCGATCCCAAGAGCAAGATCTACCTCGAAGGCTCCACCCTCGACTATGTGGGGGGAGGACTGATGGGAGGAGGCTTCAAGTTCGAAAACCCGAACGCCGCCCACAGCTGCGGCTGCGGATCCTCCTTCTCGGCATGACCCACAAAAAGAATCGGAAGAGACGGGAGGATCCTCTCCCCGTTCTCTCCTCCGAGGGAGATTTTTCATGACACAGGTAAACGCGGCTCCCCCCCGGGATCACGTCTCGCCTTTTCTCCATCCGCATGCCCACGGTCACGGCGCTGACAACACCGCCGGCCGTTCGGTCTGCTGGAACTGCGAAAAGACGATCGCCGACGAGGACGTCTGCCCCTCCTGCATTCGCGTCCAGCCCTTCGGAGAGGCCAGAAACTACTACAAGATCCTCGACGTTCCGGAGAGGCTCGCCCTCGACCCGAGGCTACTGACCTCCGCTTACCACGAGAAGAGCCGTCTTTTCCATCCCGATCACCACGTCGGCGACTCGGAGAAGGAGCAGGAGATCGCCCTGGCCAATGCCTCCCTGGTCAATCTGGCCTTTCGGACTCTCCGGGATCCCTTCCTCAGAGCCCGATACTATGTCGCAAGGCGTCGGGGGGAGGACGGACGACCCACCAGAAAGGCGACCCTTCCGCCGGCAGTCCTTATGGAGATCATGGATCTTCGCGAGGAGGTTCAGGCACAAGCGGGCGAAGGGAAGCTTCAGGAGGCCTCGGCACGCGTCCGGTCGGTGCTCGACCCCCTGGACAACGAGATATTTGCCTCCTTTGAAGGCATCGATTCCATAAAAGAGGGCTCCCCCGAGCTTTCCTCCGCTCTCGACCTTCTGTCGGAGAGGCTCGAAAAGCGCTCCTACCTCCAGAACCTTCTGGCTGAGCTCAAGGAGAAATCTGCATGAAGCCTGTGGTCGGCATCGATCTGGGGACGACCCACTCCCTCGTCGCCTACAGAAAGGAAGACGGCACGGTCGAAGTTCTTCGCGACCGTGAGGGCCGCGCGCTTCTTCCTTCCGTGGTGGCCCTCTCGCCCGACGGAGTCAGCGTCGGATGGGGCGCCCGGGAGCTCATAAACAACCCGAAGACCACTGTCGTCTACGCCGCCAAGCGTCTCATGGGACGATCCTTCGAGGAGACCGCCGCCGAACGCGCGCATCTCTCCTATCCGGTGATCGACAAGAATGGCTCTCCGGCCATCCCGGATCCGGAGAGGGGGCGCACGCTGACACCGCCGGAGATCGGGGCGCTGATCCTCTCCAACCTCCGGTCCCGGGCAGAAGAAGCTCTGGGCTGTGCCGTCGCCGATGCGGTCATCACCGTTCCCGCCTACTTCAACGACGCTCAGCGCCAGGCGACGAAGGATGCGGGGGCGCTTGCCGGGCTCAACGTCCTGCGCATCATCAACGAGCCGACCGCTGCCGCCCTCGCTTACGGCCTGGGAGAGAAAAAGGACGGACTCTTCGCCGTCTTCGATCTGGGCGGCGGCACATTCGACTTTTCTCTTCTCGAGATCCGCAAGGGGATCTTCGAGGTGCGCGCCACCAGCGGAGATACCCACCTCGGAGGAGAAGACTTCGACCGGGCGATCCTGACGGAGTGGCTCGAATCCGATCCGGGACTGGCCGCCAAGGCCGAACGTCCCGAGGTCAAGGACATCCTCCGAAAAGAGGCGGAACGGGCCAAAATCGCTCTTTCGAAGACCTCAGAAGTCACGGTAAGACTTCCTTCGCTGGAGTTTTCCACCACACTGACCCGGGCGCGGCTCGACACTCTTGTCGCGCCCTTTGTTTCGCGAGCGTTCCATGCGGTTCGCTCGGCCATGCAGGACTCCGGGATCGAACCCCAGGCAGTGGACGGGGTCATTCTCGTCGGAGGCTCCACCCGATTTTTGCGCTTCAGAGAGGCGGTGGCGGAGTTCTTCGGGAAGCCCCTCCTCGACTCCGTCGACCCCGATCTCGTGGTGGCGGAGGGCGCGGCGGTCCAGGCCGACATCCTTTCCGGCCGGCGAAAGGATCTTCTCCTTCTCGATGTCACTCCGCTTTCGCTCGGCATCGAGACGATCGGGGGGGTCACGAGCACCCTGATCCCCCGGAACACCACCATTCCGGCGCAGGCCAAGGAGCTCTTCACCACGTACGTCGACGGACAGGTCAACGTGGACATTCACGTCCTTCAGGGCGAGCGCGAGATGGCCGCCGACAACCGGAGCCTCGGCCGTTTCACCCTTTCGGGCATCCCGCCCCTTCCGGCGGGGGCCCCACGGATCGAAGTCACCTTCCAGATCGATGCCAACGGGATCCTCGAGGTGAGCGCCCGGGAGCAGACCACCGGCCAGCGGGCGAATGTCGTGATTCACCCTTCCTATGGCCTTGCGAAGGAGGATGTCAGAGAGCTTCTCAAGGAGGCCTTCTCCCATGCCAAGGAAGACTTCGAGCTCCGTCTTCTGGTCGACAGCCGGACCGAGGCCCAGACGGTCATCAACGCGACCGCCCGCGCCCTTGCCACCGTCGGATCGGACATCCTCGACGAAAGAGAGCGCCAGGCGATCGAGGCCCAGACAAAGATTCTCCGCACCGCCATGGAGGGCAACGACGGGAAGAAGGTCCGGGACGAAATCCGAACCCTCGACCGACTGACCCAGCCCCTGGCCGAACGCCTCGTCAACCATTCGCTCACGGAAGCCCTCTCCGGGAAACATCTCCCGGAAATCCCCCCGGAAGGAGGGTCCCATGCCTAAAGTCTCCTTTTCTGCCGACCCGCGCCTTGCTGAACCCTTTTCCCCGGCGACCGTCTCGGTGCCGGAGAACGCCACCATTCTCGAGGCGGCGAAGGCGGCCGGCGTTCCCCTTGAACACAACTGCGGAGGCGTCTGCGCCTGCTCGACCTGCCACGTGATCGTCGATGACGGCTTCGACCGGCTTTCGGTGATGGAGGAGGACGAGGAGGACCAGCTCGACCGGGCCGAAGGCCTGACCCTGAAGTCGCGCCTCGGATGCCAGGCCCGGATCAACGGCGATATCTCCGTCCGCATTCCTCCCTGCTCCCGGGGCTCTCACGAACATTGATGGGAAACACTGACAAAAGGACGGCCTCATGAACTGGAGCGACCCCTACGAAATCGGATACCAGCTCTCGGAGCACCACCCCGGGATCGATCCCCTCACGGTCCGGTTCACGGACATGCACGCCTGGATCCTGGCCCTTCCGGGTTTTTCGGGAGATCCCAAGGCCTCGAACGAAAAGATCCTCGAGGCGATCCAGATGGCTTGGCTCGAGGAATGGAAGGACAGCCGCTAGAGACCTCCCGGAGGGTCAGGATCCGCGTCCGGATCCCCACGGAGGCCCTCTCTCCCCTCGGGCTTGTTGCCCGGCTTCTCTGGGCCTTCGGCCGCTCCGGGCGCATTCCCTCCTACGAGGACTACCGTGCGGCCCGACGAGGACAGGACGATTCGCTCGACTCCGAGAGTTTCCTGAGTCTCTGCCTCAAAGTTCGTCCCGATCCGGGCCAGTCGTTTAGGGACCACCTTTTCCGTCCCCATCTCCGGGACCGGAAGGGGACGCTCTACCAGGTGATCTCCATCTCCCGAAACCGGATCGATCTTCTCCGGGAGGACGGAACGAGCGGGACCACTACGCCCCACGAGCTCGACGCCTGCTTTGTCCCGATCGCGCAAGCGGACCTTGTGCGGCCGGGCGAACACCATGACAGACCCCCTTCAGCCCTCCTGTAGAGGCCTGGAAGCCGAATAATCACGAAGGAGAACCAATGAGCCAATCCACCGACAAGACCATTGCCGAAGGGGTCATGAAGGCCCTCGGACGCGTTATCGAACCCGACTTCAAGAAGGATCTGGTCACCCTCAATATGATCGAGGAACTCTCCGTCAAGGAGGGACATGTCGTCTTCACCGTGATTCTGACGACCCCGGCCTGCCCCCTGAAGGAGGAGATCAAGAAGGCCTGCATGTCCGCCCTTGCTTCCGTCCCGGGAATCGCCTCGGTCGACATCCGGATGACCGCCCGCACGACGGGAGGTGGCGCCCGGGAAGGAAAGCTCGCCATCGAAGGCGTCAAGAACGTCATCGCCGTCTCAAGCGGCAAGGGCGGAGTCGGGAAGTCCACGACCGCCGTCAACCTCTCTATCGCCCTCTCCCGCCTCGGGGCCAAGGTCGGCATTCTCGACTCCGACGTCTACGGGCCGAACATCCCCATGATGCTCGGAGTGACAACCCTTCCCAAGCAGGTGAACAACCGCTGGTTCCCTCCGAAAATCCACGACATCCCCATCATGTCGATGGCCTTCATGGCCCCTCCCGGCGCCCCCCTCATCTGGCGCGGTCCCATGCTACACGGGATCATCACCCAGTTCGTACGGGACGTGGAATGGGGCGAGCTCGACTACCTTGTGGTGGACATGCCCCCTGGCACAGGCGACGCCCAGCTCTCCCTTTGCCAGCTCGTGCCGGTCACCGGGGCGGTCATCGTCACGACCCCCCAGGAGGTCGCACTCTCCGACTCACGCCGGGGGCTCGCCATGTTCCAGAAGGTCAACGTTCCCATCCTGGGGATCGTCGAGAACATGAGCACCTTCCACTGCCCCCACTGCCACCACGAGACGCCGATCTTTTCTTCGGGCGGAGGCGAACACGCCGCCGCAGAGCTCAAGGTCCCCTTCCTCGGGCGCATCCCCATCGATCTTGCCATCCGGGAGGCGGGGGACTCGGGCCGTCCCATCGGCCTTACCCATCCGGAGAGCCCTCTTTCGGAGGCCTATCTGAAGATCGCCGGATCGATCGCCTCGCGCATCAGCGTCCTGAACTCGGACTACCAGCCGATCACCTTGGGGAACCTGGCCCAGGCGACCTAGTTCTCCCCCGGGAGAGGCTTTCAAGGCCTCTCCCTTTTTCAAAATCTAAGGATGCGTATGGACCCTCTCAAGGTGCAGCGTCTGGCGGACTTCGACGCCCGGCACACCGACTACCGGAAGGCCCGTCTTTTGGCCGCCCGCGCCTACGAAAAAACCCTCGGAGGAGGAGACTCCCCCTCCAGAACCGGCTCTCCGGAAGAATGGAAGGTCTGGGAAGAGGCCATCTCGGCCGAACTCGAAGCCTTCGTCGACCTCAAGGAGGCCTGGGAAGCTCTCCGGAGAAACGAACCGTGGAGCGCCCCCTGACACACACATCCTGCCGGATCGCCCTTCTTCTGGCCTATGACGGACGGGATTTTTTCGGATGGCAGATCCAGCCCGGGCAGCGGACCGTCCAGGGGGTGCTGGGGGAGGGGCTTTCGGCCCTTTCGGGGCGGACGGTCGGCGTCGTCGGAGCGGGACGGACAGACGCAGGGGTCTCGGCCTGGGGGCAGGTCGCGCACGCCGACCTCCCGGAGGACTTTCGGGTCCCTCTCGACCGCCTTCCCCGCGTTCTCAACGCCCGCCTTCCCGACAGCCTCCGCGTCATCGACTGCCGACGAGTGAGCGGATCCTTCCACGCCCGCCACAGCGCCCGGGGAAAGATCTACCGGTATGCCTTCCGGATCCTTCCTCCCGGGCTTTCCCGCCACCCTATCGCCGACCCCTTCTCGGCCCCCCTTGGCGCCTCATTCTCCCTTGCGAGGGCCCGGGAGGCGGGGCAGCTCTTTCTCGGAACCCACGACTTCCGGCACTTTTCCGTCGCCTCCTCGCTTCCCGAAAACAGCATCCGGAGAATCGACGCTCTCCATTGGGAGGAGCGACCCGCAGGGCTCGCCCTCTGGGTCACCGGACCGGGCTTTCTTCACCGGATGGTCCGCATGGTGGGAGGCACCCTCCGGGAGGCGGGCGAAGGACGCCGTCCGATCTCCGAGATCTCCTCGCTCCTCGAACCCGCCTCCCCGCCGCCCTTTCGCTCCCTCTCCCCCCTTCCTCCCGAAGGACTTTCTCTTGCGCGGGTCCTCTACCACGACGACCCATTCGACCCTCGCACCCAAAACTGCTATTCTCAAGACAATACGCATCCGGATCACCCTCCCGCGAAAGGCGGCAACGACTCCCATGGCTGATGGCTCCCGCCACTCCTTCTCCCGGATCGGCGCCTCTCCCTCCCCCCTCGTTTTGGGCGGAGGCTCCTGGGGAACGGCCTTGGCCGTCCACCTCTCCCTGGCCGGATGGCCTGCCACCCTCTGGGTGCGCGATCCGATCCTGGCCCAAGATATCGCGAGAACCCGCGAGAACCGGGTCTATCTCCCGGGGATCCCCCTTCCGGAGAGTCTCGATGTGACCCCCGACCTCGAGAAGGCCCTTTCCCGGGCCTCGCTCATCGTCCTGGCCGTTCCTTGCCAGTCGTGCCGACAGGTCCTCTCCCGGATCTCCGGGATCCTTCCCCGCCCCCTCCCCCTGGCCGGAACGACCAAGGGCATCGAAAACGATACGATGGAAACCGTCTCGGAGATCGTCCGGGAGACCTACTCGCCGGAACCGTCCGACTACGCGATTCTCTCCGGCCCCTCCTTCGCCCGGGAGGTCGTCCAGAAGAAGCCCACCGCCGTCGTGGCCGCCTCCACCGACTCGGCCTTGGCCCGGGACATCCAGCACCTTTTCAACACTCCCTGGTTCAAGGTTTACACTCGCCGGGACGTTCGGGGGATCGAGATCGCAGGAGCGATGAAAAACGTTCTGGCCATTGCCACCGGGATTTCCGACGGGATGGGTCTGGGGGACAATGCCCGGGCCGCCCTGATCACCCGGGGTCTGGCCGAGATGACCCGGATTGGCGTCAAACTCGGCGCCGACCCCCTCACCTTCTCCGGACTTGCCGGAGTCGGCGATCTTCTCCTGACCGCGACCGGAGAGAAGAGCCGGAACCGCCGGGTCGGGCTCCGACTGGGGGAAGGACACCCGCTCGCCACGATCTTAGTCGAGCTCGGACAGGTGGCCGAAGGGGTCACCACGGCCGCCTCGGCCCACGCACTGGCTCAGAAGACCGGGGTCGAGCTTCCCATCACCCGGGCGGTCTACCGGATCCTCTACGAGAAGGCCGACCTCGGTGCCACCCTTTCCACGCTGATGCGTCGCCCGCTTCGCTCCGAAGAGGAGCACGACTGACACCTCGCCGATGGAGCGCCTGCTCATCGGCACAATAACCGGAGATCTGATGAACACTCCCCTGCCTCAGAGCATCGAGTCCCCCGACCCCCGGAGCGTCAGGATCCTCTGGCGTGACGGACATATCTCCCTCTACCCCTCCCGCACCCTTCGCCTCTTCTGCCCCTGCGCCTCCTGCGTCAACGAGTGGACCGGGGAGAGGACGGTCCGGGAGTCCGACATTCCCGAGGAGATCCGCCCCACCTCCTGGAATCTCGTGGGACAGTATGCCCTCTCCATCGGATTTTCCGACGGGCACGACACGGGGATCTACTCCTTCGAGCTTCTGAGGGCTCTTTGTTCCTGTCCTCACTGCGAACAGGACCGCCGGCAGAAGCACCATCAGAGCTAAAAAGATGTGCTAGGATAAGGGCAGGGAGTCTTCCCGCTCACTTTACAACCAAAGATCTTCGATCGCGGAAAGGATGGCCGACCTTGGCAAAGGAAGCGCTTCTGATACTGGTGCGACACGGTGAAAGCGTCTGGAACAGGGAAAACCGCTTCACCGGGTGGGTGGATGTCGATCTCACCTCTCTGGGCATGGACGAGGCCCGGAAGGCCGGACGGCTTCTCGGAGACTATCCCGTGTCGTGCGCCTTCACATCCGGGCTTATGCGTGCTCAGAAGACCCTCTCGCTCATCCTCGAGACCTCCGGCCACAAGGGGGTTCCCGTGACGAAGTCGGAGTCGCTGAACGAACGCCACTACGGAGATCTCCAGGGGCTCGACAAGGCCGAGACGGCAAAAAAGTACGGCGCCGAACAGGTCCATATCTGGCGGAGAAGCTACGACGTTGCCCCTCCCGGCGGGGAGAGCCTCAAAACGACGAAAGACAGAGTTCTTCCCTACGTCCACAAGGAGATCCTCCCGGCCCTTCTCAGGGGAGAGAACTGCCTTGTCGTCGCCCACGGGAACTCCCTCCGGGCCATGATCATGGAGATCGAAGCCCTGACAAAGGAGGAGATCCTCGAGGTCAATATCCCGACGGCAACACCCATCGTTTACCGCATGGGGATCGCCGCCCCGGGGGGAGGAACGATCCCGGGACTCCCCGGACTCGAGGTCAGGGAAAAGAAGATTCTCGATGGCTCCGGACGATGACGACCGGGACGACGCCCGCCACCGCCGCCTGAAGATCCTGATCCTGGTGGTCAAGGCCGGCTTCGGCATCCTTCTCTTCTATTCGGTCTGGGCCTATATGCACTCTCCCGCCTGACAGACCCTTCCCGGAACTTCCCCGACAAAGAAAGAGGCCAGGGTTTCCCCTGGCCTCTTATCTTTGTCAGACCGAAAGATTAAAAGAGAGCGATTAGTGAAAGAGCGCTCCGCCGTGGCTCGACGACCCCATGAAAAAGAGCATGGGAATCGAGAGCATCACATTGACGCGGCTGGCCAGAAAGGCAATCCGTGCAGCCTTCGTCTTTTCGGCGGGCTCAGCAGGCACGAGGCCGATGACCTTCTTCTGGTTCGGCCAGATCAAACCCCAAACGTTGAAAAGCATGATGGTTCCAAGCCAGGCCCCCATGCCGATGATGGCCGCTCCGCCCTGGAGGGTATACGCCTGGAGAAGAATATGGCGCTGCCCCAAAATTGAGAGACCGAAGAGAACGGTCAGGAGTGCTGCCCAGCGGAAGAAGAGCAGAGCCCGGGGGACGAGGTGCTTGAAAGCGTCAGCCTTGGCTTCCGGTGAGGCCGCCTTGAGGAAGGCTCCCTGAACAAAGTTGAAGTAATAGAGAAGGCCGATCCACATGATCCCGGCGAGAAAATGAAACCAGCGTACGATAAGTTCCGTTGCCTGTTGTTCCATGACAATAACTCCTTCTTGGGGAGGAATGGTTTAGTTTCGACAAAAGATTACGGAGACATTAGTGGTTAACGAGCCCCTTGACGACAAAGAAAAGGATACCTGTCAGGACAAAGCCCGAAATGATCGTTCCCCACAGGGAATCAAGCGGATTTTTCATGTGATGCCTCCTGGAAGTTCTGGAATAAATGTTTGACCGAGTGACCTTTACGGTATCTGGCGAATCCTTCACATCGATGTCGGATCACGCAAACCATGATCTAACAAGAATAATGGCAGACAGGGCTCCTTGTCAATTTGCAGACAAAACTGGAGGCGTGGTAACCTTCGATAATTTCCTCTTCTCCCCCCCAGCCGGAGTGGCGAAACAGGCAGACGCAAGGGACTTAAAATCCCTCGACCGAAAGGTCATACCGGTTCGATCCCGGTCTCCGGCACCAAGCAATACAAACACTTTATAGCCATATCCCAAAAATCTCTTCAAATATTCTATGGAATTTGTTGCAGTTTTTGTTGCAACGGGCTGGATCGTTCTGTATTCGAGCCTGAAGAAAGCGCCGGACGGCCGAGTAGCTTCCCGTGTACCCATATCGTCGGCACAAGGTCTTGTGGATCGTCGTCCAACGGATTCCTTCCTGCGCCCATGAGAGAATCTCCTTCTCCCACATCGTGACCGATGATGTGGCCTCCGGACTTCTGTAATCTGGAGGGTCTTGTACACGCCCTCCTTGATCGCGATGGATGGCACCACTATGACGAACTTCGTAAACCCGTAGCGCTTGTTCAGCTCAAAAATGGTTCGCAGATAGACGTAGGTCTTGCCTGTCCCGGTTTCCATCTCCACCGTGAAATCGGAAGAGCTCAATGATTTTGAGGGGGACAAGCCGTTTCGGAGCTGGACCTCGTTCAGATTCCTGAGCCACTCGTCATCCAGGAGCGCCAGGCGGTTTCCGATTCCCAAATCGTTTGGCAAACCCGGAAGATAGGACTTCCCGGGAGCGCTTCTGATAACAGTAAACTCTGTCCGGCAGATCTCCTGTCCCCGGAACAGATCGCAGACCGCCTCGATCGCGGCGTGCTGATAATCGAGATTGGATTCAAAGTGCAGCTTCATTTTTTCTTTCCTTTGGGATTGGGCAGCTTTTTCGCAGTCATTTCCAAAGCCTTGGTCATATCCACCTCCACCGGAGCAGGGAGCGCGTCCAGTTGATGCCGATAGTTCTCGTACTCTGCTTCGGCTTTCATGCGCGCCGCTTCGGCAGATACTCGCCCCGCATGGGTCAGCACGTCGTGATCGCCCAACTTCAAAAAGTCGTCAAGCTTCTTGATCCACGCCTCCATGGTCATGGGGCGTCGACCGAGTGCCTGCAACTCCGCAAACTCCAGATAAGCCACCACAATCCGGTTCAACATCTCAAGCTCTTCTGCACTCAAATAGTTCTTGGCAACAGACACTTCCGAACGGAGCGGGCGAAGGCCGGAAAAACTGGTCAGGCCCATATTGGGCTGACTGGCATCGGCACGTCGGTCGATCACTTCCGCGGCCGTTTGACCGTGGGCCGCCCAATGCATTTTGTTCTGGATGGTGGCAAAAAACTGTTTCGACGCATCGGCTGAAGGGTCATAATCGATGCTGGTGGCATAGATATCCAGAACCTTTCGCCAGAACACCTTTTCCGACGAACGAATATCTCGGATACGTTCAAGGAGTTGCTCAAAATAGACTCCTGTATCCGGGTTCTTCAGGCGTTCGTCGTCCATCACGAAGCCCTTGACCAGATACTCATTCAGTTGGGTCGTGGCCCAGCGGCGAAACTGGGTGCCGCGCATCGAACGTACCCGGTAGCCGACCGCCAGAATGGCACTCAGGTTGTAATATTCCACCCGGTAGCGTTTGCCGTCTGCGGCAGTTGTCAACCAGGAGTTGACAACTGAATCCTGGACCAGTTCACCCTCTGCAAAGATCGCCTTCAGATGTTTCGCGATATTTTGCTTGCTGGTCTGAAAGAGCTCCGCCATGCCCGCCTGCGACATCCACAGATTTTCATTGGCAAAACGACACTCGACACGGCTCTGACCGTCCTCGGTCTGATACAGCAAAAACTCCCCACCGGGAACAGGTGTGTTTTCGCTCATCCTCACAAGCTCCGCAGGTTCCGGATGCCGGACTGCTCAAGAACCGCGGCCAGATTGGTCTTGACCACATCGCTTGCGAAGCCGCTGTCGCGAAAGATGCATGTCGTTTCCCCCGTCGGAGCGAGTTCTTTATGCCAGACCACAAGGCCTTGGGCGAATGGTTCGACCTCTTCGCGAGTAATGGTTTCGGCCAGACAGACCATCAGAACCCCGTCCCCGATACTATGCACCGTTTTACCCGCAATGAGGCGTTTCTCGATGGGAACGCACAGATCCAGTCCCAGCTTGATCAGGAGCTCATAGAGAATGTCGTCTTCCGTACGATCCATCTTGATGTGCTCAATATGAGCGCGAATGGATTGTTCCAGATTTTCGGGATTCGGATCCCAGGACCGGATGTTGGAAGAATCAAGCTTGAAAACGCGAAAACCAAGGTCGCCGGGAAACATCTGGTTCTCTTTTTTGATTTTCCTGATTGCACGACGGAGACGTTCTTTTGTGATTTCGGCAATTGTGGGAAATTGCTGGTTTTCCGTAGGTTCCGGAAGCTGCACAAGGACAAATCGGCGATGACCGCCATCCAATTGATTGATTTCAAAAACGGCTTGCCCCATGGTCCCTGAACCGGCAAAGAAATCCACACACAGCGCAGCCGGATCAGCGATCCATGTCATGATCCGTGTCAAAAGATCGACGGGCTTCGGAAAGGTAAAAACATCATTGAGCCCCAAAGGCTTCAAATCTGCCGTTCCCCGGTCATTTGTGATGTCATCTAAAAAATCTCTGGGACGAATTCCTTCTTCCAAGCGATCTTCCAGATAATATTTGGTGTAAACATTCCATGACGACTGTGATCGGTCTGGCGTCTGCAGTGGACTTTTTGCTGTTTTCTTAAAAACAATCAGATCCTTTTTCTTCAAATAAGAATCAAAACTCCATCTCCAAACACGATCCTCTGAACTTTGCGGAATAGCATTCACCCCATCCGCAATCTCAGCGGGGAAGGTGTTTCCAGGAGGAATGGCAAATGTTCCATCGGGGCACTGGATCCAATACCTCTGATTGGGGCGGGGATCCAATGCCGCTTGATAAAGGCCAACCAACGCATAATCTCCCCGATCATCCTTGCCGTCGAATCTATCCGCATACTTTTCATCCACCACGTCCATAAAAGGCGGGAGTGATTCTATGTTTTTCGCATAAACGAGCAGTTGTTTTGTTTTCCTTTTTCTGAATGGAATTTATGTATGTACAGAATGTTAACTGAAGGAACTCGTGCAAGGACTTCGGAATGCGAGAGCGAGGTCCTATAAGGGCCATTCCATTAGAGTAGGACAAATTCAAAGCATCTCTCAAGCCGCACTCACATGCACATCCACATGGATTCCCACTTTAGAAAGCATCTTCACTAGGGCATCGATACTGAACTTTTGGATCTTTCCCTGAAGCAGATCGTTCAGTCGAGGTTGTGTAATTCCAAGTTTTTTCGCCGCTTCTCTTTGGCTCAACTTCGATCTCTCAACAAACCGTTCAACTTCGATCATCAATCGGGACCGGATCATGAGATGTTCCGCCTCAGTTTCCGAAAATCCCAGATCATTAAAAACATTCTCCGACCCTTCTTCCCATTCCGGATTCATATCCGTCTCTCCTTTAAAACCTGGTTCAATCTTTCCCGAGCTAACTCAAGATCACGCTGGGAAGTTCTTTGAGTTTTCTTCACGAACGAGTGAAGGATATACAACGCCTCCTCGAACTGTGCGACATAGATGATCCGATATTCGTTTTCCGCATGAATGCGGATCTCCCGCACACCGGGACCAATTCCACGTAGGAGCTTCCAGTCTTTCGGATCGCATCCCTCCTGAAGACGATAGATCTGGTAGCCGGCTTCTTTTCGGGCCATTCTGGAAAATTGCTGCCGAAGATCTTTTTTCGCACTCCCGATCCAGATCACTCTCTTCATGGAGAAATGATATCAAAATAAATATCTAAATCAATGGGTCAATCGAAATATTCATGAAGATTTTTCAGGTAAGTTCTAGCCTGAAAAATCATGGGACACCTTGGGACAATTTTGGAACACTCAGGATGAAAACTCTTTATATCGAGTTAAGGGAATCGGAAGTGTTCGAAACGCGCGATCTGGATGAAAACACAATGATCGATCTTGACCAGAAAGGGCAGATATGTGCCATCACCATAGAACATGCCGGTGAACGTGCGGATATCCCCTATTTCTCCTTCGAACAGATTCCGGCGCCGGTCTTGACCAGAACATGAACGAGTGGTATCGCAAGCCTTGGCCTTAAGGTTTCATCGGAACACAAAGAGGACAGCGTGACACTGACAGGACACTTCTTCAAGAGCGCTTCGTCGTAAGGCAGGAGCTCTTGCAGAAGATCGATTGGGTCAGCAACCTGCTGACCGATTGACCTCTCCCGGACATCCCTCGGCATATCTCGTCTTTTGACAACGGACAACCCCGGAAAAAGCCTTGCCAAAGTCACAAGAGAAAATGGTGGCGACAGCCTCCTGCCATAGATCGCCGCTCCACCGGCAGGAACAGGAGAGAGGAAGAGACGGCCATCTCCCAAGAGGCCGGATTGGCAAGCCCGAACCCAACGGTCAAGGCTCCTCTTTCGGATGGCGTCAAAGGGAAATGGCCTTTATCGGGGCGGAAAAGCCTGATGAAAGGCGGTCGTGGTGAGGCCTCCATGGTCGGGATGGACAAAGACAGACCAGGAGAGAAGAAGAATAGCGACACATCCCATTGCGAAGGCCCCAAGACGCACAAACTTCCTTTGCTGGGCCGTGCGCTGATTGAAGTCCAGGGTTCGCCGGAGGGAGATGTCGAGGCTTTCGCAGGTGTGGGCCAGACGCTCCATCGACTCCACGTCGAAGACCGCCGCCGCCTGACAGACCTTAGAGAGACCTTCTTCGACTCCTGCCGCAGGCTTCGCCCCAGATTTTTCCCGGGGAACGAGCCTTCCCATCCGGACATCGTCGAGAATGGAGCGAACGACAGAGGACATGTTCTCTCCGCCATTCTTCCTGAGCCATTCGTGAAGTTCGGGCTCAAGCCTTATGGTCAACCGGTTGTCAGACATCTTTCACCCCCACCCTTTTGCCTCTGCCCAATATGGCCTCATCCAAAACAGGGAAAGATCCCAATCATAATCTTCTCCAAATGAAAACTCTGTGTCAACGATCAAATAAAGCAATCATCAGAAAGCCTCACCTGCAGGAGATTATTACAAACCTGCCCCGTCCCCCTCCGAACACCCTCGCACCTTAAAGTTAAGTCCACAAAAAAATGAAATATATAAATTTACTAACCATTTAAATACCTCTTCCACCCTTGCATTTTGTTTGAACGGGAATATACTTAAAAATACCGGACAGAGCTTCGTCCTGGGCGCTCCGGACTGATTGGATCATGGGCGTTTGTTTGGTATTTTTCGCCCCCTTGCGAGCGTTTGTCGAGAGTTTCGAGGGGGGAGGCGTCAAGCTTCAATGGGCCCGATGGGCCACGACAAGCGGCAAACGCACACCAGACCGGACAAACCGGCGGGCGGAGCCACGTTAATCTTAAGAAGAAAGGAGTGCGCACACTTCCCGCTTCCTGGCCCGAGTGCCGGGGGAGGAGTTCCTGCGCGACACCGATGAAAAAAACCAGCCTTTTTTTAGGACTTTCCTCCCTCCTCCTCCTTTCGGCGCCCTCCTATGCCGCAAGCGTCAACGACCTGCTAAACTCCAACGGCTGCTTCGCCTGCCACTCGGTGGACACGAAGATGGTCGGCCCCTCCTTCAAGATGGTGGCGGACAAGTATCGCGGACAAAAGGATGCCGACATGATGCTTGCCAAGAAGATCATTGCCGGAGGCAACGGCCATTGGGACGATGTCACCGGAGGCGTGATGATGCCCCCCCATCCCGGGATGTCCATGGAACAGGCTCAATCCATTGCCAAGTGGGTCCTCTCCACCAAGTAGCCTCGTCTCTCTCCAAAAGATCAGGCAGGGGTCGGATCCCCCTGCCTTTCTTGTCATTCTCCCGTCTCTCCGCTAAAATCCCAAAGAGACAGACAAGAACTGATTTCCCCTCTGGAATTTCCGATCTGACATACACCTTCGCCAAGGAGTTCCGCATGCTGAAAAAAGCCTTTGCTCTTTCCCTCTTCTCCGCATTTCTTCTCGCCTCGGCCCCGATCGTCTCTTCGGCTGACGCCCTGCCTCCCCTGACGGGAGAGAAGACGGCCAAAATGTTCAAAGACTTCAGATCCCGTGCCGGAAAGGACTTCCTCCTTCCCCAGGTCTTCAAGAGCCATCCAGGCGTCACATTCATCCTTTCCCACGCCAAGGATCTCAATCTTACGGACAAGCAGATCAAGCGACTCCGGACAATCCGCCGGAACATGCTCGCCCGTTCGCTCGCACAGATGAAGAAGATCGATGCCCAGAGAACGGCCTATCTCGCCATGGCCTCAAAGCCCCGCGTTGACGGAAAGAAGCTTCACAAGGATCTCCACAATATCGCCTGGCTCATGGCTCAGGCCACGGCAGACCACCTCACCGGCCACCTGAATGCCGCCAAGGTTCTGACCGCCGCACAGCTCAAAAAACTCGCTTCGATCAAGTAGCTCCAAGGACAGATCCAGAAAAAGGGGGGATTTGCCCCCCTTTTTTCTTACAACGCACCTTATTCTTCTCCCTGTCTCCCTTCCGATTTTCCTTCGAAATCTCCCTCCCCATGGGACTCTTGCCCTTCCTCCCCAAAAACCCCTTGTATCTTCTTGACTTTCTATTAGGGTCCGGGGCATAATGAGCCTCGATATACGTCGGGCATCGTGGATTGTGTATCGCTGCGCAAGAATGCGCCGAATTTGCCGGATTCAAGGTATTGACCCTGCCAGATGGACTCGTGTCCGACCGCTCGTTCAACCCCGCTGATCATTCCCGGCACTCTGTTGGAGAAAACAGGTCCTTCGGCGTCCGAAATCTGCCCCTTTTGCATTGACCGGGGACAGAGGCGCCGCGGTGCCGGGAACGCTCCCAAAACAGGAGCACGACTTCCTCCCGGGATCCCCGCCGTCACACTCACGAACGTTCATTCTGCTAGGAGCAACAACCATGTCATTTGAGACCCTTGGCCTCAATCCGGATCTTCTGCGCGCTCTTTCCGACCTCAAACACGACTCCCCCACCCCGATCCAGCGGCAGACCATCCCCCCCATCATCGAGGGACGGGATGTCCTCGGCGTCGCCCAGACGGGTTCGGGCAAAACCGGCGGCTTCCTCTTGCCCTCCCTTCACCGCAACAAGCGAGCCCAGGGGAACCGCACGCGCCACCAGATTCTCGTTCTTTCCCCCACCCGCGAGCTGGCCGGTCAGATCGAGCGATCCGCACGCGAGTACGGAAAGTATCTCAAAAGCCGGACGGTTCTCCTCGTTGGCGGCACCGACATGCGACGCCAGATCGATTTCTTGAGACGCCCCTGGGATCTGGTCATTGCCACTCCCGGCCGTCTGATCGACCACATGCAGAGGGGAACCATCACCCTTTCCCATGTCCACACCATCGTTCTCGACGAGGCCGACCGGATGCTCGACATGGGCTTTCTTCCCGACGTCGAAACCATCCTCAAGGCGCTCCATCCCGAGCGGCAGACCCTTCTCTTTACCGCCACCCTCCCCTCGCGGATCCAGGCGCTGACAAAGACCTACCAGAAAGACCCCGTCCTTATCCGGCTCGAGACCTCGAGCGCCCCCCCGGTTTCGATCGAGCAGGAGGTGGTGACGATCAACCACGGCTCCCAGAAGTGGGGACTGCTTAAAACGATCCTCACCGAACCCGAAACGACCGAGGGCCAGACACTCATCTTCACCCGGACAAAGCGCGGCGCGGAAGACCTCTCCACCGCCCTTCTCGCTGAAGGCTTCCCGAGCGACGCCCTTCACGGCGACAAGAGCCAGTCGCAGCGCAACCGCGTCCTCTCGAAGTTTCGTGCCGGACAGACCCGCATTCTCGTCGCCACCGACGTGGCCGCACGGGGTCTCGACATCGACACGGTGACCTGCGTTGTCAACTACGACCTTCCCCAGTCCCCCGAGGACTATGTCCACAGGATCGGCCGCACGGGTCGCGCCGGACGCTCGGGACGCGCCATCTCCTTCTGCCACCCCGCCGACCGGAACCTCTTCCGCGATATCGAGCGGCTGGTAGGCTCATCCGTCCCTGTCTCCCCCCTTTCGCCTCCTCCCCAAGCCCGGGGCGATCGGCCCTTCCGTCCCTCGACCGGCGGACCCCGTCCAGGCGGCGCCAGAGGAGAGCGCTCCTCCCGGCCCGAAGGATCGGCAGGAGCCCGTCCGGGTTCCCGTGGAGGGTTTCGGTCCGACCGGACCGAAGGAGGATCCTCCCGGCCCGAATGGCGTCGTGACAGGCCGGCTGGTGTCGGAGGCGGATCCCGCGTCTCCTCCCATCGTCCCTCGCACACCGAACGCCCGTCGCGGACAAGCCCAGTTCCTCACGAGGCCTAGGAGCAACGTCTCATGCAGAGACCTCTTCTTGTTGGCATGACGACAGACTACGCGCCTTCCGATTCCGATCGGGAGGCGCGTTTTTTTATCAAGGAATCCTACGTCACCTACCTTGCAGGCTCCGGCGCCCGGGTTGTCCTCCTGCCGTTTTCTGCCCGACTCGACCCCGCCGACTGGGACTTTCTCGACGGAATCGTCCTCACCGGCTCCGGTCCCGACATCCCTCCGCACTTCTACCGTGAGGAGCAGACCTACTTCCCGGGAGAGTGGATGGATCCGCGCCGGGTCGAACTCGAACTTTCACTCCTTGCCCTCTCAGAGGAAAAAGGAGTTCCGGTCCTCGGGATCTGCGGGGGGTTTCAGACGATGAACGTTTACAGGGGGGGAAGCCTCGTCCAGGATCTTCCGTCGGAGAGACCGGGGCCGGTCCGACATCGGGACCTCCCCCATCCGGCCGACCTGACGGGCTATCTTCGCGACATCGCGGGGATCTGTCAGGCGACGGTCAACAGCTTCCATCATCAGGGGATCAAGCGGGTAGGAAATGATCTCGAGGTGATCGCGACAAGTCCGGAGGATGGCCTGATCGAGGGGGTTCGGGACGGCCGCCATCCGTTCTTTTTGGGGGTCCAGTGGCATCCCGAGAGAATGGACAGAGAAGACCGGGTGAGCAAAGCGCTTCTGGCAGCCTTCCTTGAAGCCTGCCGGAGGAACCGGAAAAATCGCCCCCCCCGATCGGTCTAAAGGCGAGGAGACAGAAGAGAGCCCCTTTTGGGGTCCTTCAGGGCTTTTTCGGAACGGCGCGCCGCCATCGGGCGATCATCGCCGGAGTGATCCGGCGGACCGCCTCCGGATCGAACAGTTTCTGCTCCCTCACCCTTCCGTCCCGGACCGTCTCGATCCGGAGGAGGATGGGGATCCGTCCCTCCTCGACCCATGCGGAAAACTCCCGGGGCTTAAGTCCGAGTTCACGCCTGACCACCCGCTCGCTCCAGAGGGAGCGCACCCACATCCGGAAACTTCTTTCCCGGCGTTTCTCCAGGGCCTCCTGAGCCCGCACCCTCCGCTTCTCCTCCCGGATAAGCCGTCTCGCCTCGCGCAGATCGTTTGCCAGACTGGCTCGGGAGATCTTTTTGCCAAGGTGCGCAAAGGCCTTTTCCACCCCCCGCAGGACGTACCGTTCGAACTCTGCCGAGCCGTCGGCAAACGTGGGTATCATCCGAAGGGGGTTGGCCCAGGCTAGGGCATAGTTTTGGTAGGGCGACGTCGTGAGCCGCGCGAGACGCAAAAGGGGCGAGTCCTCCTCCTCAATCTCCCGCACCAGAAGCCGGGCCATCCCCGCAAGAACGTGCGTCATGAGATCCTCGGAAGAGAGGTCGAGAACCTCTCCCCCGAACTGGGACAGAAGATCGCGTTGATCCTCGCCGTCCATCTCCCCGAGATCGATCCCCCACGAACTGAGAACCCATGCGATGGCCGCATCCTTGAGTCCGGCGTAAACCTTCTCAAAAAAACCCTCCTCCGATGTGGCTTGCGACCGCCACTCCTCGATCTCGAGAGGGTGGGGAGGGGGAAGTCCCCGGGCCTCGAAGAGAGCTTCGATCCGTTCCTCTGTCGTCAGAAGGCTCTCCTTCCCTCCCCCGCCGATCATCGCGAAGCTCCGAAGCGGGCCCACCAGTCTTCGATCCGCGAGAGCGCCGGCAAAACCCTGTCGGGGCTTTCGGAAAGCCTTTTTTCGAGAGCCTTGTAAAGAGCCAGCGCCTCGCTCTGGTTCTTCAGCACGAGGAGCCCGTCGCACCCGGCATCGAGAGCCGCAAGTCCCGCCGCGACGACCCCCCGCCGGGAAACGGCGGACATAAGAAGGTCGTCGGAGAGGATGAGCCCCCGGTAACCCATCCTCTCGCGGAGAAGTCCTGTCACGATAGCGCGGGAAAGCGTGGCAGGAGTCTCCGTGTCCCAGGCGGGATAGACCACATGGGCGGTCATCATGAGAGGGATCTCCTGATCGGCCGCCATCCGGAAGGGAAGAAGCTCGCGGCTTTCGAGAAGACCGGCATCGGCACTGACCACAGGGAGGTCGACGTGGGAGTCGAGGCTCGTGTCCCCATGGCCGGGGAAATGCTTGCCGCAGGGGAAGACCCCCCCCCGGAGAAGTCCCCGGGCAAAGGCCAGGGCCTTTTTCGCCGCCTCCTCCGGATCGGAGGAGAAGGCCCGGTCGCCAATGATGGGGTTTGTCGGGTTGGAGTCCACATCGAGGACCGGGGCGAAGTCCACATCGAAGCCCAAAGCCAGTAGAGCGCGCCCCAGAGACTCCCCGGCCTCTTCCACCTCAAAGACATCCTTTACCGCAAGGGTTCTCATGGGGGGAAGCCGGGGAACCCCGTCGGTGAGACGGGCCACCCGCCCGCCCTCCTGGTCGACCGCGATGAGCCGGGGAGAACCGGGAAGGGAACGGATCGCATGGATCAGGTCTTTTACCTGGCCGGCATCCCGGACATTTTCTCGAAAGATGACCACCCCCAGGGGATCGATCTCGGAGAGAAACTCCCGGTCGGTCTCGGTCAACTCCGGAGCCGGAAGGCTCACCCAGAGGAGGCGCCCCACCCCGGCCTTCACGCCGCCACCAGAAGGGAGAGGAGACCCTGAAAGGCCCGGGCGCGATGGGAGATTCGATTCTTCTCCTCGGGGGCCATGAGCCCAAAGGTCACATAGTACCCTTCCGGGAGAAAGAGCGGGTCGTAACCGAACCCCCCCTCCCCCATGGGACCGTTGGCGATCCGCCCCTCGACCCGTCCCGAGGCGGCCGCCACCAGGGCTCCGCTTCCGGAGCGGACGGCCACCAGGACGCAGACAAAGCTGGCCTTCCGGCTCTCCTGCGGGATCCCCTTCATCCTTCGCTGAAGCGCTTCACGATTTTCCAGGTCGGAGGCCTCCGGCCCCGCATAGCGGGCCGATCGAACCCCCGGCTCGCCCCCGATGGCAGGCACGACAAGTCCCGAGTCGTCGGCAAAGACGATTTCCCCCGGAGGTCCGGGGAAGGAAAGGGCGGCGTTTCTGGCCTTGATCAGGGCATTGGCAAAAAAACTCAGGCCGGTCTCTTCGACGGGGGGAGAGGGAGAAGGAAGAATCGTCACAGACGGAGGGGCAAGCCGTTCGAACTCCGAGACCTTGTGGAGGTTCCCGGTCCCAAGGTAAAGGATTGTTCGGGAGGATTCACCCACCGTGGTCCTCCGGTGCGGACGGATTCGCCGGCGGGAGGACGGCCTGCCGCCACACCCCACCCGGAAGCTCGACTTCGTGGACGGGAGCGTCCACCAGAAAACCCGCCGCCTTGGCATGGCCTCCGCCCCCATAGTTTGTGGCGACCTTCGAAAGATCCGGCCCCCCTTCGGAGGCCCGAAGGCTGTAGGTCACCCGGCCATCCTTCCGGACCGACCAGATCGCAACGAAGGGCGCATCGGCCTTCAAGGCCCCGCCGATCTCGCTCGTCAGAAGGGGGGAGTTGACGAAGAAGGCCCGCTCTCCCGTCCGAAAACGGCCCCAGACCCCCGTCTCGCGGATCGCGTTCTGGACAAGCTGGGACTGGTAGCGAAGGATCGAATGCCCCTCCATCGCCAGAGGGTTGTCTGCGGAGACCCTCCCGTAGCCCAGGGTCTGATACATCCCCTCCCAGACCTCGAAGTCGAAGGGGTAGGAGGCCATCGCCGTCGTGATGTCGAGGGAGAGGGGAAGGGCCCAGCGCCAAAGGTCCCGGTCCTCGACGTAACGGATCAGATTGGGTACGGGCTCTCCGGGGAAAAAGGTCTGCCAGGCGATCATCGCCCCGGAGCGATTCATGTCGAAGACCACTTCCGGATCGGAGGGGTAGAGCGGCTGGATCTTTTCCATGGCGCTCTTGTGGTGGTCGAGAAGGGTCACCCGGGGGTTGTTCTGGCGGAGTTTTGCGAAGTAGTCGGGATCGAAGGAGAGATCGAGGATGTAAACGTTCTGCCCTTTCGGCATCTCCGGAAGGAGATCGCCGTAGTTGTAGGCGACGAAGGAGAGCGGAACCTTTCCCCCGAAGCGCTTCCAGGCGGCCCAGGCGGCTCCGAAGCCGTCGGAGCAGTTCCTGTGGTAGTAGACGGTGACCGGCAGGGGATTCTCTGCTGCCGGGAGAGAACTATCGGGCGATGCCATCACACTCCTCCTGCCCTTTCCCGGCCTCCCCCGCCGACAAGCCGGCGAAGAAGATTTCAGGAATGGGATTCACCGGACCGCTCGAGAAGGCTTCCGAGCCTTTCCCATTCGGCGGTCCTGTCAGACAGTTTCTTGCGTGCCACGGAAAGCTTCGAACTCGCCCGCTTCGCCTCCGACCCCGTCCCGCGTGCCGTCTCCTCAAGCCGTGCCACCTCGGACTCAAGCTCGAGAACCTCCTTCTCGACCCAGGACAGACGACGCTCGATCCCGTCGAGATCCTCTCCCCGTTCAGAAGAGGGGGCCGTCGGGGCCGACGGAGCGGAGGGCGACGCGGAGGGATTCGCGAGCGGCGCGGCGAGACCTGTTTTCAGCACTCCGTCGCGCTTGGCCCGATAGGTCTCGAAACGATGGTTCATAAAGAGCCGGATCGCACCGGGCACGACCTCGATAATATCGCTTGCGATCCGTTCGATCACATAGCGGTCGTGGGTAATGAAGACCAGCGTCCCCCGGTAGGCGTCGAGGGCCTCGACCAGCGCCTCCCGGGAGGGCAGGTCGAGATGGTTGGTGGGCTCGTCGAGAAGAAGGAGATTTGCCGGAGAAAGCAGCATCCTGGCCAGGGCCAGTCGGCTCTTCTCCCCCCCGGAGAGAACGGAGACCTTCTTGTAGACCTCGTCGTTCTTGAAGAGAAAGGCCCCTAGAAGACCCCGAATACGCGTCTGGGTCTCGGAGTCCGGCGCCACCGACTCCATGGAGGCCAGAACCGTATCGTTCGGGTTGAGGATTTCCAGCTGGTGCTGGGAGTAGTAGGAGGTCGTCACATTGGTCCCGGTCCGGTAGCTTCCGGCATCGGGCTCGACCGCGCCGGCCATGACCTTGAGAAGGGTCGACTTGCCCGCCCCGTTGGGGCCGACCAGGGCCACCTTCATCCCCCGGCGAAGCACCCAGTCGAAGGGATGAACGATCATGCGGCCATCGTAGGACTTTTCGACCTCGGAAAAGGTTGCCACCACATCCCCCGAACGAATCGGAGCCGGAAAGGTGAAGCGCACCGTCTTCTGTGCGGTCTCACGCTCGAGGCGCTCGATCTTTTCCAGCGCCTTGATGCGGCTTTGAACCTGGGTCGCCTTGGTGGCCTTGGAGCGGAACCGGTCGATAAACTCCTGGGTCTTGGCGATCTCCTCTTCCTGGCGGGCAATGGCGGATTCGAGCGCCAGCGCCCTGCGCTCCTTCTCCGCCAGATAGGCATCGTAGTTGCCGGTATAGACCGTCGCCTTGCCGCCGGAGAGCTCGATCACCCCCCCCACCACCCCGTTCATGAAGCTTCGGTCGTGGGAGATGAGCAGCACTGCCCCGGGAAAGTCCAGAAGGAAGGCCTCAAGCCACTCGATGGACGGTATATCAAGATGGTTGGTAGGCTCGTCGAGAAGAAGAAGGTCGGGGTTGGTGACGAGGGTCCGGGCGAGGGCCACGCGCATGCGCCACCCTCCGGAGAGGTCCGAGACCTTCGCATCCATGCGCACCTGGTCGAAGCCCAGCCCTGCCAAAACCTTGCGGGCGGTGGTTTCCTGCTCGAATCCCCCGAGAAGCCCGAAGCGGCTCTGGACCTCCCCATAGCGGTCAAGGACCTTTGTCTCTCCCGCCTCGAGCCTCTTTTCGAGGCGCTGCATCTCCTCTTCGAGGTTCATGAGCTCTTCGTCTCCGCTCATGACGCATCCCACCGCGGTCATATCCCCCTCGATCGTCACCTCCTGGGGAAGATATCCGACCCGGTAGCCGGGAGGCATGCTGACCACCCCGTCGTCCGGTTCGCTCACTCCGGCAAGAATTTTCATCAGGGAGGACTTCCCGGCGCCGTTGGGGCCGACCAAGGCCATCCGCTCGCGCAAAGAGATCCGGAGAGACAGATCCATGAAAAGGGTCTTGGTAGGGTAATGCTTGGAGATTCCGGAGAGTGTGATCATGGTGCGGAGGGGGTCGCTCCAAGAAAGACCGCAGGCAAAAGACCCGCCTTGCGACCTCCGGACGACCTCCAGAAGACCCTTGCAAAATCGGCTGTTATCGACTGGCTCACGTATTCTGTTCCTTGACGATTCGACAATGAGATAAACAACTCCCTCCCTTTGCACTCGGGAGAGGCTCTCCGCATGGAAAGCAAAGAGTTGGAAGATTCGGGCAAAATCCTGACGTCCTTTCATGATAACGGACTTTTGCCGGCAGAACAAGAGCAGCTTTTCTCCCGACAGACTATGGGCTCAGGGATCTTCCCGTTGCGGGCTTTCGCGGTTCCGGGGGGACAAAAGAGCGGAGCCTCCCCCCGCAACAAACAGCGCGGCTCCGGAGAGGGCCACCCCCGACAGGAGAAGAAGGGTCCGGTCGTATCCCACAGATCGAGGAGCGGACCCTAGGAGCCTAGGAAATAAGTCTCAAAAACGTCTTTATTGAAAAATATTCCCCACTATTCATACATTTTGAGGGAGAAAGAATTCTTTGTTCCCACTTGTTTCATGGAAATGACATTATAATCGAAACAAATTTCCACCCTCATGGATTTTTTTGACTTATTTCCCAGGCTCCTAGACAACGTCCGAATACCACCCATAATTACCCGCCAAATCAGGACAATTCGTCGAAGAACGAGGCGTAGGACCTGTCGGGCAATAGGACGTGAGGAAAAATGGGTATAATCTCGGTAGCTCAGGCATTTTAAGAAGGTCTAGAAGTAGAGCTTTTTCAGATCAAGAACTTTTTCCAAACAAGAAAACCACGACGAGGTATTGAACTCGAAATGGGATTGAATGGCACCGGCGAGTAAATCCGCAAATTGCAGGTTCAAGCAATGTTGGCTGTCCGTTGGAGTCGTTGTAAGTCTGGTGTTGGAATTTTTATCAAATAGAAGTCCGTACACGAGATAGTCGTGCATGCCATTCCCGGATTCGACCTTCATAGAACGGCGATCCGGGATCAATTCAACCGATTCGTGTTGGGCTATACTCTCCAAAAGAAGCAATTTTGTCATATAGTTGTAAAGTTTATTGGGATCACTTCGGATATGGTCTGCCACGTTTACCTTGTTCACAACAATCGCCCGGTATTGTATTTTCTTGTTTACTTTGGCCAACACGGCTGCAGTTTTCGCAAATTCAGTTTTCCCGGATTTTGACAGTCCTGCCCATTTCTTCTCGCCTCTACTCCAATGCTGGGATATGTATAGCTGGCGTAAACGTCGTTCAGTCAAGCGGTTGGCATCTTGCAGAACTAAAAGAGCTGCAAGCGTAAGAAATCGACTGGACCCGCCACGCAAATAAGGAGCAGAGAAGTTCCACCCGAGATCCCCGCTTTCGTCGAGATAGATTTGCATTGTCCCCCAAAAAATAAAAAGGCCCCACCACATTAGGTTGGGGCCAAAATTATTAGCAGACCCTGAGTCCCACGCGTTAACACCGCGTTTAGGATCCCGTTGCATGGGGGTCCGGGTTTGCTCAGGTTTTACCTGCCGCTTTTTTTAACATACGGCATGACGCCGATAAGTGTCAACAATTATCGGCGGGTGGGGTGAGCGACATATTTTAGGACCTCCCCCCAGTCAATGCTCTTCAAACATAGGGGCCAATCAAAGTACTGACAAAGAATACTTTTCGCGTTAGAGTAAACGCGCTGGACATTTCCATGGGATTTTGTTATGGATAGAAGGACAGTTAGAGAACTTCCCTCTATCAATAAGGAGCGTTCCATGAGTCCTCGAAAACGACCCCAGGTTGGCCCGCAAGTGACAAGTGCCGATAACGCACAGGAGCTTCTTCTCGAGATGAAGTCGGCCTTGCTTCGGCAGATTCAGGAGGCTCCGGACGGATCCGATGAAAAGA
>JAJYYA010000021.1 GCA_021801345.1 Nitrospirota bacterium
TCCCTCCGAATACTTGAAGATGTTTGATGAAAGAAAGAGATGAATGAGTGAGTGCCTCTTGTTTCGCCACTCTCCCATGAGGTAAGATTATCCCATGTTTGACACTCACACGTACGTCAAAAAGCTTGAATTGGCTGGGTTCACCGAAACTCAGGCCGAAGTCCAGGTCGAGGCTCTTTCTGCGGTCTTGGAAGAGATCAAGGAGACGCTTGCGACAAAGGACGATCTTCTGATTATGGAAGAACGCCTGACCGGGCAGAATCGTTCTTTGGAAGAACGTCTGACCGGGCAGATGAATACGCGCTTTGCCCAGATGGATGCCCAAATTCACTCCTTGGAGGAACGCCTGACCGGGCAGATGAATACGCGCTTTGCCCAGATGGATGCCCAAATTCACTCCTTGGAGGAACGCCTGACCGGACAACTGAAAAGTGCCATCGCCGAGTCTCAAAACACGACCCTGAAATGGATTGTCGGTCTTTTTGTGACGCTTCTCGGTGTCTTTATTGCCCTCCTCAAGATTCACTAATTCTCTTTGATCCCTCGTTCCAGGTCTCTTCGTTCTACAATCCATGAACCATTTCCGTCGAGGTTACTTTCGCCACCATTCTTTCCGATGTTTCTCGATCCAGCCTTTCGGAATGGAATCCATTCGGGCCTGCCACCCTTCCCCAGGCGCGCGGAAGTCGTCTGCCACTCCCCGGCAGATGAGCCGGGTCGCATCCCTCAGATCTGCCCATTCGAACAATTCGGCCGATTTCTTGCTGTTTTTGGTCGTGGAAGACGTTTCCACATTGAGATTCTGGATGGCCTTGTGCAGTCCTGACCGGCAAGGTCAACAGGAACTTCCCCCATTGTCCAGGGGAATAACGAGGATCACCTCTCCGGGAGTTTTTTGCCCTGACGTCAGGTAATCCGGAGAGATCTCGTTTGCCGCCAGGCTTCCCTCTTCCTTTTTTTCGGCCTTTCCTGAAAAGTCGAGGGGGCGAGTCGCCGGAAAGAGCCCATTGATTATCGCAGTGCCATCAATCTTCCCCGCCGCATCCTCGCCGGAATCAAAGATATGCTCCTGGATCCTCTCCGAACACTTGTTCCATGCGCTCACGGGGATGAACATGTAGTTCCTGGCGATCACTCCGACCGCCACATGGCAGGTGAGGTAGTTGGCGAGATTGGCGTCGCCGCAGACCTGGATTGCGGCCGAGGTGTAAAGCTTCCTGAGGTCGTGGGGGGAGAGGGGCCTTTGCCCGGAAAGCTCCGGGTACTTCGCCGCAAGCCGTTCGAGGATCCGGAGCGAGACTCCCCGGATATCACGGATCCGGAACAGGGGGCGGTCGCTCTCCGGACCGGGCGGGGTCATGTGTACGACCTGTTGGAGAGTCTTCCTGAACAAGGGGGGCACGGGGAGGATGTAGTCTCTCCGGTTTTTTGTCTCCTTGAGCGAGATCACGAGATCGTTGGCATTGACAAAACTCAGATGGCCCGGTGTCAGTCGCTTTCCATCGCCATGGCGCATCCCGGTCAGAAGAAGGAAGAGCGCGAATCCGGCCGCATCGCGCACGCGGGGATTGACGTCGGGGTCCTGGTTCAGGCGGAAGGCTTCTCGACCCCAGTCAGCGACAACGGAGGGATTCATGTAGTAAGCCGGCGGAAGCTCCCGGACGCGATCCCGGGAATGAAGGGCCTTCCGGCGGGGATTGCTGAAGGGATTCTCTCCGGAAAAGAGCTTGATGTCTTTCATGTAGTTGAAGATCGCCCGAAGGATCCTGATCGTGGTATTTCGGACCGTCTCCCCCCGGAATCGCTCCCGGCTATCATCCCGGACCTGGACGATCCCGTTTGATATGCCGATGGCCGTCCTTTCGTCGAATGTTGCGAGCGGATGGTCGAGATAGCCGGCGCAATAGCGCGTGACGGTGTATCGGATATCCTTGACGGTCCTCGGCCGAAGAAGAGTTTTCTTGGCTTCGACATAGGTTTCGAGGGCTTCCCCGAGGGTCAACGAGTCCTTTGGGTGGGAAGGGGGGAGAGTGGAAGCGGAAGGATCGGAGATCTCCTGTCGTCTTGAGAGGATCTCGGAGGCCCGGAGGCGGGCCTCCGCCACGGAGATATCGGGAAAGCGTCCGATCATGTAGTGGATCTGCTCTCCCTCCTCGCGATAGCGGACCATGAAGCTCTTTTCCCTGACCGTCAGACGAACATAGAGGCCCGGGCAGGTCGTATCGTAAATGTCGGTAAAACCTCCGGAGACAAAGAGAGTCTCTATCAGGGAGTCGGTCAGGGGGCCTTCCAGGGATCCTCCTTGGGGGACGGAGATGTCGGCGAAAGGAGGAGCTTCTTCCTGTTGCTCAGCGTCAGAGAGAGCGACTGATTGCCGTTCCTTCGCAAGAACAGGGACGCAGGATCCTCAGAGGAAGACTAACCCAGGCCATGGCCCGGATGCAATCCTGTCGGTTTTTTTCCTGTGGGGATGACGATAAGATCCTTTTTCGTGATGACGGCAGAGGAGAAAGACGCTGAGGTCAAACGATCATGAGTCGCTCGGTTCCCCCTTGTCTCGCCGCTCTCCCATGAGGTAAGATTATCCCATGTTTGACACTCACACGTACGTCAAAAAGCTTGAATTGGCCGGGTTCACCGAAACTCAGGCCGAAGTCCAGGTCGAGGCTCTTTCTGCGGTCCTGGAAGAGATCAAGGAGACGCTTGCGACAAAGGACGATCTTCTCATTATGGAGGAACGTCAGTCTGGGCAGATGCGCTCTCTGGAGGAACGTCAGGCCGGGCAGATGCGCTCTCTGGAAGAACGTCAGGCCGGGCAGATGCGCTCTCTGGAAGAACGCCTGACCGGGCAGATGAATACTCGCTTTGCGCAGGTGGATGCCCAAATTCATTCTCTGGAGGAACGCCTGACCGGGCAGATGCGCTCTCTGGAGGAACGCCTGACCGGGCAACTGAGAAGTGCCATCGCCGAGTCTCAAAACACGACCCTGAAGTGGATTGTCGGTCTTTTTGTGACGCTCCTCGGTGTCTTTATCGCGCTGCTCAAGATTCACTGAACCTTTTCGATCCCCTTATTCCCGGGACCTTCTTCGCCACTTCGCGAACCATTTTCGCTGAGGCTTCTTTCTTCCCCCATTCTGACCACTGAGGCGGCTAAAAAAGACTAAACAATCCTTGTCCGACCGAGCCTTTGCCACCGGAACGCGTTCTCCCCCACCGGTAAGGTTGAGGAGGGGCGTTCCCAAGCGTCATCGAGCCGTGATCCGTTCTCCTGAACTTGTTCGAACCGCTTTATTTCTGCTCGAAATTATCCACCAGAAACGTGGGTCAGGTTCCTGCTTCGCAGAGGGCCTTATTGCGCCGTTCTCCACAGGCTTGACTTCCGGAGGAACTCTCCGTAGGACCGCGATGCGCGGTCAATCCGACGGCCGAAGATTCCTGGCCGCGTTCACGTCCCGATCATGGATCGTTCCGCAATCCGGGCAGATCCATTGCCGGACGGAGAGCGGCATTTTGTCCTGGACTGCTCCGCACTCCGAGCAAGTCTTGCTCGACGGGAACCACCGGTCTGCGACAACCACCCGTCCACCACGTCGTTCGGCCTTATACTCCAGCTTGCCTCCGGAACTCGAAAAAACTCATGTCGGCGATGGACCGGGCCAGACGGCGATTCTTCAGCATCCCGCGCACATTCAGACTCTCGATTCCGATGGTATCGAATCGACCTGTAAGATCCGTCGTCAGTTTGTGCAAAGCGTCTTGCCGGATATTGGCAATCCGGGCATGGAGCCGGGACAGCTTGGCCCTGGCCTTTTTCGCGTTCTCCGACACCGGTAGACGCACTCCTTTCGGGAGGGGCGCATCGGGGGTCAGTCCCATTTTCATCTTTGCGGCCTTGTGCTTGCGAGACAGGCTCCGGGAAAGCCGCCTCTGTCGCTTGATCAGAGCCCGGTGCGGTTTTGGACCGATGACTTTCTCCCCCGTGGAAAGCGTCGCCAGCGCCGTGATCCCAAGATCGACTCCGACCGCGCCTTGGTTTTCGGCGGGTCTTTTGGATCGATCTTCCCATTCGACGGCAAGACTGACAAACCAGCGGTCGACCACACGGGAGACGGTAGCCGACTGAATCTTTCCGGAGAATCGAAGGGATTCGTTCATCCGGACCCATCCGAGAAGTGGAATTCGGATCTTCCGGTCCCGGACTTCGAATTGGTCATTCGTGAGACTAAAACTGTCGTGAACGCCTTTCCTGTGAAACTGCGGACACTGGCTTCGACCTTCAAAGAAGTTCCTGAAGGCGTCCCCCAACTGGATGATCACCATCTGCGGGGCGTTCTTCGTGACTTCCAGCATCCAAGGGAACTTTTCCCGCTTGAGGGCGTTGAGCTGCCGACGGAGAGCGGTCTCTGATGGTTTGGGAAGAGAGGGATCGGCCTTGTGCGCATGGTATTGCCGGTTCCACTCGGCCAATGCCCAGTTGTACGCGAAACGGGCGACTCCGCACGCCTTCCGGAAATACGTCTCCTGAGCATCGTTGGGATCGAGATGGATCTTGTGGGCAACGATCATTCTTTGGCCTCTTCGACAGACTTCCTGATTCCGTCCAGCAGCTTCCGGTTCTTGTGACTACGACTCCCGTAGAGCCGGGCCGAAAAAACCGAGACGATTTCCAAGACATCCTCCGCCAAGTCTTCCTCGAATGTCATGTCCTCGCCCTGGTTGAGGATGACCACCTCGACCTTCTTGGCCTCGCAGATAGCAAACACCAGTTCGGCCCCGAAGCGCAACAACCGGCCCTTGTGGGTGATGACCAGACGCCCCACTTGTTCCGCGATGATGTCGTTCAAAAGGCGCTTCAAGCCTTTCTTGTGAGTGTTCATCCCTGAACCGAGATCTGAAATGACTTCGAAGGTCCAGCCTTGACGTGCACAGTACAGTTCTAAAACCTGTTTCTGTCGTTCCAGATCGTCTTTCTGGTCGTGGCTCGACACGCGGGCATAGGCGACAGTTTTTCGGGCGGACTCGTCCGACGTCCGGAACCACTCCGGGCGCAACTTCGCCAGGTCGTACCGGCGATGCCCGCCCGCCGTGTGCTCGGGCACCAGTTTTCCGCTCACTTCCCAACGCCGAAGCGTCGTCACGGAGACGCCCAGGGATTTTGCTGCATCACTTATTCCTACTAATCTCTCCATAGTGAATAGTTTAGATTAATTTAGATCATATTTCAAGAAAACTGTTTATCCCCTCCCTGCCATTTTCTTATCAGCCTAGAATACAGGGGCGACAAGTGCGTGCCCCGGCGCTTTTTCTTCCGTGCTTCGCACGATCTTTTCGGGGGATTCCGGGAGGGAGTCACACAAGAAGGATGAAGTCGCCATAACGGGCCAGCTGACTGTCGTGTGTCATCAGAATGAGGGGCTCGCTCAATGCCTGGGCGACAAGGATGCGGTCGAAAGGATCCGGGTGCAGGGAGGGGAGCTCTTCAACTTTTGCCGCATGTTCCGGAGAGACGGGGAGAAACCGGTAACCCGATTTGCGAAAATGATGCAGAGACTCAGCGCCTGAAACCGGCATGGTCTCCCTCTTCAATGTGTGCTTAATAGAGATCTCCCAGACCGTAGCCGCACTGATGTAGATGGCATTTTTCGGGTCGAGGATCAGATCGCAGGCTTTGGAAGGGAGCCGGGGATCATCGACTATTGCCCAAAGAGCGATGTGGGTGTCCAGCAAAAGTCTCAAGGCTGTGGAAGGCCATGAAAGGAGGCAGCAATGGCTTCGTTTTCCTCATCGATGTTGTCCGGGATGTAAAACAGGCCTTTGGCTACGCCGATTCGGCGGGAGGGCGGCATCTCGTCAAGTCCGACAAGTTTGGCAATGGGATGTCCATGTCTTGCAATGACGATCTCTTTTTCGGAGCCGGCCTCCAGTTCCGCGACCAGTCTCGACAGATGTGTTTTTGCTTCAAAGATCTGGACAATCTTCACTGTTTTTGCGGGAAGCCCCGAAGACTTGTCCGGGGGGGATAGCGCCTCTCCCGCCACTCCTTTATCTTTGCTATCTTGTAAGAATTGTCCGGACCTTGAGAGGCCGACTCCACAATTCCTTTAATATGGTCTGGTCTGGTTTGACTCTATTGCATGACCTCTTTAGTCTACTTCATTTCGGAGACAAGTCAAGGCGGCGCTCGCGCCCTTGATCGTGGCTCCACCGAGGAGTGACTGTCTGATGGGGTAGTGGGGGCTGTTGCAAAGCTCTCTTTCGGGGGTGACAAGTCTCTGGGGAAAGGCGGGAGCAAAGAGTGCTCGCTGTATCACCGGCTCCCGGAGAGCTTCGATGAAAAAGGGAGGAGCGTCGGAGATGGCTCGTGAAGCAACGCTTAACTGTCGATCAGTCTTCGTTCGGGATGTGAGGCAGAAGAGGCGGCACGTGCGTGATTCCTCTGGGTCCGGGCTGGGGGGATGAGGGAGAGCCAGAAGAAGCCGTAGGGGCTCAAGGTAAAATGAAAGCGGGCGCGGGCAATGAGGGGGAAGGGGGTTTTGTCGAACATCTCCACGATCGAATAGCCCCTGTAGCGCGAGAGGTCGAGCGTGACCGACTCCGCCCGGTCCGAGAGGTTGTTGATGATAAGGGCGACATCCTTCCCCATCTCCCGGAAGTAAGCAAGAATCGAACGATTCTTCGAGTGAAGAAAGTGAAGCTCCCCCCTTCCGAAGAGGCGAGCGCTCTGGCGGACCGCGATCATCTGCCTGAGCGTGTTGAGAGGGCTGGTGGGGAAGCGAGCCTGATTTTCCACATTGACAACCTGATAGCCGTAGATGGGGTTCTGGATGACGGGGGAATAAAGGTCGGACGGGTTGGCCCGGGAGAAGCCCCCGTTCTTGTCCGAAGACCACTGCATGGGGGTCCGGACCCCGTTCCTGTCTCCGAGGTGGACATTGTCTCCCATGCCGATCTCGTCTCCGTAGTACAGGATCGGGGTTCCGGGCAGAGTCAGAAGAAGGCTGTGCATCAAGTCGATCTTGCGCCGGTCGTTTTGCATGAGAGGGGCCAGCCGTCGCCTGATGCCGATGTTGAGTCTCATTCGGGGATCCTGGGCGTAGGTCGACCACAGATAGTCCCTCTCCTGGTCGTTGACCATCTCGAGGGTAAGCTCGTCGTGGTTTCTCAGGAAGATGGCCCACTGGCACGCGCTGGGAATTTTGGGAGTCTGATCGAGGATGTCGATGATCGGACGGTTGTCGCTCTTAGCGATCGCGATGAAGAGCCTCGGCATGAGGGGAAAGTGGTAAGCCATGTGGAACTCGTCCCCTTCTCCGAAGTAGGGCAGAACATCCTGGGGCCATTGATTGGCCTCCGCAAGAAGCATCCGGTCGGGAAACTCGCGGTCGACCTCGGCTCTCAGACGCTTCATGAAGGTGTGGGTCTCCGGAAGGTTCTCGCAGGAGGTGCCTTCCCGCTCGAAGAGATAGGGGACGGCATCGCAGCGCAACCCGTCTACTCCCAGTCCGAACCAGAATTTGACGACCTTCAGAAGCTCCTCCTGAACCTTCGGGTTCTCGAAGTTCAGGTCGGGCTGGTGGTGGAAGAAGCGATGCCAGTAGTACTGCCGGGTCCTCGGCTCCCATGTCCAGTTCGACTTTTCCGTGTCGCTGAAGATGATGCGTGTTCCGCGGTATTTTTCGGGGGTATCGCTCCAGACGTAGTAGTCCCTGTAAGGGGAGGAGCGCGAGGAGGCGGCCGAAACAAACCACGGATGCGTGCGCGAGGTATGGTTTAAAACCAGCTCGCTGATGACTCGAAGTCCCAGGTCGTGGGCCTTGTCGATGAACCGTCTGACGTCGTCCATCGACCCGTAGGAGGGGTGGATGGTGGTGTAGTCCCGGATGTCGTAGCCGTCGTCGCGAAGAGGGGAGTCTGTGAAAGGCAGAAGCCACAGGGCGGTAACGCCGAGATCTTTGATGTAGTCGAGCTTTTCGATGAGACCCGGAAAGTCGCCCACGCCGTCGTGGTTTTTGTCGAAGAAGGACTTCACGGGAATTTCGTAGATGATAACGTCCTTGTACCAGTCCGGGGCGCCGTGGAGGGCGGTCACGAGGGGGATCCTTTCCTGTTCGTGGGCTCCGGCCGGGAAGGCGGCCGGACAAGTTCGAACCACATGAAGGCGTAGGGGGTCAGTGTCATGAGGTAGGGGTGGCGGGGAATGCGCGGAAAGAAGGCCCCGCCGAAAAGCTCCCTTGGAAGGAGCGTGGCGTATTCTCCCAGATGGAGAAGTCCGCAGATGGACGATTTGGAGAGGTTGTGGACAAAGAGACAGAGGGAGTGCTCCCTTCGACGGACAAAGGCGAAAAGGGCGGGATGAGTCGTCTCGACCGTTCGGAATGTGCCGTGGGAGGTCAGGGCCAAATGGCGGTTTCTCGTCTCGATCATCCGCCGGATATTGGAGAGGTGGGAGTCGCTGAAGCGCTCCTGGCTTTCCACGTTGATCATGGTGTAGCTGAAGGCCGGATCGTCGATGACCGGATTGTAGAGCTCTTCGGGGTCGGCCTGGGAGAATCCGGCATTTCGGTCGGAGGACCATTGCATGGGGGTTCGGACCGTGTTGCGATCGGGAAGGTGGGGGTGGTCTCCCATGCCGATCTCGTCTCCGTAGTAGAGGACCGGCAGCCCCGGGAAGGTGAGAAAAAGACTTGAGCAAAGGAGCATGCGCCGTCTGCCGTTTTCCATCAGCCGGGCCGGGCGGGAAAGAATCGTTCGTCCCGTAGAGGCTGCCGAAGGAGAGGGGAGGACATCGCCTTCCTCCTCCTGAAAGCTCTCGAAGGTCTCCTCGGAGCGCTCCCGCAGGTCAAGGACCCATCGGACGGGAAGTTCCTTTTTTGCGTGGGCCTGCTTTTCTCCAGAGAAAAGAGCCTGGGAAAGGGGCTCTTTGTTTTCCTCCCGCACGGCCCTGAGGAGGGAAGGGAAGAAGCCGTTGAAGTGATAGAAGATCCGCGGGTCTTTTTGAAGGGCGCCCCGGAGAGGTGTGCCTGTTTCGAGGAGAAAAACCCGATCCGGGAAAGCGCTGCGGAGGGGGGCGACGATGTCGTAAATTTCTCTGGCAGGCTGCTCCACCGGCTCGATTCCCCGGCGCCCCTGTTTATTGAGCCGGCCGGACCCGGCAAGGCGAAAGCCGTCGAGTCCCAGTGTGAGCCAGTGTTCGAAAACCCTTCGGATCTCTTCTCGAAGCTCCGGATCTCCGTAGTTCAGGGATGGTTCCGACTTTCTGTCCTGATACCAGTAATAGCGCCCAGTGTCGTCGTCTTTTGCCCAGCTCTGGAGTTCAAGGCTCTCCTGCGAGGAGGGCGGGGCAAGCATTCTGTCGGCCCAGAAGTAGCTGTTTCTGAAGTTGCGACCATGGGGTTTCCGGGAATCGAGGAACCATGGGTGGTGGGTGCTGGTCGCATCGATCGGGAGGGAGGCGAGGACCCGAAGTCCTTTTGCGTGGGCCGCTTCGAAAAGAAGCAGAATGTCGGACAAGGAACCGAGCGCGGGGTCAGGACGCATCCAGTCGACAAGGGGATGTCGGGCGTTGCCCGGAAAGGATTGGAACGGGCAGTTCAGAAGGATGCCCTTGACCCCCAGGCTCTCGATATACCCAAGCCTGTCGAGGATGCCCTGAAAGTCTCCAATGCCATCGCCGGCATGGTCCTGGAAGCTTCTTATGTAAATCTCGTACAGGACTCCGTGGGAGATCCAGTCCGGTGTCTCAGTCACGGGGACTCCAAAGCGAATAGGCATAGGCTCATCCTTAAAGCACGCGGTCTTCTGCCTTTGGGGCCATGAGGCGCGAGAAGGATTCTTTCGGGATCCTTCCTTGGCAGTGACGCTCTAATCTTGGGATATTCCCAAAGGGGAGTCAACTCCAAGGGCTCAATTCCAGTCGTCTGAGTTTTTCAGGAATACCTCGAAGGCATGTTCTGTCATTATTGCCTTTATTTAAAATATTATTATTTTATTTTTTAATGTATATCATGTTTGTTATTAAAATGTTTTTATTTAATAAAAATATTTTTTGTTGAATTTATTTACTAATTAATAGTAGCATGGCTCTTCGTTTTTAATTTCTAAAAAAGAAAGGAAGGGAAAGGTTCGTATGGAATTCGATTTTAGAAAGATGATTGTGGGTGAGGAAAATCTTGAAGAAGTTCTTTGTGCGTCATCGGAAAGAATGCGGGAGGTAGCGGCTGAGATCAGGCTCTATGCTCCGTTGGACTTTCCTATTCTGATCGAAGGGGATTCTGGAACCGGCAAGGAGCTTGTTGCCAGGGCGCTTCACGATTTGTCGGGACGTCGTCCCTCTCCTTTTTTGGCGATCAACATTGCCGAAGGGTCGGACACCCTTTTTGAAAGCAATCTTTTCGGTCATAAAAAAGGAGCCTTCACCGGCGCTGACCATGCTCGACCCGGAATTATCGAACAGGCGATGGACGGAACTCTTTTTCTCGATGAAATCAACAGCCTTTCGAAGTCACTTCAGCCAAAGCTGCTTCGAGTCCTTGAGGAAAAAGTCTACTGGCCCGTAGGTGCAACCGCTCCTGTCAGCACTTCCGCCCGATTTCTTTTTTCGACCAATCAGAAGCTTGCAAAAATGACAGACAATGGGCAGTTCAGGGAGGATGTCATGTATCGGCTGGGTCGGACGATCCGATTGCCTCTCCTGCGGGAACGGCAAGAGGATATCCCGGCTCTTGCCAAGAGGCTGATTGCTGAGTCGAGCCGGAAAATTTTTGAATCGATTTCGCGTCGACAGGGAGAGTCCGGAGCGTGGAATGCAAACTTCAAGACCCCGCCGGTTTTGAGCGAGGGGGCCCTGTTGAAGATGCGGAGCTATCCATGGCCGGGAAACATAAGGGAAATGAAGGTTGTGGTGGAAAGAGCGGTTCTTGTATGTCGTAATAAGACGATCCTTCCCGAACACATTGAATTTCCCTACGCGACGGAGACCCGCCTGGAAAAATATGATGCCGCGCTGGAAACCTTCTCCCAAGGCTATTTTTCCCGGGTTCTCGATTTGGCTGGAGAAAACTTTCGTCTGGGAATGTTGCTAACCGGCATGTCCGAGACAAGTTATCGGAGAAAAATCCGAAAGTATCGAAAAAACAAAATGCGTGACAGAAATGAGAAATATGAGAGCGATGAGGGAGAGGACAGCTAAGCTTTCCTGGGAACTTTTGTCGCCCACATAAAGGTATTTGAAAGAAGGCCAGATTATTCTTGACAATCGTTTTCGTGGAAAGTATAATTCCGGTTTGTCTTCGTTCTGATTTGCCTATTTTCAAGGGTGGCCAAGGAAGACTTCGGATAGTCAGCAGGATTTATGTGTCTGACTGGAAAATGTCTCCCCGGTTCCACGGCAATGCTTGATAGGGCCTGTTAGGGGGAGGTTCCCGAGTGGACAAAGGGAACAGACTGTAAATCTGTCGCCAGCGGCTTCGGAGGTTCGAATCCTCCCCTCCCCACCACATAAGGAAATTGGTTTGCGCGTTTTTAAGCATGCGGGAATAGCTCAGCGGTAGAGCGCCAGCCTTCCAAGCTGGACGTCGCGGGTTCGAATCCCGTTTCCCGCTCCACCTACTATTGATGGTTGTTTACCCGACTTTTTGGGCCGGTCGCATCTTGCCCTTGTAGCTCAGTTGGCAGAGCACATCCTTGGTAAGGATGAGGTCACCGGTTCAATCCCGGTCAAGGGCTCCATTGTTCTTTTTCGTTACCACGTGGTCAATCTTATCTGGAGGTTCAAATGGCAAAAGCAAAATTCGAGAGAACGAAGCCGCATCTGAATATCGGAACGATCGGACACGTGGATCACGGGAAGACGACGCTGACGGCGGCGATCACGCGGGTGTTGGCGGCGAACAAGATGGCGGAGTTTTTGGCGTACGACCAGATCGACAAGGCGCCGGAAGAGCGGGAGCGCGGGATCACGATCGCGATCGCGCACGTGGAGTACCAGACGGCCACGCGGCACTATGCGCACGTAGACTGTCCTGGGCACGCGGACTACGTGAAGAACATGATCACGGGTGCGGCGCAGATGGACGGGGCGATTCTCGTGGTGTCGGCCGCAGACGGACCGATGCCGCAGACGCGGGAGCACATTCTGCTGGCGCGGCAGGTGGGCGTGCCTTACATCGTGGTCTTCCTGAACAAGGTGGACATGGTGGACGATCCGGAGCTTCTGGAGCTGGTGGAGCTCGAGGTTCGGGAGCTTTTGTCGAAGTATGAGTTCCCCGGGGATGTGATCCCGATCACGCGAGGGTCGGCGCTGAAGGCCCTGGAGTGCGGATGCGGGAAGCGGGAGTGTGCGGCATGCCTGCCGATCCTGAAGCTGATGGATTCGGTGGACGAGTATATTCCGACGCCAGTGAGAGACGTGGAGAAGCCGTTTTTGATGCCGGTGGAAGATGTGTTCTCGATCAGCGGACGTGGGACGGTGGTGACGGGCCGTGTCGAGCGTGGGGTGGTGAAGGTCGGAGAAGAGATCGAGATCGTGGGGATCCGGGACACCCAGAAGACGGTTGTGACGGGAGTCGAGATGTTCCGGAAGGTCTTGGACTCTGGCCAGGCGGGAGACAACGTGGGACTTCTTCTTCGGGGAACGAAGAAGGAGGATGTGGAGCGCGGGATGGTCCTGTCGAAGCCGGGATCGATCACGCCGCACACGGAGTTCGAGGCAGAGGCCTATATTCTGACGAAGGAAGAGGGAGGGCGGCATACGCCGTTCTTTAACGGGTATCGTCCTCAGTTTTACTTCCGGACGACGGATGTGACAGGGGTGGTGACGCTGAACGAGGGCGTGGAGATGGTGATGCCTGGGGACAACATCCGGGTGAAGGTGAAGCTGATCACCCCGATCGCGATGGAGGACGGACTGCGCTTTGCCATTCGGGAAGGCGGACGGACCGTCGGAGCTGGCGTGATCTCCAAGGTCATCTTGTAGCTTTTACTGAAAGGAATGACTGATGCGCGAGATCATCACCCTGGCCTGCACCGAGTGCAAGGACAGAAACTATTCTACGATGAAGAATAAGCGAAACAACGCAGAGAAGATCGAACTGAAAAAATTCTGCAAGAAATGTCGTGGTCACAAGGTTCATAAGGAAACGAAGTAATCCTAGGCCAGTAGCTCAATTTGGCAGAGCTCCGGTCTCCAAAACCGGTGGTTGGGGGTTCAAGTCCCTCCTGGCCTGCCAATGAAAAGGTGAGGTGTTTTGATGGGCCGCATGGAAAAATGGAAGGGATATCTTTCCGATGTTGCGGTCGAGCTGAAGAAAACATCCTTTCCTTCGCGTGAGCAGACATTCGGATCGTCTGTCGTTGTGGTTGTCATGGTCGTGTTTATGTCCTTTTTCTTGGCTCTGGCGGATCTTATCCTGGCAAAGGTCGTCGGACTGATTCTTCGCTGACGCGGGAGTGCCCCCGCCCTTTTGAAATGGATTAATGGATGGCCGAAAAAAGCTGGTTTGTCCTGCATACATATGCAGGGTTTGAAAACAAGGTGAAGTCGGCCCTTGAAGGGTTGCGGGAGAGGGACGGAATCGCGGATGGGATTGGAGTGGTTCTCGTGCCGACCCAAAACGTGACCGAGTTCAAGGAAGGCAAGAAAAAGGTCTCGACGAGAAAGGTTTTTCCTGGATATGTTCTGATAGAGTTGGACCCGACCGATGAGATGTTCCATTTTGTGAAGGCTGTTCCCAAGGTGACAGGTTTTTTGGGCAATCAGGGAAAACCCCAACCTATGACGGCAACCGAGGTCAATGAGCTCTTCCACCGGATCGAGGAAGGGACGGCCATGCCTGCCGCCAGCGAACAGTTCTTTGAGGGCGACTCGATCCGGATCACGGATGGACCTTTCCAGGGATTCACCGGAGCCATATCCGGAGTCGATTCAGAGCATGGCAAGGTCAGGGTTCTTGTGAGCATTTTTGGTCGGCAGACGCCGGTAGAGCTCGACTTTCTTCAAATTGAGCGAGCATAGATCGTCCTCCTAATGTTCTAGTCTGGGGAAAATAATGGCTAAAGAAATTACAGGCTATGTCAAGCTTCAAATTCCGGCAGGGAAGGCCAATCCGGCACCTCCTGTCGGACCTGCTCTCGGTCAGCATGGCGTCAACATCATGGAGTTTTGCAAGCAATTTAACGCCAAAACCCAGGGACAGGATAATACAATCATTCCGGTTGTGATTACTGTTTACAAGGATCGCACATTTACCTTCATCACAAAGACGCCTCCGGCTTCCGATCTTCTGAAAAAGGCCGCGGCCGTTCCGAAAGGGTCGAAGACTCCGAACAAGGAGAAGGTCGCGGCAATCCCGAGGTCGAAGGTCCTTGAGATCGCCAAGCTCAAGATGCCTGATCTCAATGCCTATGATGTCAATCATGCGGCAAGCATCATTGAGGGAACGGCCAGAAGCATGGGAATAACCATCGAAGACTAAGGGTTGAAAAATGTCAAAAGGAAAGCAGATCGCGAAGGCACAGGAGAAGGTTGCTCCCTCGGACTATTCCCTGAAGGATGCCATTTCTCTGATTCAATCGATTAAGTTCGCGAAGTTTGACGAATCCGTGGACCTCGCCGTCTCTTTGGGGATCGACCCGAAGCGGTCTGACCAGATGGTCCGCTCGGCCATTGTTCTTCCCCATGGTCTCGGAAAAAAGGTTCGGGTTCTTGTCTTCGCCAAAGGCGAAAAAGAGAAGGAAGCTCTCGACAATGGAGCCGACTATGTCGGAGGGGATGATCTTGTTGCCCGCATTCAGGAAGGGTGGCTCGAGTTTGATCAGGTCATCGCGACTCCCGACATGATGGCAGCCGTGGGAAAGGTCGGAAAGATTCTTGGACCTCGGGGGCTGATGCCCAACCCGAAGACCGGCACCGTGACCGTTGAAGTCGGCAGGGCCGTAAGAGAATCCAAGCAGGGAAAGGTTGAGTTCAAGTCCGAAAAAGCAGGAATTCTTCATTTTTCTGTCGGAAGGGCCAGCTTTGCTCCTGAAAAACTTTTGGAAAATGTCATGACGGCCATGGGGGCAATCGTCAAAGCCAAGCCTCAGACATCTAAGGGGAAGTATCTCAAGTCCCTCTCCATTTCCACGACGATGGGGCCTGGAGTCAAGATCGACGTGAACCAACTCCTGAAAGAGGTTGTTTAATGGCAAACAAAGCTCATAAGACGGCCAGCATCGAATCGTTCCGGAAGATTGCGAAAGCTTCCTCCGTGACGGTGGTTGCCGAATACAAGGGCCTCAACGTTCAAAAGCTTTCCGCGCTTCGCCGCTCCCTCAAGTCTCACGGGGGAGAGTTCTCGGTCTACAAGAACACATTGGCGAGGATCGGAACGGAATCAACCGCCATCTCCTCCCTTGTTCCCGATATGAAGGGGCAGGTTGGCTACGTTTTTTCCGAACAGAATCCCCTTGGAGTCATCAAGGCAGTTGTTGACTATTCCAAGGAGAATCCCCTTTTCAAGATCAAGGCAGGGGTTTTTGATGGACAGAAGGTGTCTCACCAGGAGCTGATCGAACTGTCGAAGGTTCCCGATCGGAAGGTTCTTTACGGCCAGTTACTGGGACTCCTTCAGGCTCCCCTTTCCAACCTTGTCGGGGGGCTTCAGCAAATCCTCAGAAAGCCCATGTATGCGCTTGAGGAGCGAAAGAAACAGCTCGAAGGCTAATTTTTTCTCAATTCATTTTCCGAAACGGGAGGTTCCTTACGATGTCAAAAATGTCTGTTGATGAAATTCTTGGTGGTATTGAAACATTGTCCGTCCTTGAGCTTGTTTCCCTCATCAAGAACATGGAAGAG
The DNA here is from genome assembly GCA_021801345.1 of Nitrospirota bacterium. Classification (GTDB taxonomy): domain Bacteria; phylum Nitrospirota; class Leptospirillia; order Leptospirillales; family Leptospirillaceae; genus UBA4572. The sequence goes on from JAJYYA010000021.1 coordinate 15,836, forward strand.
AAGTTCGGCGTTTCGGCTGCTGCTCCTGTGGCCGTTGTTGCCGCTGGGGGAGGGGCTGCTGCGGCCGCCGCTCCGACTGAGGAAAAGACCGAATTTGACGTGATCCTCAAGTCGGCTCCTGCTGACAAGAAGATCAATATCATCAAGGTCGTCAGAGAGCTGACCAGCCTCGGACTCAAGGAAGCCAAGGACCTCGTCGAGGGAGCTCCCAAGCCCATCAAGACGGGTGTTGCCAAGGCTGACGCTGATGCTTCCAAGGAAAAGCTTGTCGCTGCCGGCGCAGAAGTCGAAATCAAGTAGCATCGTCAGCTTCCTCGATATCCGGAGGGTTCGCACTTGCGTCCCTCCGGTTTTCTCATTTTTAAAGCAATCCATAGATCTTCTCAATTCCGACGTCTCTCCCGATAAATGAGCTCCACATCAAAATGCATGACTTGAGGAATAATAGATGGAGAACAAAACCGCGATAGTTCGCCACAATTTTGGTGGCGGTCAGCAGTTTATCGATGTTCAGGATCTTATTGAGATTCAGAAACGGTCCTACGAGCGATTTCTTCAGCTCGATTTGCCTGCCCCCCAGCGCGAAGACAGCGGATTGCAGTCAGCCTTTCTGAGTGTTTTTCCCATCGAAGACTATAATGGCAACTACCGGATAGATTTTATTGAATACTCTCTTGGCGACCCCAAATACGAAGAGCACGAGTGTCTTGAACGCGGGATGACCTATGCGGCTCCTCTCAAGATCAAGATCCGTATTGCGGCGCTGGAACAGAATAAAGAGACCGAAAAGACTCTTGCACCTTCCTCCAAGGAACCTGCCTTTTCTGTAAAGTATATGAAGGAAGAGGAGAAGTATCTTGGCGATCTTCCTCTTATGACCACAAAGGGCACATTTATCATCAATGGCACGGAGCGGGTGGTTGTCAGCCAGCTTCACCGGTCCCCCGGTGTCTTTTTTTCACACGACAAGACAAAGACCCGTCTGACCGGCACTCCTCTTTTTACCTCCCGAATCATTCCCTATCGCGGCTCCTGGATCGACTTTGAGTACGATCAAAAGGACAATCTTTACGTGCGTATCGATCGCAAGAAAAAGTTCCCTTCGACGATCCTGCTCAAGGCCATGGGAATGACCGCCGCTGATATCGTCAGGGAGTACTACAATATCGAAACCCTTCGCATCAAGCCCGGAGCCCCTGAACTTTACGCATATTATCCGATCGAGCCGGGGGCGACCCTTCCCTTTCAGCTAAAGGACCATGACGGCCTTGTATTCAGAGACGATTCGGTTCCGATGGAAGCGAATGAGGCGACGAGGCTTCTCAGGGACCGTATTGACCTGACTCTCCGCTTTCAGGCGGAGAACGAAGATGAGGTCACGATTCCGAATATCCGGTTCTTTTCCGACTCCAAAACATCCGGGATCCTTATTCCCCTCATTGGTGTTAGAGGAGCCGCCGGGACCAACTCTCTTCTGTCCCGAGAGGCAAAGTCCCTGCTGTCGAAGATCGAGTCAAAGCTCTCTGACATACCGTTGGGCCAACTTGCCGTTCCCCTGACGGCCAAGGCTTTTCTTTCCCTCCTTGATCTTTCCGCCAAGGCCAGCGAGACCGTACTTCACTCGATTCTCCCCTTTGCTGAAAAAATCCGGGATTTTATCATTTTTCGTCCCACACAAGTCTTTCGCTCGATGGAGATCTCCTTGGGCGATCCCCTTCCGTTCAAGGTTTGGACCCGTTCCTACAAGGAAGAAGGGGACCGCGTCAAGACCAGCGATGAAGTCGTTTACCAGGACAAGGTGACGAAGTTTTCCAAGGAAATCGTAAAAGCCATCAATTCCCAGTCCTCCATGGGAACCATGCACTCGAAGAGCAAAAAATTCTATCCTCTTTCCGTCGAGCCGCAAACGGGAACGGATCGGTATCTTCTTCTTGAAGCCATTCCGGAAAAGGAGGTCGAGGACTTTTACTCTGCGGAAGATTTGCTCGATCCGAAGAATTCCATGGATGTTCTTCTGACCGTCGGACAACGCGTGATCGAAGAGGATGGCGACAAGGCAAGGATTCCCGTTCTGACCAATCTGATTCAGCGCGGAATCTTCGAAATTCGCTGTTACTCGGTTCCCGCAAGCCAAAGGGCAAAGGCCGTTCTTCATCAGACCCTTCTTATCGACAAGAAGGTCTTGGCTCAGGATCGTGTCGGCCACACTGAAACGGACCGGTACCGATTTGTCCGCTATCTTGTTGCCTCCGGCATCGAGCCTTCCGTCAGGGCAAAATCTCTCGTCTCCCGGTTTATGGGGGGACTCGTTGCCGATGTCAATGTTGCTTCGAAGAAGGTCACCTTTATTGTGCGGCCGACGGCGAAGGCTCTTTTCAAGCTTGTGACATCAGACGGCGAGACGCTCGTCTCAGACAACGCTCCGATCAATGCCGAGACTCTTCAGCAAATCGGGGAGCACAAAAAGCTTGTTCTTGTCCGGGCAAAGCATGAAGATATGCCTGTTTCCGTTTCGGTAAGACCCGAGGCAGATGGTCTGACCATCGCTCTGTCCGGCGACAGTGCCGTCACGGTTTCAGACCTCCAAAACTATTCCCATCTCTTTGAGATTGAAGAGCCTAAAAAGGGATCTCCCTACAAGCGGGGAGGGGACCTTTTCGAGCTGGAAGATCTCGATGTGGCAAAGAAGTCAAAGATGGAGAATGTCTCCCTGGTCTATGCTCCCACCAACAAGTCCCATGATCTCCTTGCGGAGCTTCTTGATCTTGCCCTGAATCCGCACCGAATCGAGTCGGATCCGGCTGTCATCGAGATCTATAAGAAGATCCGCCCGGGAGAGGTTCCCCATGTGGAGACGGCGCGTCAGTTCTTCGAGCAGTCCTTCTTCAACAGCAAACGATACGATCTTTCTTCGGTCGGACGCCTGAAGCTCAACTCGAAGCTTGGCATCCGTGAGAGTCTGACCAATCGGCTTCTTACGAAAAACGACATTGTCGAAGTGATTCGCTATATGGTCGACCTCTTGGAGAACAAAGGCGAAATCGACGACATCGATCACCTTGGAAACCGTCGCGTGCGCTCAGTCGGAGAGCTTCTTGAAAACCAGTTCCGGATTGGTCTTGTCCGAATGGAGAGGGCGATCAAGGAACGTTTGAATCTTGGCGATCCCGAGAGCGTCATTTCCTCCGATCCGATCAATGTGAAGCCGGTCACCGCCATCATCAAGGAGTTCTTTGGTTCAAGCCAGCTTTCGCAGTTTATGGACCAGACCAACCCCTTGGCAGAGGTGACTCACAAACGTCGTCTTTCTGCGCTTGGGCCCGGAGGCTTGACGAGGGAACGCGCAGGATTTGAGGTTCGTGACGTTCATGCCAGCCATTATGGTCGTATCTGCCCGATCGAGACCCCGGAAGGACCCAATATCGGTCTTATTACATCGCTCGCAACCTTTGCCCGGGTGAATGACTTCGGCTTCATAGAGTCTCCCGTCCGGGTGGTCGAAAACGGCATTGCCAAGCCGGAGATTGTCTATCTGTCGGCAATGGACGGAGATAAATACATTATTGCCCAAGCCAGCACCAGGCTTGATCATCATGGAGCCCTGACCGAAACCCAGGTCTCGGCCCGTTTTAAAGGGGACTTTATCAGCGTTTCCCCTGATCAGGTCCAGTATATCGACGTGGCTCCCCAACAGATTGTCTCTGTGGCGACGGCACTCATTCCCTTCCTTGAGCACAACGACGCGAATCGGGCCTTGATGGGATCCAACATGCAACGTCAGGCCGTTCCCCTTCTCCGTCCGAGTGCGCCCCTTGTCGGAACCGGTATGGAAAAGGTGGTTGCCAGGGATTCGGGATATGTGATCTATGCGGCTGAGGACGGCGAGGTCGTCAAGGTCGACGGCACCTCCTTTACCGTCAAGTACAAGAATACAGGCGTGAAATCCTATCCGCTGATCAAGTTCAGGAGATCCAATCAGAACACCTGCCTCAATCAGAAGGTGTTGCTGAGCCCCAAGACGAAGTTCAAGAAAGGGGACGTTCTCGTTGACGGACCCTCGACCGAGCGGGGCGATCTGGCGATGGGACAGAATGTTCTCGTTGCCTTTATGCCTTGGGGCGGATACAACTTCGAAGATGCCATCCTGATTAGCGAACGCCTTGTTCGCGACGATATGTTTACGTCGATCCATATCGAGGAGTTTGAACTGGAGGCTCGCGAGACCAAGCAAGGAAAAGAGGAGATCACGCGAGATATCCCCAACCTCTCCGACGAAGCCTTGAGGAACCTCGATGAGGGAGGCATCGTCAGGATCGGTGCCGAGGTCAAGCCAGGCGACATTCTTGTCGGCAAGGTCACGCCCAAGGCCGAAACCCAGTTGACGCCCGAAGAGCGACTCTTGCGCGCCATCTTCGGTGATAAGTCGGCAAATTGGAAGGATGCCTCCCTGACGGTTCCGGCAGGAATCGAAGGGATCGTGGTCGATGTGAAGATCCTTTCCCGAAAAGGAGTGGAGAAAGAGGAGCCTGCCATGGCTTCTCCCGTTCACGGGCAGGATATCGGTTCGCTTACCCATGCCTATCAGGGAGACCTTCGCAAGGTCGAGGCCGAAAAGAAGGAAAAGATCAAGGCATTTCTTCTTGGAAAGGTGATCAAGGAGGATATCCTTGATGCAGAAACGGGCGATGTCATTCTCAAGAAGAAGCGGCGTTTGACAGCTGAAACGCTCGAGAAGCTCGGAGACTATTCCGCGATTACCCTGTCGGATCAGAAGGAGCAGGACGAGCTCCAGGCAATCGAATCGCGGACGAAGGAAAAGATCGAGGCCATCCAGATGCGCCACGACGAACGTATTGGCAGGCTCAAGAAGGGGGATGAACTCTCCCCCGGAGTTCTCAAGCTTGTCAAGGTTTATGTGGCGATGAAACGAAAGCTTTCCGTCGGAGACAAAATGGCGGGCCGTCACGGGAACAAAGGTGTTGTTTCCCGGATCGTTCCCGTGGAGGATATGCCGTTTTTGCCCGATGGCACTCCGGTCGACATCATCCTGAACCCCCTGGGCGTTCCTTCCCGTATGAATGTGGGACAGATTCTTGAAACTCACTTGGGTATGGCGGCCAGAGCCCTGGGTATCCACTTTGCCACACCGGTCTTCGACGGTGCGAGCGAAGAGGAGATCAAGTCCATGCTCAAAAAAGGCGGGATTTCCGAAACAGGGCAAACAAAGCTCGTCGATGGGAAGACGGGAGAAATCTTTGACCGGCCAGTGACAGTGGGTGTGATGTATATGTTCAAACTGCATCACCTTGTTGACGACAAGATTCATGCCCGCTCCATCGGACCCTACTCACTTGTGACACAGCAGCCTCTTGGCGGTAAGGCCCAGTTTGGAGGACAGCGCCTGGGAGAAATGGAAGTCTGGGCTCTCCAGGCCTATGGGGCCGCCTCGACCCTCCAGGAATTCCTCACGGTAAAGTCCGACGATGTCTCCGGACGGAGCCGAATGTACGAGGCCATTGTGAGAGGGGACAACTATCTGGATCCGGGTCTTCCCGAATCCTTCAATGTTCTGATCAAAGAGCTTCAGAGTCTTGCACTGGATATCGAACTTCTAAAGACACAGGAGAAGTTGAATGACTGATATGACGCACGACGAACAGGAAGAGGATCACTCCGGGAGCGAATTGGCCGTTGTCGGGCAGGCACCCCCGGTTGAAATCGTAGAACACGAGGCACCGGCCTTTTCCTCCGAGAGAGGGCGTTACAGAGATGCCGAAAAGGGGGATATCTTTCAGTCCTTCGACTCCGACATGCTGTCCTTTTCGCAGATCAAGATCATGCTTTCCTCTCCCGACAAGATCCGCTCCTGGTCGCACGGGGAGGTCAAAAAGCCTGAAACAATCAACTACCGTTCCTTCAAGCCGGAACGGGACGGTCTTTTTTGTGCCAAAATCTTCGGTCCCGTGAAGGACTGGGAATGCAATTGCGGAAAATATAAGCGCATGAAGCACCGCGGAGTCATTTGCGACAAGTGTGGCGTCGAAGTGATCCAGAGCAAGGTGCGTCGCGAAAGAATGGGGCATATAGAGCTTGCCGCTCCTGTCGCGCACATCTGGTTTTTGAAAGGCCTTCCTTCAAGGATCGGCAATCTTCTCGACATGACAATCAAGGATCTCGATCAGATTCTTTACTTTGAATCCTATGTGTTGACCGACCTTGGAACGGTGATCAAGGATCTCGACGATTCAAAAAACAAGGCGATCCTTGACATTCTTTCGAAAAAGGCCGTTCGCCACCTTTTTATGGACGAGCAGGGGGCCTATTCGGAGGTTCCTTCCGACCAGATCTCCAGTGAATACTTCAAGGAACGGGATACGACGCCGGTTTTCATCCTCCAGGACAAGGACGCGGCATCCATCGATGCTCTCGTTTCCGATCAGGCGGCAAACGAGTCGGCTTCGAAGAAAAAGAAGAAGGACGCAAGCCAGGAGGGTCGGGAAAATCTTGTAAAGTTCAAGACCCGGCAGCTTCTTGTTCTTGACCTGTATTCGTCAAAGACAGGAGAGATTCTCTCTCGTGGTGGCTCAAAGGTTCAAGAGCTTTCCATCGAGAAGGGAATGATTTTCGTTGTCCTCCCGGACGAATCGTACACTCAGATCATCAAGACGATTGCCGAAGCAGAGAAGAGGCGGGAAGAAATCCTGTCCTCCTTTTCAAAGCATCGGCCTATTGCCAAGGAGGAGTTCGACCGGATTCGCCGCGAATTTCCTACCTCCAATCTGAAGGGCGAGATCGGTGCCGAAGCCATACGATCCCTGCTTCGTAACCTCGACCTCGAGAAGCTTGGCCACGACCTTCAGGAGCAGATGCTTGATCCTAGCGTGAGTGCCGCCACCAAAAAGAAGCATGCCAAGAGGCTCAAGATTGTCGAGGCTTTCAGAAAGTCGGGCAACCTTCCCGAGTGGATGATTCTTGACGTCATCCCCGTCCTTCCCCCCGATCTGCGGCCTCTTGTGCCACTCGATGGGGGACGCTTTGCCACCTCCGATCTCAATGACCTCTACCGGCGCGTCATCAATCGCAACAATCGCCTCAAGAGGCTGCTCGATGTCTCCTCTCCCACCCCCCAGCTGATCATTCACAACGAGATCCGCATGCTTCAGGAGGCGGTGGACGCTCTCTTCGACAATGGTCGCAGAGGGCGGGTCATTCGTGGCGCCAACCGGCGTCCCCTGAAATCCCTTTCCGACATGCTCAAGGGAAAGCAGGGCCGTTTCCGTCAAAACCTCTTGGGAAAGCGCGTCGACTATTCCGGCCGTTCCGTGATTGTTATCGGTCCCGAACTCAAGTTGAATCAGTGTGGATTGCCCAAGAAAATGGCTCTCGAACTTTTCAAACCCTTTATCTTCCAGAAGCTGGAGGAGCGAGGGCTTGTCAATAATATCAAAACCGCCAAAAAGCGAGTGGAGGGAGAGGATCCGATCGTCTGGGATATTCTCGACGAGGTGATCCGTGAACATCCCGTTCTTTTGAACCGGGCGCCGACACTCCACCGTCTTGGAATCCAGGCCTTTGACCCCGTACTCGTTGAAGGGAAGGCAATCCGACTCCATCCCCTCGTCTGCGCAGCCTTTAACGCAGACTTCGACGGTGACCAGATGGCCGTTCATGTTCCTCTTTCGATCGAGTCGCAGCTTGAGGCGCGCGTCCTCATGATGTCTGTGAACAATGTTCTTTCTCCCGCCAACGGGAAGCCCATCATGGTTCCGACCCAGGATATGGTGATCGGGTGTTACTACCTGAGCAAGGAAAAGGCAGGGGATAAGGGGCAGGGAATGTCCTTTTCCTCTCCCAAGGAGGTTCGTATCGCCTATGATTCTGGCGAGGTCGGGCTCCATGCAAAGATTCATGTTCGGATGAAGGATGCCGACGGCTTGCCCCAGAAGGTCGAGACAACGGTGGGAAGGATTCTATTCAGCGAAATTCTTCCGGACCAGATTCCCTTCTCGGAAATTAACAGGGAGCTGAACAAGAAGGTTCTGACGAACCTGATCGATTTTTGCTACCGGAATGCCGGACGCAAGGAGACCGTGACCTTTCTCGACAATATCAAGCAGGTCGGATTCCACTTTGCGACCCGGTCGGGCCTCTCCATAGCCATTGGGGATATGCGTATCCCGGCCCATAAGTCTCTGACAATTGAAAAGGCCAATGAGGAGATTCAGGAGATCCAGACCCAATACAACGAAGGTCTGATCACTGCGGGCGAGCGCTACAACAAGGTGATCGACAAGTGGGCCCAGATCACGGAGCAAGTGGCCGACGAAATGATGAAAGAGTTGAAGGACGAAGAGGCCGCGGTTAAGGAAGGACGGAGTGAATCTAACTTCAACTCCATCTACATGATGGCCGATTCCGGCGCAAGAGGATCTGCCCAGCAGATCCGTCAGCTGGGTGGCATGCGTGGTCTGATGGCGAAGCCCTCGGGCGAAATCATCGAGACTCCGATTACAGCCAATTTCCGGGAAGGCTTGAGCGTTCTCCAGTACTTTATTTCGACGCACGGAGCCCGGAAGGGACTTGCCGATACGGCACTCAAGACTGCGAACTCGGGATACCTGACACGGCGTCTTGTCGATGTGGCGCAGGATGTCATCATTACGGAAGAAGACTGCGGCACAATGAACGGAATCGATGTCACTGCACTCGTTGAGGGAGGCGAGACGATCGAACCCCTCGAAGAGCGCATTCTGGGACGGGTGTCTTCGGAAGATCTCTACGCTCCCGGAACCTCTGGGAAAAAGAAGTCGTCCAAGCCGGATCTCATCTTGAGGGCCGGACAGGAGATTAACGAGGAAGAGGTCGACAAGATCAAGGAATCGGGCATCGATATTATCAAAATCCGCTCGGTTCTGACCTGCCAGTCGAAGCGGGGCGTCTGTGCCGCGTGTTACGGACGCGATCTGAGCCGGGGAAAGCGCGTAGAGCTCGGAGAGGCGATCGGAATCATTGCGGCGCAATCCATCGGCGAGCCGGGAACGCAGCTTACGATGCGGACCTTCCACATCGGAGGAACGGCCCAGGTTGGAAAGCAGTCGGTCCACGAGGCCAAGAGAGACGGTCTTGTGCGCTACGACAACCTTATGACAGTCAAGAACAATGAAGCCTCCAATATCGCAATGTCGAAAAACGGAAAAATCGTCATTATCGATGAGGAGGGACGGGAAAAGGAGCGCTACTCTGTCGTCTACGGAGCCAAGCTACTTGTCGAAAATGGCCAGAGAGTAACGGTCGGATCCAAGCTTGTCGAATGGGATCCGTTCTCGACGCCGATCATCACCGAGGTGGAAGGGGTTTGCAACTTCAAGGATATCATCGAGCGCCAGACCTTGCGCGAGGAGATCGATGAGACTTCGGGCCTCAAGAGCCGTGTGATCATTGACTCCAAACAAAACCTTCGACCGCGTCTTGAGGTTCGTGAAGCCGGAACGAAGAACCGGAGAGAGTACCCCCTGCCTACAGGGGCCCATATTCTTATCGATGAAAAATCGACGGTCTATCCGGGAGACGTTCTTGCGAAGATTCCGAGAGAATCAACGAAGACAAAGGACATCACCGGAGGTCTTCCGAGAGTTGCGGAACTTTTTGAAGCCAGGAAACCAAAGGAGCAGGCGATCATCACCGAGATCGAAGGAACTGTGACGTTTGCCAACAGCAAGCAAAGCCGCGGGACCCGAACTATCAAGGTGATCAACGATCTGGGCGACGAGAAGGAGTACATCATCCCCAAAGGGAAACATGTCAGCGTCCATGAAAACGACTGGGTCGAGGCAGGAGAGCCACTCATGGACGGATCGGTGAACCCGCACGACATCCTGACCGTTCTTGGCCCTCAAAACCTTATGTCCTATCTCGTCAACGAGGTCCAGGAGGTCTATCGCCTCCAGGGGGTGGGAATCAATGACAAGCATATTGAAGTCATTGTCCGACAGATGCTGCGCAAAATCCGCATCGACGATCCGGGTGACTCCATATTCATGATGGGAAGTCAGGTCGACAGAGGTCTCTTCGAGGAGGAAAATGAAAAGCTCCTCGCCCAGGAAAAGAAGCCAGCCAGCGGAAGTCCGCTTCTTCTCGGAATTACCAAGGCGGCCCTATCCACGGAAAGCTTCATCTCTGCGGCCTCCTTCCAGGAAACGACGCGGGTTTTGACCGAGGCGGCCATCAACGGAAAAACAGATGACTTGCAGGGGCTCAAGGAAAACGTCATTGTTGGTCGGCTTATCCCGGCTGGAACGGGCTTTCCGAAGTTTAGAAAGACCTACATACCCCTTGAGGGTGAGTCGGAAGGATCTTGACTTATCCTGCCTTCATCAATAAAATGACAAGGTTCGCTTTTTGCGGAACCGAATTTGGAAAAATGGAGGAATCTTAAGTGCCGACAATTAATCAACTTGTTCGTAGCGGCCGAAAGAAGCTGCAAGACAAGAGCAAAAGCCCTGCACTGACCCGGTGCCCTCAGCGGCGCGGTGTTTGCGTCAGGGTCTATACGACGACCCCGAAAAAGCCGAACTCAGCTCTCAGAAAAGTGGCCCGCGTTCGGATGACAAACGGATTCGAGATCACCGCCTACGTTCCGGGTATCGGGCACAACCTCCAGGAGCACTCCATTGTCCTCGTCAGGGGTGGTCGTGTGAAGGATCTTCCGGGTGTGCGCTACCATATCGTCCGTGGAGCGCTGGATGCCGCCGGCGTTGCCAATAGAAAGCAAAGCCGTTCCAAGTATGGATCGAAAAAAGCCAAGTCGTAAGATTCGTCGAGAACGTTTGATTCAACAAAGCTGGAGTCCAAGAGATGCCGCGTAGATCTAATCAGGTTGACCGCCGTGAGGTTTTGCCAGACGCCAAGTTTAATAGCCGCTTGGTCTCTAAGATGATCAATACCCTGATGAAGCAGGGGAAGAAGTCGACAGCTGAGAATGTCTTCTATTCCTCCATGGAGATTGTCACGACCAAGATGGGCCCTGATCCGCTTAAGGTCTTCAAGCTGGCCGTCGACAATGTGAAGCCTCTTCTTGAAGTGAAGTCTCGCCGAGTCGGTGGGGCCTCCTATCAAGTTCCTGTTGAGGTCAGGCCGAACCGCCGCATCTCTTTGGCGCTTCGCTGGATGGTTAACGGCGCCAAGTCTCGTGCCGGACACTCGATGGAAGAGAAGCTCGCGGCGGAGATTATCGACGCATCCAACAATGTTGGTTCTTCTGTCAAGAAGCGTGAAGATACTCATCGTATGGCAGAAGCCAACAAGGCATTTGCGCATTATAAGTGGTAGGAGGAACAGGTGAGTCGGCAGTATTCCCTTGAAAAGACCCGCAATATCGGAATTATGGCCCACATTGATGCGGGTAAGACAACCACGACCGAGCGAATCCTTTTCTATACCGGAGTCGTGCACCGTATGGGAGAGGTGCACGAAGGCAATACGGTTATGGACTGGATGGACCAGGAACGTGAGAGGGGAATCACGATCACTTCTGCCGCCATCACCACTGTCTGGAAAGATCATCGGGTCAATATCATCGATACCCCGGGCCACGTCGACTTCACGATTGAAGTGGAGCGCTCTCTGCGGGTGTTGGATGGCGCCATTGCTCTCTTCGACTCGGTTCAGGGAGTCGAACCCCAGTCCGAGACCGTTTGGAGGCAGGCCGATAAATATCGGGTTCCCCGTATTGCCTTCATGAACAAGATGGACCGTGTGGGGGCGGACTTTTACGCATCCGTGGCCACGATGGTAGACAGACTCAAGGCCAATCCAATTCCAGTTCAGATCCCCATCGGGGCCGAAGACAATTTTTCGGGAGTCGTCGATCTCGTGACCATGAAGGCGATCGTCTATAACGATCCCACCGGCATGCGCTACGATGTCGTCGATATTCCTGCAGAGATGAAGGAACAGGCTGACAAGTACCGGGAGATGCTGCTCGAGTCAGTGTCGATGCATGACGACGCCATCACAGAAAAGATTCTTGGCGAAGAGGAGGTAACCGCGGAAGAGATCGTCCGGGCCCTCCGCAAGATCACAATTGAGATGAAGGGAACGCCTGTTCTTTGTGGCTCTGCCTTTAAGAACAAAGGTGTTCAGCAACTTCTCGATTCTGTTCTTGCTTATCTTCCCGGACCGCTCGATGTTCCCGATGTTGTCGGCATCAATCCTGCCGACAAGTCTGAGCTCATCAGGAAGTGTGACGACGCTGCTCCATTTTCTGCACTTGCATTCAAGATCATGACCGATCCTTTCGTGGGACAGCTGACCTTCTTCCGCGTCTACTCGGGAAGAGTCGATGCCGGCTCCTATGTGTACAACTCTACCCGCCAGGGACGTGAGCGCATCGGTCGTATCCTTCGTATGCATGCTGACAAACGGGAAGATATCAAAGAGGTCTATGCGGGCGACATTGCCGCCGCTGTGGGCCTGAAAAATACTTTGACGGGCGATACTTTGTGTGACGAGAACAGTCCGGTGCTTCTTGAGGTTATCGAGTTTCCCGATCCGGTTATCTCGGTTGCGATCGAGCCGAAAACCAAAGGCGATCAGGAAAAGCTAGGTCTGTCACTCGGGCGACTTTCTCAGGAAGATCCCTCTCTTCGTGTTTCGACTGACGAGGAGACAGGTCAGACAATTATTTCAGGTATGGGAGAGCTTCACCTCGAGATTATCGTCGACCGCCTCAAGCGGGAGTTTAAGGTCGATGCAAATGTCGGGAAGCCTCAGGTTGCCTATCGCGAGACGATTACCCAGAAGGTGGAGATCGAAGGGAAGTATATTCGTCAGACGGGAGGTCGCGGACAATACGGACATGTCGTCTTTGAACTCGAACCTCTTGAGCGTGGTGCCGGCTTTATCTTTGAAAACAAGATTGTCGGCGGCGTCGTTCCGAAAGAGTATATTCCTGCGATCGAAAAGGGAGTTGTCGAGGCTATGGCCGGGGGTGTTCTGGCCGGGTTCCCGCTCGTTGATATGAAGGTCTCTCTGACATTCGGTTCTTATCACGATGTCGACTCCTCTGAGATGGCATTCAAAATCGCCGCTTCCATGGCTCTTAAAGAGGGCGTAAGAAAAGCTCAGGGGGCCATTCTCGAGCCAATCATGAATGTCGAAGCGGTCGTTCCCGAGGAATATCTCGGCGATACGATGGGAGATCTCAGCAGTCGGCGCGGAAAGATCATCGGCATGAATGCTCGCGGTGGAGCGCAGGTTATTGATGCCCACGTTCCTCTTGCGGCAATGTTTGGGTATGCGACAGATCTTCGTTCGATGACTCAGGGAAGGGGAATCTTTACTATGCTCCTGGCTTATTATGAGCCGGCCCCCAAGAATGTTGCCGACGAAATTATTGAAAAGTCCAAGGCGTAATCTTTAGCCGTCAACAAGGGTCATAACAAGAATCCAGGAGTGAGATCATGGCAAAAGCAAAATTCGAGAGAACGAAGCCGCATCTGAATATCGGAACGATCGGACACGTGGATCACGGGAAGACGACGCTGACGGCGGCGATCACGCGGGTGTTGGCGGCGAACAAGATGGCGGAGTTTTTGGCGTACGACCAGATCGACAAGGCGCCGGAAGAGCGGGAGCGCGGGATCACGATCGCGATCGCGCACGTGGAGTACCAGACGGCCACGCGGCACTATGCGCACGTAGACTGTCCTGGGCACGCGGACTACGTGAAGAACATGATCACGGGTGCGGCGCAGATGGACGGGGCGATTCTCGTGGTGTCGGCCGCAGACGGACCGATGCCGCAGACGCGGGAGCACATTCTGCTGGCGCGGCAGGTGGGCGTGCCTTACATCGTGGTCTTCCTGAACAAGGTGGACATGGTGGACGATCCGGAGCTTCTGGAGCTGGTGGAGCTCGAGGTTCGGGAGCTTTTGTCGAAGTATGAGTTCCCCGGGGATGTGATCCCGATCACGCGAGGGTCGGCGCTGAAGGCCCTGGAGTGCGGATGCGGGAAGCGGGAGTGTGCGGCATGCCTGCCGATCCTGAAGCTGATGGATTCGGTGGACGAGTATATTCCGACGCCAGTGAGAGACGTGGAGAAGCCGTTTTTGATGCCGGTGGAAGATGTGTTCTCGATCAGCGGACGTGGGACGGTGGTGACGGGCCGTGTCGAGCGTGGGGTGGTGAAGGTCGGAGAAGAGATCGAGATCGTGGGGATCCGGGACACCCAGAAGACGGTTGTGACGGGAGTCGAGATGTTCCGGAAGGTCTTGGACTCTGGCCAGGCGGGAGACAACGTGGGACTTCTTCTTCGGGGAACGAAGAAGGAGGATGTGGAGCGCGGGATGGTCCTGTCGAAGCCGGGATCGATCACGCCGCACACGGAGTTCGAGGCAGAGGCCTATATTCTGACGAAGGAAGAGGGAGGGCGGCATACGCCGTTCTTTAACGGGTATCGTCCTCAGTTTTACTTCCGGACGACGGATGTGACAGGGGTGGTGACGCTGAACGAGGGCGTGGAGATGGTGATGCCTGGGGACAACATCCGGGTGAAGGTGAAGCTGATCACCCCGATCGCGATGGAGGACGGACTGCGCTTTGCCATTCGGGAAGGCGGACGGACCGTCGGAGCTGGCGTGATCTCCAAGGTTATCCTTTAAAAGGTGGAGTAAAACCGATTATGAATCAAATCATTCGGATTCGTCTCAAGGGCTATGATTTCAGGATATTGGACCAGTCCCTCGTGGATATCGTCTCCACCGCTAAGCGTACGGGCGCGACGATCAAGGGACCGATCCCCCTTCCCACAAGGATTGAGAAGTTTACGGTCCTACGTTCTCCTCATGCGGACAAGAAGTCGCGGGAGCAGTTCGAACGGCGTACCCATAAGCGCCTGATCGACATCATCGAATCAACACCTGAAACGATCGATGCTCTCATGAAGCTTGAGCTTCCGGCTGGCGTCGATGTTGAAATCAAGCTGTAGGAGACAACTGTGAATTCCATCATAGGCGAAAAAGTCGGTATGACCCAGATCTACCTTGCGAACGGCAAGGCAGTTCCTGTGACTGTCGTAAAAGTCGGTCCCTGCGAGGTCATTCAGGTGAAATCTCAGGATAAAGACAGGTACTCTGCTGTCCAGCTGGGATACGGCATGGTCAAGCCTGGATCTTTGAACAAGCCGTTGAGAGGTCATTTCCAAAAGCATGCGCAGAACTCCTACCGGACGATTCGGGAGGTCGTCATCTCGGGTGAGCCTCCGGCCTCCGGAACGATCATCGGAGCCGACTTCTTTAAGACCGGTGAGCTGGTGAGCGCAACAGGAATGAGCAAGGGAAAAGGTTTTGCCGGTGTTATGAAGCGCCATCATTTTCGTGGAGGCGACGCAACCCACGGTTCCATGTTTCATCGGGAACCCGGCTCCATCGGATCCTCGGCTTATCCCTCCCGGGTGCTTAAGAACAAAAAGCTTCCCGGTCATATGGGCCATCGGAAGGTGACGATCAAGAATCTGGAGGTGGTAGAGGTCAAGGCAGAGGCGAATCTTGTCCTGCTTAAGGGAGCAGTTCCCGGCCACCCCGGAACCATTCTTGTTTTTAAAAAAGATTAATTTAAAGGATTATAGATGAAGATCCCAGTTCTTTCGTCAGAAGGAAAGTCCTCATCGACACTCGTCATTGAGTCCGATGTCACACCAGAAGCCTTCAACAAGAGTGTTATCCATGAGATTACGACCATGGAACTTGCCGGAATGAGGTCCGGGACTTCCTCGACGAAGACTCGGGGAGAGGTTTCCGGCGGAGGAAAGAAGCCTTATCGTCAGAAGGGAACGGGCCGGGCCAGACAGGGTTCTTCTCGTGCTCCCCAATGGCGTGGCGGGGCCATCATTTTTGGCCCCCGTCCTAGAAACTACTTCTATAAGCAGCCGTCTCGGAAGGTACTGAAAGCTCTTCGGGAGGCTCTCCTAGTCAGGGGGGCAGAAGGAAAGATTTCCATTATTCCTTCTCTCGAGATGCAGACATCCAAGACGAAAGACTTTGTGACTCTTTTGACCCAGTACAAAGTCCTTCCTGGCTACCAAAACATCCTGCTTATCTCCGAGGAGCTTGAGGAGAATGTCTGGTTGGCTTCGCGCAATATACCTGGCATCACCATTCTTCCTCCTTCAGCTGTGACGTCATTGTATGTTGTTCTCTCAGACGTCGTTCTTGTTGCGGAGGATTCCCGCTCCTGGCTTGAACAGTTTCTGAAAGGGGCCCAATAATGGACATTTCCGATATTCTTATTCGCCCTATTCTTTCGGAGAAATCCGATCGGGTCAGGGAAAAGAACTCCGTGTACCTTTTTCACGTCTATAAAAAGGCCAACAAGATTCAAATTCAGAAGGCAGTCGAGTCCATCTTTAATGTCAAGGTGGAGTCTGTGCGCACTGTTGTTCGCAAGGGGAAAGCAAAGAGGATTGGCATCGTCAAGGGAAGTCTGCCTGACAGAAAGCGTGCCTATATCACCCTTAAGGATGGTTTCAAGCTAGATATTTTTGAGGGAGCATAAAAATGGGAATCAAGACATATAATCCTGTTCCTCAGTCGAGCCGATATAAAACCGGCTATACTTTCGATGAAATCACGGCTGAGAAGCCATTTAAGCCTCTTACTACCTCCAAGAAGTCTTCCGGAGGAAGAAACAATATTGGAACTCTTACCTCTAGGCATCGGGGTGGTGGGCACAAGAGAGCCTATCGGCTTATTGACTTCAAGCGCAATAAGGACGGGATTCCTGCCAAGGTGGAATCCATTGAGTACGATCCTAACCGGTCGGCCCGGATTGCCCTTATTTGCTACGCTGATGGTGCACGCTCATATATTCTTGCACCGGTGGGCTTGAATGTTAACGATACTGTCGTTTCAGGAGCAGGATCCGATATTCGCCCGGGAAACTCTCTTGAAATCATGCAGATTCCTCTGGGTACGCTTATCCACAATATCGAGTTTAAGATTGGTGCCGGAGGGAAGATCGCTCGTTCCGCCGGGGCCTACGCCCAAATTTTGGGAAGAGAGGGTGATTGGGTTATAATCAAACTTTCGTCCGGGGAAACTCGACGGGTCCATGGACGCTGTCGCGCCACCGTTGGGCAGGTTGGCAATATCGAACACGAGAATATTTCTATTGGAAAAGCCGGTCGATCTCGATGGATGGGTAAACGGCCTCATGTTCGTGGCGTTGCCATGAACCCGGTTGATCATCCCCTGGGGGGAGGCGAAGGAAAGTCTTCAGGAGGACGCCACCCGTGTTCTCCATGGGGACAGCCTTCAAAGGGATTCAAGACAAGACACAATCCCAAGACCGATCGTTTTATCATTAGACGTAGAAAGTAAAAGGGATTATCCATGCCGAGATCTATTAAAAAAGGTCCTTTTATCGACGCCTCTCTTCTGGAGAAGGTCGAGAAGTCAGTCTCAACTGGTGAGAAAAAGATGATCAAGACCTGGTCGCGCCGGTCGATGATCATTCCGGAAATGATTGGTTTTACCTTTTCTGTTCACAACGGGAAAAAGTTTATTCCCGTCTATGTGACGGAAAACATGGTTGGTCACAAGCTCGGTGAATTTTCACCGACACGGCTTTTCAAGGCTCATGGTGGCTCTAAAGTCGAGAAATCATCAAAACGCTAGTCAAACAAACGATTTGAAAGGCTTGAGATGTCGACTCCAGGTGAAGCGATTGCAAAGAACAGATTTATAAAAATTTCTCCGAGGAAGGTTCGCTTTGTTATTGACGCGATCCGGGGAATGGATGTTGTTAAGGCCCAGTCCTATCTGACCTTTACTCGCAGAGGACCGGCTCCTATTGTTTTGAAGACGCTGAACTCTGCCGTCAGTAATGCTCAGCAAAAGTTTTTAGGTGAGTCGAAAGACCTGAAGATCGACAGAGTTTTTGTGGATCAGGGTCCTATCATGAAGAGAATTCAGGCACGTGCGATGGGCCGGGCCTACTCAATCAAGAAAAGAATGTCGCATCTTACAATCGTTCTCACGCGCAAATAGCGCCGCCATCACACAGGGGTCACATGGGACAGAAAGTACATCCAACCGGGTTTCGACTGGGTTATATCAAAACGTGGAATTCTCGCTGGTATGCCAAAAAGGCTTACGTTGAATGGCTCCACGAAGACCTTCAAATTCGAAAGTATATCAAGAAGAAGCTCTACCAGGCGGGAATTTCTCGTATTGATATAGAGCGGACCGGCAAGGACAGCATTACGCGTGTTCTGATCCATTCAGCTAAGCCTGGCCTTATTATCGGGAAAAAGGGCTCCGAAATTGAAAAGCTGAAGGTCGAGCTCGCGAAAAGCATCAAGTCTGAGCTTTCTATCTCTATCAAGGAAGTCAAAAAGCCAGAGGTAGATGCCCAGCTTGTTGCTGAGTCTATTGCCTCTCAACTCGAAAAACGGATCTCGTTCCGTCGGGCGATGAAAAAAAGTGTTGCATCGGCTCTACGGTTTGGCGCTCTCGGTATAAAAATTTGTTGTGCCGGCCGTCTTGGTGGCGCAGAGATTGCCAGGACCGAGTGGTATCGTGAAGGACGCGTTCCTTTGCAGACAATCCGTGCAGACATCGACTTTGGGTTGGCTGAGTCCTATACCACCTTTGGAAAAATTGGAATTAAGGTTTGGGTGTATATGGGGGATCATCTTCCATCGACCTCCGAGGCGACCGCAGATAAGGCCTCAGACAAGAACAGAAAGGTGAAGGCGTAATGTTAAGCCCAAAAAAAGTCAAACATCGCAAAATGATGAAGGGAAATCTCAAGGGGAAGGCTTATCGCGGCTCCGAGCTTTCCTTTGGAGACTATGGTCTTAAAGCGATTGAGCCTCACTGGTTGACCTCTCGCCAGATTGAAGCTGGTCGTATTGCGATTACCCGTTTTGTAAAAAGAGGCGGTAAGGTTTGGATTCGCGTTTTCCCGGACAAGCCTATTACCCGGAAGGCTGCCGAGACTCGTATGGGATCCGGAAAGGGCAACCCTGAGTTTTGGGTTGCCGTGATCAAACCCGGTCGTATTATTTATGAAATGGAAGGCGTCACCCCCGAGGTTGCCGAAGAGGCACTCCGCCTTGCTTCCTATAAGATGCCTTTCGCCACGAAAATAGTGAAAAGAGAGGACTTCAAATGACGGCTGATGAGATCCGCCAGATGAAAGATGACGAAATCAAGAAAGCTATAGCTGAAAAGAAGCGCTCTCTTCTTAGCTATCGTATTCAGCGTGTAAACGGTCGCCTTGAGCATCCCCATCTGGTTAAGACGGAGAAGCGGATTGTTGCTAGGCTCAATACCGTTTTAGCGGAAAGGAAAAAGTAAATGGCAACCCAGGAATCTTCGGAGAACACTCCGGCTAAATCGTCGAAACAAATTCAGGGTGTTGTAGTCAAAAACAAGATGACTAAGACTGTGGTCGTTGAGATTCGCAGGAAGGTTGTCCATCCCCTTTATAAAAAAGTTGTGACAAAGAAGAACAGGCTGAAGGCCCATACGGAGGAATCGATTCCCGAAGGCTCGACCGTTCTTATCGCTGAAACGCGACCTATTAGCAAGGATAAACACCACAGGGTTGTTCGGGTTCTTTAATTTCATTGGCGAGGCTATTTAGATGATACAGCTTAGGACTATTTTGCAGGTTGCCGACAACTCCGGTGCCAAGAAAGTCATGTGTTTTCATATTATGGGCGGCTCTAGACGTCGTTATGCTCATCTGGGAGACACAATTGTTGTTTCCATCAAGGAAGCGACCCCGAATGCGTCTGTAAAAAAAGGTGATGTCGCAAAGGCGGTAGTTGTCCGAACGGTCAAGGAAGCTCGTCGTGAAGATGGGTCCTACATTCGCTTCGACCAGAATGCCGCAGTCCTGATTAATGCTCAAGGGGATCCTATCGGGACTCGTATCTTCGGGCCTGTTGCGAGAGAGCTTCGCAAAAGAAAGTTTATGAAGATTTTATCGTTGGCACCAGAAGTTATATAACTGAAAAGGATAATTCATGAGAAAAAAGATGCCTTCTCCATTCTCCTTCCCCTCTTTGAAGAAGGATGACAAGGTCATTGTCACAGCTGGAAAAGACAAAGGGAAAACCGGAAAGATCATAAAGGTTGACCGTGTCTTTCATCATGTTTTTGTCGAAAATATAAACATGATCAAGAAGGCCATCAAACCTAATCAGACTTCTCGGGAGGGTGGTTTCGTCACTAAGGAAAATGCCCTTGATGCTTCCAATGTGATGCTTGAGTGCCCGCATTGTCACAAACCTACTCGTATTACTCATAAGTTGTTCGAGAACGGGAAAAAGTCACGTGTATGCAAGAAGTGTAATGAAATTATCGACCAGAAGTAACTGACGAAAGGTTAATGATGGCAGAGAAGAAGTCGCCTACTCCCGCAAAATCGGGAAAAACGGCCAAACCGAAGAAAGATGCGAAAACAAGCGAGACCGCCGCTCCTTCTGTGGATGCAGTGAGAACCAAGTCATCAGAACCCCGCATGAAGATCCGTTATTTCAAGGAGATTCAGCCAAATCTGATGCGTGAACTGAAACTCTCGAATGTCATGCAGGTTCCGAAAATTGTCAAGGTCACGTTGAACGTTGCTCTGGGTGAAGCCATCGGAAACCCCAAACTTCTTGATATGGCCTCTAAGGAACTGGCATTGATCACTGGGCAAAAGCCTGTGTTGACCAAGGCCAGAAAGTCCATTGCAGGATTTAAGCTCCGGGAAGGCATGCCTATTGGTGTCATGGTCACCCTTCGAGGTGACATTATGTGGGAGTTCCTTGACCGCCTTATTTCTATCGCCCTTCCGCGTATTCGAGATTTTAAGGGAGTCAATGATCGCTCGTTTGATGGCAACGGGAACTATTCCCTCGGCCTGAAGGAGCAGATTATTTTCCCTGAGATCAAGTATGACGAGATCACCATGACTCACGGTTTTGATATTTCCATCGTCACGACTGCCAAGGATAATGCTACATCCAAGGCTCTCCTGACACATTTAGGGATGCCTTTCAGAAAGTAAAGGAAAAAAAATGGCCAAAATTTCTATGGTTTTGAAAGCCAAAAAAATTCAGAAATTTAAAGTCAGGAGCTACAATCGCTGTCGCATTTGCGGCCGTCCCCGAGGTTACATGAGGGATTTTGGTATGTGCCGTATCTGTTTTAGAAATCTCTCTCTTAAAGGCGAAATTCCAGGTATCACGAAGTCGTCCTGGTAAACACGGAGGAATGAATGTCATTGACTGATCCTATTGCTGATATGCTGACGCGTATCAGAAATGCCAATATGCGGGTTTATCAGACCGTTTCCTGCCAGCATTCCAAGCTTAAGGAAAGTATCCTTAAGGTTATGGTGGAAGAGGGCCTGATTGCCTCCTATGAGGTGAAAGAGGAGGAAGGGAAAAAGTCCCTTGTAATTCATCTTCGTGTTTCGAAGGAGAGGGTCCCCCTTATTCGCGGCCTTAAGCGCATTTCGAAACCAGGTCTTCGTATTTATCAAAAGGTCAGCAAGCATAAATTGTTGATGGGTGGGATTGGTGTGACAATCATCTCTACATCTAAGGGCGTAATGACCGATCGGAAAGCCAAGCAGTTGAATCTTGGCGGGGAAGTTCTTTGTCAAATCTGGTAACCTGCTGACACGGAGTCAATGATGTCTCGTATTGGAAAAAAACCTATTCAGGTTCCCAAAGGTGTCACTGTCAAGGTTGACAAGCTCGACCTTCACATCAAAGGCCCTCATGGAGAAATGCACCACACTCTGCCCTACGGATTTTCTGCATTGCTTGAGGCAGACACTCTCAGTGTTTCCAGGCCCTCAGACAATGGGAAGGACAAGGCCCTCCATGGTCTTCACCGGTCCCTGATCAACAATAAAATTACCGGTGTTGCTCAACCTTTCAAAAAGGTCCTCGAGATTTCTGGAGTTGGCTTCAGAGCGCAGCTTGCGGGGCAAAACCTCTCCATGACACTTGGATTTACCAAGCCTGTTGAAATGACCCTTCCTCCCCAGATCAAAGGATCTGTGGAAAAACAGACCGTCATTACCTTAACATCCTTTGATAAAGAGCTACTGGGAAAGATATCCTCTGAAATCAAGCAGGCTAAGCCTGTTGAGCCTTACAAGGGCAAGGGGATTCGCTTTGAGGGTGAAAAGGTTCGACGCAAAGAAGGCAAAACAGGCAAAAAGTAATTCTTGAGAGGGGAATAAGATGAAGCTTTCCACACGCAATGAAAAACGAATCTCAAAACATAAAAGAGTCCGCAAGAAGATCAAGGGGAGCACCGAGCGACCCAGGCTCTCGGTCTATCGGAGCCTCAAATATATTTATGCTCAGATTATCGACGATTCGACTGGCTCTACCCTTGCTTCCGCATCCTCTTTGACGATGTCCGAAGAAAAGTCGGGGGATACTGTGGCCGTTGCCAAAAAAGTCGGAGAGGTTCTAGCTTCCGAAGCAAAGAAAAAAAATATAACTTCTGTCGTTTTTGACAGAGGCGGTTACCTGTACCATGGTCGCATCAAGGCACTGGCTGAGGGTGCTCGTGCGGGCGGACTTCAGTTTTAAAATTGCTATAGGAGGTGTTTTTGGAACACGTTAAGGTAGACCACAGTGCTTTGAAGGACAAGGTTGTTTTCGTTAACCGTGTCTCGAAGGTCGTCAAGGGAGGAAAGCGCTTTTCTTTTTCCGCTCTTGTGGTCGTCGGAAATGGAGCGGGTGTTGTTGGCATGGGGAAAGGAAAGTCTACCGAGGTCCCCGAAGCCATTAAAAAGGCGATCGAAAATGCCAAGAAAAATCTTATCTCGGTTCCGCTCAAGGCGACAACGGTCCCCCATGAAGTGATTGGCCACTTTGGGGCAGAAGACGTCATGATTAAGCCTGCATCTGAAGGTACAGGCTTAATTGCCGGAGGTGCCGTTCGAGCTGTCATGGAGGTGCTCGGGGCAACAAATGTTCTCTGTAAATCGCTGGGGTCGAGCAATCCCTATAATGTCGTTCGCGCGACTCTTGAAGGACTCAAGCAGCTTCGGAGCTTCAAGGATGCGATGGATGAACGCCGCCCTGAAAGCGTTTAACAAAATAAAATCAAGGATTTGAAATGGCAGAGTCTAAAATAAAGATCCGTCTTCTCAAGAGTACGATCGGGGTTCCCCTCAAGGTGAAGAAGGTTATCTTCGCCCTGGGACTGACCCGTCCCAACAGTGAGGTGATTCATCCAGCATCCCCTTCCATCATGGGAATGGTTGCGAAGACAAGACATATGATTGAAGTGACCGAAATCTAGGGAGATTGCTGAAGATGAAATTTCATGACTTAAAGCCGGCTGACGGGGCAAAGCATCGCAAAAAAAGAGTCGGTCGAGGAATTGGATCTGGCCATGGGAAAACCTCCACAAAAGGACACAAAGGACAAGGCGCCCGCTCTGGCGGAACCAAACCATTAGGCTTTGAAGGCGGTCAGACGCCCCTTTTCCTCAGAATTCCCAAGCGTGGATTTATTCCCCTTGATGATATTGAGGTTCTTATTGTCAATATTTCTCGTCTTGAGGATTTTTCTTTTCCTGATAACAAGGTCGACATTGAGACTCTCCTCGATTTGGACGTGATCAGACCTCCAAAATCTCGGAAGTTTGCGGTGAAGATCCTTGGAAATGGCGAGCCGACCAAGCCTTATGTCATTGAAGGAATAGCAACGAGCCGGCCAGTAGAAGAAAAAATATTAAAAGCTGGTGGCTCGATTGTTTGAAAGAATTTTTCGCACATTCGAAAATATCTGGAAAATTCCTGAGCTCCGTCAGCGGGTTCTTTTTACCCTTGGCATGCTTGTCGTATACAGGGTAGGTGCTTACATTCCCACCCCCGGAGTCAACGGGTCAGAGCTCTCAAAGTTTCTGCATCAAAATGGCGGGGCTTTGATCGGTTTTTTTGACATGTTTTCCGGAGGCGCACTTTCTCGCTTTACGATTTTTGCCCTTGGTATCATGCCCTATATTTCCGCCTCTATTATTCTTCAGCTCCTCACGGTTGTTCACCCAGCCCTGCAGGCGCTTTCAAAGGAGGGGGAGAGGGGCCGCAAGGTTATTACGAAGTATACTCGCTATCTGACCGTTCTGATCGCAATGATCCAATCCTTTGGAATTGCGCTTGGCCTTGAGAAAATGAATAATGGCCAGTTTGTCGCGCATCCGGGATGGGGTTTCCGCCTGATGGTCATGATCACATTGACGGCAGCGACCACATTTGTCATGTGGATCGGGGAGCAGATCACAGAACGCGGAGTCGGGAATGGGATCAGTCTTATTATTTTTTCAGGCATAGTCGCCCGTATGCCCTCTGCCGTTCTTTCAACCTTCAAGCTTTTTCAGCAGAGGGAAATTTCAGGCTTTGTCCTGATAGGCGTTGCCTTGATGGTTATATTTGTTGTCGCCGCCATTGTATTTATTGAGACAGCTCGGAGAAAGATTCCCGTCGAGTATGCCAAGCGGCTTGTCTCAAACAAGCTTGTTGCGGGACAGTCGACACATATTCCCTTCAAGATCAATACAGCAGGCGTCATTCCTCCGATCTTTGCCTCGTCACTGATCTCTTTTCCTGCAACGATCGCAGGCTTTATCTCTGTTCCATGGATTCAGTCGATAGGGAAGTCGTTATCTCCTGGAAGCTTTTCCTATACAGTTCTTTATGTACTTCTTATCCTTTTTTTCAGCTTTTTTTATACTGCAGTTGTCATGAATCCGGCTGACATTGCGGAGAACATTCAGAAATACGGTGGTTTTATTCCTGGTATACGGCCAGGAAAGACGACGGCCGCATTTATTTATAATGTAATGAATAGGATTACACTTGTTGGGGCCATTTATTTAGCCCTTGTCTGTGTCATTCCTGAGATCCTTATCACCCAGCTTCATGTCCCCTTTTACTTTGGTGGAACATCGCTTCTTATTGTGATAGGCGTTTCATTGGATACATCCCAACAAATCGAATCCTATATGATGTCCAGAAACTATGAAGGCTTTCTTAAGAAGAGCCGCATCAGGGGAAGGATAGCCTAAACGATGTTTATCGTGTTCATTGGCCCTCCCGGAGTGGGGAAGGGAACCCAGGCAAATATGCTTGTGGAAAAATATCCAATGGTCAAAATCTCTACAGGCGATCTGTTGCGTGAATCTATTCGTGATAAGTCTGTTCTTGGAGAAAGAGCCAAAGGATTTATGGAGCGTGGGGAACTTGTTCCCGACGCTCTTGTCATCGACCTTGTTAATGAAAAAGTCAACTCGACGGCCGCTTCGGGGAAAAGCTACATTTTTGATGGTTTCCCCAGGACTATTGAGCAAGCCAAAGAACTAGATAACCTTCTCGAGTCCAGGTCCTCAAAGATTTCAGTGGCAGTTGATTTTTCCATGGACGAGGAAGAGCGGATCGAACGTCTTTCAGGTCGCCGGATGTGTCCTAGCTGCCAACGTACGTATCACATTAAATTTGCAAAACCCAAAAATGATTTGACTTGCGATGCCTGCAATATACCTTTGGTTCAGAGATCAGATGATGATGAATCCGTTATTCGTCAGCGCTCTTCTGTGTACTGGGACCTAACGCGCCCATTGCTTGATTTTTACCGAAAGCGCAACCTTCTTCAAACAATTGATGCAAGCAGGAATATTGATCTTGTTTTTTCGGATCTTGACCGCTTTATTCAAAAAATTAAGCCTTAAATGATTTACCTTAAGACGGACCAGGAAATCTCAAAGATTCAAAAGGCCGGTAAAATTGTTGCCAATTGCCTAAAAGAGATCCGTTCCATGGTTTCTCCTGGGTTATCTCTTTTCGAAATTGATAAGTTTGCTGAAGATTTTCCTAAGCAGTTTGGTGGTCGTGCGGCCTTTAAGGGGTATCATAATTACCCGGCCTCAATATGTCTTTCTGTAAATGATGTTGTTGTGCATGGAATTCCTGATTCATATGTGTTAAGATCAGGAGATATTGTCGGTATCGACTATGGTGTTGAACTGGATGGGTACTACGGGGATTCGGCTATTACCGTTCCAGTCGGAGAGATCTCTTCGGAGGCTATTGTCCTTATCGACACGACTAAATCTGCTCTTGAACTCGGAATTGCCAAGGCCCTCATGGGAGGGAGGCTTGGCGATATTTCCTTCGCTATCCAGGAATATGCCGAGGCAAAGAGCTTTTCTGTCGTAAGAAACTATGTTGGTCATGGGATTGGGCGAAAGCTTCATGAAGAGCCCCCCATCCCCAACTATGGACATAAGGGTAAGGGTGTAAAGCTTGAGGCGGGGATGGTTCTTGCCCTTGAGCCGATGGTTAACGCTGGTACCTACGAGACGGTACTTCTTTCCGATGGCTGGACCGCTGCCACGAAGGATGGTCGTCTTTCTGCTCATTTCGAGCATACCATTGCGATTACAAGGTCAGGGCCAAGAATTCTGACTCTTCCAGATAATTGAACTGTTGCGATCGGGGAAATTGTGGGGAAAGAGGATACCGTTGAGGTACAGGGTACTGTCCTGGAAACCTTGCCAAACGCCATGTTTAGGGTCGAGCTTGAAAATGGCCATAAGGTACTGGCGCACATCTCAGGGAAGATGAGAATGAATTATATTAAGATTCTTCCAGGAGATAAAGTGACCCTTGAACTCTCCTTGTATGATCTGACACGAGGCCGTATCACCTATCGTTTCAAGTAAAGAAACCGTTCATAATCCGGAGGATGTAATGAAGGTCAGAGCATCGGTAAAGCCAATATGTTCAAAGTGCCAGGTTATCAGGCGCAACGGGATTGTTCGCATTAAATGCGAAAACCCAAAGCACAAGCAAAGACAGGGTTAAATTAAATCGAAGGAGAAGTTCCTTGGCGCGTATTGTAGGGATTGATCTTCCCAGAAACAAGCGTATTGAAATTGCATTGACGTATATTTTTGGAATCGGAAAGCCCACATCCCAGCTGATTCTGGGAAAGGCCGGGGTCAATCCCGACACACGCGTCCATGCTCTGACGGATGATGAAGTTGCAAAACTTCGTGATGCCGTCGAGACCACCTGTACCGTGGAAGGCGATTTGCGCCGCGAGATTTCACAGAACATCAAGCGCAAGATGGACATTGGCTGCTACCAGGGTCTTCGTCACCGCAAAGGCCTTCCTGTTCGCGGCCAAAGAACAAAGACCAATGCGAGAACGCGCAAAGGCCCTAAAAAGGGCATTGGTGCCAAGAAAAAAACGGGATCCTGACCTTAAGCCGCCGCCTGGAAAAACTATGAGGATTGCATGAGCGTAAAAAAGGGAACAAAAAAACGAGAAAAGAAGAACATCCCTGTTGGAATTGTTCATATTCATGCTTCGTTCAATAATACGATCATTTCAATTACGGACTCTAAGGGTGATGTGATTGCCTGGTCGAGCTCCGGAGCTCAAAGCTTTAAGGGCTCGAGAAAGAGCACCCCATTTGCTGCTCAAAAAGCTGCCGAGATTGCCACGAAGAAGGCGGCTGACATGGGCATGAAAGCCTGTGAAGTCTATGTCAAGGGACCTGGTTCAGGGAGAGAGTCTGCCATTCGAGCTCTCCAGACCGTTGGAATCAAGATCAGCCTGATTAAAGATGTCACCCCGATTCCCCATAATGGTTGCCGACCCCCGAAAAGACGCAGGGTATAGTCGCTTAGAAAACATTGACTGAATTTAGATAAAGGAGACACGTTGGCTCGTTATAATGGCCCTGTTTGTCGTTTTTGCAGAAGAGAAGGTGTGAAGCTTTTCTTGAAAGGTGCACGCTGTCTGTCTGCCAAGTGTGCGATTGATCGTCGGGCCTATCCGCCTGGCGAGCATGGACAGAGTCGTGCCAAAGCCTCCGAGTATGGTCTTCAGCTTCGCGAGAAGCAGAAGGTCAAACGTATCTATGGAATTCTTGAAAGGCAGTTCAGGAAGACCTTCAAGCTTGCCTCCCGCAAAAAGGGAAATACTGGCCAGTCCCTTCTGAGCGCGCTCGAGATGCGCCTCGACAGCGTGGTCTATCACATCGGCTGGGGAGCTTCACGCAACGAGTCCCGCATGCTCGTGACCCATGGTCATGTTCTTGTTAACGGAAAGAAAGTGAATATTCCTTCATTTTCTTGCAAGGTTAACGATTCCGTGTCACTTTCCGCTGCCATGCAGTCGAGCGAGAAGGTTGCAGGAAATTTCCGTGATGCCGAGCAGAGAGGCGTTGTGTCGACATGGCTTGATGTGGACAAGAACGCCTTTAAAGCCGTTGTAAAGGATATTCCCCAGAGAGATGCGATCAATATCCATATTGCCGAGAACCTTGTCGTCGAACTTTACTCACGTTAAGGTTTTCCGTGGATACAGAGGAGAAAAATATGGAAGTGCTTGTATCTTCCCAAATGCCAAAAGGGCTTGCCGTTTCGCATGTCTCTTCCCGCTCGTCTCGTCTTGTTATCGAGCCTTTTGAGCGTGGATTCGGTATTACGATCGGGAACGCGCTTCGTCGCGTTCTTCTTTCTTCAATCCCCGGCGTTGCCATTACGGCCATTCGTGCAAAGAATGTCTTTCACGAGTTTTCAAATATCCCCGGTGTTGTCGAAGATGTGAGCGACATCATCCTGAACCTCAAGTCTCTGCGTATGAAAGCGCTTCTTCAGGGTGAGCACTGGATTCATCTCAAGGTTAAGGGGCCCCGTGTCGTCAAGGCCTCTGATATTGACACTGGCGGAGCGGTCGAGGTCATGGATCCTGACCACGTCATTGCCACCCTCGATGAAGGGGGACACCTTGACATGGATCTCAAGGTCGAGTTTGGTCGCGGGTACGTCCCTGCCGACCATACGAGAACGGCAGAGACGGAAGTCGGCATTATTCCTATCGACGCGATCTTCACCCCTATCAACAAGGTGAATTATTTTGTTGAAAGTACACGTGTCGGCAGAATGACGGACTACGATCGCCTGATCTTTGAGATTGAAACTGATGGAAGTATTACTCCGGGCGAGGCTATTGCGGACGCTGCCAAGATTCTCCGTAGCCATCTCGATCTCTTTGCCTCCGTTGATGGGAATTTTTCCAGCGATGCCAACGCTCCCTCCCTTGAAGACTCTTCTCCCAAAGAAGAGACGATCATGGACAAAAGCGTGAATGAGCTTGAACTTTCTGTCCGGGCGGCCAATTGTCTGAAAAGTGCCGACATCAAGAAGATTGGTGAGCTTGTCCGCCGCACAGAAGATGACCTTCTTCAAACGAAGAACTTTGGCAAGAAGTCCCTTGATGAAATCAAAGAGGCACTTGAGAATATTGGACTTTCCCTTGGAATGGACCTTTCGAATCAGTCGTAAGGGTTGAATTAACAGGAACTTTCTGGAGAACGACAATGAGACATCGTGTTGCAGGACGCCAGTTTGGTCGCGATTCAAGTCATCGGAGCGCCATGTTCCGTTCGCTCATCACCTCTTTTTTTGAACATGAGCGTATCGAAACGACGACCATGAAGGCCAAGGAACTTCGTCCTATGGTGGAGAAGCTGATTACAAAGGCTCGTGAAAAGAACGTTCACCACCTTCGCGAGATCTTGAAAGTGATCCGCAGTAAGGATGTAGCATTTCATCTGTTTGACAGCATTGCTCCCCGGTTTGTTTCCCGTCCTGGCGGCTATACCCGAATCGTCAAGACCCGTCGTCGTATTGGGGATGGCGCCGAAATGGCCATTCTTGAGCTTGTGGAACGGGGAGAGTCCCTGTCCGCCAAGAGATCCCCCTCCGCGCCTCCCAAAGAAAAAGCCGAAGATAAGACGTAAACTTCAAAGGACTTTTTCATGCCTTCGGAACGCGATAAGTCGGTTCGTACTTCCACGCCGCTTTTTCTTGCTATTGGGACCCTCATCCTTGTGTTGGGGGTCCTCCTTCTTGTCAGGCACTCCCTTTCAAAACAGAATCTTATATACTCCCGTCAGGCCTTTATCCTTGATACCAGAGGACTTTCTCCTGCCCAAATTCATGAAACATCTGTCGATGATAACTACCAGCAACGAGGCTCGGAGCTGTGGTATCTGGGGAACAATCTTTTTGAGTATCATGCCCCGCCAACGATTCGTCTGATTCTTATCAAGAACAGCGCTCATGAAAACCAGGGAAAGATGACGAGCGTTACTATTGCGCCTCATTATGTTCGCTACCGCTTTTCCCTTCCGTTTAAGCCTCCCATTACCGTTGTTACGAATGGTGGGACCTTTCTCTTCCGTCTTCCCTAAATCGCCTCTTTTCCGTTAGATTTCACTGCGCTCGCAGACACGTTCTTTCCGTCAGTCGCGATCTTGGCACGTACCATAAAAAAAGGGGAGAAGGCATTTGCCTCCTCCCCTTTTTTATGTGTGAAGTGTCTGAGATCTATTCGGTGACGCCACCATCCCAGGAGTCTTCCCTGCCAACATAGGTGGGGTGGATAAGGTCTCTGATGGAGATGAGTCCAAGAACGGACTCTTCCTCATCGACGACGAGCAGATGGCGAATATGGTGTTTGTCCATCATATCCTGGGCTTCGTAAACCGAGGCCTCGGGAGAGATGGTCAAAACCGGGGCACTCATGACCTGCGAGCAGGGAGTAATGTAGGGAATCCGGTCCTCGCCAATGACGCGGCGAACAATATCGGTCTCCGTGATGATTCCGACGGTTTTGTCTCCCTGGACGACAAGAAGACTGCCCACTTTTTTCGACTTCATTATGTCTGCAACCTCTCGGGCAGTCGTGTTCATTTCAACGGAAATAGGGTTTCTTGTCATAATCTTTTTTACAGAGACCATCGTGCCCCCCCTTTAATATTTTAGACGCTTTCCCGAGCCTGCCTGTCGGATTGTTATCCTGGAACCTTTGGCGTGGGCTTTTTGTTGAAGAATGTATACATTCCTTTACTGGCGATATCAGGTCCCTTGATCGTCCAGACCCCCTTGTCGATGGTCAATGCGGCAACCGAAATGGTCGGATCTTCGTTCGACGCTGTCCCGATGAACCACTCATAGTGACCCGCAGGATTCTTTCCGGTCAACGTTCCTGTCTTTCCTGCTACGAGAATGTGCCGAAGTCTCGGATTGGAGCGCCAACGAAAGAAGGCACGCCGCCCCGTTCCTTTGGCGACTGTCGATCTCATCATCCCGATCATTGTCTTTGCAATGAGGGGCGAGGCGACTTGGAAAAGGTAGTTTGGACTGTCTTGGAAGAGGGTTTCTCCATTTTTTCCCAAAACCTTTTCGATCAAATGGGGACGCATCATCACCCCGTCATTGGAGAGCGCCCCCGCGATCATCGCCGCATGGACCGGGCTGATTGCCACATCACCGAAGCCCGCCGATGCAAAGGCAAACCCGTTAAGGTCGTCAGGAATGTCCGCATGGCTTTGATCGATGGAGAAGTCGGCATCGATCGGCTTGTTGAATCCATACCGGAGAGCCGTCTGCCGAAGATCTTCCGGCGTAAGGTATTTGAGTGCAATTTTTGCGAAAACGGTATTGATCGATTTTCCGAGAGCTTCCGCAACGGTAAACTCAAGCCAGTCTCTTCGCCGATTGCTCTTCCAGTATGCCGGCCCGATGCAGTAGAGGCATCCGTGGAAATGAATGCGCGTGTTCGGGGTGATCCTGTTGTGGGAAAGGGCATCGGTAGCGGTGATGATCTTGAAGAGCGAGGCGGCGGGATATGTTGCGCGCAAGAGAATTCCCGGATCGAATTCATTGAAACGGGAACCCCAGAAGGCAATCAGGCGTCCATTCTTGGGATTGGCCGCGACAAAGACCCCATAAGGAACCCGATGAGCTCGGATATAACGCCCTGTTCTCTCCTGCAATGTGGGGTCGACCGTCCAAACAACCGTATACCCTCCATCAAGGTGGGTAACGTAGCGTCCGTTCTCGATGGTCGAAAAATGAGGGAGAAATCCCTCAAGAAGAACCGGCTGGTTTCCGTTCATTCGAATGACCGGGACGCCATTCTTTGTCAGAAAGGAGGGTTCCCCATCAAAAATGCCGGACAGGCCGGATGGCGCAACCTGGATCGGAGCTTGGGGAAGCGGATCATTCGAGGCGGCTTTGGCGTCCTTGTTGAAGGAAAAGATCAGATCGGAGGCCGGGAGATTAATCGAGCGGATCGCCTGAGGGAGGTGATAGAGCCCCGCGGAGAGTAGGAGAAGAATAAAGATTCGGCTCAAAAGCGCCCGCGAAATGGGGTCAGGCATTACGTTACCTCTGTTGAGCTGTGTGAACCTTTTCTCCACTGTCCCGATGCCAAAAGAGGAGCATAAGGAGGTTTATGCCAGAAATTGGCGACAAGAGGAGAACGGAAATCCGGAAACCTTCTCCGGGAGATCGTTGTCTATGGACTCTTCGGCGATCTTGCTGCAAATCGCCAGCAAATGGAAAAATCGTGATCTGAGCTAAGGCTTTCAAGTATTTTTCTGAGGGAGTCCATGACTCTCAGGGAAATTATACGGGAATAAATACGGAAATCAAGTCAACTCCCAAAGATTCAGGGTCAATTCCGGTTATCGATGGTCGGTGCTGCGTCTGACCGAGTACAAAATGCTGTGGGGTATGTGCAGGGATAAGCGTTTTCCCCTTTCGGGCTGAGACGTTCCCTCTTGAGGAGAGGTCTTTTTCCCTCTTCTTTCGGAGAGCGTTCCCAGAGCATGAAACACCATGAAAATGGATGCGACCGACCAAGCCTGAATCCGGCAGGATGTCGGGTAGGGAAGGGGGGAAGAGTCTTCCTTCTCACGAGAAAAACCGCAGTAGAGTTCGGGCGCCCGTTCGCCAGGAAAGGATGAAAGTGCCGAGAAATAGCCGCGAGCAAGGAGGGAGGCTTCTCTTAAAAATCCGTACCTTGAAAAACCTTCAAGGATGATAGCGTTGTCGTGAGGCCAGACTGAACCGTTGTGGTAGGAGACCGGGTTGTAGCGGGGTTCTCGGGAGCCGATCGTTCTGATGCCGAATCCGGAAAACATGTCGTCTTGCATCAGCTCCTTTGCCGTTATTCGGGCAAGCTTCTGCTCCGCGATCCCGGTAAATAGAAGGTGACCGGCGTTTGAGCTTCGTACTTCGCAGGGGCGGCCCTTTCCATCGATGGCCAGCGAGAACATTCCGATCGCGTCGCTCCAGAAAAGGGCATTGAAGAGCTTTTTCAGATCGCGGGCCTTCCGGGTATAGGTGGCGCTTCCGGTGCGGTCCCCGCGGGCGCCAAGGACAGCGGCATATCCCCGGTAGGCCATATAGAGGTATCCCTGGACCTCTGCAAGGGCAATGGGATGGGGAGCGATCTGTCCGTCGTCGTGGAAGACCGAGTCGCTCGAGTCTTTCCAGCCTTTCTGGATAAGACCCCCTTCGGTGTCGCCCGAGTAGACAAGAAATCCTGAGGAAGGATCGATCCCGAAGTTCTCAATCCAGCCCATGGCCCGGTCAAGAGCCGGACCGATTCGGGAAAGGAAGCGGCGATCACCTGTTTTGTCAAGGTAGGCTGCAGATAAGGCGACAAAAAGAGGCGTTGCATCGACCGATCCGTAGTAAGAGGAGAAGGGGACAGAGGGATCATGCGCCGCTTCTCCGAGGCGAAATTCGTGGAGGATCTTTCCGGGTTCGGAGTCCCGAAAGTTGTCTCGTGTTTTTGCCTGGTGAGCGGCAAGAAAGGCGAGGATCGACTTCGCGAGAGCGGGGTAGGCCCAGAGGGTGAAGAATCCTGTCAGCAGAGAATCCCTGCCGAATGGGGTCGAGAACCAAGGGATGCCGGCATAGGGAAAGGGTCCGGAAGGCTGGGGGGAAAGAAGGATTCGGAGATCCCGGAGAGCATTGTTCCGCCATCGGTCAAAGGGAAATCCTTCCCCTTCAATCCTTGCCCAGCGGGAGCGGAATGCCTTGTCTTTTCTGCTGTCCTGAGCCTCCCTCCGGGCGATGGTGTCGGCGATCAGGAAAGATTTCGGCGGAAAGCTTCTCCCCGTATCCTGGAAGAGAGTTGAGACCCGAAATGACGCGTATCCATAAGCAGGGATCCTGATGTGTCCCTCGAAGCCCTTTGACGTGGGAAAAAGGTGGGGCTCGTGGACGATGATGCAAGACTCCCTTCGTATGCTGTCCTCGCAAACACAGGAAAGGAGGAGAGAATTGTCTTTTTCTGACAGTTTTTTCTCGACCGTGTGCACAGGCCAGTGGGAGCGTATCCCACGGATATCCATGATATCCCTGAAGTCGGCGTCGATCTGCAAGGAGACGGGGAGAGTGATCTCGTGCATTCCGTGATTGTCGATGCGGATTTCGTCTTCGAGCCCGTTCGGAGCGCAAAACCGGTTATGGAGGACGAGGAGAGGGCCGTCCACGACGGAAGGAGAGCTTTCATTTTCGTTCATTTCGGGTGTGATGGAGGGGCCGAGTCGGATGACGGAAAAAGAGAACGGGCTGTCTTGATTGCCTCCGTCCGTGAGGGGAGTGATCGGGAGCGGTTCCATTCCGGAAACCCTAAGACTGAGCCGGGAAAGATAGCGCATTCCCTTCCAGTAAACACCGTGGAAGGCTGTGCGGTCGGCATCGACCTCCATCGCATTGCCCCAGATTCCGGAGAGATCGCCATTTTTAAAGAGATGGTCGTTCGGGGTGAGCGTCAGAGGGATTTTCTGTCTGAGATCCTTGCGGCTGCCTTCGTTCATGAGCCCTTCTTTTCTTTGGGAGTGAGGATGTCCTCAATGGCCGAGAGCACTGTTTCGTCCCAGCTGGTGTTGACGGAGAGCCGGAGAGTCTCTTCGCCCTGAGAAACTGTGGGATAGGTCAAAAGCGGAAGATGAAAGCCCCTGAGGGCCATTTTGTTTGAAAGTTCGGACAGGTGTGCGGGATCTCCCGTGAGGGCGATGATGGGGGAGTCGCTCTCCCGTCCGGTCAGTCGGCATTGCCAGTATCGGCTGGACTCCTGGAGACTCTCCACACGTTTGGGAGAGTGTTCGATGAGACTCAGGGCCTCGAGGGAGGCGGCAAGGACGCCCGGGGGAAGGGCCGTCGTGTAGATCAGTGTGCGCGCCACCGAGGCCAGGAGTTTTTCGGCCCTCTCCGAGAGAACCGCAAATCCGCCGAGGCTTCCCAGAGCTTTTGAAAAGGTGCCCGTCACAATCATATGATCTGGGTCGAAGGGGAGGTCTTGCTGCTCGAGTCCTCCCCTCCCGCTTTTCCCCATCGTTCCCGTCGCGTGAGCGTCGTCGATGA
This sequence comes from Nitrospirota bacterium, assembly GCA_021801345.1. Lineage (GTDB taxonomy): Bacteria > Nitrospirota > Leptospirillia > Leptospirillales > Leptospirillaceae > UBA4572. The sequence continues at coordinate 51,101 of JAJYYA010000021.1, forward strand.
CAAGGAGTCCTCCCGTCATTGCGACGATCTCGTAAAGCTCCCGGAGGGGAGCCCTATCACCCTTCATGCTGAATACGGACTCTGTGACAATGATCGGTGCCCGGGCGGGATGTTTTTTCAGGAAGTCCCGGACAAAGTCCCAATCGTTGTGCGGGTAGACGATCCTCGTGGCTTTCGTCAAACGCATGCCGTCGATCAGGGAGGCATGGTTGTCCTCATCGGAAAAGATCATGCCGGAGGGCTCTCCGACAAAGGACATGACGGCCAGGTTGGCGTGGTATCCGGATGAAAAGAGAATCGCCTTTCCCGCCCCGCTGGTTTTGAAGCGGGCCGTGGATTCCTCGAGGGCTCCGTTTAGGACATGGTTTCCGGAGAGGTATCGGGAGCCGGTTGCCCCTGTCCCCGACTCCCGTATCGCCCGGATGGAGGCCTCGATCACTTGCGGGTGCCGGGAGAGGCCCAGGTAATCGTTGGAGGAAAGGGAGCGAAGATGGGGGGGCGGAAGGGTTTTCAGGCGCACATCTCTTTTCGGAAAACGATAGGCTTCCCCGGGATGTTTTTTTCTGTCCCCGCTCATCGACCGATCTCTCGGATCCTTGCCGAGGGAATCGTCCGGAGGGGGGGATCCGTGAAGGGGAGAGGGGCCGGGAGAAGCTGCGAGGAGAAAAGCACCGGCGTCTTTCGAAGAAATGCGACGAGAGAGGGAATATCGGCACCCTCCCGGACAAGATAGATGCGCCCTCCGGTCGGAAGATCGGGGGGTTTGATGAAGGGGATCCGAACATAGCCTGTTGTCCGGGAGGCGAGATAGCCTGTCTGGTAGGAGGGGTCGTCGGAGGCGCAGATCTCGAGGAGGATCGGTTCGGCCATAAGAACCTTGCTCGAGAGGATCAGTGCATCGACAAAGCGGTGACTGGGAGGGGGAAGGTGTCGGTCGACCGTTTCGCCAAGGATTCTTCTCAGGGTCGGCCGGCAGCCCATATGGGTTGTTCTTACTCCCTCGGCTTGGGTATCCGCGAGAATCTCCCCGTTCTCCCCGACGAGTAGCGCTCCGTTTCGCGAGGAGCGACCGAGAATCTCCCGGTCGAAGACTTCGAGGATGCGGGAGGCTGCGGCCGGAGAGAAAAGACTGGAAAGAATGCTCAGAAGAGACTTCCGGGTCTCTTCCGGCCCGGAGCTGTCCAAGGCTCTTACCGGCAGAAGGCGGCCATCGACGATCTCGGAGGGGAGGACCGGATCGATCGTCAGGATCTGCTGGGCGTGGGCCCCGTCTGCCGGCAAAGCAAAAAGTCTCGTTCCCAGCCTGATGAGGGCCTCTGAGTATTCTTCGGCAGGAACAAGGTCCTCCCCTCCGGAAAGATGGCGGCCGTCCTTGTGGATCCGCATCCTGATGCTGAAGTATGCGTCAGTCAACGCCGGCAGTCATGGGAGAAAGAGGGTGGGGAGGAACAAGATCAAAGCCCAGATCGCGGATCATCCGGATGTCGAGATCGGGAGAGCGGCCCGAACGGGTCAGATAGTTTCCGATCATGACACCATCGGCTCCGTGAGAGAAGATTTCGGTGTGCCGGTCGCCCAATGCCTGAATCCGTCCTCCGCAGACGCGGACCTCCCGCTCAGGAAAGAAGAGGCGGCATACGGCGACGATCCGGAGCGCCTCATCGGCTCCGATTGTGGCGGAGGCGCCAAAAAGAGGCGTTCCCGCAATCGGCACGAGGAAGTTGAGGGGGATCGAATCGACCTCGAGCTCCCGGAGAAGCCCAAAGAGAGAGACTCTGTCTTCATTGCCCTCTCCCACGCCGAAGATGCCGCCGGAACAGACCGATATGCCGGCCTCTTTGGCCTTCCGGACCGTGGCGATCCGCTCGTCGTAGGAGTGGGTGGTCACGATTTTCGGGAAGTGGTTTCGGGAGGTTTCGAGGTTGTGATGGAGTCGGTCGAGTCCTGCTTCCTTCAGGATGCTGACGGTTTCGCCGGAGACAGAGCCGAGAGTGGCGCAGGACCAGAGGCCGAGTTCGGAGTGCATTCGGCCAAGCGCCTCCTCCACCACGCGAAGTTCGACAGGATTCTCAAGACTTCGGCCGCTTGTGCCGATACAGAATCTGCGGGTTCCGTTCTGCTGCGCGGATCTGGCCGCCCCTACGATCGCCTCGGAGGCCAGGATGTCATATGTGGGAGCGATGGTCCGGAAATGGGTCGACTGGGCGCAGAAGTGGCAATCTTCGGAGCAGGCTCCGGATTTGGCGTTCATCACGGTGCAGGGATCGATCGTCTTGCCGCGAAAACTCTCCCGAACCCGGTCGGCGCCTTCTTTGATGACCGGGGAAAACTCTTCCGGAAGAGACATGAGCCAGAGTGCCTGGTCTTGAGAGATTCCAACTCCCTCGATAGAGGACTGTGCACACTCCTCTATCTGGTCAAGAATATGGGTTTCGTTCGTCATGGGTTTTGATCCTTTCCTGCCTTTGGCAGATATCGTCGTCCGACGTCGACAAGGTCGAGATTTGAGGGGAGCTCCAAAGGCGCGTCCGGTCCTCCGGGGGCTTTCGGAAGTTCCCTTGCAATTTAGCCTAATTTTCCGAAAAATTCCAATCCTCGCGGCCAGGACTCTTCGGCGGGGCGGGCCCATTTTTTCCTCATGTTCGTGGGGGGCTCTGGACTCCGTGAATTCTTGACAGGATGGAGGGGCGGGATTACTATTTTTATGAGGGAAGTTGTCATTCGACGATTCCGTTTGAGTCAAATTCAGGAGCCCTGCCATGATGGACAAATTTACGGAAAAGGGACGCAAGGTCATTATCATGGCCCGCGAAGAGGCCGAGAAGCATCAGAACGACTATCTGGGAACGGAGCATATCGTTCTTGCCCTGATCGGCGATCAGGAGGGTGTCCCGGTGGCGGTCCTCAAAAGGATGGGGCTCACCCCCGACCAGGTCCGGATGGAGATCGAGCGCAATCTTCTGAACGGGACGGCGACGCTGACCTTCGGAGAGCTGCCTCTTACCCCCCGGGTCAAGCGCGTGATCGAATATGCCGTCGATGAGGCCCGGCTTCTGGGCCATACCCATATCGGAGCGGAGCATCTTCTCCTTGGTGTTCTGCGGGAAGAGGACGGGATCGGAGGAAAGATCCTTCGGGCCTTGGGTTCGAACCTTCTTGCCGCCCGCCAGCTGACGGCCAGCCTTCTCAAGAAGGCCGGATCCGGTTCTGTTCGGGAAAAGGAGCGCAAGAGCGGAACTCCCGCTCTCGACGAATTCGGCCGGGATCTCACCCAGATGGCGGCCGACGGCCATCTCGATCCGGTCATCGGCCGTCACGACGAGATCGAGCGGGTTCTTCAGATCCTCGGACGAAGAACGAAAAACAACCCCGTCCTCATCGGAGAGTCCGGAGTCGGGAAGACGGCAATCGTCGAGGGGCTGGCCCAGAAGATCGTCAATGGGGAGGTTCCCGACAACCTTCTGAACAAGAGGGTCGTGGCGCTCGACCTCGGCTCCCTCGTGGCCGGGACAAAGTACCGAGGCCAGTTCGAGGAACGGCTCAAGGTCGTCATGAAGGAGGTCGTGACCGCCGGCAATATCATCGTCTTTATCGACGAGCTTCACACCTTAGTCGGTGCCGGCGCGGCCGAAGGGTCGATCGATGCTTCCAATATGCTCAAGCCTGCGCTTTCCCGCGGCGAGATCCAGTGCATCGGGGCCACCACTCTCGACGAGTACAGAAAATACATCGAAAAAGACGGCGCTCTCAAGCGACGCTTCCAGCCGATCTATGTCAACGAGCCTCCCGTGGATGAGGCCGAACGGATCATCCTTGGCCTTCGGGACCGCTACGAGGAGCACCATGGCGTCGTGATCACCGACGATGCCGTACACGATGCCGTTGTTCTTTCGGAGCGCTATGTCACCGACCGGTTTCTTCCGGACAAGGCGATCGATATCATCGACGAGGCAGGGTCCCGCGCAAAGCTCAAGAGCTTCTCCCTTCCGCCCGAGATCAAAGAGCTCGATGCCATCCTCAAACGCTCCATGAAGGGCAAGGAGCAGGCGATCCGCCAACAGAACTTCGAGGAGGCGGTTCGATTCAGAACCCAGGAGGATATTCTCAGAAAGCAGATCGAAGAGGAGAAGGTCAAGTGGAAGAACCTCCAGGAACAGAACAAGCCCGTCATCGGAGGTGAGGAGGTCTCGGTTATCGTCTCCAAGATGACGGGAATTCCTCTTTACCGGATCGAGGAAGGCGAAAGCGAACGCCTCCTCAAGCTCGAGGAAGAGTTGCACCGGAGGGTGGTGGGGCAGGACGAGGCGATCTCTGCGGTCGCCCGGGCCATCCGGCGTTCGCGGGCGGGAATCAAGGGGGAGAAGCGGCCGATCGGCTCCTTTATCTTCCTCGGACCCACAGGCGTCGGCAAGACCGAGCTTGCAAGAACGCTGGCCGATGTCATGTTCGGAAACGAAGATGCGCTGATCCGGGTCGACATGTCGGAGTATATGGAGCGCTTCAATGTCTCCCGTCTCACCGGGGCGCCTCCGGGATATGTCGGCTATGAAGAGGGCGGACAGCTCACGGAGAAGGTTCGTCGCCGGCCCTATTCCGTCATTCTCTTCGACGAGATCGAAAAGGCTCATCCCGATATGTTCAACGTCCTCCTGCAGGTTCTCGACGACGGGTTTATTACCGACAGTCTGGGCCGCAAGATCGACTTCAAGAATACCGTGCTCATCATGACCTCCAATCTTGGGGCCCGGGCCATCGAAAAGGACGGATCCTTGGGCTTTGCCCGGGGGGCGGGCGAGGTTCGTGAAGAGTTTATCAAGAGCACGATTCAGGACGATCTCAAGCGGACCTTTAATCCGGAGTTTTTGAACCGGATCGACGAGATTGTGGTCTTCCACCCCCTCGACGACAAGCAGCTCGAATCCATTGTCGATATTCGGATCGAGGAGCTCAACCTGCGTCTGGCCCCCAAGGGGATCCTCCTTGAGATCGATCCCGAGGTCAAAAAGTGGCTGGTCAAGGAAGGCTATCAGGCCAATTACGGAGCCCGCCCCATGCGGCGCGCCATTCAGCGGCACATCGAGGATCGGCTCTCGGAAAAGGTTATCTCCGGAACCATTCATCCCGACAAGAAGATCCGGGTCGTTTTGCGGGAGGGGCAGCCCGTTTTTATCGAGGAAGACGCCCTGGCGTCTGTCGTCTGACTCTTCCTGCATGATTCTGGCTCTCGAAACATCCTGCGACGATACCTCTGTGGCCCTGGTCGACATGACCGGGGCCCTTCTTTTTCATCGCTCCCTTTCCCAGATTCCCCTGCATGCGCCTTTCGGGGGGGTGGTTCCAGAACTGGCCTCCCGCACCCATGCCTTGCATCTTCCCGCCCTCGTGGAGGAGTGCCTTCGCGAAACCGGGCGGACACTCTCCGACCTTTCCGCCTGCGCCCTGACGATTGGTCCGGGGCTATCGGGAGGTCTTCTTGCGGCCATCGCCTATCTGAAGGGAGTCGGTTTCGGAACGCGCCTACCTCTTGTGCCGGTTCACCATGTCCGCGCCCACCTTCGCGTGGCCGCAAACTCTCCGGATGAGATCCTTCCGGGCTCTCTTGGGCTTGTCGTCTCCGGTGGCCACACCCATCTTTATCGCATCGATCTCTGGCCCAATCTTGCGCTTCTGGCCCGAACCACCGACGATGCGGCCGGAGAGGCCTTCGACAAGGGGGCCAAGGCCATGGGGCTTCCCTACCCCGGAGGTCCCGAGATCGAGCGTCTGGCGTCCGGTTATACCGGGCGGACCGAACGCCTTGTCCGGGCGATCCACACTCCCGCCCCTTTCGACATGAGCTTTTCTGGGCTCAAGACGGCCTTTGTCGCTCTTGTTGGCCGGGAGGGGTCCGATCCGGAAAAGCGGCCCTTTCTGGCCGCCTCCTGCCAGGGAGCGATCATCGGCCATCTTATCGACCGTCTGGGCAAATCTCTGAGCCATTATCGGCCCCCGGCCCTTTTCGTGGGGGGGGGCGTCGCGGCCAACGGGGCCTTCCGAAGAGCACTCGAAGCCCTGTGCGGAGATTTGGGGGTTCCCCTTCGGGTGGCGCCTCGCCCCCTTTGCGGCGACAACGCAGTTATGGTAGCTTTGATGGGTTTGGAGCTATTCCGGGAAGGAAATTTTTGTTCGTTCCCCTATGACGAGATTCGCCCCCGTCCGCGGTGGGACGAGGATTAGATGGAGTGCGTGTGCCTGAAGGAGTCGTTTCTCAGCTTGTGACCCGCGCCGTGAGGATGGCGGGCGATCGGGAATCCTGGCCCGGGGATGTGCTTGAACGGGCTCTCTTGCGGGGAGTTCGCCTCGAGTGGCCCAAGAAGGAAGAGTTCGGAGATCTCTCGACCCCCCTCGCCATGTCTTTGGCCAAGGAACTGGGGAAGCCCCCCCGAACGGTGGCGGGGGTCGTGCTTGCGGCCCTTCGGGAGATCCCCGAGGCGGAGAACACCTTCTCCAAAATCGAGATTGCCGGACCGGGATACATCAATTTCTCCCTGTCTTCCGCCTATCTTTCGGACTTTCTGGAACGGTGTCTCTCCGGGGAAGCCCTTGTGCCGAAGGTCAAAGCCCCCCGCCGGATCAACGTCGAGTTTGTGAGCGCAAACCCCACCGGCCCCCTCCATGTCGGCCACGGAAGGGGAGCGGCCTTCGGAGATTCGCTTGCGCGCCTTCTCCGCGAGGTGGGCCACGAGGTCTCTACCGAATACTACATCAACGATGCCGGCAACCAGATGAACATGCTGGGGAAGTCCGTCTATCTCGCCCTTCGGAAGATCACGGGGAACGAGTCCCCCGAGGAAAAGCTTCGCCTGCTCGGGGAGTCGGACGGATACCGGGGAGCCTATATCGCCGATATCGCCCGGGAGATCCTTGAAACCCCGGGAGTCATGGATGCGGACGTTTTGGCCGACGCCCGGGACGGGCGTTTTACCGACCGGGTCCAGGCGACCTTCACGGACTTCTCCCAGCGACGGATTATGGAGGGGATCCGCGAAGACCTCGCCGGATTCGGCGTCTCCTTCGATCGCTACTTCTCCGAAAAGACCCTCCACAAAAAGGCCGACGACGGTCTCTCCTCGATCGAACGATGGCTCTCCCTTCTTGAACGCGAGGGAGGAGGGTCGATCTATTCGTCCGACGGAGCTCTCTGGTTCAAAACGACGGCGATGGCCGACGACAAGGACCGGGTCCTCAAAAAATCGGACGGCTCCTATACCTACTTTGCCGCCGATATCGCCTACCACGCCGATAAGGTCGCGCGCGGATACGACACCATGGTCGACGTCTGGGGGGCCGACCACCACGGATACCAGGCCCGCATGCAGGCGGTCGCCAAAACTCTTTCCGATCGGGCCGGCCGTCCGGTCGATCTCAAAATCTGTCTCATTCAGCTCGTCTCTCTTCTGCGCGACGGAACGGCGGTCAGCATGTCGACCCGGGCCGGAGAGTTCGTCACTCTTCGGGAGGTTGTCGACGAGGTGGGTGTCGATGCCACGCGCTTCTCCTATCTGACGCGAAGCCACGAGTCCGCCCTCGAGTTCGACCTCTCCAAGGCGAAAGAGCGCTCCATGGACAATCCGGTCTACTACGTCCAGTACGCCCATGCCCGGATAAGGAGCCTCCTTGCCCAGGCCGCCGGGCGCGGAGTCAGTGTCGGGACCTTCCATGCGAAGGACTTCGCCCCCCTGACGGAGCCCGCCGAACGTTCCCTCATCCGGCTCATGGCCCAGTTTTCCGGCGTCCTCCATCGTGCGGCCGAGTCCTTTGAGGTCCATCCCCTCACCGACTATCTGACCGCCCTGGCGGGGGCCTACCATCACTACTACTTTCACCACAGGATCCTCTCCTCCGAAGAGGCGGACCGGCCCGTCATGATGGCCCGGATCGGCCTCTCAACCGCGGCGGGGCGGATTCTGGCGGCGGGTCTCTCCCTTCTGGGGGTGCGGGCTCCGGACTCCATGTGACGACGTCTTCATTTTTCAGTTCTCTCGCGCGCGATCCGTCGTCTCGCGCCCGGGTGGGTCGCCTCGAGACCGCACACGGAACGGTTGAGACTCCGGCTTTCATGCCGGTGGGGACCCGGGGAACGGTCAAGGGGCTGACCCCCGACACGCTTTCCGCCTGCGGAGCCGGGATCATTCTAGTCAACGCCTTCCACCTCTGGCTTCGGCCGGGGATCGAGGCGGTCCGGCGTGCCGGCGGGATTGGCCGGATGATGGGGTTCGAGGGCCCGATCCTCTCCGACAGCGGGGGCTACCAGGTGCTGAGCCTCGAATCGAGGCGAAAGGTCACCGAGGAGGGGGTCTCCTTCCTCTCGCCGTACGATGGCTCGCGGGTCTTTCTCTCTCCGGAGCTCTCGGTCGCCCACTCCGAGGGACTGGGGGTGGATATCCGCATGGTCCTCGACGACCTCGCGGGAGCCGGAGCCCCCCCGGAACGGATCCGGGAGGCGATGGAACGCACGCACAGATGGGCGAAGAGGGCGCTCGACGCCTGGGACCCGGACCTTACCGCTCCCCTGTTCGGGATCGTCCAGGGGGGGATCGACCTCACGCTTCGCGAAGAGAGCGCCCGAGGTCTTGTGGCGTTAACAGGGAGCCGGGGACAGCGGTTTTCGGGGTTCGGGATCGGTGGGCTTGGCGTGGGGGAGAGCGAGGAAGAGCGGCTCTTTGTCCTCGACGCCACGGTGCCCAATCTTCCGGAGGACCGGCCCCGCTACCTGATGGGGGTGGGATATCCGGCGGACATCCTCGCGGCGGTCCGGCGGGGGGTCGATCTCTTCGACTGCGTCCTTCCCACACGAAACGCCAGAAATGGAAGCTACTTTACCCGCGAGGGGGCGATCGCGATCCGGAATGCCCGCCATCGCGACGACGATCGTCCCCTCGATCCCGACTGCTCCTGCGCCACGTGCCGGCGCCACTCGCGAGCCTATCTTCACCACCTCGTCAGAAACGACGAGATGACGGGGGCGATTTTGGGAACGATCCATAATGTGACCTTCTACCAAGATCTCATGCGGGAGATCCGGGCGCGCATCCGCTCGGGAACCCTGGCCGGAATCGACTGGCCCTGCTTTAACCGGAAACACGCCAAAGGAGGGATCTCTTGAATACCCAAGCTTCGGCCGCTTCGTCGGCCCAGACTGTCATGCAGGTCGTTCCGATCCTGCTTATCGTTGTGCTTTTCTACGCGCTGGTCATCCTTCCTCAGAAGAAACGCCAGAAGAAGATGGCGGAGTTTCTTTCCGCTCTCAAGGTGGGGGATCGGGTCGTGACGGGAGGCGGTCTCGTGGGGACGATATCCTCTATCGGAGACCGGGATGTCGCACTGGAGATCGCTCCCGGCGTGGTTGTCACCGTGATGAAGCAGGCCGTTCTGACCCTGGCCTGAGAGATCGTTACTGAAGATAAACGCGGCTGTCGGGGCGCGTGAGATGACGTTCCGTTTTTTCACATTCCGGAGATCACCAGATCATGCATAAAAAAAGCGTGCGCGGGCGCATCCTGCTCCTTGTCACTTTCACACTCCTCTCGCTGGCCTTTATTCTTCCCTCCCTTCCCGTCTGGACGTCTCTCCCGGCAGGGGTGAAGTCGGTTCTTCCCTCAGGAGCGATTTCGCTTGGCCTCGATCTGAGAGGCGGGATCTCCATCACCCTACAGGTGATGGAGGAGAAGGCCATCTCCGGGACCCTCGAGGAGATCGCGGCAGGACTTTCCGAAAAGGGGGCAAAGCCTCAAATCTCGGGGATGACGCTCTCCGTGCCTGTCGAAAGCCCTGCGAAGAAAAAGGAGATCGTGGACTATCTCGCGAGCCGGGCGCCCTTTCTCGAAAAGAAATCGGAGGACGGAGGACGGCTGGTCTTCGACCTCTCCCCCGCCGAGGCCACTCGCATCAGAACGCACGCCATGACCCAGGCGATCGAGGTTATCCGCAACCGGATCGACCAGTTCGGGGTTTCGGAGCCGGTCATCGAGCCGCAGGGGAGGGACAGGATCCTGATCCAGCTTCCGGGGGTGACCGATCCCGAACGGGCCATGGCCCTGATCGGTCGGACAGCCCGCCTCGAGTTCAAGCTGGCCGACGACTCAACCGATCCGGGGCTCTTCCTTTCCGGAAAGACCCCTCCTCCCCCGGGGGACGAGATTCTCTACGGGGCCGCTCCGCCCAAGTCCGGGAGCACCCGGATTCCCTACCTTCTGAAGTCGGCTCCCCTTATGGGGGGCGACACGATCAGCGACGCCCGGGTGGCCTTCGGCCAGTTTAACGAACCTTACGTCTCCCTGACCTTCAACAGCGCCGGTGCGAAGCTCTTCGACCGGATTACGAAGGACCATGTCAAGGAGCGGCTCGCCATCGTCCTCGACCGGACGGTCTATTCGGCTCCGGTCATCCAGGAGGAGATCTCGGGGGGGCAAGCCCAGATCACCGGCAGCTTCTCGATGAAGGAGGCCAAGGACCTTGCCATCGTTCTCCGATCCGGGGCCCTTCCTGCCCCGGTCAGGATCCTCCAGAACGTGACCGTCGGCCCCTCCCTGGGCAAGGACTCGATCCGTGCGGGGCTCCATGCGACCCTGATCGCGCTTCTCCTGGTGCTTGTCTTCATGGCCGTCTACTACCGTTTTTCGGGCATTGTGGCCGACTTTGCCCTTCTCCTCAACATGCTCTTTCTTCTGGGGGCGATGGCCGCCCTCCATGCCACACTCACCCTTCCCGGTATCGCCGGCGTCATTTTGACGGTCGGCATGGGGGTCGATTCGAACGTCCTCATCTTCGAACGTATCCGGGAGGAGCTTCGGGCGGGAAAACCTGTCCGCTCCTCCATCGACTCGGGCTATGACAAGGCCTTTCTCACCATTGTCGACTCCCACGTCACCACGCTGATCACCGCCGTCATCCTTTTTATCTTCGGGACCGGCCCCATCAAGGGATTCGCGGTGACGCTGACGGTGGGGATCGCGATCAACCTCTTCACCTCGCTCGCCGGCACGCGCATTGTCTTCGACCTCCTCTCCCGGAGATCGAAGATCGACCGCCTTTCAATATGAACGATACCCACACCGGGGGAGACCTCTCATGTTCGAACTGATCAGAAACCCCTCCATCGACTTTATGGGAAAGAAGAAGTTTTCTCTTGCCCTCTCGTCGCTCCTCGTCCTGGTCGGACTTGTCGCCCTTCTGCAGATTGCCCGCGGTAAGGCCAACCTGGGCATCGACTTTACCGGCGGCACCGCTCTCCTGGTCCACTTCGACCGCCCCGAGTCGATTGCCGACGTCCGGACCGCTCTTTCGGGGGGAGGATTTCCGGGGGCGGCCATCCAGAATGTCAACGGGACATCGGACCTCTTTATCCGGGTCAAGGCCCAAAGAGAGTCGACCCACTCGGTGACCGAATCGCTCCTATCCCTCCTTCACGCCCGCTTTGCCGGGAACAGGCTCACCATCCGCCAGTCGACCGAGATCGGTCCCACCATCGGCGGGGAGCTGGCAGGGAAGGCCCTCGTTGCGATCTTCTTCTCTCTGGTGGGATTTATTCTCTACATCGCCGTCCGATTCGAGTTCCGTTTCGGTCTGGCCGCCGCCATTTCCACGTTCCACAATGTGATCGCCCTTCTCGGGATTCTCTATCTCCTCCATATCGAGATCAACCTGCTGATCGTGACGAGCCTCCTGACCCTGGCCGGGTATTCTCTGACCGACACGGTCGTCGTCTTCGACCGCATCCGCGAGCAGATGCGCCGGTCCGTCCGTCAGACCCCGGAGGATCTGATCAACTCCGGAATCAATCAGGTGCTCTCCCGGACGGTTGTGGTATCATTAACGGTAGAGCTCGTGCTCTTTGCGCTCCTGATCGGGGGGGGGCCTGTGATCCACGACTTTTCCCTGGCCCTCTTCGTGGGCGTGCTGATCGGGACCTATGCCTCCATCTTTGTGGCGAGCCCGCTCCTTCTGGTCCTCCCGGGGCGCAGGAAGGGACTGGGTTTTGCGCCGCGGAAATCGACTCCGGAGAAAAAAGGGATCTAGCCCTCTTCTCTTCGGACCTCTGGAAAGGAACTGTCAGGTGCAGGGTGGAATCGACATTTCGGAAGTTCTCGGGAGCATTGGTCTCTTTGTTTTGCCGCCGGTGACCGTGCTTGTGATCCTCTACCTCAAGAAGAAGAATGTCATCTGAGAAACGGAAGGGAGTGCTGTCGGAAGACAGCCTCCCCCGCTTCCCGCTGGCAGGAGAGTTTGCATGACGGAGACGGGGCCCCGACGTCAGACCGGTCGGGACTGGGAGGTGTTCGAGACAGACGAATCGAGCGTCTATGCCCTCTCGCGGGCATGGGCGCTGGACCCCGTCTGGGTTCGCGTTCTTCTGGGGCGGGGCATCGATCCGGACTCCTATGAGAGGGATATCTCCGCGCCGACGCCTCCCGGCGACGACTCCCTCGGCGAGATGGAGGAACCGAGAGCGTGGTTTCATGCACTCCTCTCCTCCTCAGAGCCGGTTCTCATCTATGCCGACCTCGATGTCGACGGTCTTGCTTCGGCGGCGATTCTGGCCCGCTTCTTCCTTTATCGTCGCCATCCTTATTCCGTTCTTCTCACAAATCGCGAGGATGGCCGATCCCTTCTTCCCTCCCGCATCAAGCCTTACCAGGATCGGGGATTCCGGAGAATCATCGTCGCCGACATGGGGGCCTCGAGCGCCAACGTCCTCCGCATGCTCCAGGGCGAAGGGATGTCGTGTCTTGTGGTGGACCACCACCTGATTCCCGCCGAATGGCCGCGCTCCTCCGTCCCTCTCGTCCACCCGGCGGGACGCTCGGCGCTGACCTCCGCCGGGGCGGCCTACACGCTGATCCGTCCCTATCTTTCCGCCGCCGAGGAGCCTCAGATGGCTTTTCTGGCGGGGCTTTCTGTTCTTGGCGACAGGGCGCCTCTCATTCGGGAGAACCGCTACCTCGTCCTCTCCCTTCTCTCCGAGGAGACTCTCAAGGTCTTCCCTGGCGTGAGGCTTCTTCTCCGCAAACGGGTCCGCCGCATTCCAATCGTCAGCGACTTTTCCTTCGGGGTCATCCCCTATCTGAATGCCCCCGGCCGCATGGGAGATCCCGCCCCCGCCTTCGACCTTCTGATGTCGAAGTCGGCGGAGGCTTCGGAGCGCACCGTTGCGACCCTTCTCGACCTAAACCGGCGGCGCCAGGAGCTCGAATGGCTTCTCTACGAGGAGATCCGGAGAAAGGGACCAGAGGAGTTCGTTTTTTTTCACAAGGACTGGTTCCCCGGGGTGCTCGGCCGCGTGGCCCATCGCGTCTCGGAGGAGTGGAACCGGACCGTCTTCGTGGGGACGCTCACGGCCTCCCTGACCGTGCGAGGATCGGTCCGCTGCAAAAACGGCGACAGGTTTACCGATATCATGGCGGCCCTGGAGGGGCTTCCCATCCGGGGCGGCGGCCACCCCATGGCCGGAGGCCTCGAGTTTCCCGTCGACCTTCTTCCGGAGGTCTCCCTTCGTCTCTCCCGGAAAATCAACGTCCACGTCTCGGACTCCGTCGCTCAGGACTCCGTGACTTCGGCCGACGGGGAGCCTCTCCGCATCGACGCCTTTCTCCCCGCCTACTTCAGGAACCCCATTTTCTGGGAGGGATATCGGAAGCTGTTTCCTTTCGGAGAAGGATTTGCCCGCCCCCTCTTTGGCGTCCGCCGTGCCCGCATCGAACGCCTCGAGGAGGTGTCGGGGAAGATGCAGGCCTGTGCCTATCGCTGGCGCCATGGAAGCGGTCGCGCCTTTATTCGGGAGGGGGGGGCGACCCTCTCTCCCGGACAGGACTATGACCTTGTTGTTACCCCCGAGATCCGGGGCAAGGGAGACTATCTTGAACGGCTCTTCGTTGTTGCCGACCACAGACCGGCCTGATCCTCTCGCCGACCCCTCCCATGCTCCCCGGGAAGGAGAGGTGACGATCGAGGCCCTGATCGATGCGGTGGCGGCCTACAACCCCAACCCCGAATCCCTCGATCTCATTCGCAAGGCCTACTCCCTGGCCCTCAAGTCCCACGAGGGCCAGCTTCGCCAGTCGGGGGAGACCTACATCAACCATCCCCTCTCGGTCGCGATGATCCTGGCCGATATGAAGGTCGACACCCAGTCCCTTGTGACCGCTCTCCTGCACGACACCCTCGAGGATACCTCCCTTACGCCCGAGGAGATCGAGGCCACCTTCGGAAAGAAGGTGCTCCACCTGATCGACGGCGTCACCAAGATCGGAAAGTTCCACTTCAAGAAGTCCCGGGCGGAGAAGCAGGCAGAAAACTTCCGGAAGATGCTTCTCTCCATGTCGGAGGACATCCGTGTTCTCCTTGTGAAGCTGGCCGACCGTCTCCACAACATGCGGACGATCGAGTGGCTCGATCCGGCCAAGCAGCGGGCCATCGGTCAGGAGACTCTCGATATCTACGCCCCGCTGGCCAACCGCCTCGGGATCGGCTGGATAAAGCTCGAGCTCGAGGACCTTTCCTTCCGGGCCCTCGATCCTGAAACCTATGCCGACCTCCGCGCCCGGGTGGCCAGAAAGCGCAAGGAGAGCAAGAACTATATCGACCAGATCGTGCGGAGCGTCTCCCAGACTCTCCAGGAAAACGGCGTTCCCGGACGGGTCATCGGGCGATACAAGCATATCTACAGCATCTACCGGAAGATGACGCTCCAGGAGATTCCCTTCGACGAGATCTACGACCTGATGGGGATCCGGGTCATCACCGACTCCAAGCTCCACTGCTACGGGATCCTGGGGCTCCTTCACGGCATCTACAAGCCCATGGCCGGCCGCATCAAGGACTTCATCGCCGTTCCGAAGTCCAACATGTACCAGTCGCTCCACACCACCGTCATCGGCCCCGAGGGCGTTTTGATCGAGTTCCAGATCCGTACCGAGGAGATGCACCGCGTGGCAGAAGAGGGGGTCGCCGCCCACTGGAACTACAAGGAAAACTCCGACGGCGCCCCGACCCTCTCCGACCTCAAGGTGGTGACCTGGCTCAGACAGCTCGTGGAGTGGCAGAAGGAGCTTTCCGACAACCACGAGTTCATGAACTCCGTCAAGCTCAACCTCTTTCCCGACGAGGTCTACGTCTTCACCCCCAAGGGGGATGTGCGGGAACTGATCAAGGGGGCCACCGCCATAGACTTCGGCTACGCCATCCATACCGAGGTGGGCCACCGCACTGTGGGGGCCCGGGTCAACGGGCGATGGGTTCCCATCAAGACCGTCCTGGAAAGCGGAGATGTCGTCGAGATCATTACCAACGCCTCCCAGACTCCCTCCAAGGACTGGCTCCGCTTTGTCGCCACCCCGAAGGCCCGGGCCCGGATCCGCCACTGGATCAAGGAGGAGGAGACCCGGCAGGCGGCCGAGATCGGGCTTCGTGCCCTCGAAGCCGAAGCCTCGAAGCTCCACCACCGCTTCGGCGAGTTCACAAAGTCTCCCCACCTCGAAATCCTCCTCTCCTTCTCGGATCTTCCCGAACCGACCCTCGAGGATGTCTATTCGCGGGTCGGCTTCGGCCGGATCCCGGCTTCGGCCGTTTTGCGGAAGATCCTCCCCGAACAGACGGGGGAGGCGTCCTCCCCGCCTCAGGTGTCGCCGCACTCCTCCGCGGTCCCGATCATCGTTCGGGGCGGCGGCAAGGATCTTCTGATCGGACTTGCCCATTGCTGCAGCCCTGTTCCGGGAGAGGAGATCGTGGGCTATGTCTCCCGGGGACGGGGGATCATCGTCCATACCGCCGATTGTCCCAACCTTCTGCACCTCTCGCTTGAGGCGGACCGGATCGTTCCGGCCGTCTGGGAGTCGTCGCGGGAAGCGATCTTCGACGTCCATCTCCGGGTATCGATGGAGGACAAGCCGGGGATGCTCGCCGCCGTCTCGGCGGCCATCAGCGAGCGGGGCGCGAACATCACCCATGCCGAAGTGAAGCAGGCCAAGCACCTGATGGGCGTCCTCGACTTTACGGTCACAGTAGGCAATCTTTCCCATCTCGAGGAGATCATGGCTCGCATCCAGCATGTGAAGGGCGTGGTCCGGGTCCAGCGGATCAAGACGGCCACCGCTCCGGGCGACAATCCCCGATCCTAAAGGAGACCCAACGCCATGGAACAGTCCAAAAGAGAGAAGCTCCTTGCCGAGCACATGAGGGCCCGGCCCCATCTCAAGGAGATCTTCCAGTTTCTGGAGAAGATCGAAGAGGTTCGCTCCGCCTCGATTCCCGACGAGCTCCTCTCCCTGATCGACCTCCGCGACGCCTCTGTCCGGGACCGGCTTGCCCGGGGTATTCCCCTGATCGATCGGCCGGGGTTTGCAAGGCTCTCCCTTTCGAACACGGGAACCGCCTTCCGCAAGCTTCTTACCGTCATGAAGCAGGGGGGAGGGGAGCGGGAGATCTACGCCTCCCGGATCGCGACCTTCGTCCGGAGCGAAGGAGGGGACGAGGGGGCGGTCATCGCCCGGATCCTCTCCCGGGAAGATGGCTACCTCGACCAGGTCTCCCAGACGATGGAGGTCCCGAGGCCCCTTTTGGTCTTTCTCGTCAAGATGGCGCTCCGGACCTCCTTCGAACGTCTCCACGAGACTCTGCTGGCCTTTCTTCGGGGAGTGGCCTGGGAGTATACCCACTGCCCCGTCTGCGGGGCTCCCCCCGTGATCGGACAGGCTGTCGGAAACGACAGGAGGCGCTACTACTGCTTTTTCTGCTCGTGGCACTGGGAGACCGAGCCCCTGGCCGGATGCCCCTCCTGCGGGGAGACCGACAGCGAGCTTTTCAACCTGCTCTACAAGCATCCCAACGAGCATCAGGGCCTTCTCGCCTGCGAGAGCTGCCGGACCTATCTCAAGATGGTCGACCAGCGCGCCGGCCCCGACCTTCTGAATCCCGACATCCAGGAGATCCTGGGCCTTCATCTCGACATGGCTGCGGGAGAGCTGGGCCTTCATCCGCTCGGTCAGCCCGTCTCCCAGGCCGAGGTCATCGTGCGGCCCGGCATCGACGACTATCGCCCGTAGCGAAAACCACTCCACCGCTTCTCCGTTTCCGAAAGGGTCCCCATGGACGATGTTCCAAGCATTCCCAATATGATCGTCAACTATTCGATCATCATTGCCGGTCTGGTCCTGACCGTTTTCATCATCTCGGCCAGCTTCTACTTTATCGTCCGCCACGAACGCCACCTGAACAAGCAGTTCCCGGAGTCCGAGAAGAAGGTCGACCCGTGGGGCTATCCTCTTGAGGAAAAAAAGGAATCGAAACCGTCCGCCCCTCCTGGCGCTCCGGGCTCTTGACAGCTTTTCGCCTTCCTGATATATTTTTAGCACTCCTTAGTTCCGAGTGCTAAATCTGGAGGGAAGGCGTGAAAGATCGTGACAGCAGGCAAGAGGTTCTCGATGCCAGGAAGTGGGAGGTGCTCTCGGCCACCGTGTCGGGGTATATCCGTTCCGCCCTCCCCGTCGGCTCCCAATCTGCGGGCCGATCCTTCGGATTGGCCTATTCTCCCGCGACCATCAGGAACATCATGAGCGAACTCGAGGCGATGGGGTATCTGACCCATCCCCATACCTCGGCCGGCCGGATCCCGACGGAGAAGGGGTTTCGCTACTTCGTCGACCATACGGACTTTCCCGACGAGGATCGCGAGTCCTGGGAGAGCCTCTCCCGGGAGATCGAGCCTCTCTTGGCCGATGCGCCTCTTTCCGAGTTCGGACCTGTCGTGACCGAGGTTGTCCGGCAGGTGGGTCAGCGGAGCGGGTACGCAGGCTTTGTCGTCGAGACCGGGACCGCCTCCGAGGTCCGGGTCGTGGCAGTGGAGGCCTGTCCTCTCTCCGAACGCCACGCCCTTCTGGTCGTGATCCTCGAGACGGGCCATCTCCTGAAGCGGACCTTCTCCTATCCGGAGGGAATCGGCTGGCCCGAGTTCCGGCGCATCGTGTCCCGCATGAACCGGATCGGGCGCAATTCGACCCTTTCCGAGATCATGGAGGCCCTCCTTCGTGAGACGGAAGGGATCTCGCTCGCTCTCGAGGCCCTTCTTCTGGAGCTCGCAAGGCTGGGCGGAACCCCCGATGTCCGCCTTTTCGGGGCCTCCCGCTTTGCCAAGGTTCCGGAGTTTTCGAACGTCCAGGAGCTCGAGTCGGTCTTCGAGGCCTTTGAGCAGCAGGTGTCCCTTTTCGGCTTCTTTCGGAAGTTCTCTTCCCTCGCCGCTCCACGGCGGATCGTCGTCTCGATCGGCTCCGAGAACGAGCTTCCGGGGCTTGATTCCTGCGCCATGGTGTCGATTCCTCTCTCCCGCTCCGGGGCATGGTACGGAACGATCGGCGTTGTTGGTCCCGTTCGTATGGCTTACGGCCAGGTCATTCCTCTGATGGCTCGTCTTTCGGAGCGCCTCAATCTCTGGCTCTCCACCTTTGACGGAGAGGAATGAGCCGATGGTCAGCAAAAGGAATTTTTTCGAAAGGATGGCGCATGTCGGATGAACGGCCCGAGGAAGCACGCGAGGGGGAAGAGCCCCTGATCGAACAGGAACAGCCGGCACAGTCGGGTTCGATGCCCGATCCTTCCGGGGAGAAGAGCCCCGAAGAGGTCTGGAAAGACAAGTACCTGAGGCTTTTGGCCGACTTCGACAACCACCGGAAGCGAACGGTCCGCGACCTTGAAGACGGACGTCGTTTTGCAAACGAAGGACTTCTCCGCGCCATTCTTCCCGTTTTAGACAACCTCGAACGCGCCCTGGCACATGCCGGAGATGGCGGGGATCTCGGTCCCTCCTGCGAGGGGCTTCTCGAGGGGCTTCGCCTGACGTCGAAACAGTTCCTGGAGACCCTCGAAAAGAACGGCGTGACCCGAGTGCCGGCGGAAGGAGAGCCCTTCGATCCCTCGGTTCACGAGGCCGTCGGATATGCCGAAAACGCGAACCATCCCGAAGGGACGGTCGTCGAGGTCTACCAGCAGGGGTACCGGATCCACAACCGGCTGGTCCGTCCAGCCATGGTCACGGTAAGCCGGGGCGCGTAAGAAAAGAACGTCAAGGGATCCAAGCACAATAGGACGGCGCAGGCCTTTGCCTCGCGCCAGAGTGTCTTCCTCATACGAAAGGACAAGCTCCATGGGCAAGATTATCGGTATCGATCTCGGAACTACGAACTCCGTCGTTTGCATCATGGAGGGGGGCGAGCCCGTCGTCATTCCCAACCAGGAAGGTTCGCGCATCACGCCCTCGGTCGTCGCCTTTACCGACAAGGGGGAGGTTTTGGTGGGGCAGGTGGCCAAGCGTCAGGCGATCACCAACCCCGAAAACACCATCTACTCCGTCAAGCGCCTCATCGGCCGCAAGTTTAACTCCGACGAGGTTGTGCATGCCATGAAGCGACTTCCCTACAAGGTCGTTCCCGGCCCCAACGGCGATGCCTACGTCGAGATCCGCGGCAAGCAGTACTCCCCCGCCGAGATCTCCGCAAAGATCCTCATCAAGCTCAAGCAGGCGGCGGAGGACTACCTCGGAGAGAAGGTCTCCGATGCGGTGATCACTGTTCCGGCCTACTTCAACGACGCCCAGCGCCAGGATACAAAAAACGCCGGGGCGATCGCCGGGCTCAACGTCCTCCGGATCATCAACGAGCCGACCGCCGCCTCCCTGGCCTACGGCCTCGACAGCAAAAAGGAAGAAAAGATTGCGGTCTACGACCTGGGCGGCGGAACCTTCGACATTTCGATTCTCGAGATCGGGGAAGGGGTCTTCGAGGTCAAGTCGACCAACGGCGACACCTATCTCGGCGGAGACGACTTCGACACCGCCATCATCGACTTTATTGCCTCCTCCTATCTCCAGGAGGCCGGTATTGACTTGAAGAAGGACAAGATGGCCCTCCAGCGCCTCAAGGAGGCGGCCGAGAAGGCGAAGATCGAGCTCTCCACCGTCATGGAGACGGAGGTCAACCTCCCCTTCATCACCGCCGACGCCTCGGGGCCCAAGCATCTTGTCATGAAGATCTCCCGCTCCCGTCTCGAGCAGCTTACCGACTCTCTGGTGACCAACTCCCTCGAGCCGGTGAAAAAAGCCCTGGCCGATGCCGCCATCGAGGCCTCCCGCATCGATGAGGTCGTTCTGGTCGGCGGGCAGACCCGCATGCCCAAGGTCCAGGAGACCGTCCGGAAGTTCTTCGGCAAGGAGCCCCACAAGGGCGTGAACCCCGATGAGGTGGTGGCCATCGGTGCCGCCATCCAGGGCGCTGTTTTGACCGGCGACGTGAAGGATGTTCTCCTCCTCGACGTCACCCCGCTCTCCTTGGGTCTTGAAACCTTGGGAGGGGTCTTCACCAAACTCATCGAGCGCAACACCACAATCCCGGCCAAGCGAAGCCAGGTCTTTACGACCGCCGCCGACAACCAGTCCTCCGTGACGATCAAGGTCTTCCAGGGAGAGCGTGAGATGGCCGCCGACAACAAGCTCCTCGGCGAGTTCGACCTGACGGGGATCACCCCCGCGCCGCGCGGCGTGCCCCAGGTCGAGGTGACCTTCGACATCGACTCGAACGGAATCGTCCATGTGGGGGCCAAGGACAAGGGAACCGGCAAGGAGCAGTCGATCCGCATCACGGCCCAGGGAGGTCTCTCCAAGGAGGAGGTCGACCGTCTGATCCGGGAGGCCGAAGCCCATGCCGCAGAGGACCACAAGCGCCGGGAGAGGATCGAGGCGAGAAATACCCTCGAGAACACGATCTATGCCATGGAGAAGAGCCTCGGAGAGGTCTCCGAGAAGATCTCCGACGTGGAGAGGGGCCAGTTCCGGGAGGCCCTCGAGGCGGCCAAAGGCAAGCTCACCTCCGAAAGCACGGAGGATCTCAAGGCCGCCCTTTCGGCCCTCGAGGCGGAGTCCCACAAGCTGGCCGACATCGTCTACAAGAGCTCCCAGCCCCAGGCCGATGCGGCTGGAGCCGGGGGCCCCGCCGAGGGCGCGGGAGCGGCGGGCCCGGCGGGAGAGACCGTCGTCGATGCGGAATACGAGGACGTCAAGAAAAAACCGTCCTGAGACTCTGTTGGATGGGTTGCGGCATCGGGAGGGGCGAAGCTCCTCCTTTTGCCGTTTTTAGCCACGCGTTAGCCACGGGAAGGATCCTCTTTTGTCATCTAGGGACTTTTACAGCATCCTCGGGGTCAGCCGTTCCGCCTCGGCCGATGAGATCAAGAAGGCCTACCGGAAACTCGCCATGCAGTACCATCCCGACAGGAACCCGGGGGACAAGGCGGCCGAAGCCCAGTTCAAATCGATCAACGAAGCCTACGAGGTTCTGGGAGATCCGAAAAAACGCCAGGTTTACGATACGGTCGGCGCCCAGGGCTTTTCCGAGGGGGTCGAGGGAGGGTTTTCTTCGGGCTTTCCGGGAGGCTTCGGGCGGGGGGGCGGGAACTTCGGGGACGCCTTTTCCGAGGTGATGAACGAGTTCTTCGGGATGGGAAGCGGCGCCTCCTCCAGCGGACGCGCCCAGGGAGAGCACATTCTCCGCCAGGTCGATCTCTCCTTCGAGGATGCGGCTCTGGGAAAGGAGATCTCGATCAAGCTCGCCCGCTGGGAGAGCTGTTCTCCCTGTTCCGGCAACGGCTCGAAGAACGGAAAGTCGGTGACCGTCTGCTCGAACTGCAAGGGCACAGGTCTGATTCGCGTCCAGCAAGGATTTTTTGTGATCCAGAAAACATGCGGAGCCTGCGGCGGAGAGGGGCGGATCATCTCCGAGATCTGCCCCGCCTGCTCCGGAAAGGGGCGGATCTCCGTCGACCGGACCATTACCCGCTCGATTCCTGCGGGGGTGACGACCGGGATGAGGGTCCGGATTCCGGGGGAGGGCCATGCCGGTCTCCAGGGCGGGCCTTCGGGAGATCTTTATCTCGACGTCTCTGTGAAGCCCCACCCGGTTTTTATCCGGGATGGAGACGACCTCGTCGTCGAGCGGAACCTGACTCTGATGCAGGCGATCTTCGGGACGACCCTCGAGATCCCGACTTTGGGGGCAGGCTACCCCCTGAAGGTCGATCCGGGAACCCAGCCGGGGACGGTGAGGCGGGTTCGGGGCAAGGGCATCGCCAATCCCGCCACCAAGGGAATGGGGGATCTCGTGATCCGACTCAATGTGGAGATTCCCACGAGGCTGACCCGAGAGCAAAAGGAGGCCCTCGAACGCTACGGGGAGCTTGCCGGAGAGGCTCCTCACTCCGGATCCGCCCCGGACGGAGGGCTTTTTTCGAAGGTCAAGTCGATCTTTGACTAAAAAACGCCGGGAGGAGACAGATGAGGGGCGGTCCTGCGGACCTGTCCTCTTCTGGATTGGCCCCTCCGACCGGCTCGAAGAGACGGCGGGGGGGCTTCTTCTTCACCCGGGAAGAGATCTTGCCCTCCATCTTTTCAGGAGTCTCCGCGCGAAAGAGGGAGATCGTTTCGTCTTTGTCGACCCCGACGCCTCCGGAGAGCGATTTTCGGGGCGGGTCGAGCGCCTCTCCCCGCCGCTCCTCTCTCTTGTCAGACTGCCGTCGGAGCTCCCGGTCCGAGGGACGGTCTTCGATCTAGCCGTGGCCCTTCTCAAGGGGGAGGGATGGGAGGATCTGATCGAGCCTTTGGCCCTCCTCGGGGCAAGACGGCTCGTTCCCCTTTTGGCGGAGCGCTCCCAGCTCCGGTGGTCCTCCGAGGTCTTCGCCCGAAAGCGGGAGCGGTTTCTCTCGAAGGTCCGCGAGGCAAGCCAGCTTGCAGGGCGCGCCGACAGGATGGAGATCGCTTCTCCCGTCGGGCTTGAGAGGTTTTTTTCGGCTCTCAGTCCTTCCGACCGTATTCTTTTCTACGATCCGGATCCCTTGTCGCGGACCACGGCCGAGATCCTGCCCCTGGCCGGGGAGGGCCCCCTTGTGGCAACCATCGGCCCCGAAGGCGGCTGGTCGGAGAGGGAGAGGGTTCTTTTTCTCGAGATTGAGAAGGAGGGGAGGGGATTCCGAGCCTCACTGGGTCCCCGCATCCTTCCCGGAAGGCTGGCGCCACTCGTCGTCGCCTCCCTCCTGTCGCAGGCCGCCGGATCCACGCACTCATACGGAGAGGCAAAGCAATGATCGGACGCCGTATACTGGCCTTCTGGATCGACCTTTTCCTATCGGTTTTCCTCACGTCGGCCGGTCTTTGGCTCCTCCGGCAGGAGATTCTCCGGGGAACCGACTCCACCGACCTTTTCAACCCTCTTAGGGCCTGGGCCGAGGGGCGGCTCCATCCCGTCGCCTGGGTCGTGGGGATCTTTCTCTATTTTTTCCTCTTTCTGTCGATAAACTCCGAGACTCCGGGCCTGACCGCCTTCGGCCTCACTGTCATCCGGAACGCCGATGAGGACGGGAGGCAGCGGATCGGCCCCTCCCGGGCGTTGGCCCGGACGATTCTTCTGGCCGGGTCCGTCCTGTTTTTCGGGGCGGGATTCCTTCCGGTCTTCTTCAACGACCGCCGGCTCGCCCTCCACGATTGTCTCTCCGGAACGCGCATTGTCCGCGTCCGCTCCCGTCTCTCCCGTCCGGCTGAGACCTCCTGACGTCCTTTCCCCGGATCGTCGATTCCCCTCTTCGGGCCTAGTTTTCGGGGTTTGTCCCGCCTGAACATTTGTCCGCGCATTCCCCTTCTTAGGCCGTAGGCCAAGAGGGGGTCAAGCGGACAAATGTTCAGATGTCAGTGCGAGTCGGTCTTCAGAACGTCCGCGGCGATTCGCTCGACCTCGTTCTTGTCGATACGGAAGGTCGTGGCGATCTGATCCGTAGACATGAGGCCGTCTCTCAGGATCCGGGAGACAAACTCTCGGCGTTCTTCCTGTCGGCCCTCCTGTCGGCCCTCTTGCCGACCCTGGGCACGACCTTCTTCTAGAATAGCTTCCATGATGTCAGGCATTTCGGTCTCCGGAATGAGCGGGGCAATGACCTGCCAGACCTCCTCTGGGGTCGTCAGGCCGTGAACTCCCGCAATGTAGTTAATAATGATCGGCAGTACATGTTTAATTGTATCATAGAGATCTCCCCTGTTATTGGGAAGACGGATGATGGCCGCGAAGACTTCGGCCGGCCCCTCGAAGATGTGCTTCATCGAGAGGAGGATGGCCGAAGTCTCCAGGTCTTCGACGCATTTTAAAATGGTCTCGTCGGGAAAGGAGGAAAGATCTACGGAGATGAGCGTGTAGTCGGGGACGAACTATCCGAGAAAGGTCGGGGTTTTAAGCGTTTCGGAGAGGGAGGCGGGAATCGTCCAGGGCTCTTTTCCGTGGTAAAAGAGGACGGGAAGGATTGGACGCGGCTCCTTTCTCTGTCGAATCGCTCGGGACCATGCGCCCACCATGTAGCGGAGAAGCTGAAAAAGGACTAGACGGTCGGGGTGGCTTTTGTGCTCGAGGATGAGTGAGAGGAGGATCTCATGGCCTTCCATGCGGACGGAAAAGACGAGGTCTGTCCGAAGGGAGCCAAGAGATTCTCCAACCGACTCCTGGGGGAGAAATTCGAGGGACTCGAAATCGATCCGTGCGACGAGATCCTTTGGGAGAAGTCCTTGGAGCGCTTTGGCAAGGACCTTCGGGTCGCCCAGGGCTCCCTTGAAAAAGTTATCATGATGTGACTTTTTTATCATTTACATTTATTTTCGTTTAGTTTTAATATATGGTCATTTTTGTTTCCATTATACAGATGACACAGAGGAATTCAAGGGTCTATGGAGAGATAACACGACCATGTCAAAGTCAGCCGCGCCCATCCAAAAATGTGAGCGGGCGCGCCAGCCTTGGAAACCAGGGCTGACTTTTTTCAATCCCGCTCAGGATTCGAGGGGGGGACTTTGATGTGGTCGTGCGAGACGAATGATCTGAGGGCGCGGGTACCCCGGTGTGTGGGGGGCTGAGCAGTTTCGATGGCACCAGGGTCAGGTTGATTGTGTCCGGCTGACTATGCACACCCCTCAGTCTGCCCAGTTTTCTACATGCAACCCAACAACTCGCGCAAACTTGCGTTCGTTATTGGTCACCAGTATCCAGCCCTCTGCTCTGGCATGAGCGGCCAGCCAAAGATCGTTGTTGCCAATCATGAAGTCCGCCCGTTGCAGATCGGCGCGTATCTGGCCGTAATGTTCTCCGACCGCCTCAGTGAGTGGCGCGATTTGCATGGTCGATTCAAGTTGTGAAAGGGCGGCAAGCGCACGTTCGCGCGACTGGCTTTTTTCGCTCCGAAACGCAACTCTCCCAGCGTTACCACTGACATGACCAGCTCATCTGCCGTATGCCGGGCAAACCGTTCGCGCACAGCGGGCGGATTGTGCTTGGCGATATAGATGCAGATGTTCGTGTCCACAGGTAACGCACCGCCATCAGAAGGGCTCTCTTTCCTGTGGGTAAGACTCCTCATCTCCCTGTGACATAAAATCTTTCGGCAGCTGATCAAGAATATCGAAAATGGCGAGCGCACTGCTTGGGTGCTCGCGTAGGATAACCTCATCGCCCCGCTTGAAGATTTCGGCTCTATTTGTAGAAAAACGGAATTCTTTCGGCAAACGTACGGCTTGGCTATTGCCGGATTGAAATACGCGCGCATAGGTCATGGCAAACCTCCATGTTAAAAATATATACGGTAAGTATATACATGTGGTAGTCCGCTAGAAATGGCGGGTGGGCGGGAAATTAAGACTCCTCTCCAAGCAATGATCTTCCGAGACAGGGATCTGCAAAATGCGGGTTTTACGGAGTGGACAGAGTGGCGGAGACGGAGGGATCGACTCACGTGCCTTGGATGACGTGTTCGAATGAAGAGATCTGAGGTGTTGTCGCATTCGGTGGGGGGACGGTTGTGGGTGAGGAGGACTGAAATCCCTATTCCCTGTTTTTCGGTCTTCTCCCCTGTCTCTGTCAAAAGATCGGACGGATTTTCCTCCCCGCCACCCGCGAACCTTCCCGACAGGACGTCATCATGTCGATTTCCTTCTTTCCCACTCGAGAAGACGCTCCTTGAGATCCTTCCCTCCGGCATAGCCTCCCAAAGCTCCCGTCTCTCTTGTCACCCGATGGCAGGGGATCAGAAGGGGGAGGGGGTTTCTGGAAAGCGCCCCTCCTACGGCCCGGAAGGCCTTCGGCCGTCCGATTGCCTCCGCCACTGCCCGATAGCTTAACGTCTCCCCGTAAGGGATCCGCCTCACCACCTCGAGAACTAAGGCGTCGAAGGCCCCGGTATCGGGGGGGAGCCCTCCCGCATAGACAACCTCTCCGCTGAGGATCCCCCGGAAGAGGCCTGCGACTTCGTCCTCGGCGGGGAGGTCGGTAGGGGAGAGAGGGACCGCGGATCCGTCGAGAACGAGGCGGCAAGGGAAGCCGCGGGAGCCAGTCACCAAGAGAGGGCTCTTGACGAGCGGGCCGAATGCGGGGATCCGGTAGCTTCCGGCTGGAAGGCGTATGTTGGTTTGGGCCGTGCCATGAGAATCCATGAAGAGTCCCTTCTTGTCTTGGTCTATCCGATCCGTTTTTGGAAGAAGTGTCCGGCCAGGAAGAGAGCGGCGGTGCCGATCGCCGCGAGGGCCCCGTACTCGGGAAGGAGGATCTGAACACCGGCGCCTTGCAGGAAGACCTCCCGAAGGATGACCAGAAAGTATCGGAGCGGATTGAGCAGTGTCAGGTCCTGGATGATCTTCGGCATGTTGGCAATCGGCGTGGCAAATCCCGAGAGGATGATGGAGGGGACAAGAAAGAGGAAGGAGCCGAGAAGACCCTGCTGTTGGGTCTGGGAAAGGGCGCTGATCATGAGCCCCACGCCGAGACCCGAGAGGGTGAACAGGAAGATTCCGAGATAGAGCGCCGGGATCGAGCCTCTCAGGGGAACGTGGAAGATCGTCGTGGCAACAACGACAATGGCCGTCGATTCGGCAAAGCCGATGACAAATCCCGGGAGGGTCTTGCCCAGAATGATTTCGAGCGGCGTGAGGGGGGTGACGAGAAGCTGGTCGAATGTTCCGTCCTCCCGCTCCCGGGCGATCGAAAGCGCTGTGACGAGAAGCGAGACCACGAGCGTCAAAAGCCCCACGATTCCCGGAACGATGAACCATCGGCTCTTGAGGTTCGGGTTGTACCAGGCCCGGAGAGAGAGGGAGGCGGCGGGAGGCGGGAGAGAGAGGGATTTGGCGAGATCGGTGTTGTAGTTCTGCACGATGGTCTGAACGTAGCCCGTGAGGATCATGGCGGTGTTGCTCTGGCGCCCGTCGACGATGGCTTCGACGGTCGCGGCCTTTCCGGTGAGAATCTCCCGGCTGAAGGTGTTCCGGATATGCAAAACGAGGAGAACCCGTCGGTTGTCGATCAGGCGTTTGACCTCTTCGGGGGAGCCGGCCTCTCCGGAGAGTTTGAAGTTTTTCGACCCCGAGAATCGGGCCAGGAGCTGTCGCGAATAGAGGCCGGGATCCTCGTTCCAGACGGCATAGGAGATGCGCTTTAAGTCGAAGGTTGCGGCGTAGCTGAAGACGATGAGCTGCACGAGAGGAGGGACGATGAGCACCATGCGGCTCTTCTTGTCCCGGAGGAGTGCCAGAAACTCCTTCTGGGCGAGCCTCAGAACGCGCATTACGACGCCGTTCACAGGATCCTCTTTCGGCTGATTTTTAAAAGAAGGCCAAACAAAAGGACGGAAAAGAGAAGAAGTGCCGCCGAATTGGGCCAGATGACCCCCGGGATGTCTCCCGCCAGAAAGATCGATTGCAGGATGGTGACATAGTAGGAGGCCGGGATGATATGGGTGATCACCCGGATGAAGAGGGGCATCGAGTGGATGTCGAAGATGAACCCGGAGAGGATAAAGGCCGGAAGAAAGGTAAAGACGATGGCAATTTGGCCTGCGACGAACTGGTTTTTCGAGACGCTCGAAATGACAAGGCCCATGCCGAGGGCCGTCGTCAAAAAGAGGGCGGATGTCGACACAAGGGTCAGGAGGGATCCCCTGAGAGGCACTTCGAAAAGAAAGTGACCCATGAGGACTGAGATTCCCATGCCGGTCATGCCCAGGACGAAGTAGGGGAGGAACTTTCCCAGGAGGATCTCGGCGATCGTCACCGGGGTGGAGAAGAGGGACTCGAGCGTTCCCCGTTCCCATTCCCGGGCGACCACCATCGAGGTCAGAAGGGCGCCTATCAATGTCATGATCACCGCAATGAGCCCGGGGATAAGGAAGTCCCGGCTCCGGACATTCGGGTTGTACCAGATGCGGACATCGAGCGCGACCGGCAGGAAGGTGAGGGTTCGCCCCCGGAGGTTGCTCTGGGCGAGCCATGTGGCCCAAGTGTTCTGAAGATAGCCCTCCACGAGGCGGGCGGTATTGTCGTCGACGCCGTTTACGACAACGTGGACGCCGTGGTTCCGGAAGGATTCGAGGGAGCGCCCAAAGTTCTCCCGAAGCCAGAGGATCCCCTCCACATTTTGCCGTTTGAGGGCCGCCACGGCTTCATGCATGTTGGGGTAGGGAACGGGAGTAAACCAGGGAGAGTGACGAAGTCCGGCCACAAAGCCTTCCGCCGCCGGAGAGCGGCTCTCCGTCACCACCGCGACGGGAACGTGTCTCGCATCGAGGGAGACTCCGTATCCGAAGATCAGGAGGAGAAGGATCGGCAGGGCAAGGGCAATCAGGAGGCTTGAGGGGTCGCGAAGGATCTGGAGCGACTCCTTCCGGACCATTGCCCGAGTCCTTCGGAGGCTGTCCGCAAGAGGACTCATCGCGAGCCCTCGCCGTCTTCGGTCTCCGCCTTGAGATTGAGATGGCGGATAAAGGCTTCTTCGAGGGAGGGGTCGGGGGAGTCGGGAGTTTTTGCTCCCTCCCGGATTTCCCGGGGGGAACCGAGGGCGACGAGGCGTCCCTGAGCCATGATGGCAAGTCTGTCGCAGGCGTTTGCCTCCCCCATGAAATGGGTCGTCACGAGAACCGAGACCCCCCGGAAGGAGATCTGGCTGATAATTCTCCAGAACTCCCGGCGCGCCAGAGGGTCGACCCCGCTTGTCGGCTCGTCGAGAAGGAGGATTGAGGGCTCGTGCATGATGGCCGCGGCCAGCGCGAGCCTCTGACGGAAGCCGAGAGGAAGGATCCCTGCCGATACGTTTCGGAAGGACGTCAGGTCGAAGAAGGCAAGGAGTTCCTCGAGGCGGTCCCGCTGTCTCTTCCCTCCCATCCCGTAGGCGCTGCTGAAGAAGACGAGGTTCTGGAGGACGGTGAGCTGGGCGTAGAGGGAGAACTTTTGGGACATGTAGCCCAGGCGCCCCCGGAGGGCCGCCACGTTGCCGTTGGTCACATCCCGTCCGTCGATCTGCAAAAAGCCCGAGGACGGCAGGAGAAGCCCCGCGATCATACGGAATGTGGTGGTTTTTCCGGCCCCATTGGCGCCCAGAAGGCCGAAGATCTCCCCTTTTTTTACCGAAAATGACAGCCGGTCGACGGCGGTGAAGGAGCCGAATCTCCGGGTGAGATCCCGGATTGCGATCGCGTCCCCTTCGGTGGGCGAGAAGGTCTTTGTGTCCCCCCAGGAGATCTCTCTTCCCTGGCCCATGCGGCTCGAAGATCCGCTTGCCTCAGCCGGCTTTGCCGTCTTATTGGCAAGCCGCAGCATGAAGGCGTCTTCGAAGGTGGGGGCGACAGGGTCGGTCCGGGTGTCGAGAGACGGAGGAACCGGTGGCGGGTTTGGCGTCAGGGTCACTGTGCGGACACCCTCTTCAAGACCGGCCGCATCGGCGACTTCGGGAAGCTTGGCGATCTCGGGTTCAAGCCTTCGGGCAGGGATGCCGGGGGCAACGATGAGGAAGACGTGACCGCCGGTGTCGCGGATAAAGTCCTCTGGTGCGCCCTCGCCAAGGATCTTTCCCTCGTAGAGGATCACGACGCGGTCAAAGTGTTCGGCCTCGTCCATATAGGCGGTGCTGACAAAGAGGGTGGTAGAGGAGCCCTTCACCTCCTTTTCGAGAATCTCCCAGAGTTCCCGCCGGGAGACCGGGTCGACGCCGACGGTGGGTTCGTCGAGAAGAAGGAGGGGCGGGGCATGGACGAGGGAGCAGGCGACGCCCAGCTTCTGCTTCATGCCGCCGGAGAGCTTTCCGGCGAGACGTCCGGAGAAGGGGGCGAGCGCCGTCATGCGCAAAAGAGGCGCATAGAGGGTCTGCCTCTCCTCGCGGGGAACGCCGTGCAGGTCGGCGTGAAGATCGAGGTTTTCCGAGACGGTCAGATCCTCGTAGAGCCCGAACTTCTGGGGCATGTACCCCAGGCTCTTCTGGAGGAGTCCGGGCGCGGTTTGTGGGTCCCGCCCCAGAATGCGAAGGCTTCCCGAGTCCGGCTCCATGATCCCTGCCAGAATCCGCATAAGGGTCGTCTTCCCTGCCCCGTCCGGTCCGATGAGTCCGGTGATCGTTCCGGAAGCGACGTCGAAGGAGATGTCGTCGAGCGCGCGGAGCGTTCCTCGGGGGGTCCGAAAGGTGCGGACGAGGTGGCGGACCGAGACGGCGGGGGATCGGGGTCCGTTAGCCTCCGCCATGAACCGTCTCGGCGGGGGAGCCGTCCGGACAGCGGGCGGGGAGGGGGGGAGCTCCCTGGAGAGGGATCCTGACGGTCACCGGCATGCCGAGACGAAGCTTTCGCGTGGGGCAGGAGAGATAGATCCGGGCCCGGTAGACGAGGATGGTTCTCTGATGGCGCGTCTGGACCTCCTTGGGGGTGAACTCCGCCGCGGGCGAGATGTAGCCGACATAGCCCGCAAATCTCTCCTTCGGGGACGAATCGGAGGTGACGGTCGCGGGCATTCCCTCGTGGATATGGCCGAGCTCGGGCTCTTCGATATAGACCCGGGCCCAGAGAGGGCGGGTTCGGGCCAGCGTGTAGACCGGGGTCTGAGGAAAGGCCATGTCTCCGGGCTCGAGGATCCGGGTCTGGACGATCCCGTCCACCGGGGCATAGAGCCTGGTATCTGCGAGTTGGCGCTCGTCGAAGGCCCTCTGGGCCATATCTCTCCTTGTCGCGGCCTTGGCCATGTCGAGGGCCGCGCGAGCGTCGTCCTTTTGCTGCCGGGTGTTGAAGTCGGCCTGTGCGAGGCGCTTGACGCGATTCCATGTCTTCTGTGCGTTGGTCTCCTGAGCCCGGTCGCGGTCGAGTGTGCGGCTGTCCGCATCGACGATATCCTGGTAGCGGACGGGATTGAGAAGGGCCAGAAGTTCCCCCGCATGGACGGAGGCGCCTTCCACAAAAAGAAGTTTTTCGATGCGGCCTGTGTCGTGGAAGGCGACCTGAACCTCGCGAAGGTCGATGTTGCCATAGAGCCGAAGGACCTTCACCTGACCCCTCTCGGCCAGGTGAAGGTGGCGAACCCAGAGGGCGCCGCCGACGAAGAGGAGGAGGGCCAGGAGAAGAACGAGTCGCTTGGCGTTGGCGGGCATGGGGTCTCCTTGGTGCCGGTTGCCGGAAGTCGGGGGCCGTGGGGGGGGCCGGGGATGTCTGTGTGCCTTGCCTATGGGGTGAGAACGTCGCTGTTCGCAAGAAGGGCGCGGGCCCGGAGGTCCGCCTCTCGCGCCTGGCTGAAAAGGGTCTTTTTGTCCCTGACCTCCACGGACCCGGCATGGCCTGTCCGGGGGGACTCTTTAGCGAGGGTCTCGCTCTTCTTTGGCTGGCCGAGAGAAGAAAGGACCCAGCCATGCTCCCATCGCGCCTCTGATAGGGCGCTGGCCGCTTTTTTCAAGTCGTCCCATTAAAAAGGGAAACCGCGCCTCGGGCCTTTGTTGCCATCGGGGTCTTCGTTAGGAGTCTAGCACCGGGGGTGGGGAGATACAATCATTAAAAATACTGCGAAAAAGCGGAGGATTTCGGGGCCTGGGGGGGATTGTCATGTGTTCGTCATGCTCCCTTGACCTTACTGTCTCACTCGTGCTCCACCATGAAAAAGTCCGGGAAGATCCCGGCTTTGTATCAGAAGACGATCATGGAGGATGACCATGTCCGGCCTTTCTCAAAACTCTCTCCCGTTTGTCCCTCCCTCGATCCTTCCCGCCTCGTTTCGCCTGAAGCTTCCCTTCCGATCGGCCCGTGAGCTTGTTGTCACGACGGCCTGGGTTTCGGAGCACACCTCTCTCGAACGGGTCTACCGGATGTTTGGGTCCGATCCGTCACTTCCCGGCCTGGCCATCCTCCGGGATCGTCTTCCTCTCGGGCTTCTGACGAAGAACGCCCTTGTCGAAAGGTTTTCCTACCGGTTCTCCCACGAACTCTTCGGACACAAGCCGGTCACAGCCTTTATGGATCCCTCTCCCATCGTCATCGAGGCCGAAACCAGCCTCGACTCCATCGAAAAGACGCTGGGTGGATCGGAGTCCGACGAAATGACCGAAAACGGATTTCTGATCGTGGAAAAGGGACGATATCTGGGCATCGGAAGCTGGCAGGAACTCGTCAGGAAGATCTCCTCCCGCAGGGAAGAGGTCTTTTCCTTTATGGCCCATCACGACGGTCTGACCGGTCTTCCCAATCGGCTCTCCTTCATGCGGGATCTCGAGGGGCGTCTTTCTCGGGGGGAGGCGGGCGCGGTGGTCTATCTCGACTTGAACGGCTTTAAGGTGGTCAACGACCGTTACGGCCACGAAGAAGGAGACGCGCTCCTCACCCGATTCTCCGAACGCCTTGAGGGCGTGCTTCCGCTGGGAGCCATGGCAGCACGGCTGGGCGGAGACGAGTTTGCGGTCATTCTTCCGGGGGTCGTCTCCGAAAGCTCCGCCGGATCGTTCCTCGAGCGCCTGAGGGAGAATCTCGCCCAGCCCTGCCCGGTGGGAGGCCAGCCATACCGGATCACGGCCAGCGCCGGCTCCGTCATCTTCCCGTCTCCCGGTCTCGATCTCAAGGGGATCCTTCGGATGGCCGACAGCCGGATGTACGAGGAGAAGAAACGGGGAAGGCGCTCCCGAAACGCTCCCGAGAGAGCCGATAGTTTACCGATCCCTCTCTGCGGGAAGCTCTCCTGTTCTCTCGACAGCCTCACGGGCCTTCCCGACAGGCAGGCGCTCTACGGATATCTGGAAGAGCGCTTCCGGACGAAAGCCATGAGCTCCGGGACTCTCCTGCTTCTTCTTGACCTGGACTATTTTTCCCGGATCAACGACCTCTTTGGTCACGGACTGGGGGACTCGGTCCTGAGGGAGACCGCCTTGCGTCTCCGGGGCTCGGTGCGCGAGGGCGACTTCGTTGCCAGAATCGGCGGAGACGAGTTCGCCGTGGTCCTGTCCGGCGTAAAAAACTGTGAAGAGGCGCGACAGGCGGCGGAGGGGGTCCAAAACGTCCTTTCTGCGCCCTTTGTCCTTCCGGAGCGCGAATACATCCTTTCGGCCTCGCTCGGAATGGCTCTTTCCTCGCCCGAGATCCGGGAGTTCCAGGAGATTGTGGGGAATGCCGACATGGCGCTCATGGGGGCCAAGGAGGCGGGACGGGGCCGGGCGCACTTCTTTGACCCCCGGGAAAGACAGAGGCGGGCCGAGCGGTACAAGATGGCGCAGGATCTTTATCGGGCCCTTTCCCGGGGAGAGTTCCGTCTTTGGTATCAGCCGATCGTCGACGCCTCCGGAGGCCGGATCGTGGGGGCGGAGGCTCTTCTTCGCTGGGCGAGGGAGGATGGTCGCATCGTCGGCCCGGACATCTTCGTCCCCCTTCTCGAAGAAAGCGGCCTGATCGTTCCGCTGGGAGAGTGGGTTCTCGAGACGGCGCTCCGGGACCAAAAGGGCTGGTCCTCTCCGGAGGGAGCAAAGATCTTCGTCTCGGTCAATGTGTCGGGAGTCCAGATCGCCCGGTCCGACTTCCTGCCCCGCTTTCTTCGGATTCTCGAACGCTCTGACGCGGAGCCCGGGGCTCTTACCCTCGAACTGACAGAGACGGTCGCCATGCAGGACCCGTCGGTGGCTCTGGGGGTTCTCTCCGCTTTCAGGGAGCGAGGCGTCCGCTGTGCCCTCGACGACTTCGGGACAGGCTTCTCGTCTTTGGCGCGTCTCTCCCGCTTTCCGGCCGACATTCTCAAGATCGACCGCTCCTTCGTGAGCCAGGTCTTCGCGCATCCCGAGAAGGCCGAGGTCGTCCGGACCCTTGTCATGCTGGCGCGGCGCCTCTCGCTGTCTCTTTGTGCGGAGGGGGTCGAGCAGGAGGAGGAGAGAGCGTTTCTTTCAGGGCTGGGAGTGGAATGGATCCAGGGATACCTCGCCAGCCGGCCCCTGCCGGAGGAGGATTTTGCCCGAATGCTCAGGGAGGAGCAAAGACTCTTTGCTCCCGCTTTCTGCAAGGTTTAGATCGAGACGACGAGGAGGATGGTGGCCGGAAGGGTTCCGGGGTTTTTCCAGTTGTGGGGCTGGTGGGGGTCGAAGTAGACCGCATCGAGGGGGCCCAGGTCGTAGGTCTTTCCGGCCTGTTCGAAGACCACCGTCCCCGAAAGGACGATCCCGAACTCCTCTCCCCGGACTCCGGCATGGGGCTGTTCGCCCACCTCCCCTTCCGGGTCGAGGGTGATGAGAAGCGGCTGCATCTTTTTTGCGGCAAATCCCCGCGCCAGGGGTTCGACGGTGGCATGGGAGGTGGTGCTGTAGACCCGGCGTCTGTTCTGTGCCGGCATCACGAGGGGGTCGGACTCGGAGCCTGGGTCGTCGAAGAGCGTCGTAATGGGGAGCTCGAGGGCGGCACAGACCTTTTCGAGCGTGGCGATGGAGGGAGAGACCAGTCCCGATTCGATTTGGGAGAGGGAAGAGGCGGAGATCCCCGCCTTTTTCGCCAGGGTCCGAAGCGAGAGGGTCTGATTTTTTCTCAATTGGCGAAGTCGTTCGCTCACTTGTTTCATGGGACAAGTTTAGAGAATGGCTCGCCAGGATTCAAGGAGGGAGACGAATCTCCCGTTTGGGAGATCTTTGCGCGATCTCTCAACGCGCCGGTTTGCCGGGTTTTTTTGAGGACATAAGGACGCCTTCAACGCACAACCTGCCGGACGTTCCGAGCGTTTCAATGGGCTGCTCGATGCTTCAGACTCAGGCCGGTCGACGGCTTGACATAAAGTTTCTATTAAAACTAAAATAGGTCTCACGCTCCCGGCCGGAGGAATCACTCTTTCGGCAGGGAGCCCAAAAAACGGAAAAACATCCAGCCGGGAGGATCCCATGTCCGAAGTCAACGTCAAGTGCATGAAGAACGGACCGCTCGAGGTGTCGGGAGAGATCTCCATTACCGACGACAAAGGACAGGTCATCAAGGACGGGCAGAAGGCCCACTATCTCTGCCGTTGCGGAGCTTCCGCCAAGAAGCCGTTCTGCGACGGGTCCCATACCAGGGTGCACTTCACCTCCTGAAGGGCGCTTCGCTTTCGGATCCCGGGACGAACCTCTCCGGGATCCTTTACCTTTCCTCATTCCTCCGGTTCCGCCCTCTTTTTTCTTGAGTCTTTCTTCCCGCTCAGCTAATATCAAAGCGACAGAGACCGACCCACCTTCCCCATGCAAGGACCCCTCGGATCATGATGACCTTTCAGGAAATGGTGATGACCCTCAAGGGATTCTGGGCCCGGGAGGGATGCCTGCTTCTTGAGCCCTACGATATGGAGATGGGCGCGGGCACCTTTCACCCGGCCACTTTTTTCGGAGCCCTGGGCCCGGCGGAGACCCGCGTGGCCTACGTGCAGGGGTGCCGCCGACCGACCGACGGCCGCTTCGGGGAGAATCCGAACCGCCTCCAGCACTATTACCAGTTTCAGGTTCTTCTCAAACCCTCTCCCGAACGCTCTCAGGAGCTTTACCTTTCGAGTCTCGCGGCCCTCGGCCTCAAGCACACAGCCCACGACATCCGATTTGTCCACGACGACTGGGAGTCCCCCACGCTCGGCGCCTGGGGTCTGGGATGGGAGGTCTGGCTCGACGGGATGGAGGTGACCCAGTTCACCTACTTCCAGGAGGTCGCGGGGATCCCTCTCTCTCCGGTCAGCGTGGAGATTACCTATGGTCTGGAACGTCTCGCCATGTACCTTCAGGGGGTCTCGAACGTCTATGATCTTCGGTACAACGACCGCGTCTCCTACGGCGACATTTTTCAGGAAAATGAGCGCCAGCAGTCGATTGCGAACTTTGAAAAGACGGACAGGGAGACGGTTCGCCGCGAGTTCGACATCCTCGAAAAGGAGGCGCAGGCGCTCATCGGGGACGCCCTGGTCCGTCCCGCTTACGAAAGGGTTCTCCGGATGTCCCACTCCTTCAATCTCCTCGATGCCCGGGGAGCCGTCGGCGCGGAGGAGCGCCAACGGCTCATAGGGCGGGTCCGGGGGCTTGCGAGAAAGGTCGCGGCCCTCTATACCGGAGGGGAGGGGGAGCGATGAGCCCGGTCAATGCCGACCTTTCGAATCCCCTCCGCCAGAGCGCACTTCTTGAGATCGGCTGCGAGGAGCTTCCCGCGACCCAGATCCCCGACGTCGTGGAGGCTCTCGAGCGTCTTGTTCGGACGGGGCTGGAAGAGCGGGGGGCTTCATTCTCCGGGATCTTCTCCGGGGGAACTCCCGCCCGCCTGGTCATTCGCATCGAGGGCCTTCTCCCGGAAACCGCCTCCCGGGAGGAGCTCGTGACCGGCCCCCCCCTGTCCGCGGCCGGGAACTGGCCCGACGATCCCTCCCCGGCGGTCCGGGGGTTCGCCCGGGCACAAAAGGCCCAGCCCGAGAACCTCGAGGTGGTCGAAACGCCGCGCGGCCGATATCTGGCCCTTCGGAAGGCCATTCCCTCCCGTCCCGTCTTCGAGGTGCTTCCCGAGGTCTTTTCCAAGGCTCTTTCGGGGCTGACCTTCCCCAAAAGCATGCGGTGGGGGACCGGAATCGGTCCCTTTCTCCGGCCGGTGCTCTGGATTCTGGCTCTCTACCGAGACGAGGTCGTGGGCTTCGAGTTTGCCGGGAAGGTCTCCGGCCGCCTCACCTTCCCCCCACGCTTCCGCGGCGCCTCACCGGTCCTGGTTCGCAATGTGCTTCACTACGACTCGGAGATCCGGGACTGGGGCGTGGAGCTCTCGATTCCCCGGCGACGCGACCGCATCGAAAACGATCTGATCCTTGCCATGAAGCTCGAGGAGAGTGCCGGGACCTGGCCCGACGGGCTGACTCTCTCCCTCGACCCGCAGCTTTTAGACGAGGTGGCCTGTCTCGTGGAGAGTTACCGGGTCATTCCTGCGACCCTTCCCGAGCGCTTCGCCGCGATCCCCCCGGCCGTCGTCCGGACCGTCCTCAAGGTCCACCAGCGCTTTTTCGTCGCCGATTCCGGACCGGGACGCCCCGTGGCCCAGTTTCTCGGGGTCTCGGGCAACCCGTCGGCCGATCTTGCCACGGTCCGGGACGGTTACGTTCGCGTCGTGACGGCCCGGCTCGAGGATGCGGCCTACTACATCGCCCGGGACCGGGCGATTCCTCTGGCGGACCGGCTTCCCGGCCTCGACTCCGTCGTCTTCTTCCCCGGTGTGGGAACGGTGGGAGACAAGGTGCGGGCGACCCGGCGTCTTCTCAGGGAGATCCTGGCCATCCTTCCCGACACACTGATCGCCCGCCATCATCTGACCCGCACCGATCTCGCCGCCCTCCTCGACCGCGCGGCCCTCCTTTACAAGGCCGATCTTCTCACCGGGCTCGTCAAGGAGTTCCCCGAGCTCGAAGGAGAGGTCGGTGCTTACTACTACCTTCTTGAGGCCGAAAAGACCGGCGAGCCGGCGGACTTTGCCCGGGCAGTCGCCCGGGCGATCTCCTCCCACTACGCTCCCCGGACCTTCCGCGATCCCCTGCCGGAGGACCTTCCCTCCGTCCTGCTCTCCCTCTGTGACCGGGCGGTCGGGCAGGCCGGAGCCTTCCTGGGGGGCGCCAATCCCAGCGGCTCCCTCGATCCCTTCGCACTCCGGCGCGGCGGACTGGGCCTTGTGCGTCTTCTGGCCGAAGGGGACCTTCCCCTCACTCTTTCCACTCTGGCCGACCTGGCCCTTGAGGCCTGGGATCAGGCTTCGTCTCCCCGTCCCCGGGAGGAGGTCTCCCGGATTCTGGCGGCCTTCTGGGAAGATCGCATGGAGAGCCTCTTTACCCGGGACGGGGCCTCCGTCTGGCACGGGGCGGCCCGCCTTCCCGACGAGCCCCCCTTCCTCTCCTGGCGCCGTCTCTCCTTCCTGGTCGAATTTTTTGAAGGAGCCGACTTCGAGGCCTTTGAAACGGTCAAGACCCGGGTCGACCGGATCCTCTCGGGAGAGTCGCCCTCCTTTGACCCCTCCCTGATCGCTGTGGGCGAGGAGCGCGCCCTGTGGGAACAACTCGAAGTTCTTGCCAAAACGTCCTTTCCCGATCGGCCGACCCGAGAGGATTTCTTTGCCGAGGCCCAGCGACTGCGTCCCCTTCTTCCGGTCGTCGAGACCTTTTTTTCGGCGGTCTTGGTGAACGATCCGGACATCAGGATCCGGACAAACCGCCAGGCGCTCCTTTCGGTCTTGGCCCGACGGCTTTCGGTCTTCGGTCGCCTCGACCGCCTTGCCTCCCAGATCCGGAAGGAGCGGACGACCGGGTGAGTCGGCTCTTGAAGGACTCCGACGACCGACGCCACATGCGCCGGGCGATCGCCCTGGCATGGAAGGGGCGCGACAGCGTGGCCCCCAACCCTATGGTGGGGGCGGTCGTCGTCCGGGAGGGCCGCGTCGTGGGGGAGGGCTTCCACCGGGAGCCGGGGCAGGACCATGCCGAGGTTCTGGCGCTCCGGGCCGCCGGAGATCAGGCCAGGGGGGCGACCCTCTATGTGAACCTCGAGCCATGCTGCCATCTCGACAAGCGGACGCCTCCCTGTACCGAGGCGATCGTTCGCGCCGGGATCGGCCGGGTGGTCGTCTCCCAAAAGGACCCCAATCCCCGGGTTTTCGGCCGGGGTATCGAGGCTCTCAGATCCCATCGCATCGAGGTCTCCGAGGGGCTCTTCGAGTCCGAGTCCTTCGAGCAGAACCGGGGCTTCGCCTCCCTGATCACCCAGGGCCGCCCTTTTGTGACCCTCAAGGGGGCCATGAGCCTCGACGGCAAGATCGCCACCGCTTCGGGGGACTCCCAGTGGATCTCGGGCGCCCGGTCGCTCTCCTATGCGCACCGGCTCCGCTGCGACCACGATGCGATTCTTGTCGGCATTCGCACCGCGATGAAGGACGATCCCCGGCTGACCAGCCGCCTCAAGGGCACAAAGAACCACCAGCCGGCCCGGGTGGTGCTCGACTCGGCAGGGCGACTCGATCCGGCCTCCCGGCTCTTTTCGGAGGAAGGAGGAGGGCCCGTCTTTCTGGCGGTCGGGCCGCAGGCTCCGGAGGACTCGCTTCGTCGCCTTGAGGGGAGCGGTGCGCGCCTCCTTCGTCTTCCCGAAACGCGTCCGGGCGAGGTCGATCTTTCCGCACTGATGGCCGCGCTTGCCAAAGAGGGTCTTTTGACCCTTCTCGTCGAAGGGGGGGCCCGGGTCAACGCCTCCTTTCTTGCGGCGGGACTGGTCGACCGGATCCGCGTGGTACTGGCTCCGCTGGTGATCGGCGGGTCCGATGCCATCGGATGGATCGGCGGCGCCTCCCCCCCCGTCCTCGATCGTGCCCGACGGCTTCCGGGCTTTTCCGTGATCAGACGCCTGGGGGACGATCTTCTCGTGGGAGCCGATCTCTGGGGACCGGGCTCCCTTCCGGCAAAGCGAGGGGAGTCGACCGGGGCGGCCGAAACGCATTTTTGAAGGGAGAGAAAGGACGTGTTTTCGGGAATCATTGAGGCGACGGGCCG
This sequence comes from Nitrospirota bacterium, assembly GCA_021801345.1. Taxonomy (GTDB): domain Bacteria; phylum Nitrospirota; class Leptospirillia; order Leptospirillales; family Leptospirillaceae; genus UBA4572. The sequence continues at coordinate 90,963 of JAJYYA010000021.1, forward strand.
CATCGTGGCCAAGGTCGATCCGGCGGGGGGGCGGCTCGGAGTGTCGGAGGTCCCCTTTGCCGAGGAGCTTGTTTCCGGGGAGTCGGTCGCCATTGACGGGGCGTGCATGACGGTGGTCGAGACGCGGGGGGACACCTTTTTCGTGGATGTCTCGCGGGAGACCCTCCGGGTAACCCGCATGGGCCGCTTCCAGCCCGGAGACCGGGTCAACCTCGAGCGGGCCATGCGCCTCTCCGACCGTCTGGGGGGCCATCTGGTCCTGGGCCACGTCGACTGTCAGGGGCGGGTCGACTCCCGGGAGACAGTCGGCAACACCGAGTTCTTTGGCCTCTTCGTTCCGGCTCCCCACCACCGGTACCTGATTGTCAAAGGCTCGATCACCGTCGACGGGATCAGTCTGACGGTCAATACCTTTCGAGATCTTCCGGACAAGACGGGAAGCCTCGTGACATTGGCGATTATCCCTCATACTCTCGCCGTCACGACCTTGGGGGACCGACGCCCGGGCGACTCTGTCCATCTCGAGCTCGACATGGTCGGAAAGTATGTCGATCGCTTCCGCGAGGTCGGGGAGGGGGGATCCGAGGGTGGCTGAACGCCGGTGCTCCATCTGCAAGGCTCCCTTGGCCGACAATCTCCGGAGCGTCTTTTGCTCGGAGAGATGCCGGACGATCGACCTTTCTCGCTGGCTCTCCGAGGAGTACCGGATCCGGGGAGGCGAGGATGACGAGGGAGGCCAGCTTGTCCGTTCCCGGGAGCCCGGGAGCGAATCGGAGCCCTCCGACCGCCACCTCTTCGAAGAGGAGTCGCCGTGAGCGCCCCCGTCTTTTTAAATCCCTCCGGAACTCTTTACGGCATCGGAGTGGGCCCCGGGGATCCGGAGCTTCTGACGGTGAAGGCCCACCGGATCCTCTCCGAGGTTCCGGTTCTGGCCGTCCCCACCTCCTATGCCGACTCCGGCTCGCTGGCCCTCGAGGTGATCCGGCCGCTCCTTTCTGCCCGGGAGCTTGCGGGACGCCCTTTCGAAGTCGTGAGCCTTCTCTTCCCCATGACCCGCGACGAGGAGGTTCTGGCAAACGCCCGCCGCCAGAACGCCGAGATTCTTCTCGGAGCTCTCTCCCGCGGGGACGCGGCCTTTGTCGCCCTGGGAGACATTCTTTTCTACTCGACCTTCGGGAATCTTCTTGCGGGGCTTTTTCCCCTGGCTCCCGCACTCAAGGCCGAGGTCGTTCCGGGGATCACCGCCTATGCGGGGGCGGTCTCCCGGCTTGTCGAGCCTCTGACCCAGGGCTCGGAGCGACTCGCGATCCTTCCCGCAGTCTATGCGCCCGAAGAGATCGAAAAGGTCCTCGACCTCTTCGAGGTGGTGGTCTTCATGAAGATCAACAAGGTCTTTTCCACCGTCAGGGAGATCCTCTCCCGTCGCGGACTCCTCGACCGGACCGTCTACGTGAGTTTTGTGGGAATGCCGGAGGAGCGGATCGAGCGGCGACTCGACCGGGTCGCTCCGGAAGAGGTTCCCTACATGTCCCTTCTCGTCGTCAGAAAGAACGGATGGCTCCCCCGATGATCACTCCTTCCAATCGCGACCGCGAGGCCGCACTGTCCTATATCGAGCGCTACTTTCTTCCGAGCTCCGCCCTCCTCGGGATGGTGGGCATGGTGGGGCTCTTTCTTTTGTCGACGGTCCAGTGGCAGCGGCATACCCTGACGGTTCCCGCCTTCACCCGGGAGATGACTGTCGGTCTGATGGGAGGACTTCTTTCCCTTCTCCACGCCAGATATCAGTACTTCCTCTTCGAGAACTTTCCCCGGCACTATGCGGAGCTCGCCTCCCGGGCCGACCGGTTTGCTCTTTCCCGCCCGGCCCCCGTCGTCCACCCCCAAAGACGGCTCGTCGTCGGCGCTTATTTAGGTGGAATTCTCCTCTTCGCCGTGGCGGTCGGCATTCTCCACCGGGGGGTCTCCTGGATCGGGATCGTCTCCTTCGCCATGGCGGGCTTTTTCATTACGCGGGTGGTCTTCTGGAAGAAGGTCGTCGAGACGGCGCGGCAGGGGATGCCGGGAGAAAGAAAATGACGGGGGTTCCGGACCGTCCGATCCGGACGGGAGTCGTTTACTTCGTAGGGGCGGGGCCCGGGGCTCCAGACCTCCTGACCGTCCGCGCCGCGCGGCTTCTCGAGGCCGCCGACCTCGTCGTCTTTGCCGGAAGCCTCGTTCCCGAGGAGGCAATGCGGGGGCTCTCCCCCCGTGGCCGCTGGATCGATTCGGCGGGTCTGACCCGGGAGGAGATCGTCGAGAGCCTGGCCCGTGCGGCGGAGCAGGGACAGGTCACCGTCCGGCTCGCCTCCGGAGATCCTTCCCTTTTTGGCGCCATGGCCGAGATGACGACGGCACTGGATGCGCGGGGGATCCCCTGGGAGGTGGTTCCCGGAGTCAGCTCGGTCTTTGCGGCGGCGGCGGCTCTCGGGATGGAACTGACTCTTCCCGAGGTGAGCCAGACGGTGATTCTGACGAGGACGGCCGGGCGCACCCCCATGCCTCCGGGCGAGGATCTCCCCTCGTTGGCGGCCCACGGGTCGACGCTCGTGGTCTTTCTCTCCATCGATCGCATCGGGGAGCTCGTCTCCGAGCTAAAAAGGGTTCGTCCGGCGTCGACTCCGGTGGCGGTGGTGGCCCGGGCGAGCTGGGAGAACGAACGCATCTGCCGGGGAACTCTCGAGACGATCGAGGAGACGGTCCGAAAGGCCCGGATCATGCGACAGGCTCTCTTCGTGGTCGGGCAGGTCCTCGACCCCGAACTCCGGAAGACGGTCCGGAGCCGACTCTACGCCGCCGATTTCACTCACGGATTCCGGGAGGGAACCATCTCCTCGGCCGATCCCGGACCGCCGACGAAGTAGCCCTGCCCATAGGTCACGCCGCAGATTGCCGCCATCTCCAGGGCGGCCGCATCCTCGATTCCCTCCCCCACCGTCTTGATTCCGAGAGAGCGCGCCAGACTCACGATGCTGTGAACGATGGCGAGGTCGACGGTATTTCCCCGGCCCGCCCCCAGAATGAATGGTCCATCGATCTTCAGGTAGTCCACGGGAAATTCCCGAAGATAGTGGTGCGACGAGAAACCGGCTCCGAAGTCGTCGATCGAGAAGGAGAAGCCCAGAGCCTTGAGCTCCCGGATGAGGTTCTCGACGATCCGGACGTTCTTGATCGCCTGGCGTTCGGTGATCTCGAAGGCGATGCGTTCGGCCGGCAGAGGGAACTTGGCGACGGTGTCGACGATCCGGTTGGCAAAGTCGTTGGAGGCCATGGCGAACGGGGTCATATTGAAGAAGAGCCGCCCCTGAACGCCTCGCTCGACAGCCATCGCAAGCGCCTTCTCCAGAATGGAAAAATCCATCTCGGCGGCGAGTCCGGCCCGCTCGACTAGGGAGATGAACTCTCCCGCCGGGATGATCCGGCCGTCGTCGTCCTTGAGTCTTGCCAGAATTTCGTAGCCGGCCACCGTTCGCGAGGAGAGGTTGAGGAGGGGCTGAAAGTAAGGGAAGACCCGTCCCGCCCTGACGAGGTCGAGAAGATGCGAATCCCGCCGCCCCGCCTTGTGAAGGTGGTGCGCCTCGCCGGGATCGGGGGCCCGATAGGTGTTCTTTCCCGACTGCTTGGCCTTGTACATCATCCGGTCTGCGAGGGAGAAGAGGTCCTGGGCATCGGAGGCGTGGTCGGGGTAGAGGGCGATCCCGATCGAGACCGAGGCCTCGATCGGGGTCTGGTGATCCTCTCCGGGGTCCATCCGGAAGGCGTCGATCTTCTCCCGGATCCTGTCGACGATCGAGATCGCCCCGGCGAGATCGACCTCGGGGAGGACGAAGGCGAACTCGTCTCCTCCGTAGCGGGAGAGGATGTCGCCCTGGCGCGTCTCCGAGAGCAGGATCGCGGCCATCTCCTTTAAGAAGCGGTCGCCGGTGGCATGGCCGAAGGTGTCGTTGACCCGCTTGAAGTCGTCGAGGTCGAGGACGCAGACCGCAAAGGAGCTGTCGTGGCGCTTGGCCCGGCCGACCTCGTATTCGAGAAGCTCCCAGAAGACTCTCTGGTTGAAGAGGCGGGTGAGAGGATCGCGGACGGCGAAGTACTCGATCTCCTTGTTGTAGAGGGAGAGGGCCTTGACCGAGCCCAAAACGTTTAAAATCGAGACGAGGAAGCCCCGGACGACAAGCTTTCTCACGGCGTCGTTTTGCGTGCCGGCAAGCCCCACGCCGACGATCCCTCCGATCTGGGGGCGTTCGAGAAGAAGGGTCTCTGTCTCGAGAACGATGGAGGCTTCGTCCCGGAGAATCTGAGGGTCGGCGGAATGGGCGACCTCGTGAAAGAAGACGAGCTGCCGCCCCTCCGGCAGGAGACGGTTTTCGTGGACCCGCCGTCCGATCGTCCGCTCGAAGTACTCCTGCTCGTGGGGCGTCGGGGCGCCGTTCCAGAAGACATAGATCTCGAAGGACTCCTCGGGGGTGACGAAGAGGGAGAAAAGAAAGCGCACCGGGAAGGTGTGGTTGATCTGGAGGAGGAGGTTCTTGGTGAACTCCTTCCATTCGCGGATGACGTCGGAGGTGATGAGAAGCTTCTTGGTGAGGTCGACTTCGAACTCGAGGGTCTTGAGAAATCCGATCGAGCGCCGCTCAAGAAGCATGAAGGAGACTAGAAGCGCCAGGAAGACGAGGAAGGAGGCGTCGACGAGGAGGCTCCTCCGGTGGCGGAGGAGAAGATCCCTGGCCTGGAGGTTCTTTTCCTGGGCGACGATTTGTCGGTCGAGAATGCCGATGAGCGCGTACATCCGGGAAGAAAGGGCCCGGGGAATGACGGGCGAACCGGGCGGGACCTTGTTTCGGAGGACCCGCTCGACGTTCTGGAGGGAGGAGTAGACGAAGAGGCTGTCCAGGGCCCGGACGTTTTCGATCTCCCCGGGAAGAAGATCATGGGAGCGCCGCTCCATGTCGGAGAGCGTCGAGACCGCCTGGATCTGGTACCCCCGGAAAAGGGCCCTCTCGGCAAGCGGGAGCGGCGAGCGGGCCTGGACCATGACAAACAGGGAGGCCGAGATCGAGTGGAGGTCGTTTTTGACGTGCCGGTAGCGTGCCGCCGTTTGGGCAATCAGGCGAAGTGTCCCGTTTGTCTGGACAAAGACGGCGATATTCGCCAGGATGATCGCTCCCGCGGCGACGCTCAAAACGCTCGTGGTCCGAAGGAGCGACTTCGTGGCCTGGTTGGGATGGTCGAGATCCTTTGGGGGCCGGGATCTTCGGGAGGCCCGGACGAGAAGATCTGTAATTTTGGAAAGGGCCATCCGTGATCCTCGTTCTATTGGGGAAATGCGGCTCCGGGGAGAGTCTTCCGGAGGGGGCTCTCATGACGGCCGAAACGGGCGTCTTTCTGAGATCGGGCGAAGATGTGCAGACTCTTCGATGGACGCGCGCTCAGCTTGGGCGCAAAGCGAAAGGAGATCCGGAGATCCTTGACCCCGTTTTGAAAGGGGCCCGATCCCCCTCTTGCCGGTCGGGGGGGCTCCTTCTGTCGCCCTTAGCAGGAAGAGTCTGAACGTTTTCCCCTTGGCGTCAAGGGCGATGTCCGCTCAGGAGCATGCGGATTTTTTTCAGGAGACGGTCGAAGTCGACGGGCTTGGTTTCGTAGTCGTCGCATCCGGCGGCGATGCAGCGTTCCCGGTCGCCGTCGATGGCGTTGGCGGTCAGGGCCATGACGGGGATTCTCTTGAGGTTGGGGTCGGCCTTGATCCGGCGGGTGGCCTCCCATCCGTCCACCATGGGCATGCTCATGTCCATCAGGACAACGTCCGGGCGGATCTCCGGAAGAACATCAAGGGCTTCCTTTCCGCTCTGGGCGGTCGTCACGGTGTATCCCTCTCGCTCGAGGCGTCTTTGCATGATTTCCCGGGCCATTTCGTGGTCTTCAACGAGAAGGATCAGACTCATCGTAGGGGTCCTTTTCTAGTAATAGGTGTGTCGTTCTTCTCAGGGAGCCTCTCTCCCTGACTCCCTCATTATCGGAAGCCGGACGGTAAATGTCGACCCCTTTCCGGGAGAGCTCTCCACGGTGATCGTTCCGCCCATGAGCCGGGCGAGATGCCGTGAGATGGCCAGTCCCAGACCCGTTCCTCCGAAGCGGTACCGGGTGGTTTCATCGGCCTGGGCAAAGGGCTCGAAGATCCGCAGCTTCTGTTCCGCCGTTATGCCGATGCCGGTATCCGAGACGGTGATCCGGAAAGATCCCGGACGGTCGGGGTCGGGCCCGCAAAAGAGGGCAATCTCTCCCCGGTCGGTGAACTTCCTGGCATTTTCGAGGAGGTTCACGAGAATCTGTCGGAGGCGTCGGCGGTCGAGAAGAACAAGGCTGCCCACGGGCTTGTTGACCACCAGAAATCGGTGGCCCGCCGCCTCCATGGCCGGCCGGAGCATGTCGGCCGCCTCCTCCACAAGCTCCTCGAGGGCGAAGGTCTCAAGGTTGAGGGGGAGCTTGCGGCTTCCGATCTTGGCCATGTCGAAGAGATCGTCGACGAGCGCCTCGAGATGGCGAGAGGCGACAAGGATCTTCGCGACGTCGCGCCCGGTCTCCGACTCCGGGTCCACGTCTCCCGAGAGGATCAGCTGGGCGTAGCCCATGATGGCGTTCAGGGGCGTGCGGAGCTCGTGGCTCATGCGCGCAAAGAACTCCTGCCTGGCATTCTCCCGGAGGATGAGCCGCTCGTGGCGCCAGAGCCCTGCCGCAACCACAAGAAGCAGGATAATCCCGAATCCCGTCGAAAGCGCGACGATCGACTGGAGGTGCCGCATGGCGATCTTGTGGGCCTGAACGCTTTTCTCTTTCGCCCGGAGCGCGCGGCCGAGCGAGACCGCAATCCCGATCATCCGGGTCTGGATGGCTGGCGCCATCAGCTCTTGCCGGCCCTCTCCTCCGACATCACCCAGGGAGTAGGCGGCATAGGAAAAAAGGGAGAGGAGCGTCCTGTAGAGGGGCCGCGCCTCTCCTGGGAAAACGTTGTTCCGGCGCCCGATGTCGGCCAGGGCGGACATCGCCTGGATCCGGTAGGCACGAAAAAGGGCAAGCCGGGCCGGCGTCAGGGGCGCATGGCCGTTCTCCTCCATGACAGCAAGGCTTGTCAGAACGGACTCTGAGTCGGACAGGGCTCCGGCGATCGTCTGCTGGAGAGCGGCATCCCTCTCCGCGCGTTTTCCGTAGTGGAGAAACGCCCCGCTCCCCGTCGACAGGGTCGCCGCAAAGGCGAGAAGGAGAAGAATCCCCGTGAGCGAGCGCTCTTCGATCTTTTGGACGGCGAATATAAAAAAAGAACGAACGGGCGGAGAAGAGATCATGCCCGTTCCCCCGGGCAAATCCGTGTGAGAATCCCCGCGCCGGCGCTCCTGTTTCGTCCTCCAAAGCCGAGGGCGTCATGCGCCTCGGAAAAAAGATGTGGGGACTCTTTCGGCACGTCCGTTGGCGACTCCCTAGTGTGATTATTATTACTATTTTCTTTCAATTATTATTCATTTTCATGCAATCGACGTACCAGAAAAAATCGCTGGTATCCGGTCGCGTTTCGCCCCTCGGGACCTACGTCGCAAATCATAGAGGAAGAAAACGTTTTTGGAAAGGAAAAGAGTCTTTCCCCGCGGCGCCTCCGGGGAGAAAGGAGCGGAGACATGTTTCTTGTTTGAAACATGTCTCTTGTTTCATGAAACATTTGTGTTTCATGCGTGGAAGGGCTTGGGCCGCTCTCCCGGCCGAAGAAGGGCGCGTGCAGGCTATTTTTTGACGGGGTGTTTTTGGCATGGATTGTGCTTAAGGATCTGGTCATGCTTTGTCGACAGTCCTTTTTATGAAGGCTGCCCGGGTGATCCGGGCGGATCTTTGAACCGACTCCCCCCCAACGCGGGTTCCGATCCGTAGCGAAGGATAAACGTGCTTCTTCCTCTTCCCGTCTTGCGCGAACAGGTGACACACTATAACGAACTTGCCGACGATGCCAACTGGAACCGCTTCAAAACCCTCCCCTGGAAGGATCTGAACCCCGATCTTCTGACCGAGGGGCAGAAGCAGGCGGTGGTCTTCGTCACCCATGTGGAGGACTATACTCCGGGATACTGCGCCGAATACCAGTCGATCTTTCCGGTCAACGCCGCCTCTCCCGGCGAGGCCATGCACAACCGGGAGCTTTTTCATTTCGTCTCGCGCTGGGGGCTCGAGGAGGATCGTCATGCCCAGGCGCTGGCGCTCTACCAAGTTCACTCGGGAATCGAGTCCGACTGGGACAGGCTCTCCGAAACGCTCATCCTCGAGAGCCAGAAGGAGTATCAGGTCGGATACAAGAATCTTCTCCAGGTGACAACCTTTGCCTTTCTCCAGGAGAAGGCCACCCAGCTTTACTACCAGAGCCTTGCGAGAAACGTGAGCGAGCCCGTTTTGATCAAACTTCTTCACCTGCTGACAAAGGACGAGTCCCGTCACTTCGTCTTCTTTTCGAAGATCGTTTCCGCCTATTTCGACCACTTCGGCCTCGACTGCCTTCCTCTGGTGGAGGAGGTTGCGATGAACTACCGCATGCCCCTTCACAGCACGATGAATGATTACCGTCGAAGGGCCATCCGCATGGCTCGTGAGGCTCCCGGATACGACCGGGCCCTTCCGGTCCGGAACCTCTTCGGGTTTCTCGAAGAGATCGGGGAAGGCCGGCCCGAATGGCAATCCGAACTGCGCGCCTCGATTGGCCGAATGAAAGACCATCTCAGGATGTAGGCTACGGCTCCTCTCCCCGTCTTTGATGACCACGGTCCCTCCGGGCCGTGGTCTTTTTTTTCGCTTCCTCCTTCTTCTTTTCTGCGGCGCTTGATTCGGGAGTGTCCGAAGGGCCGATGACCGCCTCCTTGGAACTCCTTTTTCTTCGAAACGGGGCTCCCTCCCCCGGCTTCCTCTTCGATTCTCCTTCTCCATCCGTCGCTTGTCGACTGGAAAAAATAAAGCCCTTGAGGGCGACAGCTTAGGGCTGTTCTCTTTTAAGTTATTGTTTTTAAATGTTTTTTGTACCCCTCTTTTCGGGGGGCTGACAGGGGAAAACCTGTGGAGAATGCTGTGGAGGGACTCCCTCAACTTATCATCGAAAGAGGGAGGGGAGCATTTTGGTCACAAATTGATCAAGGGAATATTTCCGGGGGAGGGGGGCGTCGGAGGGGAGCCGGGAGGGGTTTGGAGGGAATTCGGAGCCGCTTTTTCCTTGATCTCCTCCACCCAAAAAAACGATGATAGAGGGGAGGGAAAAAAGGTCAGCCCTCAGGAGGGGAAAGGTAAAATTGTGGAAAAAATGATCGCAAGGATGGTTCTCGGCACCGGGTCGGGAGTCGGCAAGTCTCTTGTCGTGGCGGGAATGTGCCGATTTGCCGCACGCCTTGGGGTCCGCGTCGTTCCCTTCAAGAGCCAGAACATGTCAAACAACTCCGCCGTTCTTTCGGGGGGGGGAGAGATTGCCCGGGCCCAGGCACTCCAGGCCCGGGCCTGTCGGGTTCCCCCCGTCGCGGCCATGAACCCCCTTCTTTTGAAGCCCATGGGGGAGGGGCGCTCCCAGGTCATCTTTATGGGGCAACCGCTTGGCGTGTATACCATCGCCGGCTACCGCGAGCTTAAGCGCGAGCTCTTTCCCCGCGTGGCGGAGATCTTTTCTGAGCTCGCCTCCGGCTACGACCTCGTGATTCTTGAGGGCGCGGGCTCTCCGGCCGAGATCAATCTCCTGTCGGAGGATATCGCCAACACGCGCATAGCCCGCGCCGTCGGGGCTCCCGCCCTTCTCCTGGGGGACATCGAGCCGGGGGGGGTCTTTGCCGCTCTCTACGGGACACTGGCGCTCCTTCCCCCGGAAGATCGCGATGTCATCCGCTGGCTTGCCATCAACAAGTTCCGGGGGGACGCCTCTCTTCTCGGACCGGGAATGGACCGAATCTCCCATCTTACGGGCCGCCCCTTTCTGGGGGTGATCCCCCATCTGGGGGATCTCTCCCTTCCCGACGAGGACTCCTTTCGCCCCCGAACCTCCGGCGTCTCCTCCCCGGACGATCTGCGCATCGTGGTCTTCGAGTGGCCGCATCTCTCCAACCGCTCCGACCTCGACCCCTTCCTCTTCGACCGGGGAGTGGACCTCTCCTTTTTGCCGCTTTCCGGTCCGGCTCCCCCTCTCGAAGGGCCGGGCCGCCCGGATGCGGTCGTACTTCCGGGGACTCGCCAGACCATCTCCGACCTCGAATCCCTTTACCGCTCTCCCCTTCACTCCTGGCTTCAGGCCTATCGCCGCTCGGGAGGGGCGATAGTCGGGATCTGCGGGGGCTACCAGATGATGGGCTCCCAAATCCGCGATCCCTTGGGGGTGGAGTCGTCCCGAAGCGAGATCTCCGGATTGGGTTTTTTTTCCCACCAGGTCCTTTTCCGGGAAGAGAAGATCGCCCGCCCGGTTCTGGCGCGCTTTCGGAGACCTCCCTTCCGGGGTGGCCAGTCGCACGTCGACCGTGCACTTTTGGGGTACGAGATCCGACAGGGACGATCGGAAGGAGAGGATCCTCGGGAGGCCCTGTTCGACCTCCTCGATCCGGGGGATGGCCGCTTTCTCGAGGCGGAGGGGCGAAGCGATCCCGACGGGAGGATCTTCGGATCTCCGGTCCATGGCCTCTTCGACGATACGGACTTTCGTCGCGCCTTCTATGGCCTCCTTCGTCGGGGGGGGATCCCGGACGCCTGTCTTTCCGAGAGCTCCCGGGAGATCGACCGCGCCCTCGATCGGGTGGCCGACCTCCTCGCCCGGGAGATCGATCTCGAAGCCTTTCTCTTCAAGGAGCCCCCCCGGCCCCTTCCGGGAGGTGTGTCGGGAGATCCCTTCGGTGGCTGACCTTCTCGCCCAGGCTCCGCTTGCCCTCTTCGGCCTGGCCGGGGACCTTCTCCTGGGCGAGCGCCTTTTTTTTCTGCACCCGGTTCCTCTCATGGGCCGCATGGCAAGCGCTCTTGAAGAGAGCCTTCGCCGCCATGTCCGAAAGGAACGTCTTCGCAGTGCCGGCCTCCTGCTTCCTCTTGCCCTGTGCGGAGCGTTCGGGGGAGGGTCCTGGCTTCTTCTCGACATTGTCACCCGCCTGGCCGGTCCCGGGATCTCGGCCCTCCTCGCTCTCTTCTGGGCGATCCAGCTTCTGGCGGCCCGGAGTCTTTACGACCATGTCGGGGCGGTACTCGCCCCGCTTCTGGCAAAGGATCGGGAGGGGGCCCGCCAGGCCCTCTCCCGTATCGTGGGGCGGGACACGGGAGGCCTCTCGGAGAGCGAGATATCCCGGGGGGCGCTGGAAAGTCTCTGGGAGAATGCCAACGACGCGCTCGTCGCTCCCCTGTTCTACCTTCTTTTGGGAGGGGTTCCCCTTCTCTTTGTCTACAAGGCGGCCAGCACCCTCGACTCCATGGTGGGATACAAAAACGAGCGCTATCTCCGGATCGGCTGGGCCAGCGCCCGACTCGACGATCTTCTTGCCTTCCTTCCGGCGCGCCTGACCTTTCTGTTCATGTTTCTCTTCCTTCTCCCCTTTCTGCCGGAGGGCTCCGGTCGGCGTCGCCTCTTCGGACAAGGGTCGCGGTTATTCGTGGCCATCCGCTTCCGGCGGGCCCATCCGAGCCCCAACAGCGGCTACCCCCTCTCGGCCTTTGCCGCCCTGCGGGGCATCCGTCTCGGGGGCGGCGCCTCCTACTTCGGAGAATGGGTCGAGAAGCCTCCGATCGGGGAGGGTCCGCCCCCGACCCCCGTCGATCTTGTGGCGGGGCTCTTCCTCTACCGGATGTTCGTCTTCTCGCTTCTTGTCCTTTTGTGTCTTCTGGTCTTGCTCTGGTGGAGGGAGGCGCCGTGACCGAGAAATCTTCGGATCCCGATAATCACTTGGAATTCTGGGATCACGGGGGACCGGCGCCCGGCGAGGAGGCGCTCTGCCGGCTCGACGCCAGCACCACCGTCAATCCGTTTCCTTCCGGAGATCTTCTGGCCCGCCTCGGTCGGGCTCTTTCCGGGGCAACCCGCTACCCCGATCCCTTTGCGGAGGAGGGGCTTCTGGCCGCCCGGAGACGCTACGGACTTCCTCCGGGACATATCGCGGCGGCGGGGGGGGCCACACTTCTTCTTTATGCGCTGATCGGGGAAGGCAGATTTTCCCGGGTCGTGCTTCCCGCTCCGATCTTCTCGGAGTACCGCCGGGCGGCCGTCGCCTCCGGATCCTGCGTGATCTCCCTTCCGCCGGCGCGGGTCCTTCCCTGGTCGGGGACTCTCGCCCCTTTTTTGAGGGAGTTTTTTGCAACCCCGGGCCTTCCCTGGGGAATCGAACTCGGGGAGATCGGGGCGCTTCGTCCCGGAGACCTTGTCGTTTTGGTCAATCCGGTGAACCCGACCGGGCAGGAGTTTTCCCGCGAGGAGGTTCTTGATCTTTTGCAAAGGTCACAAAAGGCCCAAGCGGCTCTTCTTGTCGACGAGTCTTTTCAGGACTTTCTTTGCGACCGCTCCTCGGTGATCGATCGCGCGGGGGAGGGCGATCTCTTTGTGCTGCGATCGCTGACCAAGATCACGGGACTTCCGGGGATCCGGGCGGGACTTCTGGCCGGTCCCCGAGAGCTGGTGGCAAAGGTTCGGGATCGGTTCGGGCCCTGGGCCCTGGGAACCCTTGAACAATCGCTTCTTCTCTGGGCCATGGAGGCGAAACGGGAGGGTTTCGGCTATCGGCCGGAGGCGAAGGAGAGGCTACTCTCTCTTCTTTTTTCGGAAGGGTGGGCCGTGTGTCCTGGATCGGGGCCGTTTGTCCTGGCCTCTCCCGGCCTTCGACCGGAGGAGGCTCAGGCATTGAAGGAGCGTCTGCGGCGTCGGGGGGTCCGCCTCCGCCAGGCGACAGGCTTCGGGGGGAGGGGCGGGGAGGTGCTCTTTCGGTTGGGGTTCGAGGCGCTCCTCTTTCCGGAGGCGCTTATGGAGGCCTTGAGATCTCCCGAATGAGGGATCAGAAGGAGAGGGCCTTTGTCGAGGTCACCCGACCGATTCTGGGAAAGATCGTCTGGAAGGCAAAGTCGTGCATTTCCCGGGAAAAGGTTGTGGAGAGGTTCTCCGGAAGGATCAGGGCATATCCGTGCTCCCAGGCCTGACGTGCGGTGGACTCGACCCCCATGTTGGTGGCGATTCCTCCAAGGACCACCGTATCGATCCCGCGTCTCCGCAGTTGGAGGTCGAGCTCGGTCTGATGGAAGGCGCCCCATTGGCGCTTGACGATAGGAATGTCCCCGGGAGCGGCCAGGCCGTCGGCGAGCTGGGAAAAGTCCGGCGGAAATCCTCCGGGCGGGGCGGCCATCGGCCGGTCGACCGGCTGCCGGAGGGCATCGGCCCCGTCGGGGGAGAAGGAGACGGTGACCCAGACGACGGTCGCACCCGCGCTTCGAAATCGATCCGAAAGCTCCCGGGCGGCTTCGACGATCTCCTTCCCCGTGTAGGGGGAGAGCTCCCGGCCGACGATCCCTTTCTGGAGATCGATCAAAACGAGGGCGGTCTTTTGCGGGACAAGGTTGGCCATGGCTCCTCCAAGGGAAGTCGGACCCGAAGGTCCCCGGTTTGCTAAGGTGTTGAGCTTTGGCAGGATAGCACATCTCCCATCGTCGCTCAAATCCCTCAATTCCTTGTTATGATGGCAAAAAAATGAAAACTCTTGAAAATTTTCCGGGTTAGGCGCATGATGAAAGAAGGGTCCGGTCGGCCCCTTCTTTTTTAGGGGCGGGCGCTAAGGATGATCGGACCTTGCACTCTGTCAAAGGAGGTCTGAATGGAGGAGTCCAAGTACCAGAAGCTTTTGACGGTTCGTCAGGTGGCAGAGGTCCTGGGGGTGTCGCAGGTGACAATCCGGACCTGGGACAGGATGGGCAAGATTCGGACGATCCGGACGCCGGGAAACCATCGGCGGATTCCGGAGGACGAGTTGGCCCGTCTTTTGAACCCCGAGGGGCAAGACGTCATGTCGAATGAGACAACTTCGGTCTGACACAAGCCCAAGATCGATCGAACGCACAGGGTGACTTCCTGACGGTTTGATTCATTTTGCGCTTCTGGAGGGGGGATTGCTTTGGCGATCTCCCCTTTTTATTATCGATGAAAAACGCCCACGAATTGTCCGGAAGGACCGAAACCCTCAAGGTCGCTTCCCTCTGGAAGCCGTTCGCGCCGGGCTCAAGACGTCCTGCCGGGAGCGCGACTGTGACGTCACCGTCTCCGGGGCTGACGATATTCCCCAAAACGTCCTAGAAGAAGATCCCCTATTGCGCATTCGGTACGCCCAAGCCGTCACAAGAATGAGAGGGGAATAATTGTGCTCAAACAATTACGAATACAGAACTTCAAAGGCTGGAAGGATACTGGCGCCATTCGCATGGCTCCCCTCTCTCTGTTCTTTGGCGCCAACAGCTCGGGCAAGTCCAGCATCGGCCAGTTCCTGATGATGCTGAAGCAGACCGTAGAGTCACCGGACAGAAAGGCGGTTTTTTATCCGGGGGGCAAGAACTCGGCGGTTTCGCTTGGCTCCTACCAGGAGATGGTCTTTCACCGCGACCCGTCAAAAAAGATCACCTTCGACTACCGGTGGTCCTTGCCGGAAATGCTGAAGTTCAAGGACCCGGTGACCGGCCGGTCATTTTTCGGCGACAGCCTCTCTTTTCATGCCAAGGTCGGTTTAGAGGACAAGGACAAGCACACTCTGGTACTTGACCAACTGAAATATGAGTTGCTCGAAAGGAGAGGAATCCAGACTATCCATCGGCATGGAGCGAAAATCGGACAGCAAGTCCGAGTATAAAGTCGATGCGACCAATTACACGCTGAAGCGCAAGCAGGGGCGGGTCTGGAATCCCGGTGCTCCGGTCCGGTTTTACGGTTTTCCCGACGAGGTGGTTGCCTATCACCAGAATGCGGACTTCGTTCAGTCGCTGAACCTGCGTCATGAAAAGCTTTACCGATCTCTCTGCTATCTTGGCCCCTTGCGCACCAAGGCCGAGCGCCTGTATTCATGGACCGGCGTGGAGCCTGAAAGTGTCGGCTATGCGGGGGAAAATACCGTCGCGGCGATTCTTGCGGCGCGTAGCCGGAAAATCAGCCTAGGCTACAAACGGCCAGCCAAACCTTTTGAGGAGATCATTGCCCTCAAGTTCAAGGAAATGGGACTGATCGAGGAATTCATGGTCAATCCGATATCCGAGCAGCGGCAGGAATACGAGGTCAAGGTCCGCACCAAAGGGTCAAGAGACTGGGTCGATCTCCCGGATGTCGGTTTTGGCATATCCCAGGTGCTTCCTGTTCTGGTGCAGTGTTTTTACGCACCGGCAGGGTCGATCATCCTCATGGAACAGCCGGAGATTCACCTGCATCCGAGTGCGCAATCGGCGCTGGCCGATGTGATGATCGATGTCATCAACTCCCGGGAAAACGGGTCAGACAGGGATATTCAGCTGGTTATCGAAACCCATTCGGAACATTTCCTGCGTCGCCTGCAGCGTCGAATCGCCGAAGATGCCGTCACTCAGGAAAAAGTATCGGCCTACTTCGCCAATATCACCCAAAATCCTGCGACCTTGGAGCCGTTGCAAATCGATATCTTCGGCAACATCAGGAATTGGCCGGAGAACTTTTTCGGCGATGAAATGGGCGATATCACCGAGCAGGCCAAGGCTGCCATGAAAAAGCGGATGCAGAAAACAGAAAAGCCTGAGTCCTCCGAATGGGCCTGCCAAAAAAATGCTTGCTGGATACCAACGTGCCCAAGACGGCCAATCTTGCCGCCCGGCCGGATCCGGTCTCTGACGTATCCGATGCCTGTGTACTGGTATGCATCGAGGCGGTTGAGCATGTCATCAAAACGCGCGGACTGATCGTTGATGCTGGTGACGAAATCTTCGAGGAATACCGGCAGCAGCTCTCCATGAAGGGACAGCCCGGCGTCGGTGACTGCTTTATGAAGTGGGTTCACGACCATCGCTGGAGCCTGCCTTCCTCCCAGCGAGTGATTCTCACGAGAAATGGCGATTCGTACGATGAGTTTCCCGCGCATGGCGATCTGAACGACTTCGACAGATCGGACCGGAAGTTTGTCGCCGCAGCCAATGCCCACCGAGACAAGCCGCCGATATTGCAGTTCACCGACAGCAAGTGGTGGGGATGGAAGGAGTCCCTGGCCGAGGTTGGGATTGCCGTTCGGTTCCTTTGCCCCGAGTATGTTGAACATTTGTCCGCGCAATCCCCTTCTTAGGCCGTAGGCCAAGAGGGGGTCAAGCGGACGATCAGTCTTTATTTCCGCCTTGCCTTGAGGTATCCTCTTCCCATGCAGACCGGCAACCGCTTTCGCGCCTATCCCACGCCCGCCCAGGAACAGATCCTTCTCCAGTGGATCGGACACCAGCGGTTCATCTACAACGCCAAGGTCTCGGAGGACCGGTACTACCGCACCTTCGAGAAAACGGCCGT
>JAJYYA010000065.1 GCA_021801345.1 Nitrospirota bacterium
CGTCTCCCGGCCGGTGAGGGAGGCGGCGGGTGCGCCGTCTCTTGGGGCAAAACCGCCCGCGCCGGGAGTGGGGCGGGCCCCGAAAATCAGCCTGAAGCCTTCCGTTTCCCAGGTCGAGATTGCCCGGATCGAGCCGTGGATGATGCCCGAGACGGCGGATATCTCGCACGACCTTCCCGCCTTTGGGGGAGAGTCGGTCTCGCGGGGCGGGGGCTCGGGGGGATCTGTGCCGGGCGCGACGCCTGGGGCTTCGGTCTCGCCTGCTTCCGGATCGAAAATTGTCCCCCCGGTCCCGGTCGCTTCCTCTCAAGGGAGTGCCGTCTCCCGGCCGGTGAGGGAGGCGGCGGTTGCGCCGGCGCTTGGGGCAAAAACGTCCGCGCCGGGAGTGGGTCGGGCCCCCAAAATCAGTCCGAAGCCTTCCGTTTCCCAGGTCGAGATTCCCCGGATCGAGCCGTGGATGACGCCAGAGCCACAGCCATTCTATCATTAGAGTCGGCCGCTCCCTTCCGACCCCTTTTTCGCCGGTACGGTTTTGTCTTCTCCCCAAAAATAGGCCTGACGGCCCCGGACATTCCTGTGCCGTCATTTTCCGAAAGTCCCCCAGCGGGTCTTTGACTTGTAAAGAAGCATGCGTGCGAGTTCAGGAGGGGGGCGTCTTTTCGGGAAACGGGGAGAAGACCTTCCACCCGTCCTTCCCCGACTTCTTGACGGCATACATCGCGTGGTCGGCGTTGATCACGAGCTGGTCGACCTCCGACTTGTCCCGGGGGAAGACCGTGACTCCAAGGCATCCCGAGATGTGAACGGAGGCGCCCTCCACGTCCCGGATCCCCCGGATGCCCTCGAGGATGCGCGACAGGGTGGCGTCGAGTCCGAGAATAACGGCTGGATGGGAGGTGTCCGTCGGATCCCCGGGGGAGAGCTCTGAGAGGATGATCCCGAACTCGTCTCCTCCGAGACGGGCCACGGTATCGGAGTCGCGGAGAAGGCCCTTGATAAGGTCTGAGACGGCGATCAAAATCCTGTCTCCGGCCTTGTGTCCCAGCCGGTCGTTGACCTCCTTGAATCCGTCCAAGTCCAGAATGCCCACGGCAAAGGCCATGCCGTAGCGGAGCGCTCCCCTTCGCGCATGGTCGAGCCTGTCGTAAAAGAGCCTTCGGTTGGGAAGGCCCGTCAGGGGATCGTGAAGCGAGAGAAAGAGCGCTTTCTCCTCCTGGGATCTTCTCTCCCGTTCCCGGTCGTAGTTGTCCAGGGCAAAGGAGAGATTCCGGGAGACCTCGTCGAGAAGGTCCGAGATCTCCGGATTGAAAAAGCCGATCTGACGCGAGACGACGGCGATGACGCCGATGAGTCTTCCCCCCCGTTCGACCGGAAACATTGCCGCGGAGCGGATCCCGTACCTCTTGAAAATGGGCTTCAGGGGATTGTCCGGGATCTCGTTCATATAGTCGTTGACGACGAGGCCTTTTTTTTCCTGGAAGATGCGCTGGCTCATATTGGCGGGAGCGGCCCCTCCCGGAGGGGGGAGGGCCGGAATGCGAAGAGCCGGGACCCACTCGGATTCGGGGCCGGTAAAATGATTCCAGACGAGAAGGCCCGTCTTCTGATCGATCTCGCCTATGGCGACGATGCTGGTCTGCTCGCTCTCGTGGAGGATCTCGCAGGTCTTTTTGAAGAGCTCTTCGGGAGGCGGAACATTGGCCACGAGCCGGTTGATTCGCGACAGGGCCCGATAGTAGTTCTTCAAGGTGAAAATGGTCTGTTCGTTCTTTTTCTGCTCAATTTTCCGGTCATAGTTGTCCACCGAAAAGGAGATGTTCCGGCTCATCTCCCCCAGCAACTGGTCCATCTCCCGTCCGAAAAAGCCCGAATACTGGGAAAACGAAATCAGAACCCCGATGGGTTTCCCCGAGCGGTAAAGGGGGTAGACTGCGGCGGAGCGAATGTTCTGCTCTTCGAACTTCCCGCGCAAGGTCTGGCCGACCGGATGGTGAAGGTAGTCGTTCAAGATCATGGGCTTTCCGGTTCGGAGAACCGTTCCGGTCATCGTCTGCCCCTCCGGCTTGTCGGATCTGACGGTCAGGCTGATGGAGTAGACCCATTCCGTGGGAAGGCCCGCAAAGGCGGTCCAGACGATTTCGTCGGTCTTTGTGTCGACGATGCCGATGACCGCTCCCTTCGGGTCTCCCCGCGCGTAGAGGGTGTCGCAGACCTTCTGGAAAAGCGACTGGGGGGAGGGGATATGGACGAGAAACTCGTTGACCTCTCCCAGAGCCCGGTAGTAGTTCTTGATGGTGAGGAGCGTTTCCTCGTGGAGGGTCTGCGCCATTCTCCGGTCGATGTTGTCGAGGCCGAATGAGAGGGAGATGACCATGCCCTTGAGAAGGTCGACGTATTCGGGAGTAAAGAAGTCCTGGGAGGCGGAGTGAACCGAGAGGCATCCGTGGACGTTGCCGGACCGGTAAAAGGGAAAGACGGCCGACGCCCCGGTTCCCATGTCGGAGAGGATCGTGCGCCAGATCTGCATCTCGGGAAGATCGAGGAGCCTGTTTTCGACGATGGGGCTCGAGGCGCGGAAAGCCCGTCCGAAGATGCCGCACCCCTCCAGCCGGTTTTCGTTCACGGATATTTTGGCGTCGAAGAGAGCGTCCCGATGCTTGCCGCGGGCGCTTTTTACCTGGACCCAGCCCTCCCGGTCAGGGACTCCCACCATGGCATGGCTCATCCCGCATTCGTCCACGGCGATGCGGCAGATGCCCTCGTAGAGTGTCTCTTCGTCGGGCAATGAGGCGACGAGGCGGTTGAGGTTCGCCAAGGCTTTTGTCATCTGTTTCAGCTGGTCGTTCGGGTCCACTGTCCGGGGCTCCGGGAAAGATGCGGAAGGTTGCTCAACGATGTTGACGTAACCGGTCTTTTTTTCGCTATTTTACCATTGTCGAAAGAGAAAAAGACAGTGGACATCAGTTTGCTGTAATATGAAGAATCGGCTTGACCAGGGTGAGTGCCGACGGGAAGGATGGAGAGAGACGAGGGATTCTTTCATCGTGCGACAGGACAGGCGGAGCGAACTGCGGTCGAACACTTGACGTCAAGAAATAAGTCTCATGGTTCGTGTTT
The DNA here is from genome assembly GCA_021801345.1 of Nitrospirota bacterium. Taxonomy (GTDB): domain Bacteria; phylum Nitrospirota; class Leptospirillia; order Leptospirillales; family Leptospirillaceae; genus UBA4572. The sequence goes on from JAJYYA010000065.1 coordinate 3,118, forward strand.
TTTTCTTGTTTAACCTCGGTTGACAACCCCCTGTAAGGAGGGAAATGAAATTACCAGGTATTGGGCTTATGGAGAGAGGTCCCTGGAATCGGGTTGGGGAGTTGAGAGGAAGCAAGAACATCCTTTCGGATTTTTTTTGTAAAATCTGCCTGATTCATGAGTTCTTTGGAGGGATGCCCCCCATCATTGGGACAAATGAGTCCGATCAGTTTTCTGTGATGTTGTCTCACCAATCGCATCGCTTCGGCAAGATCGCTGTCATTTGAAATGACGACAGCACATTCATATGCGTCAAGCCATGCATCATGCAGAAGGTGGACGGCCAAATTGACATCCGATCCTTTTTCTTCTGTTTTGATGACTTGGACTTTTCTTGTGGTTTTTGTAGGATTGGCCAATGGAGCCCAAACCGAATGGGAAAGGAAATGACCGTAAATCACTTCAATCTCAGGGATGCACTGTTTAAGTGCCCGAATATAAGTCTGCTGGCGAATGGGCTGATTAGCGAAATATACCGTCCCGGCCGGGCGCGGTAAAGAAACAACGCTGCGGGCTCCAATCTGGGATACGCTTTTTACTTTTCCAGCCCCTCACACCGCCCCGAGCGGGCCGATTGAAGGGGGGACCAAAACGGGGAAAAGGGGGGAAAATCGCCCCCAAAAAACCTTTTCCCCACAACCGCTTGCGCGTTGTTTCTTGAGAGGATCGATCTTTCCGGATACCCGGGCCGTGAAATATTTGATTTTAACAATGTCGTGATGGGGGGCGAGAATCTTTTGACAGACAACCTTGAGATCAAGCCATTTGTGGGGAGTTCTTTTGAGGGCGCTGTAATAGAGATTGAACCCATCGATATAGAGGAAGGTTTTCATTGAGCCTCACAAAAAACAGGGGGCACCGAAGTGCCCCCGCACCCTGGGTCGAAACCACAGGGGGTATCTTGAAAGAAAGCTTACACTTTGAAATGGCACAATGTCAAATTGTAATTTGAATTAAAACTTATGTGGATCATAATTTAAGGAAAAAAATGGGTAGAACGGAAAAAAGGAAGGAAGTCGATGCCGGCGATTCCGACCCGTGAATGGGTCCTGACGGAGGAACAGGAAACGATTCTCTCGCTGGCCGACAAGGGCGGCGACCTGGTGATCATGGCCCTGGCGGGAACGGGAAAGACGACGACGGTCGGACTTGTCGCAAAAAGTCTCGGCCGCCGCTCGAAAAAAGGGCTTTATCTCGCCTACAACGCCGAGATGAAGAGGACGGCCGTCGAATGGGGCTTCCCCGCCGAATGCTCGACAATCCATGGCTTGGCCTACCGGAAGGTCGTGGGAACGGGCCCGGACGCCCTTTTCCGACCCTCCCGGATTTTTAACGGCTCTCTTCCGGGACGAATGATTGCCGAGGCCCTCGGCTTTCGGAGTGTCGGGTTTGCCGGACGGGTCATCATGCCTCCGGGAGTCGGCGCCCTGAGTCTCGCCACCGTCCGGAACTCCTGCTATTCCGACAGCCGTGAACTCTCCCTCTCCCATGTCTCTCTCGGCGATTACGGGAAGCTTCTCCGGGGAGGCGTGGAGAAGCTCCAAATGCAAAAGGCCAAAGACCTGGCGAAGGGCGACTCCCAGGCGGCGGCCTCGTGCGACAACAGGATCGCCGAGTATTTCGAGGCGGGGGAGTCCCTGCGGAAGGAAGTTCTCGGCAATGCAAAAATCCTGTGGAACGAGATGAACAAGCCGCCCGGGGAAGGGAAACTTCCGATCACGCACGACATCTACCTCAAGCGATACGTCGAAGGGGTGGCCGAGGGGAAGTTCTCCCTACCTTCCGTCGATTTCGTCATCCTCGACGAGGCCCAGGACTCGAACTCCCTCACACTGAAGCTTTTAAACGCCTTCAGAAACAACGGGGCTCAGTCCATCGTTGTCGGGGACCACTACCAGCAGATCTACGAGTGGCGCGGCACGGAAAACAGCATGAAGAAGATCCTGGAATCCCCGGGCGTCTCTTCGGCCACACTGAGCCAAAGCTTCCGGTTCGGAGAGGAGATCGCGACATTTGTCAACGCCTATATGACACGTTATCTGAACGAAAGCTTCCGGATCCGGGGAAACCCGACCATCGGAAGCCGGGTGGGGGAGACCTCCCGTCCCGACGCGATCGTCTGCCGGACGAACGCCGGATGTCTCGCGGCTCTCTATCGGGAGAAGGAATCAAGACGGCGGGTCTACGTTCCGAAAGGAAAAGAGATCGCCCGGATGATCGAGGATATCGAAGCCCTCCGGGAAAAACGGCGCCCCAAAACGAGCGCCTTCCAGGTGTTCCGGAACTACGAGGAATTGGAGGAGTTTTCCGAAACGGAGGAGGGGAAACAGATCTCCATGCTCATCAAGATGATCGATAAAAACGAAGCCGAAAACCTTCAGGGAACCCTCGCGCGGGCCGGAGAATGCAGAGTTGGCCCGGGAGTCGTGACGATCACGACAGGCCACGGAAGCAAGGGGCTGGAGTGGAACAAGGTGTCCTTGTGGGAGGACTTTCCCTCCGAAGACGCTCTTTCGAAAAACGAAGAGGAACAGAGGCTGGGGTATGTCGTCCTGACCCGGGCGAAACATCTCCTGGACCCGTTCTCGTGGAGCCTCTTTTCGGAGACCGTCGACGTCGGGATCTAAGCCGCATCAATTCCAAATTTAGCTCCCACAGGCTCTCTCTGAAAATATTTTTTCAGGAAGCCCCACCCAGAGATATTTTCTGACTATTTCATTAATATCATTTGTTTGCAGTAGTTTATGCGACTGGACATCGGATCCTGCTTCTGATATCCTGTCGGCATGTCAAATTCCAAACCCCAAAAGTCCCGCTCCGGCCGGGGCACCAATAAGGGTCGCTCGTCGAAGGGAGACTTGTCCTCGTTTCGCGATGTCGTCAGTCGTCTGCTTGCAGAACGCAAAAAATGACCTCTCCACATTCTTTTCGAACCGTCCTCAGGGGAAATCGACCAGCCGAGTCAAACGCCTCTTCAGAAGGCTTGAGTGTCACAAAGGTCAGCTTAGCCTTTACGCCAGTTCAAGCCGATCATTTTGAGAGAATGGGTCAATGTTGATCCGGAGAGAATGAACGGATGCCGTTGGGATTTTGCGGCGTTCTACGCTCTTGAGCCGCACGAAACCGATGGCTTCCAGCTTTCCAAGTGTGCGTGTGAGGTTCGACTGTGCTCTGCCTGTCAGCTTGGCCAGTTCTGCGATCGATTGCGGTTTCTTGTCACGAATGACGGCTAGGAGCTCCCGGTTTTGCGGCGTCAAAAGACGCAACAACACTTCGATAGAATCGACGCTCATGACGTCGGCATCCTTCGGCGCTTCCTTTTTCCCGCGGGCAACCATCTTCATCTCTTCACGCAGAGCCGCGTGCCCCTGGATTTTGACGCGCTTCATGGTCTGCCTCCTTCTTTTGTTTCGACGGTTTGAAATGAAATTCCGTGCTCAGTTAGCACACGTTCGACTTCATTAAAAAAATCATCAATCAATGTTTCGGCATCCTTGAAGTAGTAAGGACGACCTTCGTCTGCTTCCGTTCTGTGCCAGTGATCCACCGCCTTTGGCTGGTTCTTGAAGCGTGACCCCTTAGCCGGAACAGCATGTGCGTTGTCAAAGCCGATCAGCCTACTGTTATCTGGGCTGTGCAGGGTAAACGAATAGCTTAGTCCGTGAGGCCGCTCTTCGCTTTCTTCCGTCTTTGTTATCTCGAATTTCAACTAGAAGCCCCTTTCGTAACGATGGATGCGACCGTTGAAAAACAGCAGGAATTCCAGCGTATGTTCAGGGTCTTTTTTTATCATATCCTATCCTCACAAGATAAGTATGGACCCAATTTGTCTGCGGAGTCAATGCAAGTCTGACGATTGATTAACTTTGCGACCATAATTGGTTAATAGAACCCGGAAGAAAGCCAAATCCTACCGCCTTCCGAAAGAGGTTTTGAGCGAGATCTGTTCAGGTGAAGAGATCTCCCAATCTCCGACCACCAAGCCCCTGTCGCGCAGGAGAAGCTTTTCTTTGACCACAACCCTTCCCTGTATCGTGATCTGTAGGTGTTCAAGCGAAAGCGAGGGAGTGATGAGTGTTTTTTTGTGACGACCACGAATTTTATATGAGGGGGGATGATTCGGTAACTACTGATGAAATATGGTGGAGCTGACGGGGGTCGAACCCGTGACCTCAAGACTGCCAGTCTTGCGCGCTCCCAACTGCGCCACAGCCCCACGAGGGAAGGATGCCGGCGAACCGGTCAGAGAATCCTAGCAAAAGATCGTGTTCATTTCAAGGGGGCCAAAAATCCTCATTGTCCGGGATCAGGCGAGTTTTCCCGTGTGCGGGAACCCCTTCCGTTTCGGAGGGTAAGGAGGTCTGTCTTTTCAAACCCTTTTCGGACAAGAAAAAAAATAGTGTTGACACCGGGGGGTGTCCGCGTTAACATGAACCTAATCGAAGCGGTGGAGTGATTTGAGACGATTGCAACCACCTTAAAAAAAAGTGCTAAAAGTCCAGGATCCGCGACTTTATCGGTAAACCCTGTGCTTAATTGGCACCGGGTTTTTTTTTGTCTTCAATCCATGGAGGGTTTTGATGGCCAAGAGCCACTACCTGTTTACCTCGGAGTCCGTGACGGAAGGACATCCCGACAAGATGTGCGATCAGATCTCCGACGGGATCCTCGATGCGATCCTCGCTCAGGACCCCATGGCACGCGTGGCCTGCGAGTCGCTGACCACAACCGGACTCGTCATGCTCGCCGGAGAAATCACCGCGCGCCATAATGTCATGTACGACGAAGTGGCCCGGGATGTCGTCAAGGATATCGGCTATACCGATTCCGAGACCGGATTCGACTACAAGACCTGTGCCGTCCTCACGACCCTCCATTCCCAGTCTCCCGACATCTCGATGGGAGTCGATACCGGCGGGGCAGGCGATCAGGGCCTCATGTTCGGCATGGCGGTAAACGAGACGGAAGAGCTCATGCCGATGCCGATCCTTCTGGCCCATCGCCTCACCCGCCAGCTGGCCCACCTTCGGAAGTCCGGCGTCCTTCCGTACCTCCGCCCGGACGGGAAGGCCCAGGTCACGCTGGAATATGACGAGAACGGCCCGGTGGCGGTCGACACGATCGTCGTTTCCACCCAGCACTCTCCCGATGTGACACAGGAGCAGATCTATGCCGATGTGATCGAGAAGGTGGTTCGGCCGGTGTTACCGGAGCATCTTCTTTCCAGCCGTCCGGTGACCTTCCACATCAACCCCACCGGCCGCTTCGTCACAGGCGGTCCCCACGGGGATGCGGGACTTACCGGCCGCAAGATCATCGTCGACACCTACGGCGGCGCCGGCCGCCATGGCGGAGGAGCGTTTTCGGGCAAGGACCCCACGAAGGTGGACCGCTCGGCCTGCTATATGGCCCGCTATGTGGCTAAGAATATTGTGGGTGCCGGACTTGCCAAAAAATGCGAGGTTCAGCTGGCCTATGCCATCGGCGTTGCGGAGCCGGTTTCGGTCCATGTGAACTCCTACCAGACCTCTCCGGTCTCCGACCGCCTGATCGAGAAGGTCGTCCGGGAGCTCTTCCCCCTGACGCCCAAGGGGATCATCGAGCATCTGAGACTTCGTCGCCCGATCTACCGCAAAACCGCCTCCTATGGCCATTTCGGCCGGAACGAGGAAGACTTCACCTGGGAGCGCCTCGACATGGCCGAGAGCCTTCGGCGCGAGACGGAGCGGTTGGCCTAGCGCCTTTTGCCCTCTTATAACTTACTCTATGGACTGACCTAACGACAGAACGGGAGATCGAATGAAGTACGATATCAAGGACAAAAAACTGGCCGACATGGGCGCCCGCCGCATCGAGTGGGCCGGACGCGACATGCCGGTGCTGGCCAATATTTCCAAGGACTTTGCCAAGGCGAAGCCTCTCAAGGGGATAAAGATCGCTGCCTGCCTCCACGTCACCAGTGAGACGGCGAACCTCATGAAGACGCTGAAGGCCGGGGGAGCCGACGTCATGCTCTGCGCCTCCAACCCCCTCTCCACCCAGGACGATGTGGCGGCCTCCCTTGTCGTGAACGACGGGATCCCCGTCTTCGCAATCAAGGGGGAGGATCACGACACCTATTACAGCCATATCCGGGCCGTCCTCGAGGCCAAGCCCCAGATCACCATGGACGACGGGGCGGACCTCGTCTCGATGCTCCACTCCGATCTCAAGGCGCTCCTTCCTCATGTCATCGGGGGAACCGAGGAGACCACGACCGGCGTCATCCGTCTCAAGGCGATGGCCCAGAAGAAGGTTCTCTCCTATCCTATCGTGGCGGTGAACGACTCGGAGACGAAGCACCTCTTCGACAATCGCTACGGGACAGGCCAGTCCACCCTCGACGGGATCATGCGGGCTACCAACCGTCTTTTTGCCGGTTCGACGGTCGTCGTCTGCGGCTACGGCTGGTGCGGACGCGGCATCGCCCGGCGCGCCTCCGGCATGGGAGCGAAGGTGGTCGTGACGGAAATCGATCCGATCAAGGGGCTCGAGGCGGCCATGGACGGATACGCTGTGATGCCGATCCGCGAAGCAGCCAAGGTGGGCGACTTCTTCATCACCGTGACGGGGGATATCAACGTCATCGCCAAGGATGCGTTCAAGGTCATGAAGGACGGAGCGATCGTCTGCAACTCCGGCCATTTCAACGCCGAGATCGATATCCCGGCACTCGAGAAGCTTTCCACCAAGAAGTCCCTTCTTCGAGACTTCGTCGAGGAGTATGTCATGAAGGACGGCCGGCGGATCATGCTGCTGGGCGAAGGGCGCCTGATCAATCTGGCCTCGGCCGAGGGCCATCCCGCCCAGGTCATGGACATGAGCTTTGCCAACCAGGCCCTGGGTGCCGAATACATCGTAAAGCATGCCAAGAAGCTTCCCAAGGACGTCATCACCATCCCCCGCGAGGTGGATCGCGAGATCGCAAGCCGCAAGCTTGCCGCACTGGGAATCGCCATCGACACCCTGACGGCAGAGCAGGAAAAGTATCTGGCGTCCTGGGAAATGGGGACCTAGTCCGATGGACGTCCGCATCAACGGGAAGCCGGAGACCGTTCCCGACGGGAGTTCCGTCAAAGCTGTCCTGGCCCTTCGGGATCTCGACCCGGCATTGGTGTCCGTCGAACACAACGGAAAGATTCTGGAGCGCTCCGACCTCGAGACGACCCTTTTGGCCGCGGGCGACGAGCTCGAAATTCTCTTTTTCATGGGAGGAGGCCAGGCCTGATCCGGCCGGCATCCTCCGGAGCGACGCCATTGAACAAGACTCCTGCGACGGGGGGGATCGACTCCCCCCTGATCGCACTTATCGGAAAGACGCCTCTGGTGCCTCTTTCGGGGATCAGCTTCGACCTGGGCCGGACCGTTTTGGTCAAGCTCGAGTCGAAAAACCTCGGCGGAAGCATCAAGGACCGTCCAGCACTTTTTATGATCGAGGATGCGCGGCGCAAGGGGCTTCTCAAATCCCGGGCCCCCATCGTCGAGGCCACGAGCGGAAACATGGGCATAGGTCTGGCCCAGATAGGGGTTCTCGCCCACCATCCTGTGACGATCGTTATGCCCGAAGGCATGAGTCAGGAGCGGGTCTCCCATCTCCGGGCGCTTGGCGCCACTGTGGAGCTGACCCCCGCCGCCGGCGGCATGAGCGCCGCCATCCGGCGCGCCGAGGAGATCGCCTCCGGTCTCCCGGGATCCTACATGCCCCGTCAGTTTGAAAACCCTGCCAACCCGGACTCCCATTACCGAACGACCGGACCGGAGATCGTCGAGGCGTTGGGAGGAACACCCGACGGCTTTGTTGCCGGCATCGGCACGGGCGGAACGATTACCGGCGTCGGCCGCTTTCTCAAGGAACAGGGGGAGGGGATTCCCGTCTGGGGGGTGGAGCCGGAAAGCTCTCCCGTCCTCTCCGGGGGAGCCCCAGGCCCTCACAGGATCCAGGGGATCGGGGCAGGATTCGTGCCCCGCATTCTCGACCGGAGCGTGGTCACCCGTATCTTCACCGTGACCGACCGGCAGGCGATCGACACGGCAGGAAGGCTTGCCCGGGAGGAGGGGATTTTGGCCGGCATTTCTTCGGGGGCCAACGTTTTCGCCGCGATCGCCCTGGCCAGGACGCTTCCCGAAGGATCGCGCGTCGTGACCGTCGTCTGCGACAGCTATGAGCGCTACTTCTCCATCGAAAAATATCTCCAGCTTTAGGGAGGACGGCATGGACGTCAACCACCCCGCCGTGAACGGCGGAGCTTGAAAGGAGGTTCTTTTTAGCTCGGGTTGACCAGGGACAGCGGTACCCAACCCGCTACGTTGACCATAGGCAAGAAGACCCACCCCGGGGTGCTTCCTCAGCTCCGGGCTCTGGAACGTGCGGATGCAGACAACCGAGAGGGCAAGGACGAAACGGTCCGCACGAGGGGGAGAGATCTCCTAAAGCCGGTGGTCGCCATTCCCGAGGGGAGACGCTTCGCAAGAGGCGCGTTACGGCGGAAAGCGCCAGTGAAACGTAAGTTTTTCAGGAGTTCTCATGCAGGTTTTCGTACTCGACAAGCACAAAAAGCCTCTCATGCCCTGCCACCCGGCCCGGGCCCGGGAGCTTCTCGGGAATGGGAAGGCGGTGGTCCACAAGAGGACCCCCTTCACCATCCGCCTGAAAGACCGGATCTCCGGGGAGGTCCAGCCGGTCCGGATCAAGATCGATCCGGGATCGAAGATCACCGGAATTGCCGTGGTCCGGGAAGAGACGACCGTCTTCCCCGAGACGGGAGAGGCGGAGACGACCGCCCACGTCCTCTTCCTGGCGAAGCTTACCCACCGGGGCGGAGCGATCAGGGACCGGCTGACCGCCCGGAGAGCCTTCAGAAGACGACGACGGTCGAATCTCCGGCACCGGGCCCCGCGCTTCGACAATCGGACGAAGCCGGAAGGGGGACTGGCCCCATCCCTGCAACACCGTGTCGATACGACCGCGGCGTGGGTGGATCGTTTCCGAAAACTGGTTCCGGTGACTGCCATAAGTCAGGAACTCGTGCGGTTCAATATGCAGAAGATGGAAAATCCGGAGATTTCCGGAGCCGAGTATCAGCAGGGCACCTTGGCCGGGTACGAGGTTCGGGAATACCTGTTGGAGAAGTGGGGCCGGACCTGCGCCTACTGCGGAAAGACGGACGTTCCTCTGGAGGTCGACCATATCCACCCCCGGTCGAAGGGCGGGTCGGACCGGGTGGCAAACCTGACGTTCTCCTGCCGTCCCTGCAACAAGAAGAAGGGAAATCGCCCGGTCGAGGCATTTCTGGCGAAGAAGCCGGAGGTTCTGTCCCGGATTCTGGCAAAAGCCAAGGCCCCCCTCCGGGATGCCGCTGCGGTGAACGCCACCCGGTGGAATCTCTTCGAGCGGCTGAAACGGACAGGTCTTCCGGTCGAAACAGGATCCGGAGGAAGGACGAAGTGGAACCGGACCCGGCTCGGGCTTCCGAAGGCCCACGCCCTCGACGCCGCCTGCGTCGGAACCGTGGATCGGGTGGAAGGCGGCACCCGCCCCGTCTTGACAATCAAGGCCACGGGACGGGGAAGCTACCAGAGGACCCGCCTCGACGCTTTCGGATTCCCGAGAGGGATCCTCACCAGAAAGAAAGCACACTTTGGATTTCGGACCGGGGATCTGGTCCGGGCCGTTGTGACGACGGGCAAGAAGATCGGAACCTATGTCGGACGGGTGGCTGTCCGGGCTTCGGGGAGTTTCAACATCCAAGCCGGATCGGGACTGGTTCAGGGGATTTCTCACAAGGTTTGCCGGCTTCTCCAGAGAGCCGACGGGTACGGGTATTCGTTGGCAACGTCCAACAGAAAGGAGAGCGCATTCCTCCCCGGCATCAATGCCGGGGTTTCCATTGCGCGCAGAGGATGACAGAGGAACAGATCGAGCGCTATTCGCGCCATATCCTCCTTCCCGAGGTCGGGGGCAAGGGACAGATTTCCCTTCTCTCCTCCCGGGTTCTCATCATCGGCGCCGGAGGGCTCGGGAGCCCCGCCGCCCTTTATCTCGCCGCCGCCGGGGTCGGAACCATCGGGCTCGTCGACATGGACGTGGTCGACCTCTCGAACCTCCAGCGGCAGATTCTCCATGGAACCCCGGATGTCGACCACCCCAAGGTCCTCTCCGGCAAGGAGAAGATCGAAGCCTTGAACCCTGACGTCAAAGTCGAGACGTATCCCTTTGCGCTCACCGCCGCAAACGCCCGGGATGTCGTTTCGGGATACGACGTCATCCTCGACGGGACGGACAACTTTCCCGCGAAGTTTCTGATCAACGACCTGGCCGTTCTCTCGGGAAAACCCCTTGTCCACGGGGGAATCCTCCGCTTTGTCGGCCAGGTTCTTACCATTCGGCCCGGGGAGTCGGCCTGCTACCGCTGCCTCTTCCGGGAGCCGCCGCCTGCCGGAGCCGTTCCGAGCTGTTCCGAGGCGGGAGTCCTGGGCGTCATCGCGGGAGTCATCGGAACGATCCAGGCCACCGAGGTGCTGAAGCTTCTTCTCGGGAAGGGGGATCTTCTGACCAACAGACTCCTGACCTATGACGCCCTGACGGTTGCATTCCGGAACGTCGCCGTCCGCAAGAACCCCAAGTGCCCCGTTTGCGGGGATCATCCTGTGATTACGGAGTTGATCGACTATGAACAGACCGTCTGCACCACACCGGGAGTCTGATACGGCCAGGGGAGAAGGCTCTTCGCCCTCTTCCACGGCTTCTAAGATAAAAGGTCTCAAGTGCCGCGAGTGCGGCCGGCTCTATCCGGCCGTTGCGATGCATATCTGCGAGTTTTGCTTCGGTCCTCTCGAGGTCGACTACGACTATGAGGCGATCGCGGCTCGTCTTACGCGCCGTTCGATCGAGGAGGGGCCCAAGTCTCTCTGGCGCTATCACGAGCTGCTTCCCGTGACGGGAGCTCCGACGGTGGGGCTCCATGCCGGTATGACCCCGCTGGTTCACGCGAAGCGTCTGGGCAAGCTCCTGGGTCTCGACAACCTCTACCTGAAGAACGATACGGTCAACCATCCGACCCTTTCCTTCAAGGACCGGGTGGTGGCCGTTGCCATGACCCGGGCTCGGGAGCTGGGGTTCGATACGGTGGCCTGCGCCTCGACCGGCAATCTGGCCAACTCCGTCTCGGCCCACGCCGCAAGCGTCGGCATGAAGTGCTTCGTCTTCATTCCTCACGATCTCGAGGCCGGAAAGATCCTCGGCAACCTGATCTACAGCCCGACCGTGGTGGCCGTCCGGGGAAACTACGACGACGTCAACAGGCTCTGCAGCGAGATCGGCGGAGAGTATCCCTGGGCCTTCGTCAACATCAACATCCGGCCCTACTACGCGGAAGGCTCCAAGTCGCTGGCCTTCGAGACGGCCGAGCAGCTGGGGTGGAGGATTCCCGACCAGGTCGTGGTGCCGATCGCCTCCGGCTCTCTTCTCACAAAAATCAAGAAGGGATTCCAGGAGTTCGAGAAGCTGGGGATCGTTCCGGCCAATCCGGGCCTTCGGGTCAACGGCGCCCAGGCGGAGGGGTGCTCCCCCGTCTACCGGGCCTTCATCTCCGGCAAGAACCACCTCGTGCCGGTCAAGCCGAACACCATCGCCAAGTCCCTGGCCATCGGCAACCCCGCCGACGGTTTCTACTCGCTTGACGTGGTCTTCAAGTCGAAGGGAGCGATCGCTGCCGCCACAGATCCCGAGATCGTCGAAGGGATGAAGCTTCTGGCCGAGACGGAAGGGATCTTTGCAGAAACGGCGGGAGGCGTGACGGTCGCCTCCCTGAAGAAGCTTTGCGAGGAAGGGCGCATCAAACGCTCCGAGCTGACGGTCGCCTACATCACCGGCAACGGGCTCAAGACCATGGAGGCCCTATCGGGAGCGCTTCCCGAGCCGGTCTCCATCGACGCCTCTCTCGCCTCCTTCCGGAAGAACGTAAACCCCTCGAACTGACGAAAAAAACGAAAGGAATCTCCATGTCCGTTGTCGTACGCATCCCCACCCCCCTGAGAAAGCTCACCGGCAACCAGGGTGAGGTTCGCGAGGAGGGAGGAACGGTCCGCGAGATCCTCGACGGCCTCGAGAGCCACTATCCGGGGATCCGGGAGCGCCTGACCGACGAGGCGGGGGAGCTTCGCCGCTTCATCAATATCTACCTCAACGAAGAAGACATCCGCTTTGCGGAGGGCCTCGACACGAAGGTCAAGGCGGGCGACGAGGTCTCGATCATCCCCGCGATCGCCGGAGGCGCCCGATGACCCAGATGCGGCTCCATTTGACCTTCCCCGAGGAGCGAGTCCGGGAGCCGATCGTCTACGAGATCTGCAAGACCTTTCCGGTCGTCGTCAATATCCGGCGGGCGGATATCTCAGAGGACAGCGGCTGGATGGAGCTCGAGATGGACGGGGAACTTGCCGATATCGAACGCACAGTCGCCTATCTGCGCGACCGGGGTGTCGTCGTCGCCCCTCTCGAGAAGAGCATTCTCGAAGGATAGGAAGAAGGAGAACGTCATGGCCTTTCGCGAGGACCAGATCGCACGCTACAGCCGTCACATCATTCTGAAGGAGGTCGGAGGCCGGGGGCAGGAGAAGCTTCTCTCAGCCCGGGTTCTCGTGATCGGGGCCGGGGGGCTCGGAAGTCCGGTGGCCATGTATCTTGCCGCCGCCGGGGTCGGAACCATCGGCCTCGTCGACATGGATGTGGTCGATGTCTCCAATCTCCAACGCCAGATCATGCACTCCCAGGCGACCGTGGGCGTCCCCAAGGTCGTCTCGGGGGCCCGAACCCTCTCCCGCATGAATCCCGACGTCACGGTGGTTCCGATCCAGGACCGGCTGACGGCCGAGAATGCCATGGAGCTCTTTTCCGGCTACGATGTCATCGTGGACGGGTCGGACAACTTCGGAACCCGCTATATCGTCAACGACGCCGCCTTCTTCCTGAAGAAGACGCTCGTTTCGGGCTCCATCCTCCGCTTCGAAGGACAGGTGACCGTTCTCGAGGGCCACACCGGGGCCCCCTGCTACCGGTGTCTCTATCCCGAGGCGCCCCCTCCCGGGCTTGTTCCCTCCTGCTCCGAGGCCGGGGTTCTGGGGGTGCTGGCCGGCACGATCGGGACCTTGCAGGCCGCCGAGGTGGTCAAGAAGATTCTCGGGGTCGGGGAGCTTCTGACGGGCCGCCTCCTTCTCTACGATGCGCTTTCCATGTCCTTCCGCAAGCTGCGGGTCCCCAAGGACCCCCATTGCGCCCTCTGCGGTCCGAAGGCGACCATCACGACCGTCTCGGGCTCCTCGGAGTGGGTCTGCCAGATGCCGGCCTCCTGATGGGGGGGGCGGAGGAGATCCTCCTTCCGCCGGAGATTCTCCGGGAGATCCTCGATCACTGCCGGAGTCTCCGGCCTGAAGAGGCTTGCGGCCTTGTCGCCTCGGACGCCTCGGGCCGCCCGGTGGCCGTTATTCCGGTGACGAACAGCCTTCGCTCTCCGGTCCGCTACCAGATGGAGACGCGGGAGCAGTTTGCGGCAATGAAGAGAATCCGCAACGAAGGGTGGTCCCTCTTCGCGATCTTCCACTCTCACCCCCTCTCCGACCCGATCCCTTCTCCGACCGACATCCGCCAGGCCTTCTATCCGGAGGCCTATATGATCATCGTGGGGCTCGAAAGAGAGCCGGCCGTCGTCCGGGGGTATGTCGTCCGCGAGGGAGAGGTCTTCGAACGCCCTCTCCGCACCGAGCTGTCGTCTTCTTCCGGCGAATCCCCCCCTTAACCGGTCGGTCTGTTTTGGAGGGACTCGGCCGCAATGGCTTGGACCCCCTTTTTTGCGCCCCGTCCGGAGGCGCTTCCAAAGACTTGTCTAGATTGACCTTTTGCCGATCCTCTTCTATTCTTGACGAAAGGTTCGGCACTTCCTTATCCTTCCCGGAGAAAAGACGACATGGCCAAAAGGATCCTTCTGATCGAGGATGATCCGGATATCGCCGGACTCATCATGCACTATCTCAAGATGGAAAGCTTCGAGTGCGAACATGTCTCCGACGGGACGGCCGGACTTTCTCTTGCCCGTCGAGCGAAGCCCGACGTCATTCTTCTCGATCTCATGCTTCCGGGCATCGACGGGCTGACAATCAACCGGCTCATCAAGCAGGATCCCGCCATCTCGGCGACTCCGGTGGTCATTGTCACGGCCAAGGGGGAGGAGACCGACCGGGTCGTGGGGCTCGAGATGGGGGCCGACGACTATATCGTCAAGCCCTTCCACCCCAAGGAGATGGTCGCCAGGGTCAAGGCGGTCCTTCGTCGTCGCGAGACCCAGCAACGTCTTTCCGAACGCCTCTCCATCGGCCCGGTCTCCATCGACATCGGTCGCCACGAGGCGACCTTCGAGGGGGTTCCCGCCCCGCTGACGGCGAAGGAGTTCGACCTTCTCGTGGCCCTCATGCGGGTGGCGGGGCGGGTCATGGACCGGGACACCCTCCTCGATGCGGTCTGGGGCGACGATTACGAGGGGACCGATCGGACGGTCGACGTCCACATCCGGCGCCTTCGCAAAAAGATGGGGGCCACGGCCTCCTGGGTCGAGACGGTCAAGCAGATCGGGTATCGATTCCGGGAAGAGGGGTAGGGGCGGTCCATGAGCTTTCGCGCCTTCGTCCTCCTTCTCGGAGGGGGCGCCTTCGTCGCGGGCGGGATCTTCGTGGCCATGGCCGGCCACGGGATGGGCCGCCTGATTCTTTTCGCCGGTCTCTTCCTCTCCTTTTTTCTTGTCGTCCGGCTGGTCTACCGGATCGTGGCCCGCCAGGCCGAAGCGGCACTGAAAAATCCCCTGACGATCGCCGCTCAGGGATTTTTTGACGACCTTTTCGATCCCATGCTCTCGGGGCTGATCCGTCTTCTCCGCGAAAAACACGAGACCTCCGGACGTCTGGCCGAGGTGGCGAGCCGGTTCGAAGGGGTCTTTGAAAACATGGTGGAGGGGGTCGTCGTGACCGCCTCCAACTCCCAGATCCTGATGGTCAACCCGGCCTTCGAACGGATCCTGGCCATTCCCGCCTCCGAGGCGGTGGGGAACCGGCTCGGGATCGTCGTGCGGGAAGCGGGGATCCATCAGCTGGTGGAGGAGGTCTTTCGGACCCGCTCCCGGGTGGTTCGCGAACTGGGGTACCGGACCCGGGGCGCGACGAAGGTTTTGAGCGTGGTGGCCACGATCTCCGAGCCCCGGGACGGATCGGGCAAAAACTACGGGATCTTTCTCTTCTACGACATGACGACCATCCGGGGGCTCGAGCGGATCCGGAAGGACTTCGTCGCCAATGTCTCCCACGAGATCCGCACCCCCCTGACCTCCATTCGCGGCTATGCCGAAGCCTTGAACGACGGGGCGCTTGCCGACCCGGAGATGGCCCGGAAGTTTCTTGAGATCATCTCGGTCCAGGCCGACCGGCTCTCGCGGCTTGTGAACGATCTGCTCGAGCTCTCGCGCCTTGAGTCCGGAACGGTCGATCTCCGCCTTGTTTCTCTGGATCTGGGGGCGCTTGCCGACCGTCTCAGGGAAGACTTCTCCGACCGGCTTGCCAAAAAAGGGATGACTCTTTTGTCGGAGTTCGACCGCCCCGTTTCCCTGGTCTCCGACGAGTCCCTTCTGGGGCTTGTCCTGACCAATCTCGTCGACAATGCGATCAAGTACTCCTCTCCGGGGTCGGTTGTCCGTCTGTCCGTCGCGATGTCGGAGGCCGGAGTCGAAATCTCGGTGAAGGACGCCGGTATCGGAATCCCCGAAGAGGATCTTCCTCGCATCTTCGAGCGATTCTACCGGGTCGACCGCTCCCGGAGCCCCTCGGTTCCGGGAACCGGCCTGGGTCTTTCCATCGTTCGCCACGTCATGACCCTTCTCTCCGGCCGGGTCGATGTCAAAAGCGTTCTCGGCCAAGGAACGACCGTTTCTCTTTTTCTGCCCTCCCGAAGTCTTCCTCCCCGGTCGTTGTAGGGAGGGGGCGATCCTTCCTTGTTTCTTTCCAAGAGGACTCGATTGGGACTAAAATAAACTGAACCGGTACCAAATGTCCGGAGAGTGTCTTCCGGACCCATCATTTTTCAAGGGGGTTGCCATGATACAAAGACGTCTCGTCGCCTTTCTTGCCATCATTCTGTTTGTGGCGGCGCAAGTCACGCTTCCGAGGACGGCCTCGGCCGGAATGCACCACCACGGCCATATGGGTCCCATCGGATTCTACCTCATGAACCAGGATCGCCTGGGGCTCTCCTCCGACCAGACCAAAAAGCTCATGGCTCTCAAGATGGAGTTCATGAAGACGAGAGTCATGGAAAAGGCCCGCATGCACGTTCTTCATATGGAGACGATGGCCCTCATGATGCGCCACAACATCGACGTGGGACAGGTCCAGAAGAATATGGACAAGGTTCTGGTCCACAAGAAGAAGATCATGCGCGCCTTTGTGACGATGGTCGCGGGAGCCCACAAGGTCCTGACAAAGGAACAGTTCTCACAGGTCAAGAAACTCTGGCGGGAGATGATGATGATGCACCACGGCATGATGATGGGGCCCCATCCGCCGCTTCACCATCCCGGCATGTGAGGACTTCTTGACAAAGGATTCGACCCTGGGCCGGACCGGGGGCGCAAGCCCCCGTTTCGGCCTTCATGTCTCTGTGGCCGGCGGTCTCGACCGCATCTTTGCCCGCGGCGAGTCCCTCGCGTGCGGTACGGTCCAGATCTTTTCCCACTCCTCCCGGAGCTGGGACTTTTCGCCTCCCGACCCCGAAAGGCTCTCGGTCTATTTTCAGGCCCGCTCGGCGGCCTCCTTCTCCGATGTTTTTATCCATGCGAGCTATCTGATCAATATGGCCTCCGACGATCCCGAGATCGCCGGACGCTCGATTGCGGCCCTTGAAAAGGAGCTTGCGACGGCGGATCTTCTCGGCGCGAACGGGCTGGTGCTCCACCCGGGATCGGCCCGGGGCGGGGACCGCTCGGGGGCGGTCCATCGGGCGGCTTCGCGGATCCGGGAGATCCTCGACCGTCTTCCCGAGGGGAAGACCCCCCTTCTTCTGGAAAACACGGCCGGGGCCGGGAGCATGCTGGGAGCCACTCCCGAAGAGATGGCCTCTCTTTACTCCGCCATCGGCCGGCCCTTGCGGACCGGTCTCTGTCTCGACTCCTGCCATCTTTTTGCCAGCGGCTTCGACCTCTCAAATCCCGATGCCTGTCGGGAGATCGTCGCCCGATTCTGCCAGGGGATCCCCGGAGCCCAGCCCGCCCTGTGGCATATCAACGATGCGCTTTTTCCGCGAGGCTCGGGACGCGACCGGCATGCGGGCCTGGGAGAAGGCCATATCGGCCTCGATGCCCTGGGACATCTGGTCTCCTCGGCGGCCGCGGCCGGCCTTCCCATGATCCTTGAAACGCCCAAGGGAGAGGGAGACGAGGCGGATCGTCTGAATATGCGGCGGCTCTACGGGCTGGCCGGGCTTCCCGTTCCGGAGAGGATCGCCTAAGGATGTTCGAGAAGAGTCTCGGTCTTGCCCTTGGTCTCCTCGGGACGGTCCAGAGCTTTACCCTGATGGTCTCCCGATCCTTCCGCTACCTCTTCGTCCACTTTCGTCTCCGGGAAAGCCTGCTCGAGATGGACCGTCTGGGCGTGGGGTCGATCCCCATCGTCTTTCTGGCGAACCTCTTCGCCGGTCTCGACATGGCCTTGCAGTTCAGCGTCGTGATGGCTCCCTACGGGGCCACGAACCTTTTGGGCAAGGTGGTGGCCACCTCGGTGATCCGCGACATGGGGCCGGTTCTGGCCTCGCTTGTCATGTCGGCCCGGGTGACCGCCGGTATCGCTTCGGAGCTCGGCATGATGGCCACCACCCAGCAGATCGAGGCGCTTCTTGTCATGGGGGTCGACCCCGTCGACCGTCTGGTCGCCCCCAAGCTCCTGGCCGGCATGGTGATGCTTCCTGTTCTTTCGGTGGTGGGCGACTTTCTGGGGGTGCTGGCCGGTCTGGCGGTGGCCATGTTCGGGGCCCACGTTCCCGCACCTCTCTACTGGTCCGGGGTGAGGACGGCGCTTACCCTGCCCAACCTGGTCAACGGGATGGTCAAGCCCTTTGTCTTCGGCTTTATTCTGGTCTCGATCGGCTGCTACTACGGTTTGAGAACCAGCGGTGGCGCCCAGGGCGTGGGCCGGGCGACCACCAAGGCGGTCGTCTATGCCGCAATCTGGATCCTGATCGCCAACTTCCTTATCAGCAAGCTCCTGATCGACGTCTGGGGGTGGAAGCTGTGATCCGGCTGGAAAAGGTCACGGTCGCCTACGGGAGCCGGGTCATCCTCGACGCGATCGACCTCGAGGTTCCGACGGGAAAGACCATGGTGATTCTGGGAGAGAGCGGCTCCGGAAAAACGACCATCCTCAAATGCGTGCTGGGGACCCTCCATCCGCATTCGGGCCGGGTCCTGGCCAACGGGCAGAACATCGCGACTCTCAACGACGATGAGCTTCTCCGCTTCCGACAGCGCATGGGAATGGTCTTCCAGGAGGGAGCGCTCTTCGACTCTCTGACCGTCGGGGAAAATGTCGCCTTCTGGCTCTGGGAGCACACCGACCTCTCGGAGGAGAAGGTCGAGGCCCGCGTCCGGACCCTTCTCCGGTTCGTGGGGCTGGAGGACTCCATCGATTTCAGGCCGTCGGACCTGTCGGGTGGAATGCGCCGCCGCGTGGCCATCGCTCGGGCCATGGCCGCAGAGGACCCTGCCTTCATGCTTTACGACGAGCCCACGACCGGCCTCGATCCCTTTACTTCGAAGTCTATCTGCGACCTCATGCGGCGTGTCCAGCGAGAGTTCTCGACGACGAACATTGTCGTGACCCACGACCTGACCGATGCCTACCGGGTGGGCGACCTCTTCACCTTTATCAAGGATGCCAGGGTGATCGCCACCGGGAGCCGTCAGGAGATCGAACGCTCCTCGGATCCTTTCATAAGAACCTTCCTCTCCCTCGACTCCTGAAAGGGGTTTTCTGATGAAGCGCAGTACAAATCTCACGCTCTCCGAGTTCCGGGTGGGGCTAATCGTGGCCGTGAGCTTTCTGGTGGGGGCGACGGTCATCATCGCCTACGGGAAGATCTCCGGGATCTTCTCCCGTCAGGTCGAACTCACGGCTCTTTTCCGGAATGTCCAGGGACTGACCCAGGGGGCCCCTGTCCGCCTCATGGGCATCGACAGCGGCTATGTCTCGGGGGTGGCGTTTGTCCACTTCCAGGGGAAGCGGTATGTGCGCGTCTCCATGCATCTGGCCCGGAATCGATTTGCGGATCTGACGGCGGGGACGACGGCCGAGATCCATACCCAGGGGCTCATGGGGATCAAGTATGTGGAGCTCACCTCCGGAAAAAGCTCGGACGGCCCGCTGAACCCCTCCCTTCCCATCCTCGGGCGGGAGTCGAACTCCCTCGGGGCGGTCATGAAGTCGGGCAAGGACGTGGTCAAGAACATGAAGGATCTTTCCCGCTCTCTAAGCTCCCTCGTGGCGGAAGCCCAGAATGGGGAAGGGACGGTCGGCCACCTCATGAAGGATCCCACTCTCTACAACAACGTGAATCAGGCGGCAAAAAACCTGTCGTCGCTGGCCGACAGGATCGACCAGGGACCCGGAACGGTCTCGAAGCTTCTCTCGTCGGACGAGCTCTACCGTCGCCTCGACCGGTCGCTTGCGAACCTCAACCTTCTCCTCGAGAGCGCCAGAAGTGGGCAGGGACTGGCGGGAAGCCTTTTTAACGACAAAAAGACCGCCGAGTCCTTCCGAGACTCTCTCGCCAGGCTCGACGCCATTCTTCGTCAGATCCAGAGCGGGCAGGGGGCGGCAGGACGGCTTCTCTACGACCCTGCGACGGCCAGGCATATCGACGGGATACTTGACCGGGTGGACAGCCTCCTCGGCGACATGAAAAAGAATCCTAAGAAGTACTTTACCGTCGAGGTTCATGTCTTTTGAGCGTTCGGCGCTCCCGCTTCATGCGGGTTCTCTGGGGGGCGCTGGCTCTCTATGAGATTTTGAACCTCCTCTTTTTTGCCCTTCTTCGCGCCCTTCCGTCCTCCCTGCTTCCCGGAGCGGTCAAGCGTGCCGGGGAGGCGGCGGGGATCCTCGCCATGATCCTGCCGCTCTGGCTCATCCTCTCCTTCCGGGAGATCCTTCCCCGGGTCCGGATCCTCTCCCGGATCTTTTTTCTCTGGTACTTCGTTCTGGGGACCTTCTTGATCGGCGCCCTCCCGGGGATGATGCTCGCAGTTTTGGCACGAGGAGGCCAAAATGCCGATCCTTATGTCGGGTCCATCCCGGAGGGGGCCCTGGCGGGAGGTCTCCTTTTTACGGGAGCGATTTTCGTTCTCTCTCTCAGGTCGCGCTTTTTGCCGCCGCGGATCATCAAAAAGACGCTCGCCTTCGAAGGGCTCGACCCCCGCCTTGCCGGAACGACGATCCTCCACCTCTCCGACCTCCATGTGGGCGCCTGGCAGGGGGAGTCCCGTCTGCGGACCTTTGCCGACATGGTCCGCACTCTTTCCCCCGATATCCTGGCGATCACCGGCGATGTGGTGGACCACCGGGAGGAGGAGGGGAGGATCTTCGAGCGGATCTTCTCTCCCCTGTCGGGAAAGATTGGAACGGTGGCCGTATTGGGTAATCATGAATACTGGACCCTGGAAAAAGAGGCGGCGGAGATCATGCGCCGGCACGGGTATCCCCTCCTCAAAAACGAGAGCCGCCTCCTCGTCACGAGCGGAGGAGGGGAGATCCGGGTGGTGGGAATCGACGATCCTGCGGGAGCCGACTACGCTCCCGACTGTGGTCCCGACCTCGACAGGGCCTTGGGCAACGTGAGAGCCGGCGAGTTTGTCCTGGCGCTCGTCCACCAGCCCACGCTGTGGGAGGGCCGCCTCTGTGAGGCGGCCCATCTGACCCTCTCGGGCCACACGCACGGGGGACAGATCGGCGGCCATCCCCCCTTTCCCAACCTTGCCTCCTTGTTCTTCCGCCACTCGGCCGGACTCTTTTCCTCCTCCGACTCCGCCTCTCATGGTCATGTTCTCCATGTCAGCGCCGGTCTCGGCTACTACGGAATCCCTGTCCGGGTGGGGATGGTGCCCGAGATGACGCTGCTTACCCTTCTTCCGGCCGAAAGGAGGTGAGGATGTCGGAGAGAATGTCAGAAACTTTGGCAGTTTGGTCGGGAAGAGCAGTCGCATTCCGGAAGGTTTAAATATTTTATCTTTTAATCACAATATCTTGTGTCGAATATTTTTTTTTAATCGAGCCCTTGCGAATCCAAATTCGCTTTTGTATACTGATTCGTGGGCTGAAATGTAAGGGTCCGGGACGGGCCGTTACAGGTCGGCAGTTCCTTCTATCTGTGCCAATTTAAGGAGGGGGTATGGCTTCCAACAAAGAAATTCCGAACGGTACCGCAGCAAAGACGGCGATTATCTCGTCCGTTTTTTGGCTGGCGATGGGAACGACCCTCGGGTTCGTGACCTCGCTGAAACTTTCTTACCCTGATGTTCTTTCGGGAACACCTTACCTGAATTTCGGGCACATTCGGCCGGTCCACGTCCTGACGGTGATCTACGCCTGGATCTCGATGGCTTTTGCCGCGGCCATGTACTACATGACCCCCGTTCTCTGCGGAACGAAGCTCTGGAGCGAACGGCTCGGCGTCATGAACATCTGGCTCTGGAATCTGGGCATCATGGTCGCCGACGTCTCTTTGGACCTCGGGATGAGCTCTGGCCGTGAGTACTCGGACTTCGCCTGGCCGATCGACATTTACGTCATTGCCTTCATTCTCGTTCCCCTGGGAGTGAATGTCTGGATGACCGTCCTGACCCGTACCGTGAAGGGAATCTACCCGACCACCTGGATCATGATGGCCGGACTTCTCTATCTCGTGACGGTCTACTCCATGTCCCAGTCGGTGGAAGTTTTCCATGTGACCGGTCTCAACGAGGCTCTCATCACCTGGTGGAACGCTCACAACCAGCTTGGAATCTGGATCACTCCGATCTCCATCGGAATTGCCATGTACCTGATTCCGAAACTGTCGGGGAACCCCCTCTACAGCCACAAGCTGGCGCATCTGACCTTCTGGGGTCTCTTCGCCTTCTACTCCACTCCCGGTGCGCACCACATGATGGGTGCTCCCGTTCCCGAGTGGCTCAAGTCCTTCGCCTCCGTCTCCGGCGTGCTGATCCTCGTGCCCGGAATGGCCTTCATCGCCAATGCCCTTCTGACCATGCAGGGCAAGTGGAAGCTCTTCGTTGAAGTTCCCTCTCTCCGCTGGGCGATCACCGGAACCCTGATGGGTATCCCCCTCTTCTTCCAGGGCGGATTCCAGCAGACCCGGGCGATCAACTGGTACATCCACGGGACCCACTGGATCGTGGCGCACGCGCATCTGGCCCTCCTGGGCTTCTCCTCCTTTGTGGAGATCGGCGCCATGTACTATGGTCTCGAGCGGCTCTTGAAGCGCAAGTTCAACCCGACCCTTGAGCTCTATCACTACTGGCTCATGACCATCGGCTTCATCATCTTCTGGACCTCTCTGACGGCGGCCGGTCTCATCCAGGCTGCGGCCAAGGTCTACGAGATCCCCTATGTCGCGTCCGTTCAGGCCTCCCACCCCTACATGGTGGCCCGGTCCTGGGGCGGGTTCATGATCATCACCGGACAGTGGATCTTCCTATACAATCTCTACCGGACCGCGACGGCACCGGCGTCCAAGGCTGTTCCCTACGAAGCCAAGGCCTAGTCGACCGTTCCACGGTTTTGGGTTTCAAAATGGGGGGGTGGCAATTTGCTGCCCCCCTTTTTTTTTAGCATTGACATGAGCTCTCCCGTGTTGTCCGTTGGACAAATGGGATTGAAAGGGGAAAGGCGTTAATGGGAAACAATGCAGGGTTCGGGACCGTTATCAGCTATGTTGTCATTCTCGGGCTTCTGATCCTGGGGAGTCGCTCCTTCTCCGCGACATTTCGTCGGATTAGCTATGGAATCTTTGTCTTTATCACCCTCTCCATGTTTCTCCTGATTGTGGGCGCCAACTTTCATTACTTTTCCCCGGCACTGGCCGTCGAGATCATGTCCTCGGGGTTGGCCGTTGTCGCCATCTTTCTTTTTATCGTCTTTCTCTACTTTCGGAAGAGGAAGGTCCTTCCTCCCTCCTCCGATTTTTTCGGGGTCCGTAAAAAGCCTGTCGCCGAAGCCGAAAAAGGAGGCCTTTCCATGAAGAATGCCGAGAGACAAGAAGAGTCAGCGGTTTTGCCGGACGCTCCCCAGGCCGACCTGCCCGCTCCCGATCCCTTTTCTCTCCGGACGATTTTTGAAAAGGGCTTCTCCGTCCTTCTGTATGGTCCCACCGGATCCGGCAAGACCTTCTCGATCGTCGTCGAACACCTTCAGGCCCTCAAAAACGAAGGGCAAATCGACCAGATCGTCATGATTCCCTGTTCCGATGGGATGGAGGACTATGATCTCCTCTCCAAGCCCATCCCCATCGGCCCCCAGGAAAAGATGCGGATGATGATGACGCTTTCCCGGGAATACGCCGACGTTCCCCTTTCGGTCATTGCCCAGACGCTGGGAGACTGGACCCGCGTCGAGGGTCCCTTGAAGCGGGTCTTTCGCCTGGCCCATGAAGGCCAGCGGATCGCCGTGGTCTTCGATGAGCTCAACCGGGCCTCCCGCGCCGCAAGAAATCTCATTCTCAAGGCGATCGATCCCGTCTTGGAACATTACGAGCTGCACGACTTCATCACCGGCGACGTCATCACCGTTCCCCTCGACCGTCTTCAGTTCTGTGCGACGAGCAATATCGGCGCCTCCTACTCCCAGACCCACGACCTCGACGAATCCCTTCTCGACCGGTTCCAGTCGATCGTCTTTGTCGACTACAATGTCGAGCTCGAACGGGAGATCTTCAAAAAACAGGGACTTCCCCCCGCCATTGCCCAAAGCATCATGAATGTGGCGGCCACGCTGAGGGAGGCCTACAAGCAGGGCCATCTCTCGGCGCCTCTTTCCACGCGCCACATCAAGAACTGGGGACAGTCGATCCTCGACGGAGCCGATCCCGTCTCCTCGGCCCGGGGGCTCTGGCTCAACCGCCTCATCTCTCACGACCAGCACGGGTATCCCGACGAGGAGCAGCTCGAAGCCATCGAACAGGTGCTCGAGGGAGCCTTCAGCCGCCAGCCGCTTCCTCGCGAGAGCTCCCGAAAGGCCGTCTAGGTGGCATCACGACAGACAGATCTCAGGTCTCTCGAGCGGCGTCTTTCGATCCTCTCCTCCCGGATGTCGGGCGGGAGTCCCGTCCGGATCGTTCTTCGCACCGACACCGATCGCCCCGAGTGGAACGCCTCAGGAAGGGTGCTCTCTCTGGGGATCCGCTCTCTGTTGACCCACCGCAACCTCTCCGCTCTCCTTGAGCTTCTCGCGCTCCACGAGCTCGGGAAGCTTCGCTCCTCTCTACGCCTCGAAGGCGAGGAGTCGGCCCTCCTCGCCCTGCCGCCGGGGCTTGTGACCCTCTTTGAGGACTACCGAAGCGACCGGGTCCAGCAGAGAAGGCTCGGGCTTCCGGAGGAGGCTTTCGGGGAGCTTTACGAGTCCCTCTTCCCTCAACGGGTCCGGAGGAAGCGGCTGGCGATCAATACCTTTCGTCAGGGCTTCGATCCCTTTGTCCTGGGAGAGGTTCTTTTGGGCAAGGCGCTGGGGGCACGGCTTTTTCTTCCTCACGAGCGCCACCCCTTGCTTGTGCGGTCCGGGATCGTCCTGAGCCGATACCGGGTTTTTTCCCGCTATCGGGCGTTTCTCGGGGAGTTTCGGGAGGCGCTGGAGGCGGTGGCCGATAAAGCCGACCGTGAGGAGAGCCTCTCGGCGATCCGGGCGTTTTATGACAAATGGCGGAAGATCTTCGATCGCTCCTCCCGGAGAGGGCGCCAGGCGGAGGGGACCTCCGTCCGTCAGCCCGACCCCGGACAGGGGGAGGGGAGCGGCTCCGGGTCGGGGGGCGGCGGAGCCTTCGGAAAGTCCTCGGGAGCCCCAAAAAACGACTCCGACCCTCCCCCTCCCGAATGGGACTACCGTCCTCCCGATATCACCCATGGATATGCGTCGGAGGGAGGAAAGGGCGGTCCGTCCTCCCGGAAGGGCGCAGGCCTCGGGGCCGCACAGGAGCTTTCGGCGCCTCCCCCGACGACCGGAGAGATCCCGCTCTTTTACCCTCCCTCCCATCGCCGGGAGGTCTTTCCCTGGGATACGGCCCTGATCCGGTCGGAGACCCGGAGTCTGGCCCGATTCCTCAAGGTCGGCATCGAAGAGGCGCCCTTGGCGGGCCTTACCGGGAGGCTGATCTCCCAGAAGCTTTTCCAGCCGACGCTCAAGGTTATGAACCGTCCGGCCCCCTTCCGGGAGGGGGCGACCGAGCTCAAAATTCTGGCGATCGTCGACTTCTCGTTTTCGATGGATGGATGGCCTCACTACTATGGTGCCCATCTGACCGAGGTGATCGCCCTCTCCCGCGTGGCCTCGACCTTCGATGTCATCGCCTGCTCAAGTCGCTTCCAGTTCCGGATCGCGCCCGACGAGCTCAACTTGCTCCAGCCGGACGAGATGGAGGGATTTCAGAACCTTCTTCCCATGATCGAACGGGTGGGGCATCAGTACGATGCCGCCATCGTTCTCACCGACTGTCAGATCAGCGACAAAAGTGCCGATGCCCTGGCGGAGCTGAGAAAGCGCGTCCTGACCATCGGCTGCTATGTCGTGCCCGAGACGGTCGAGCACGTCCGGGGCCGGCCGATCGAGCGCGTGGTCGAAGACGGACGTCAGATGTTTCCCGCCACATTCCTCTACGCCACCACCTTCCGCGGTCTGGGCCGCAAGCTTGCCCTCAATCTCAACAGGATGAGGGTCCGGTCCCGGGACTGACCTCCGGGCTTTTCAGACGCCAAGTCAAAAATGCTGTTCGGCTTTTTTTATTTTTTCGAGATCGAAGGCCGATTGCGTAGCACCTTTTCCGGAGTGCCCCAAAACCAGAGAGTCGGCAATCTGCTCAGGGGAAAGTCCGACTTCCCTGTGGTGGTATGTTTTTCGAACCGTCGTTTTGTCGAGGGTGGGCAGGGTTTCGCGGAAGGGTTTTTTGACGGGACGATTCAGCCGTTCGAAAAGGATGAGAATACCGACCCTTCCGTCGTGCGTCTCGGGACTTTCGTAGTCGGTGACCAGACCGATCCTTTGGTCCGCAAGCTCGACAACCGATCCGACCGGATAGACGCCCACGAGATGGATCAGATCGGAGACCGCGGCGGGATCGATCGCTCCGCGTGCGGCTTCGAGAAGATAGGCCAGGGTCTTCCCGGGAGACGCCGGAGATCTGTAAACCCGTCCCGCCGTCAGGGCCTCATAGATGTCGATGGCCATGAACGAGCGGCTCAGTTTGTTGAGATCGGGGAGGTCGAGTCCCGACGGGTAGCCTGTGCCTCCCCCTCTTTCGTGGTGCTCCAGGGCGACTGTGGCACAGAGCCCCCGGACGGTCTCGTCCTTGTTTTTCGAGAGAAGCGCGTGGCCGAGAGCCGGATGTTTCTTTATCGTGAGCCACTCGAGTTCGGAGAATGGGCCGGATTTTTTCAGGAGATCCGGGGGGATGAGGGCCTTTCCGATATCGTGGAGAAGTGCGGCCAGACCCCACCGGACCTGCTCTTCGCGAGGGAGGCCGGCGATTGCGGCAAGCCCCAGAGTCAGGATCATCGTATTTGTGGAATGAACATAGGTTTCGTCGTCGTTCTCCGAGAGTGCGACCAGATACGACGTCGACTGGGGATCGTTGAGCGTGCATTCGATCGTTTCGACCACTTGCTGCCGGAGGGGAAGGACATGGAAGGATTCTCCCATTCGGACCTCATTGAAGCTTTTCTTGACGACGTTGACCGTCTTGTTCTGAAGGGCCATCCAATGCCGGATTGTCGCTGGAGGGGGAAGGCCAATCTCTCTCATCCGTGGCGCTTCCGTTCTTTTTTCCGGTTCGGGCTCCGTCCTCTGAGGGAGATTCTTCCCGGTGGCGGCTTCCGTGGGGGAGCCGTCGGGAAGTTCGACGGTCACCTTTCGGACTCCGTTCTGCCGGAGTTTCTCGATGTCGTTTGGGGAGTCGACCCGGAACCGGTGGAAAAGGAGATTGGTCTCAAGCCAGCTCCGGTCGAGAGCGACGACATTCATGCCGACAGACAATTGCTCGAGAGAAATGATTTTCTTCAAGGTCCTCTCCTTCGGCCCTCTCCGGGATGGGGAACCGTCCGCCGGCCCATAAGGAACGGACCGACAACGGGTTTCTCGCCGTTTTCCGGCTGCTTCCAGTATGGAGGAATATCGGGATCTCATGCAAGGAACGGGGCATCCCAAAGGGGCCGGCTTTTGAGGGGATCGCGGGGGCTCTGTTTGTAACGGTTTGGGGGACCAGTCCGGCTCTCCCGAAAGGCCGGACCCCGGTCGGCGGCCATCGCTGCTCGGGGCGATCGGTGCGCTTTAGGGGCCCCCTCCCGCCGGAAGAACCGGGATCGTCGGACTCTCCCCGCCGCCGGGGGGAAGGGGGGCATTTTTGAGGAGCGTGTCGATTTGGTAGAGGAGCCGGTTTCCTCCGATTCGGTAGGAGAGCGTCTGGGTCTGCATGCCGTTGACCGAGAGGACGGCCCGGATCGCCACCTTGGTCTCTCCTGCGATTCCCACCGCGCTCACGGAGAAAATCTGGCTGGTAAGGGTGACGTCCCCGGAGATGTTCCCGTAAACGGAGGCGCCGACCGCCTGCTGGAACTGGGCCATCGTGAGAAAGGGCCGACGGGAGACGATCTGCTGGGCGATGGCCGGCGTGATGCCCGGATCGAGGGCGGACAGGACGATGGGGCTTGCGGTATTGACGTTGATCTGTCCCGGGGTGTAGACGGTGAGGTAGGGTTCAAGGGCCTGATAGGCTCCTTCGGTCATCCCTGCGATCTGGTGGAGCTCCGAGAGGACGTCCATGGGGCCGCCGCGGTTTCGGTAGGGGGGAACGAACCCCCCATAGGGTCCGGGAGGCCCGATATTGTTGGGGGCGGGTGTGACCCACTGGGAGATGGCCGGAAGGAGGGCCGGATCGGCGCCGACTGATGTAAAGAGCCGGGTGAACTGGAGGAGGCGGTGGGGATCGATCGCGCCCCCGATCCCGGTCAGCATATTGATGTTGAACTTGCCCGCCTCGTCGCTCACGAGCCCCGAGACGAAGCCCGCATTGGCCACGGGATAGTTGATGATGGGGGTGGCCCAGGGCTGGGAGGTCGTCACGACGTTCATCCCCGACTGGGTCGCCACCTGGAGACTTTCGACGAGGGCGACCTTGGCGATACTGACGGCCGCCCGGGCGATATAGAGAGCCGAGACGCTGTGGGCGTAGATCTCGGTCTGCCGGAGGAAGGCGCGGCTCGTGAGGACAAACCGGGTGATGACCCCCGTCAGAAGAAGGATCATGAAGAGGACCAGAACGAGGACGACTCCCCGGTCCTGCCCCCGGCGCAGGATCCTGCTCCCCGGTTGCGAGCCGGGGTCAGGAGGGCTGGACGGCTTCCACATCGAGGCTGACGTCGATCTTCGAGTGATCGTTGAACCGGCGTTTCATGGAGAGCCGGGTGACCCGGATGAAGTGCGGGGAGCGCTCGAGCCTGGCCAGAAAGAAGAGGGCGTGGGGAAGATCCACCGAGTCGATCTCGAGGGAGACCATGGCGATGCGGTAGGCTCCCTCCGGAGGAAGGGTCCGGGGGGTCATCCGGGTGATCTTGGACTTGATGTGGGCGTGGTCGGCCTCCTCCTCGAGGGTGGCAATGAGCGAGAACCCCCGTTCCTCCCGGGCAAGCCGTTGCGACTGTGCCTGGATCAGGGCGCGCGAGGCGGCGATCTCGCGCGCAAGCGAGGCGACCTGCAGCATCTCCGAATGAAGGTCGGCAAGCTCCGCCTCCCGGGCCTGGTAGGGGTCCCAGAAGAGTGTCGTCACCGACTGCCAAAGGACAAGTCCCGCCAGAAGCGATGCCAAAAGGCGAACCAGCTTCTGTTCGCGTGGGGTCAGGCGCTCGAAGGTCAGGCGGGCGCGTCTTAGGAGTGGCTCCGAAACTGTCACAACCTTCCGGGGGAGGATTCGAAGGAGGGAGCCCCTAGTCATGGCGTCCCCGCATCCGGAATGTGACGGTCTTGCGATCGATATCGAGTCCGGCGCTCATGATGGAGAGGTCGTGCATGAGCCCGGTGGCGGCGAAGGACTTCTTCAGGGTGTCCACGCTCCTGAAGCTGTCGGTCTTGCCGGAGAGAGTCACGAACCTTCGGGTAATGGAGAGCGAGACGAGCTCGTAGCTCGTTCCCGCAGGAGGCGCGGTGGTCAGCGCCTTCATGAGGCCGATGATGTCGGGCCCCCGGGAGAGAAGGTGGCGCTGTCGGTCAAGTGCGGCCTTTTCCTGCGTCAGCTGCTCGACCGGCATGACGATCCGGTGTCCCGGGAGCGCGCTCTGGGCCTCGGTGTCGAGCGCCCGTCGTGCCCGGGCGACCCGATGGTCCATCCGGGTGAGGTGGGCCGAGGCGTCGCCCACCAAGACGGCGACCAGAAAAAGGGAGAGGACGGCGAGAGCCCGGATCCCCGCCCGGCGTTCGGCGGTCTCTCCCTGCCAGGCCAGGGTCCCCTTCCGGAAGGAGAGGGCCGCCAGCTCCTCCCGGGAGAGCTCGGACAGGAGTTCTTCGGCCCGGGAGGCCGGGAGAAGGTTTTTCGGGGTGCCAAGAAGGACGAGGGGGAAGAGGGGGCTCTCCGCCGCCACGGGACGATTGATGGAGAATCGTTCGGGAAGGGGCACGCCCGAGGCGGCCAACGAGAGGATCAGATCGAGGGCCCGTTGGTCTCGTTCAAGAGGCGAGGCCGAAAAAACGATGCGTCCGGCCGCAACCCCCGCGATCTGCCCCCCCTCGCGGACCTGGCAGAGGACCCGGTGGTTGTCGACGTGGATGAGCCCCCCCGTCGAAGGGGCGAGCGTCCCCTCCTTTCCGGTGAAGTAAAGAAGAGACTCGGGGAGGATCCATCGCGGTTCGAGCCCCGCCTCCGCAAGCCTTGCGATGAGGCGGGAGACCTCCGGGCGATGGGCGGCCCAGACCTGGATCTTCGAGGGGTTCTTTCTCTGGGGAAGGAAGGCCAAAAGCGCCTCCTCCAGGGGCCAGGGAAGGAGGGATTCGATTTCGACGCCCGCCGCCGCTTCCCGCTCCTTTGCCGTCACGGAGGGGGGAAGGGTCACGGGGGCGGTCAGGGTCCGTTCGTCCGGCCAGAAGAGCAGAAAGGGGATGCGCGCCCGAGCCTCCCGGGAGAGGCCGAGGAGCTCGGAGTCCGGCTCTCTCTCCAGCATGTCGAGCCGGACGGCCGTCTCAGCGCTCTCCCGATGGCGACCGTCGGGGGTGGTCAGGGAGAGGTGGAGGGTCCCCGGGGTCAGCCGCCCTGCGAGAAAATGGGCGTGGGCAAAGAGGCGTTTGAGCCTTGTGGCCCTGTCAGTGAGGGATCGGGATGCCATTCATCGCGATGGTCAGATTTTGGGCGGGTCCGTCGAGGGTCAGAACCAGAAGCCGGGAGGGTCCCGATCCGGGGACTCCGGGAAAAGGGATCGACGCAAGGGTGCCCTTGAGGCGGATGTCGAGCCTCACGTGAAGGACGGTGTTCTGGTAGGGGGTGGCCAAAGTGAAGGTTCCCCCCCCATTGATGTCGGCTAAGGGGCCGGTGGCGGAGAGGCGCTCGAGCCGTCCCCGACCGCCCGAGACGAAGACCTGCGAGCGGACCGCATCGAAGGTGACGGGAGGCAGAGGAAATCCCCCCACGGCAAGCGAACTCAGGACAAGGTGCCGGATCACCGCCCGAATGACCCCGTGGCCGTCGATCTCTGCCCCGGAGCGCCAGGTATAGTCGGTGTCGAGGGCGAGTGTGCCGCCGATCTTCTGGTGGAGGACCTTCTGTGTCAGCCGCAGGTCGACGGGGGTGACGGTGGCGCCCTTGAGGTGGTTTTCGGCATGGGCAAGACGCCGGAGGTGTCCCTCGAAGAGCCCTCCGTAGGCCCGGACCCGAAAGTTCATCCGGGGACTTCTTGTGGCAAGACTTGACAGGACAAGCGTGCCCTCGGCCCGGTCGACGGAGAGGCTTGTCGGTCCGGCGGGGGTTTCGGCGACGAGGACAAGGTTTCGGTAGGTGAGTGTGGCGGGAAGGTCGAAGCGGCCCGAGGCGGCCGAAAGCCCGACCCCCCCCTGCTGCCCCGCCTGCCCCAGGATGTAGCGTGCCAGCTCCCGGTGGGGGAATCCCTGGAAGAGCCCGAAGATAAAGCTGCCGACGGCGACGGAGGCCAGAAGGAGAATCTGGGGGCGGGAGATCCTCTTGGGAGAGGATGGACGAAGATTCTCCGGCGGAAGGGGGGGGGAGGACTCCTCCTTCCGGCCTCTCCGGAGTAGTCGCGCAAGGGGGCTCCTCAATGGGCCGGAAAGGCGATCGATTCCCGTCAAGAGAGCCATGGGGCCCCCTTCCCTGATGCGATCCGGGAGGGCAGGGTCCATGCGTGCGCCCGTCGAAGCCGGATCACTTTTCGAGATCCCAGGAGACGATGTCCTTGTTGTTGCCCTTGCCGCCTCGGGCGCCGTCCGCCCCGTAACTCATGATGTCGAACTCTCCGTGGCTGCCGGGAGAGAGGTAGATATAGGGGTGGCCCCAGGGGTCCTTGGGGATCTTCGAGATGTAGCCCCCCGCCTTGTAGTTGTTCGGCTCCGGCGGAAGGGTCGGTTTTTTTACCAATGCGGCAAGCCCCTGCTCGGTCGTGGGGTAGGAGCCGCTGTCGAGGTGGTAGAGGGAGAGCGCATTCTCGAACTCCCGGATCTGGGTCATGGCTGCGGTCCTCTTGGCCTCCTCGGTCCGTCCCACGATCTTGGGGACGACCAGGGCGGCCAAAAGGGCAATAATGAAGATGACGACCATGATCTCGATCAACGTGAACCCTCCGTCGCGGCGCAGATAAGATCCAACGCGGCGTCTCGGCGTCGGAAGGGCGGAAGAGGGAAGGTTTTCGGGCATGTCGTTGCCTCCGGGCGTAAAGATGTCAGGAGACCGCCTGGCTCATCTCGAAGATGGGCAGGAGGACGGAGAGGACCATGAAAAGGACGAGTCCCCCTATAAAGAGTATCATAACCGGTTCGATCAGGGATGTCAGCGTGGCGACGGTCTGGTCGACCTCCGACTCGTAGCCCTGGGCGAGCTTGAGGAGAAGCTCCTCGAGCTTGCCGGTCCGCTCCCCCACCGCGATCATGTGGACGGCCAGGACGGGAAAGACCTTCGACTCCCGGA
This sequence comes from Nitrospirota bacterium, assembly GCA_021801345.1. GTDB lineage: Bacteria > Nitrospirota > Leptospirillia > Leptospirillales > Leptospirillaceae > UBA4572. The sequence continues at coordinate 35,648 of JAJYYA010000065.1, forward strand.
GGCTCCGGGAGAGAGAGTCCCCCCCGGAGATCTCCTCGCGCGCCCGGATGACCGCCTCCCGGACCGGCCCGTTGGTGATCCCCGCCTGAGAGACCTCGAGGGCCTTCTGGAGAGGGGTCCCCGCCGCGAGAAGGACGCCCAGCGTCCGTGCGAACCGTGCCACCTGGCCGGCCAGAAGGAGGGATCCCACCTTGGGAAGAGAGAGGACGAGGCGGTCGATGGCGGCCCGTTGCGTGCGGATGGCCCGGATGAGAAGGAGAACCGTCCCCCCGGCCACCCCGGACGCCAGGAGAAGGTGGTCGTTGAGCCATCGGGAGCTTCCCATCAAAATCCGTGTCGGAAGCGGCAGGGTGGCCTTGAGCCCTTCGAAGACGGCGGTGATGCGGGGCATGACCACCAGAAGAAGAAAGACCACCATGAGAAGCCCCACCCCCATGAGAAGGATCGGGTAGAAGAGGGCGCCGAGGACCTTTCTCCGGGTTCCGACCTGCTTTTCCATGAGGTCGGCCAGCCGGTCGAGCATGATCTCGAGAGTCCCCGACTCCTCCCCCGCCCGCACCATGCTGAGATAGATCCCCGAGAAGACGGCCGGAAGCGTGGCCATGGCCGCCGAGAGGGGGCGCCCCTCCTTCACGAGTTCGCGGACCTTGGAGGCCACGCGGGCCATGGGGGTCTCGGGTCCCTGGTCGAGGATCGCCCCCAGGGCCTCGACGATGGGAACGCCCGCTCCCACGAGGATCGCCATCTGGCGCGTAAAGAGGGAGAGGTCGGCGGCAGAGGGGCGGCGTCCCTTTCGTGCGGCACGCTCCTGCCCGGAGATTGCGCCCTCCCCCGAATGGGCCTCGAGGGAGAGGGGAAGGATCCCCTCCTTCCGAAGCTTCTGGCGGGCGGAGGCGAGACTGTCGGCGTCGACAAGTCCGCGGGTGCGTTCGCCGTTTCCCCGCACCCCCGAATAGTTCCAGACGGGCAATGGATCTCCTTGGGCGTTTTAGCCGGTCTCGATCTCGCTCTGGGCCACCCGGAGGACCTCCTCGATGGTGGTGATCCCCTCGAGAACCTTCCGGCGTCCGTCGTCGGTCAAACTCTGCATGCCCTTCTTTCGGGCGGCCTCCCGAAGGGCCGCCGCATCCTCCCGGATGTTGACGAGATGGGCGATGTCGGGATCGAGGACAAAGAGCTCGTAGATCCCCTGACGCCCCTTGTAGCCCGTCCCCAGACAGTCCGGACAGCCCGCTCCGTGGAGGAGCCGGCCGTCCGGAAGCAGGACCGGGTCGATCGACAGGCGGGCGAGCTCGTCCTGCGTCGGCCGGTAGGGGGTCCGGCAGGAGGGGCAGATCTTGCGGACGAGCCGCTGGGCCAGGACGGCCCGGACCGAGGTGGAGATCAGGAAGGGCTCGACCCCCATGTCGATAAGGCGCGTCATGGCGGAAGGGGCGTCGTTGGTGTGAAGCGTCGAGAAGACGAGATGACCGGTGAGGGAGGCCTGAATGGCGATCTCGGCAGTTTCGGTGTCGCGGATCTCTCCGATGAGGATGACGTCCGGGTCCTGCCGGAGGATCGATCGAAGCCCAGAGGCAAAGGTGAGGGAGATGCGGGGATTGACCTGGATCTGGCCGATGCCCCGGAGCTGGTACTCGACCGGATCTTCGATGGTGATGATGTTCTTGTCCGGGCTGTTGATGGTGTTGAGAATGGCGTAGAGCGTGGTGGTCTTGCCGGCCCCCGTGGGGCCGGTGACGAGGACGATGCCGCTCGTGAGGGAGATCAGCCGGTTTAACTGGACGAGATCTTCCGGCGAAAAGCCGATCTCGGACAGCGGCAGAAGCAGGGTTCCCTGCTCGAGGATACGGAGGACCACCCGCTCCCCGTGGCGGACCGGGATGGTCGAGACCCGGATGTCCACGTCGCGGCCCGCCGCCCGGATCCGGATCCGGCCGTCCTGGGGCAGGCGTTTTTCGGCGATGTTGAGGTTGGCCATGAGCTTGAATCGGGAGAGGATCCCCGCCTTGAGCTTCTGGGGGATCGAAAGGATGTTGTAGAGGACACCGTCGAGACGGTATCGCACCTTCACCTCTTCCTCGAAGGGTTCGAGGTGGATGTCGGAGGCCTTCTGCTTGACGGCCTGGGAGAGGATGGAGTTGGCAAGCCGGATGATGGGAGCATCATCCTTGGCGTCGAGGAGGTCGACCGTCTCCTGGATGGAGAGAAGATCGAAGGCGTCGTCGGTCTGCTCTTCCGCCCGGTCGAGGATCTGGCCGGTCTCGGCCTGACCGTGGCGCTCGTAGGCGTTGTTGATGAGAGAGAGAAGGGTGCCGGAGGGGAGAAGAAGGGGCCGGATCCTGACCGGAGGCTCGTGGGGCAGGAGAAGGTCCGCGATCCTGTCGAGGACCCCGAAGGAGGCGGGGGAGCCGCAGAGAACGGAGAGGTCGAAGGTCCCGGACTCCTCCGTCAGGGAGAGGGGAAGGACGAGGTGGCTCTTGGCAAAGCCGATGGGAATCCGCGGGATAAGGCTTCCGTCGAGATCGGTGAGGGCGACCGTGCTCCGGTAGCCGTAGCCCTGAGCCTCGGCCCAGCTCTTCTGGAGTGTCTCCCTCGAAAGGCCCACCGCCTCCAGCCGGTCGTCGAAGTCTGGAGAGTCTGCGATGGTCGTCCGGATCGCTCCGAGGATCCCGGCCGGAGTCGTCTCCATCTCCGTCCCTATTCGGGGGCGCCCGGATCTCCCGGGACATCGACGGTGTTCAGAAACTGCTCGCTCGAGACGGAGGTGGTCTTGTGGTCGAGCATCAGCTTCTGGAGCAGCTTGTTGTTGCTGGCGAACTTTTTGAGGGCCTCCGGGGCGTCGTGCTTCACGACGGCCAGATCCTGGGGGCTCCGGATGACGTACGGGGTCAAAAAGATCAAAAGGTCGTCGCGTTTTTTCTCGTGGTTGGTGTTGGAGAAGAGATATCCGAGGATGGGGATGTCGGAGAGGAAGGGGATCCCCTGGTCGTTGATGCTGGTCTCCTTCGAGATGAGACCCCCGATGACGACCGTCTGTCCCGAGGAGACGGTGAGGTTGGTCTTGGCCGAGCGCTTTGTGGTCGTGGGGCCGACCGCGATCGTTCCGATGACCTGGGAGGCGTTGGTGAGAGCGGAGATCGTCTGCTTCACGTCGAGGCGGACCCGGTCGTGGGAGAGGATGTGGGGGGTGAGTTCGAGGGTGATCCCCACGTTCTGCCGCTGGATCATGGTCATGACGTTGCCCCCCACCGTCTGGCTCTGGCCGGTGATGAAGGGAACATCTTCGCCGACAGTGATCTTGGCCTTTACGCCGTCGGTCGCCAGGATCTCCGGGGTGGAAAGAGTCCGGACGTCGGAGTAGGTCTCGAGGGCGTTTAAAAGGGCTCCGACGTTGGGGTAGCTCACGCCGTTGTAGTTGAATGTGCCTCCGGTCAGGACGCCGGCGACGAGGCCGCTGAGGCCGGAGAGGGACTGTGCCGCCCCGGCCGCTCCCGAGACGACCCCGAGAGAGCCGGCGGCGCCGGTTCCCGTCGAGCCGAGTGAGGAGGCTCCGGTCGCGCCGTTGACGATCCCTCCCAGGATGCCGTAGTTGGTGATGCCGACGACGCCGGAGTTGTTGGCGCCGAGAAGACCGCTAAGGATATTCACCTGGATATTGTTGAGCTTGTCGGTCGAGATCTCGACGAGGGAGGCCTTCACGTAAACCTCTCCCGGCTGGGCGTCGAGGGAGTGGAGGATCGGCTTCAGCCTGTCGTAGTCGTGGGCGGTGGCCGATATGATCAGGCTGTTCGAGCCCTTGTCGGCCACGATCTGGATGGGGCCGTCGAAGCCCCCCTCGCGGACGCCCCCGACGGGGCGGGGGGCGAAGCCCTTCGAAAGGATGGCGTTGACCGTCTTCGAGATCGACTTGGCCGAGGTGTTCTCGAGGGTGTAGAGGAACATCTCCCGGTTTGGGGGGGCCTGGGTTTCCGGGACGATATAGATCATGCCCTTCTTGTTCACCGTTTCGAAGCCCTTCATCCGGAGTGCGTCGGAAAAAATCCGGAAGGCCTGGGGAACGGTGACCTCCGCAGGGGAGAGGATGGTGAGTTTTCCCTTGACCCGCTCGTCCATGACGATGTTGCGCTGCAGGAGCTCGCTCATGAAGTGCACCAGGACGGAGACGTCGACATTCCTGAAGTTCATCGAGACCTTCTGGAGCGGAGCCGAAACCGCCAGAGGGGAAGGAGGGGGCGGGGGGGCCGCCTTCGCCGGGTTGGCCCCTCCCGGGATCCCGCCCAGGATCCAGAAAAAGGCCAGAAGGGATCCAAGAAGCCCTCTCCGGGGGAGGAGACGGAAAGGGGGCCGGAAGGTCATGGTTGTCGGTCTGTCCACGGTCTCGGTCGGTCTCAAGTGAGGAGCGTCCTGTCTATTGTTGCCGGCTGGTAACGTCCGGGCCGTTCGCCGGTTACTGGATCTGGTAGCTGAAGGTCTGGGGGGCCCCGTTTCTGACGAGGTCGATGCTCACCTGGGAGGCCGTTCCCAGGGTCGACAAGGCCTTCATGAAGTTCTGGGGGTCGCTCATCGACATCCCGTTGATCGACTCGATGACATCTCCCGGCAGAAGCCCCACCTCCTGATAGAGGCTTCCCGGCTGGATCTCGACGATGCGGAAGCCGTTGGGTTTGCCGGCCACCATGTTGGGGATGGCCCGGGCCTGCAGCATGAGCTGGTTGAGGTTCCGGACCGCCGAGTGGATGGCCCGGGCCTCGATGAGCCAGTGGGTCCCGTCGAGTTTCCTGATGCCGTGGTTTGCCTTTGAGCCCGATACGGAGAGGGCCTGGCCGCTGTCGTCCTCGGAGGTATATCGGGCCTTGAGGATCCCGTAGGAGCTCCCGACCCGCAGGATGACGGCCGCCTTCTCGACATGGGCCAAAAGAACCTTTCCCGGAACGACGCTGTCGTTCACGTGGTAGAATTTCTGGCTCTTGTTGGCGGTGTCCTCGAGGACGGCTCCGGAAAGGGTTCCCGACCCCATGAGGGTGCCCACGAGGCGAAGCTTGAGGCTCTCGCTTTTGAGAACGGGAAGGTTCTTCTGGTTCTGCCAGCCGCCGATGGCGACGATCGGTTCCTCGCTCCGAAGGGCGGGGGCGCTTCCCAGGTCGAGATCTCCGGGGAGAATCGCATCCGCTCCCCGTTTGGCCCGATCGAAGATGTTCCCTCTGGCGATGGAGGCCAAATCGGTCGCCGTGGGAAGGGTTTCACGGGGTCCGACCATCAGGGAGTGGATTTCGGGGACAGTGTAGGAGCCCGAGATGTGATCGCGTATGGTCTCGTTCACGGCATCGGCCGCCATGTACGAGGTGGCCGAGACGAGGGCGATCTGTCCGAGAAGAAATGTTCGCTGGATTCGCGTGTCGAGCATGCTGAGTCCTGCCGTCATCTGACGGCCCTGTCCAAAGTGAGGGGCTCTCGCCGGAGATCTGGCCAAAAGATCGTGTCTTTCAAAAGGGTCACCTTTTTGAATTATAATACAAAAAGAGGCAAAAAAACATCGAATGGGGAGGCTGTGGGGGATGATCGAGGTAACGGTCAACGGGGAACGACGGTCTGTGGCGGAGGGCACAACTCTCAAGCTCCTTCTCGAGGAGGTCGGACTTGCGGAGAGACCGGTGGTCTGCGAGCTCAACCTCTCCATCGTCTCCCGGAGTGACTGGGGGACGACGGCGCTCTCCCCGGGGGATCGGGTCGAGATTATCGGCTTTGTCGGCGGAGGGTGAGGGGCGTTCCCCTTGTGCATTTCTCTTCAGATATCCGTTTGGGGATCGCGAACCCCAGGAAGTATTGGCCCTCCGTGGGCCCTTTTGAGGCCATAGTGCATTCGGCGTGCCTTAAGACCCTATGGGCGCAAGGCGGGCTGACCGGGGCGGAACCTACGACAACCAAGGTCTCAGTCGATCCCGCTCGGACGCATGCTCAAAAGGCCCTTCGGCAATCTCGTCGAAGGGGAAGGTTCGAATGTTTCCTTGTTATCTTCCTTGGCAGGAAGGTCTTTTTTCTGTGAAAGAACTTCTGGAGGGAGGTCTTTGTGAGTCTCTTCCTGCGCTCCTTCTGTTTCGTTCCGAAATAACGGCTTGAATTTTTTTGCGAAGGTATGGTAAAAAGAATCATCACACCATACCAAGGGCGGGATTAACTCAGCGGTAGAGTGTCAGCTTCCCAAGCTGAAGGTCGTGGGTTCGAATCCCATATCCCGCTCCAATCCTTAATAAACATCAAAAAGTCATTGCCAATAAAAGAGATTTTTCTGCATAATCCTGTTGACTTTTCTATGCTCCCGAAGACCCCAAAATATCCTTTTTTTAAGAGGTTCCTGAACTTGGGGCCACCCGGAACATGGGGGGCGGATTCCCCTCTACTCAGAAGACCCAGATGAGGTTTCCGGGGAGGCCCGGAGAGGGGGGGGCGGTTTTACCCCCTCATCCCCGAAAGACCGTGTCAGGGAATCACAAGGGAGACCTCATAAGGCGGAACTCCGCAAAAAAGGCACGACGCTTGGGGACGGTTATGGTATAGTGGGGTACATTATATCTTCGGGGGAGGGACGATCTCTATGCATACCGTTCGAAACCAAAAGAAACTTCTGGACCGCCTCCGGAAGATCAAGGGGCAGATCGAAGCACTGGAGCGCTTGATCGGCGCCGGAAAAAACGAAGACATGTCTCTCATTCTTCAAACGGTCGCATCCACGCGCGGGGCCCTGAACGCGCTGATGGGCGAACTGATCGAAGGACACGTCCGGGAGCATATCCTAAGAGGCGACGACCTCTCGGTCGAAGGGCGGGAGCAGGCGGTAGAGGATGTGGTGGATATCGTTTTGCGCTATTTGAAGTAACGTTCGGGAGGTGTTCGTTGTTGGGATCGGAGGGGGCCGCAGCGACAGGCTTCGGGTCGGAAGGGATGCTGTTGGCCTCGATGGCCGTAATCGGAGTCCTGCATACCATGGTCCCGGACCATTGGGTTCCGATCACGCTGGTTGCCCGTCAGTACCGGTGGTCGAAGCGGGAGACGGGACGCTTTGCCGCCCTGGCCGGGATGGGACACGTCCTGACGACGTTGCTTCTGGGGCTTTTTGTTTGGGGGGCCGGGAAGGCGGCCGCCTTCCGGTTCGGCCACGCCCTCGACACCTATGCTAGCCTGGGGCTTGTCCTCTTCGGGGGAGGATTTGCCTTGCGGGCCTTTTGGGAGGCGAGGGAGTCCGGAGAAGAGGGCCACTCCCACGCGCACAGCCACGGGAATATTCCTCTCCCATTACACGGCCATGCCTCGTCCGACGGAAAGGGGAGCCCATCCGGTCCGGCCGCCTTGGCGGTGAAGGATGCCCTCTATCGTCCGGAGCCGCAGGGGAGCCTTGTGACCCACATTCACGACCATCGGCACGAGCCGGGCGGAGAGCCCCACGCTCACTTCCACGACCACAAGGAACCTTCGGCCCATTCGCTTCGGGCCGCAGACGAACGCCGTCCTCCGGTTCACGACCATCGGCACAAGATCGCCTCCCGGACCTATCTGCTGCTCCTTCTGGGCGCCTCTCCGATGGTGGAGGGGATTCCGCTCTTTTTTGCGGCCGGCAAGCAGGGAGTCGGGACGATCGCGCTCATGTCGGCAGTCTTTTCCGCAAGCACGATCCTGACCTATATCGTGCTGTGCACATACTCGGCAGCCACCATGCAGCGCGTCTTTTTCGGGCGCATGGAGCGCTACGGAGAGGTTTTGAGCGGACTTTTCATCGTGGTCGTCGGGGCGGTCTTCTGGTTCTTCCCCCTGTTCTGACCGGCATCGTCGATCTTGCCCCATTGTCCTTGAAGCACATGAACAGAAAGAGCGTCTCTAACGACATCCGTTTACGAAGGGGGGCTCAAATTTGTACGTATTCGTTTGGACCTCGGGCTCTTCCCCGTCAGTGGTGGGGGCCGCATCGAAAGCGCCTCCCGCTCTTGCCGAGAAGTCCGGATGCCCCCGGGACTTCTCCGGGCCCGCTTTCTCCGGATAAGACCGTCGCGACGGAAGGGCGGCTGTGATGGACTCCTTCTTCGCGATCCTCTCGACCCTGCTCTTCTCCCTTTCGACTCCGTTTTCGAAGGTCCTGGCCGCGCGCTACCCCCCTCTCTTTCTGGCGGGACTCTTCTACGCCGGCTCTGCCCTGGGGGCTCTGTCGGGACTGTTCCGGCCCCTGGGTCTGGGTCCGGAGAGCCTGCGCGCCTTCCTTGATCTTCGGGGACTTCCGCGCCGGGCTCGCCTGGCGCTTGCCGCCTCTATCGTGGTCGGCGGAGGCGTCGCCCCCGTTCTCTTCGTGGTGGGACTTGCGGGCGCGCGCGCCTCGGCAGGAAGTCTTTTGATGAACGCCGAGGGCATCCTGACGGTGGTCCTCGCCGTCATTCTCTTCCGGGAGCGCCTCACTCTCCGACTGGTTCTGGGCACCCTTCTGGGGGCGGGGGGCTGCGCGCTGCTCTCCCTCCACGCCTCCCTGGGAACAGGGCTCTGGGCCCTCCCCTTTCTGGGCGCCTCCTTCCTCTGGGCCCTGGACTCGAACCTCCTCCGGTATCTCCCGGGGATCAATCCTCTGGTCCTCACCGTCTGGAAGGGCGTCGGCTCGTCGGCGCTCCTGCTTTCGGTCTCCGAGCGAATCGAACCCTGGTCCTTTCCCCCGCTTTCCGACATGGCGCTCATCCTGACGGTGGGGGGGATCGGGTACGGGGTGAGTCTCGTCTTCTTCGTCCGATCGATCCGGACGATCGGCGTCTCCCGGACGGGGGCGTGGTTCTCCTTCTCCCCCTTCCTCGGTGCGATCCTCTCTCTCTGGCTTCTCCGGGAGAGGGTCCCCGAGGTCTTTTACTGGGCGGCGGGGATTCTGTTTTTGGCGGCGCTCCTCCTTACGGAGCGGACGGGGGAGGAGTCTTAGACGAAGGCGGGGCTTGCGACCTTCAGCGGGTCAGGCGTCCGCTCCGGTAGTCGTCGATCGCCTGTTCGATCTCGCTTCGGGTCGTCATGACGAAGGGGCCGTAGGCCGCAATGGGTTCGCGTAAAGGAACGGCGGAGGCGAAAAAGATCCGGGCGCCCTCTGCCCCGGCTCCCATCGCGAGGGAGGCGCCTTGAGCCTCCCCCGAAGAGAGCACCGCAAGTGTCTCCTGCGGAAGGGGTTTCCCCGAGAGGGTGGCCTCGCCCGTGATCAGAAAGGCGAAGGCCGACCGGCCGGAAAGAAGGTCGGGGGGGAGAGGAAGGGAGGCGCCGGGGGAGAGACGGATATCGGCGCAGACAAGGCCGGTGATGACGTCGAGGTCGGGGCCCAAGGCGGTTCCCCAGGATCCGGCAAGGAGACGGATCTCTCCGCCGGACAAGGGAAGTCGTCCCATCTGGTCCGGAAGGATCTCCCGGTAGGCGGGATCGGAGAGCTTCTCCCGGGCCGGAAGATTGACCCAAAGCTGGAAGCCGCTCATCCGGCCCGCAGTCTGCTGCGGCATCTCGGAGTGGATCACCCCCCGGGCCGCCTTCATCCATTGGGCGCCTCCGGTGACGAGGTCCCCCTCGTGGCCGAGGCTGTCCCGATGAAGCATGTGTCCCTCGACGAGGTAGGTCAACGTCGAAAATCCCCGGTGGGGATGGTCAGGAAACCCCGCGATATAGTCTCCGGGATGGAGAGAGTTGAAGTGGTCGAGCATCAGGAACGGGTCGAGCGTCCGGAGAGCGGGCGTGCCGATGGTCCGGTGGACGACGACCCCCGCGCCCTCCATGAGGCGCGTTGCCGGGACAAGGGTGACGGCCTCCGCGCTCATGCGTTCTCCACGTCCATGTTCTGTGCCTCCGACTCCCCCAGGGCCTCCAGAAGAATCTGGTAGGTCCGAAGATCGATCCTGTTTTCGGCCCAGGCGCGGTCGAGCTTTTCCATGAGGGTCTCCCACATGGGGGAGGAGATGGAGGTTCCGTCGAGGTTCTGGGCAGGGGTGGGCTTGCCGTTCTTGCCTGAAGTGGGATGCGCCATGGGACCTCCTGAGGTTGTGTCGGTGGCGGGCGGGAGGCGCCCACCGCCGCGGACTAACGGGCCGCGGGTGTCGGGACGGAGACGTTCCTGCTGGTTTTAGACGATTCCGCCTCACTGTCAAGAGGCGGGGGCGTCGCTCTCAAGGATATCCCGAACACTCACCATGATCTGTCGTGACGCGTGACTAGAGATAGTCTACCACACCCAAGAGCGCCTCTTCCTGCCTCTTGCGGATCGTCCCATGGCCTTGGGGGCAAGGTCAGATCTTAAAGGCGGGGCTTAAAAAAACATCCGGGGGCGCGGTCGGCCTTCGTCTGCGGCCCCTTCTCAATAAAAGCCCCGAGCGAGGTTGGGGACACCGCGAAGCGTTCTTGAAAAAGTGGCCGGACTTTGAGAGACTTCTTGGGATGGTCCCGGGGGGCTTCCTGAGGTTCTTGCCCGGAACGATCCCGCAGTGGCTGCTCTCATAGGAGGCCCTTCCCAAACTATTATTTATGATCCCCCTTTCGAGAGATCAAAAGAGGTCGATGGACGCCGAGACTCCCCGCATCTTCAGTGGTCGCCCCTTCACAAAGGAAGAACTCGACCTTGTGAAGTCCTGGACGGAGGATGCCAGCCTTTCGCGGGCGGATATCTCTCGCCGCATCTGCGAGAGCTTCAACTGGGTCCATGCCGACGGCAAGCGTCCCAAGGTCATGAGTGCCCGGGTCGCCATGCTCCAGATGGAAAAAAGAGGGCTCATCGTCCTCCCGCCCCCCCTGTCTCCGGCCCCTGTCCGGGGGCGATGGCGGATCCAGAACAAGCTCGAGACATCCCCCTCCCCCGTCGACACCCGGCCGGCAGGCGCCTGGGGGCCGATCGATCTTCGCCCGGTGGCCAAGGGCTACGAATCGGAGTTCTGGAACGACTTCATCGAGCGCTACCACTACCTGGGCTATACGGTCCTCCCCGGGGCCCAGATCCGCTACATCGCCTGGGTAGGGGACAAGCCGCTGGCATGCCTCGGATTCTCGGCGGCGGCATGGAAGACGATGCCCCGGGACAAGTGGATCGGCTGGACCCCCGAGGTCCAGAAGAAAAATCTCCAGCTCGTGGTCAACAACTCCCGCTATCTGATCCTTCCCTGGATCCAGTCGAAGAATCTGGCCTCCATGCTTCTCGGCATGGCGGCACGGAGGCTCGAGGCCGACTGGCTGGCCCGCTACCACTATGCCCCGGTTCTTCTCGAGACCTTCGTCGACTCCGAGCAGTTTGCCGGAACCTGTTACAAGGCGGCCAACTGGATCTATGTGGGGCAGACCCAGGGCCGGGGAAAGAAGGACGTCAAGAAGGAGTTCCCCGTGCCGGTCAAGGACATCTGGCTCTATCCCCTCAGGAAGGACTTCCGGGAGATCCTTCTTAAGTAGCGGCACATTTTCCTTCTGAGAAGCCCTGTCAAGAACTCGCGCCTCTTGCCGGCGGTCTTCCTCCTTTATCCCACATCCTCTTTTCCTCCCGATCCGTACGCTCCCCTGTTCGTCTTGTTGTCCGGTCCCCGCCGGGAGTCGCTGCTAGAAGGCCCAGAAGGGGGTCTGCGACCCCGTCTGGTATCCCACCGCCACCGTCTTCCCGAAGAAAAAGGGGAGACCTGCATCGAAGGTCCCGCTGGATCCGTACGGCCCGGCCAGATCGTTCCAGGCGATGTTGCCCGACTGGGCAATGGTTTTCTCGCTCAGAATGGAAAGCGTGAAGCTTCCCGTGGCGCCGTTGGCTCCCGTCACCGAGAAGGCGGTCGAGGAGGGGGAGGGGGAGGGGCAATACCAGCTCCCGCCGGACCCGCAGGTCGGATAGGCCGTCGTCCCGAAAAAAAGGCCGTTCGAGCCCGAGTCGAGGAAGGCGCAGGAGCCGCTTGGCCCCCCGGTGAAGGAGGCGTCGAGGAAGTTGGAGCTTCCGCACCCGGAGGTGGCGGAGGTATCGACTGTGTAGGTCGTCACTCCCGAGAGGGTATTGTCGCTCTGGGTTCCGATCCCGAAGGTGAGGACCCCGTAGACCGGAGAGGCGCTCCCGGTCAGCTCGGGGACGGAGGGCAAAGAGAGCGTGACCCCGTTGTTGTCGGTGGGGAAGGAGAAGACGGGGTTGGCCACCTGGCAGGGGGCGGAGGGGTTCGTGAGGCGCGAGCAGGAGAGGGTGGAGGTCCCCGACGAGCATCCGGAGGCGCTGCAGGCATAGTAGTCGCCGGTGTCGTATTGGGCAAAGGGGTAGCCCACCCCCAGGATCCCGTTGACTCCGGAGGCGGTGATGGTTGAAGGGGTGCAGGAGGAGGGGGCGGAAAGGGTGTGGTTCGAGATCTGAACGTCCAGGTTTGTCGCGGCCGGTTCCCCGCCCAACGTCACATCGGCCGAGACGACCGGGCCGAAGGTGTCGCTTGTGCTGAACTTGTAGCACTCGAAGACCTCCGACGATCCGTCCGTCACCTGCGGAAGGGAGAGGGAGAGGACGCTGTGGGAGATGCGGAGCCCCACCGAGGCGGTGTCGAGGAGGATGTTGTCGATCGTCTGGCAGGTGGAGGTGCCGGGAACGCAGAGGGTGACGCTCACCGTCGGGATGTTGAGCTGCCCGGGAAGAAGCTGCACCACGATCTGGTTTTTGTAGACGGGAGGAGGAGAAGAAGAAGAGGAGGAGCCGCCTCCTCCGCCCCCCCCGCCCCCTCCGCAGCCGGAGAGAAAAAACAGGAGAAGGAGGAAGCGCGAAAGGGCGGAAAAACTCCCCCGCCTTCTCTCCCTCGTCACGGAAGCTCCAAAAGTCTCCGGAGATCGGCTCCGGGGGGAAGAAGTCGGGGGTCCCAGGCCGTTCCTTCGGAATGAATGACCGTTCCCCCCATGCGAAGTTCGAGTGTGGGGGTCGAGAGGATGCGCGCCCCCCGGGTGAAGGGAAGGGGGGTGGGAAGACGCCCCCCCAGAAGCCTTCCAAGGTCGGGGTGATGGATCCCGGACCAGGAGAGGGCAAAGATCCGTCCGTCGGGGCCGGCCACCTCCCGGATCCGCTCCGTCAGATCCCCTCTTCCCAGAGGGCTTTTCCGGGTGCGGCTCAGGGTGTAGAGGGTGATCCCCCCGGCTTCCGGGGTCGTCACAAGGGAGGAGTAGTGGAGACGGGCCATCTCTCCGGAGGAGAAGATCTCCCCCAGGGCCGCCCGGGCGGGCGGGGGAGAGGACAGAAGGATCAAGAGAAGTCCGGCCCAAAGGAACGGGCCTTTGGAAAATGATGGACGTGACTGTCTCGGAAGACGATTCACGAGGCTACCTCCCGAAGGGGAAAAAGTGAGGAATGGAAAAGAGCCCCCAGGCAAAGGCCAGAACAAAGACGCCGGCTCCCCGCCGGAGAAAGTCCCCCACCCGGTAGTCCCCCGGCCCCCAGAGAAGAGTGTTGACAGGGTGGGAGAAGGGGGTGAGAAAGGCGAGTGTCGAGGCAAAGGCGACCCCCATCATGAGAGGGTAGGGGGAGAGGTGGAAGGTCCGGGACAGGTCCATGGCGATCGGGGCCATGATGAGCGCGACCAGATTGTGCGAGAGAAACTGCACGACCAGCGCTGTCGTTCCCATGAGAAGAGCCAGGAGAAGTGTGGGGTTTGACCCGAGCCCCAGCCCGTCGATATGGGTGGCCAGGGCCTCTCCGATCCCCGTGGCCGAGAGCGCCCATCCCAGAGGGAAGAGACCTCCCAGAAGCACGACCACCCGCCACTCGATCGCGCCCTTCGCCTCCTCGATGGTCAGGCATCCCGACAGGACCATCAAAAGCGCTCCGATAACGGCAGAGAGGCTAAGCGGAAGCCAGCCTGTGACATTTGAGAGCACGACCCCCCCCAGGATGAGGAGGGCTGAGACGGCCTTCCCCGACCGGAAGGTCTCCCGCTCGTACCGGTCGAGATAGAGAAAGATGTTGCGGCCGGAGAGCTCCTCGACCGCCTGCCGGGGCCCAAGGAGGAGGAGCAGGTCTCCGGCCTCGATCGTCATGTCGGCGAGATGTCCGAGAACATGACGGCCGCCTTCGCGGTGAACCCCCACGATATCGACCTCGGGCGGCAGGAGAAAGTGAAGGGAGGAAAGCTTGCGCCCGACCATCCCCGAACGGGGGGAGAGGACGGCCTGGGCAAAAATCCACTCTGCGGACTCCATAAGGGGGCCCAAGGTCGTCCGGGACCTTCTCTCATCCCCACCCGGCAGAGATCCGTGGACCGGTTCGAGGGAGAGCCCCCGGATGTCCGAGAGGCGATGGAGCTGCGCCAGCGTTCCGACGACGTGGATGTGCTGTCCCGGAGAGAGGGTCTCCTTCCCGGCCGCGAGGGGCTCCTGGGCACTCCTGGGAGGCGGCCCCACAGGGGCGATCCGGCGGCTCCAGTCCCACGAGGCCCGGAGAAAGGTCTGGGCGCGCTCCCGGGCAGAAAGGGGCGGGAGCTCCTGGCTTCGGGAAAGGGAGAGGCCGATGGTGGTCGCAAGGGGGGTCTCCTCGAAGCTCTGGCCGTGATAGGGAAAATCCGGGCCCAGGACAAGCTCGAAGTCGTAGGCGCGGTCCTCTCCTCCGTGGAGCAGGGGTTCGGGGGGGGCCGGGCTTGCCGGGTTTCGACCTCCGACGAGAAGAAGCCAGAGGATCCCCAGAAGGAAGGCCCCCCCGCCGACCGGCAGGAAGTCGAACATCCGGAAGGGGTGGACCGACAGGCTTTCGAGGTAGCCCGAGACGACGATGTTGGAGGAGGTGCCGATGAGGGTCGCCGAGCCGCCGAGGATCGCCGCATAGCCCAGGGGAAGGAGGAGGGGCTTCCGGGAGAGGTTGGACTCCCGCAAAAGCGAAAGGGCAACCGGAAGAAAAAGCGCCGTCGTCCCCGTATCGTTTAAGAACATGGAAAAGAGCCCGACCGTCAAAAGGAGCGCCGGAAGGAGAAGCCGGGGGCTTTTCTGTCTCAGGATGCCGAGAAAGAGGGCGACCTTCCGGACGACCTTGGTGCGGGAGAGCCCCTCGGAGAGGATGAAGAGGGCGACGATCGCGATGACCGCCGGCTGGGAAAACCCCGAGAAGGCCCTGTCGAGGGGGAGGACCCCCGTGAGCGCGAGGGCGACAGGGACGGAGAGGACGACGACCTCGAGCGGGAGAAGACGCGAGGAGAGGAGGGCGACGACGGCAAAAAGGAGAGAAATCACGACGATTGTGTGCATCGGTCTCCAGCGGGAGGGGTGGACGGTCGGGAAAATCTTACCATTTTTCCCCCGTCTCTGTTAGTCTTTTCTTGTGACTGGCTCCTCAATCCTTAAAGCCCGGGAGGCTCCCATGACAAGAAGACCGGCGACGGCCCTGTGCGCGTTTTTGATCGCTCTCCTTTCGTCCTGCGCCTCCTCTCCTCCTCTTCCGGACTGGGTCGCCACTCCCGGGAGTGTCCCGGGAGTCATCCGCACCGTGGGGTTCGGACAGGGGAAGGAGGTGCCGGAGGCCATGGAGAGGGCCAGGCGGCATGCCCTCCTTCAGATCGTCGACAGCGTCTTCGGGGAGAGGATCCGCTACCGATACCAGAAGGCCGCCCATCATGACGAACGAGGCGATGCCGCGACCGTCCGGGATTTCTTCGAGGCCGCCTCGCGGGGGATCCTTGCCGGCCAACGGGTCGTCCACAACGAGGTCCGGAGGGTCTCCTCCGGCTATACCGCCTATGTGATGGTCGAGGTTTCCAAAAAGGATCTCGAGAAGGCCTATAAAAGGTTCGTTCTGGAGGAGAAGGCCAGGCGGCAGGTTTACGAGGCGGAGGTCGCGGGCGCCGTTCTCCTCGATGAGGGGCACTATCGGAAGGCCCTGCGCTACTATCGCCGGAGGGTGGCGAAGGAGCCCGAAGGCGATGTCTGGTGGATCGGGGTCGGTGCCGCCCTCTACAGGCTGGGGCGCTACGATGAGGCCCTCGCGGCGACCGACCGGGCTCTTGGGATAAACAGGCGCTCTTTCTACGGATACTGGAACAGGGCCAGCATCCTCGAGCGTCTCGGCCGCCTGAGGGAAGGGGTGGCAGACCGCCGGGAGGCCTGCCGGATCAGGCCATCCGAGGCCTGTTCCGCACGTCTTGCCGCCGATCGTCTCCGGCTTTCCGGGGCCGGCCGGTAGCGCTTTCGCCACACACGGCAAGACTGAAAATCCCCCTCCTTACCCCGAGAGCTCCAAGTGCCGGAGGCGGGGAGAGGGGAATCCCGAAGGGGCAGGGGGTTTTTCGTCAGGAGGATCGGGAAGGGCGTTTCTCTCCCTTGCTCCCTCCCCGGAAGGTGTCGCGCATGCGAAGAAGCAGGGGGCGGATCATGTCCATCTCCTCCGGGGTGAGGCTTCTTTCGAAGTAGCTCTCGAGGTGGCGGATGTGGCGGGGAAAGACCTTTTCGTAAAGGGCGTCCCCCGCCGGAGTCAGACGGATGATCTGTCCGCGCTTGTCCTGGGGGTTCTGGGTTCGGGTGACGAGCTTCTTTTTCTCAAGCCGCGAGAGAACGCCGGTCAACGTGCCCTTCGTCACCAGCGTCTCATGGGCGATGTCGGTGCAGCGAAGGCCTTCCGTCCTTCCGAGGGTGACGATGACGTCAAACTGTCCGCGGGTCAACCCCATCGAGGCGATGTTCCTGTCGGAAACCTGAAGAAAGGCCTGGTAGGCCTCGACCAGTGGCCGCAGGATCTTGAGAAAATGGGGGTCGGGAAAGGGGAGTCCGCTTTGGGACGAAAGGGTGTCGCCTCCCGCTTTTGCGCAAGGCGAGATCTCAGAAGAGTGCGGTCTAGTGGACTGTGAGCGTGGCATGCGCTGTCCCCGGGTGAAAGTCTCCAAAGTAATCGTAGTGGCCCTTGCCGAGCCCCGAGACCGGGACGAGAATGGTCTGTCCGGGCCGGACGACCACCTCGAAGCCCATATCGTAGCTTTCGAACTCCTCCATCTGGGGGTCGAGATTGGTCACCCGGAAGACGATCGGCTCTCCGGGGGGGACGGTCAGCACCGAGGTCACGAAGCGGTGATCTTTAATGGTGACGGCGATGGTCCGGGGGGCACCCGTGGCGTCGGCACGGACCAAGCCCAAAGACACACTCATCGTCGCAAGGAAAAGGGACCACAGGGCAATCGCCCAGGTCCGCGGGGTCAGGATGTCGATTCCTCTTTTCATAAATATATTTTACCTGTATTTTATAGCGTTTTCAAAAGGAGCCCCGTCCCGGATTTCGGCAGGGCGGGAGAGGTCAGACGACAGGCGAGAGGGGGGCTCGGAGCGGGAAGGGAGGATCGGCTCCCTCCGGCTGCCCCTCGCGACTTCGCTCTATTTGTCACGTCGGGCTCCGGAGAGGACTGTCCCGCTCCCGATCCGGTGGACGCGGATCCACCATGCGAGCATGATCCCGGTGTAGGCGAAGGTGGTGAGGACGACGGTAAGGGAGGGGCGGGCCCGGTAGCCGAAAAAGTCCGCCATGAACCCCCCGATGAGCGTGTGTTCGGGGAGGATGCGGCTTGTGTCCCAGACCTGGCTTACAAGCGGCGGAAGAGCACCGATCATCACCAGCCGCCCGACCCCCGCGGAGACCATGCCGGAGGCAAAGAAGATGAGCAGGACCGACGTGACGGAGAAAAATGTGCCGAGGGGGATCCGGACGAGCCCCGTGAAGATCAGAACGACAATTCCGATTCCCGCCAGAACGCCCAGGATCCCGAAGGCGAGCTCGGAGGTGCCGGTCTCGCCGCTCTGGGTGACGATGCCCCAAAGGAAGAGGATCGTTTCGAGTCCTTCGCGGAAGACCCCGAAGAAGGAGAGAAGGAAGAGCGCTCCGTGCTCGCCCGACTCGAGGAGCCGGGTGGCCCGGCCGGAGATCTCCCGGGAGAGATCCCGTCCGTGGTAGTGCATCCAGACGACCATCGTCGTGAGAAAAAAGGCGGCGAGGAAGAAGATCAGGATGTCGATGCCGGTGCGAAAGCGGGTCGAAAAGAGGGCGGGGATGTCCCGGGAGCCCGCCAGGACAATCCCGCAGAGAGCCAGTGCCGTGACAACCCCCGCGAGCACATAGCGCCGGTCTTCCGGTCTCCCCGCCTTCTTAACGGTCGTGAGAAGGATCCCGACCAGAAGGGCGGCCTCCAGGGACTCTCTCATGACGATCAGGAATGTTTCCATGACTCCTCCCGACATTTTATGAGAATAACTATCATTTCTATAATACCTTTCCGGGCTTCGGGGGTCAAGGGCCGATGGGGGCTCCGGCACCTCTCCTGCCGGAATAAAAAGGCGATTTGGGATTGTCCGGAGGTATGGTAGACTGAGCAGGTCTCTTCCTTTTTACCCACAACGCGATAGGGGACTGGCAATTGAAGATAACCTTCCATGGAGCGGCGCGCCGCGTGACAGGCTCCTGTTATCGGGTGACGGCCGGGGGACGGGAGTTTCTCGTCGACTGTGGCATGTTTCAGGGCCACGACGACTTGGGCCATGAAAACAGCCAGCCTCTGGGCTTCGACCCGCGCGAGATCTCGGCCGTTCTTCTGACTCATGCCCATCTCGATCACTGCGGCCGGCTTCCCCTTCTCGTCAAGGGAGGCTTCCGGGGGCCCATCATTGCGACTCCCGCGACGAGGGACCTCGCCTCCATCGTCCTTCTGGACGCGGCCCATATTCTCTCCGAGCACGCTCTCCATCAGTCCCGTCATGGCAGGGGCGCCGACGCTCCCCTCTACACCGCGACCGACGTCTTCGACACCCTTCGCCTCTTTCAGATCCCGGCCGAGTATGGCGAACGGATCCCCCTGGCACCGGGAGTCGAGGCCTTCTTCCACAACGCGGGCCACATTCTGGGGTCGGCCTCCGTCCAGATCGTGGAGCGGCAGGGGGGCGTTCGGACCCGAACGCTCTTTTCCGGCGACCTCGGCTCTTCCGGCCGATCCTTCCTCTCCCCCCCCGCCCCTCCGGTCGACTCCGATGTGGTGGTGATGGAGACGACGTATGGCGACCGGAACCATCGTTCCTACCAGGATTCCGTTGCCGAGCTCCGGGAGACGGTCTCCGCCACATTCCGGCGGGGGGGAAGCGTTCTCATCCCCACCTTCGCCCTCGAGCGCACTCAGGAGCTCCTCTATCTGTTCCGGGCCTGGGACCGGGAAGGGTTCTTTCCCTCCGACGCCCGGGTCTATCTCGACTCCCCCATGGCGATCCGGTCGACCGATGTCTTCGAACGGTACTCCCGTGACTTTACTCCGGAGATCCGGGACATGCTCGATCGCCGCGAGGACCCCTTCCACTTCGAGCGCCTGGTCATGTCCCGGTCGGCCGACGACTCCCGCCGGATCAATACGGCCAAGGGGCCGGCACTGATTTTGGCCGGCTCGGGGATGCTCTCCGGGGGCCGGATGATGTACCACCTCGAACGCGAGATCGAGAACCCCAACGCCTCCCTGATCTTTGTGGGCTATCAGGGGGAGGGGACCCTGGGACGGACTCTGGTTGACGGGGCCCGGCAGGTCCGGATCCTGGGAACGCAGAGGCAGGTGCGGATCAATATGGCAATGATCAACGGCTTCTCCGCCCACGCCGACCAGAAGGACCTCCTGGACTGGTGTCGCTCCATGGCGGTTCCCGGCCTTGCCATTCTCGTCCATGGGGAGTCCCGGTCGATGGAAGGATTCAGGAAGGTTCTTCCGGAGATCGGCTGGAACCGCTCGACCATGCCGGACATGGGAGAGAGCATCACCCTTCCGGCCCTGCCCCCCTGACCGGCCGGCGGAGGGACCCGACGACGGACGACCTCTCAGTCCTTCACAGATTTTTTCGGATTGCCCGCAGCCATTTTTCGAGGCCCTTTTTCGAGTGGCAGAGCCGGGATCCCGGGCGGGAGGAGGGGGCGCTTCTCCGCCGATCCCTGACCTATGGCGAGACGGAAGAGGCGATTGTTTTGCGGGCCCGGGAGTTTTGCCGGATGCTGCCGCCCGGACCGGTCCTTCTGGCCCTGCCCCCCGGGCCGGAGTTTGTGGTGGGAGAGTTCGCCCTCATGCTCTCCGGCCGTCTTCCCATTCTTCTCGACCACCTCCTTCCGGCCGAGGGGGTTCGGGAGGTGGCCGATCTTTTCGCCGCCTCGGCGATTCTCTGCTCCCCGGATCTCTATGGCGCCCTCGAGCGCCCCTCGCTTCTTTCGATCTCCCCGGAGATGCCGCCCCTCACCGGTCGCCCCTCCGACCCCTCCGACCTTCTCGACCGGGCGCTGCCGCAGGGGGCCGAAACGATCGCGCATCTTCTCCTCACTTCGGGGACCACGGGGCGGCCCAAAGGGGTGCCCCTGACCCACAAGAACCTTCTTTCCAACGCCGACGGGGTACTCTCCAGGGGCGTCTACGCAGACGGCGACAGGATCCTCTCGGTTCTTCCTCTCCACCATTCCTATCCCTACATGGTCACGCTCCTTCTGCCGCTCTCGGTCGGGGGGACGGTGGTCTTCGCGTTCGACCTCGCCCCCGGAACCCTTCGGGAGATCCTCGCCAAGGACAGGATCACCCTTTTTCCTGCCGTTCCCGTTCTCTGGGAGGGGTTCCACAAGAGGATTCGGGAGGAGATCGACCGGCGTCCGCCGGCTCTTTCGGCCGTGATCCGGAAGGTCCTGATCCCCGTCTCCTTTTTTCTTCGCAAAACCTTCGGCCTCAACGTGGGGAAGCTCCTTTTTGCCTCCTTCGGGAGGCGTTTCGGGAAGGGGATGAAGGCCTTGGCCTCCGGAGGGGCGGCCCTTCGTCCCGAGATCGCCCGGGACTTCATTGCGATGGGGGCTGTGATGCTCGAGGGGTATGGTCTCACCGAGACATCGCCCGTTGTCGCGATGACGACGCCGGAGGATCTTGCCGTGGGGACGGTGGGGCGGCCTCTTCCAGGGGTCGAGCTCCGGGTGCTCCCTCCGGAGGAGGGGCGTCCGGGAGGGCGCATCCTTGTTCGGGGGGCGTCGGTGGCGGAGTGCTGGTGGACGGGGAAGGAGGAGCGGCTCCCGCTGAAAGATGACGACGGCTGGTTCGACACCGGAGATCTCGGTGTTCTTTCGGAGGGGCGACTGAGGCTTGTCGGCCGGGAGAAGGAGGTGATCGTCCTTCCCAGCGGCAAGAACATCTTTGCCGAGCCCCTCGAACGACGTCTTTCCTTTTTTCCCGGAGTCTCCGAGGCGGCGGTCCTTTTAGAGGGGAAGGCGCTCGTGGCCCTGCTGAGGCCCGATCCGAACGCCCCTGCCTCCATTGAAGAGCTGGCCGCTCAAGTCGATTCGGTCAATCGCGAAAGCGCCTCCCACAGCCGGATCTCCGCCTTTGAAACGGTGTCGGAGCCTCTTCCCCGGACCCGCCTGGGAAAGCTTCGCCGCTTTCTCCTCCCCGAAATCTACCGCATGGCGAGATCTCTCCGCCTGGAAAGGAAGAAATCCGAAGACAGATCCCCCGACAGCCCGCTTTTTGCCAGGGTCCGGGAGGCGATCGCCCGGGTGTCGGTTGAGGGAGGGAGCGTGGTCGACGAGGCAAGACTCGAGGCCGATCTGGGGCTTGACAGCCTCCTTCGGATCGAGCTTCTGCAGGAGCTCGAGAAGATTCTCGGGCGACGCGTTCCCGACGATCTTCTGACCGGCGTCCTGACGGTCGGCGATCTCATGGGTCGGATCGCCTCACGGGAGGCCTTGGGAGAGGGCCCCGGAGAAGAGATCCTCCTCCGTCCCCTGAGCGCCGCGGAGGAGTCCCGGATCCCCGACCGGGGACGCGTCCTGCGGGGGCTCTCGACAGGAGAGCGCCTTCTCTATCATCTTTTCCGGGGAGTGGGGCGGGTCTTCTTCCGGATCCGGTGGCCGAGATGGCGACGGGAAGGGGAGGACGTTCTTTTGGTAAGAGAGGGCGGCGAAGGGGGCGAGCGAGAGGAGGAGGTACGGATCGGGTCGGGGCCCTTCGTGATCGTAGCCAACCATGGAAGCTACCTCGATGGCCCGCTGCTCGCCCTCATGCTTCCGCCGTCGCTTCTCTCCCGGACCCTTTTCTGGGGATTTGCCCCGCTCTTCGACGGGCCTTTGGCCCCTTTCAAGAACCTTTTCGGCATCGTCTCGATCGCCCCGGATTCGGCTCTGTCGGGCCTTCGCGTAGCCTTGCGGCTTCTCGTCTCGGGCCGGGGTCTGGGGGTCTTTCCCGAGGGGGAGCGCTCGACGGATGGACGGATGGCGCCCTTTCGTCCGGGCGTGGGGGTGATCCTTGCGCGGAGGAAGGTTCCGGTTCTTCCGGTAGGGATCGTGGGAACATTTGAGGCGTATCCTCCCCATCGTACTCTCCCCCGGCCGGCGAGGGTGGCTTTCTGTTTCGGGGAGATGGTCCAGCCCTCCGGGCTTGCCGGTTTTTCCGACCATGAGATCGCACAGGTTCTTGAGGAGCGGGTCAGAAGAGCGCTCTGGCTTCAAAGGGAGAGGAGTCCGTTCGCCGGCTCCGGAAACAGCTCTTCAGAGGACCGAACGGGGGAAGGCCTCTCTTTTTGACAAAGTCGAGGGGGCCTGATTCCCAGAAGTTTGCGAGAAGATCGGACTCTGAGACGATCGGAGAGGCCGGGGGGGGATAAACAGGAAGTGAGAGCGGAAACCTTTCGTCAAGACGCACTCGGGGGGGCTCGGGAGGTCCATCGGATCTTTTTGGGGGAGAGGAATGGAGAATGTTTCCTCTCTTGAAATCCAAAGGAATATCTGGACTTTTCTTGACAGGATATGATTTTTCCATTAGATTTTCGTGGTTTTATTTTTTATGATCGATTTTACTGTTTAACCAAGGAGAGTGCGTGGCAGGAAAAAGAAGAAGAGGTCCAGGCTGGCAACCTCACGACACCATGGTCAAAAATGCGCTTTCCGATCCGGCCCTTCTGGGGAGCTTTCTCGAGAGGTTCGTTCCCCCTCCCGTGGCCCCGCTCCTTGCGGGGAGCACGATCCGCTTCTGCGACTCCGAGGCCGAAGGGATCCGGAGGACGCGACGCCACTTCGACCTGGTCGTCGAGGTCGTGGGGAACGACGGGAGCTTCCGGGTGCAGATCTTAGTCGAGCACAAGTCCTGGCGCGATCCCGGGAGCCTTTTCCAGATCCTCGAGTACAAGGTCGCCCTCTGGTCCCGGCAGCGGCGACAGGGACGGGCCCTGACTCCGGTTCTTCCGATTCTCTTCTACCACGGGGAGACCCCCTGGGGACTGTCGGGAAGCTTCCAGGGGGTCTACGGATTTTCTGAGGAGTTCCGGAGCGTCTGCGTCGACTTTTCTCCGGTGATCGTCGATACCGCCTCCGAAGACGAAAGCGCTCTTCTCGACGGAGTCGCCTCCCTCAAGACGGCGCTTTTTCTGGTCGCGATGAAGTACGCCCGAGACAGGGAGCGGATGGAGCGGGCCATCCGCAAGGTTCTGGAGGAGCGATTTCGGGGGGAAGTGCTGGACCCAGATTCGGTCTTTTTGGTCGATATGCTAAACTTTTACTCAAGTGTTTTCGAGGTGGACGACCGTTCTGAACTCGAACAGGTCTTTGGATCGCTATTCGGAAAGGAGGCGGCGATGACAGCCGTGGAGAAGATCCGTCAGGAGGGGATTGAGACGGGCCGGATGGAAGGCCGGATAGAAGGCCGCCAGGAAGGCCGGATAGAAGGCCGCCAGGAAGGCCGGATAGAAGGCCGCCAGGAAGGCCGGATGGAGGGGAGTGTGGAGACTCGGGAGGACTTCGTGAAAAAACTCCTTGCGAAAGGGACGATGAGTCCGGAAGAGATCTCCCGAACTCTCGATCTCGACCTTCTGTGGGTGAAGGAACTGGCGGATTCCCTCCGGAAGGCGTGATACGAGGCGAAGGCCCTGTTTCGTCAGCCGAAACGGGAAGAACCCCAGCAGGATTGGCAGGGCGGGTTTGGGAGGCTTTGGGTCTCGACAACGGGTGAACAGTGCCTCTTCAGGTGATCGGGTGCAACGGGGGGACGCTAGTGATGGGAGGCGTCCTTCGTGGCGAGGGACGGGTCAAGCCCGACGTCTTCCATGGCACGGGCAAGCTCTCCCGTCAGAAGGTCCCGGATCTCCGACATGCGGGCAGATGTGTCCCCCTCGAATCGGAGAACGAGCGCCGGCTGGGTGTTCGATGCCCGGATGAGCCCCCATCCGTCGAGGAACTCCACCCGGATCCCGTCGATCGGATTGATTTCGAGGGATCGTCCGAGAAGGCGGGCCTTGAGAGATTCGATGACGGCGAACTTCTTTTCGTCGGGACATTCTCTTCGAAGTTCCGGTGTGGAGAAGGTTTGGGGAAGTCCCGAGAGAAGCTCCGAGAGCGACCGCCCCGTACGGGCGAGAAGCGCCATGAGACGGGCCCCCGCATAGAGGGCGTCGTCATAGCCGTAATAGTCGTCGGCAAAAAAGATATGGCCGCTCATCTCGCCGGCCAGAGGGGCTCCGGTCTCCCGCATCCGGGCCTTGATGAGGGAGTGGCCGGCCTTGTACATGTCGGGAATCCCCCCAAGGGCTCTGATTCGGTCGTAGAGAAATCGGGAGGCCTTGACCTCCGAGATGATGCGGCTTCCCGGACGACGCTTTAAAAGATCTTCGGCAAAAAGGACCATGAGCTGGTCGCCAAAAAGGATACGCCCGGTTCCGTCGCAGGCGCCGATGCGGTCGGAGTCCCCGTCGAAGGCCAGCCCCAGATCGGCCTTTTTTTCGATCACGGCCCGGGTAAGGCTGGCCAGGTTTTCGGGGACGGTGGGGTCGGGATGGTGGTTGGGAAAGCGGCCGTCGGGCTCTTCGAACAGGTAGTCCGCCTCCACACCCAGTGCGCGGTAAAGGTCTCGAACGACAAGTCCTGCCGTGGCATTGCCGCAGTCGACGACGACGCGAAGAGGGCGTCCTTCAAAGAGGGGCAGTGTCCCGAGGCCGGCTGCGACCTCCCGGATGTAGCGCTCCCGAACCGGCTCGGCCCGTTTTGTGCCGCGGGGCCCGGAAAAGGGTGGGGGAGGAGTCCTGTCGAATTCCAGCGCCCGGTCGCGGACCGTGGCGATATCCTCCCCGTAGATCGTCTCCCGCCCGATTGCCATCTTGATGCCGTTGTCGGGGGAGGGGTTATGGCTTGCCGTGACCATGACGCCGCCCGAGACGGGGAGTGAGAAGAGGGCATAGTAGAGAAGGGGCGTCGGAACCACCCCCACATCGAGGAGGGAGATCCCGCGGGAGAGAAGGGTCTCCGCAAGGGTTGCGGCGATACGCGGAGAGGTGAGGCGCACGTCCTGCCCCAAGGCGATCGTTGTGGCCCCCCGTTCGTGAAGGAGGGATGCGAGGGCCAGGCCGATGGCCCGGACGGAGGAGTCTGTAAGATCGGTCTCAGCCCGCCCCCGGATATCGTATTCGCGAAAGATGCCGGGATTGATCACGAGCCCTTGCTCCGGAGAGGGGGGCTGTCGAGTCCGGGAGCCTCCTCCATGCGCCGGTAGTCGTCCTGAAAGCGGATGATATCGTCCTCCTCGAGATACTCCCCGTTTTGGACCTCGATCACGATCAGGGGGACCTTGCCGGGGTTTTCGATGCGGTGGCGGGTGGACTTGGGGATATCGATGCTCTGGTTCGTGTGGAGAAAGATCTCTTCCTCTCCCAGTGTGACGCGGGCCGTTCCGGCGATCACGACCCAGTGCTCGGATCGGTGGAGGTGCATCTGGAGAGAGAGGCGGGCCTGGGGGTTCACCGTCACGCTCTTGATCTTGTACATCGGTCCCTGATCGAGAATCGTGTAGGATCCCCAGGGCCGGTGAGTCGTCCGGTGCTCCAATGCCTCGACGGCGTTTCTCTCCCGGAGGCGGGAGACGACCTCCCGGACCTTCTGTGCCTGGTCCTTGGCGCAGATCAATGTGGCGTCGTCGGTGTCGACGACGATCATGTCCTTGAGGCCGATGGTGGCGATCACCCGCTTGTCCGCCTGGACGATCGTGTTGTCGGAGTCGATGACGAGGGCGTTGCCGCGGACGACGTTCCCTCGGGAATCTTTCGGGGCGATGTCGTCGAGGGCCGACCAGGATCCCACGTCCTTCCAGTCGATGGGGCCTGAGAGGGACCAGACCCGGGAGGAGAGCTCCATGAGCCCGTAGTCGATGGAGACGGAGGAGGCGGTGCGGTAGAAGTGGTCGAGCTCCCTGCGCTCTCCGGATGTTCCCAGCGCCTCTTTGAGGGGCTGGAGGGAGGCGAAAAGAGTCGGCTGGAAACGTTCCAGCTCTTCGAAGAAGACCTTGACCGAAAAGACAAACATCCCAGAGTTCCAGTGGTGGTTCTTTCCCTCGACAAATCGGCGGGCGGTCTCGATATCGGGCTTCTCGACGAACCGGGCGACCTTCGCCGCCGCAAAAAGTCCGGTCGAGAAGGCGGGCAGAGCCTCCCCCAGTTCAAGATATCCGAAGCCCGTTTCGGGACGGTGGGGGGGGATGCCGAAGGTCAGAAGGACCTTTTCGGTCTGGGCGATCTGGGCGGCATGCTGAAGAAGCGCCAGGAAGTGGTCCTGGGGAGAGATCAGGTGGTCGGAGGCCATGACCGAGACCACGGCGTCGGGATCCTCCTTTTCGACGGCAAGGGAGGCAACAGCGATGGCCGGCAGAGTGTTGAGGGAGCGGGGCTCCACGATCAGTCTGGGATGTCGTCCCTGGCCACCGTTCATGGACTGGAGGATCCGACGCGTTTCGGAGGCGTGGGCGGTCCCGACCACGAGGGCGATCCGCTCTTCGGGAATCAGCGGAAGGATGCGGTCGATCGTCCGGGAGAGCAGGGATCCCTCCTTCTCGAAGGAGAGAAACTGCTTCGGAAAAAGCTCCCGGCTCATGGGCCAGAAGCGGGTGCCGGAACCTCCGGCCATGACAAGGCTGTAAAGCATTTTCGATCCTTTCTCGCTGTCCCGGCCGTAAGAGGCAGAAATCGTTCAGATGGGCCTATTATGCCCTTTTTTTTGCGTCAAAGACAAGAACGCTTCGGTCAGGGCGTTTTATCAAAAGGGCGGAGAAGGGCCTCCCGGGAGAGGGTCAGGCGGGTCCGGAGCGCCAGGGCAAACTGGCGCATCGCCTCGGAGTCGAACTGATGGAAGAAGTTTCCGAAGAGGACAAAAAAGAGTCGACGGCCGGGGCGGGTGTCGATGGCGAGGGAGAGGGCGCTGCGCAAGGGGGAGTCTGAGAACGTCCCGTCGGCGGAAGAGAGGAATGCGGCGAGCGAGGAGACGAAAGAGATCCCGCCGGCCTCTGCGCCGAGGAGCGCCTCGACGAGGGGGGAGGGAGGATCCGTTCTGAGGTCGGAGGCCCCGGGGATCCTTCCCCGGACCTCCCAAAGGCCAAGGGATCCGGGGGCCCTGTCTTTGAGAAAGCAGGCACCGGCCATTCCGGAGAGGGCGACGATCCTGTCGAGAGTCTCTCCGGGAATGTCCTCCGAAGACGACGCGGCAAGGGCCGCTTCGAGGTAGGATGTGCGCATTTCGGCTTGGGCGTGTACCTCGGTTGAGACGTGGATTTCGATGCGCCTGTCGGCGGTGTCGAGGAGGATGCGTCTCTCCCGGTCGTAGATGAGAGACCTCTTGAGGTGCGAGGAAAGGAGGCGGCGGTAAAGGGAGGTCGCCTCGATCAACAGTTCGCTCGAGACGCCGGTGAGAAAGTGGATCTGTCCGATATGGCGCGACAATTCGACGAGAGCCTCCCGGCTGGTCTCCGGGGAGAGAACCTGCTCGAGATACTGCTGTTGCTTCTCTGCGAGATGATGGACCTCCCGGGGGGAGAGGCGGGAGAGGACCTTCCCGGCCTCCGGGTTTTGGGGGAGGCTGCGGTAGAACTCGTCGACGAAGCTTTTGATGCTGTCCTTGATCAGGGGGGCCTGCTTTTGGAGAAGTCTCCGGGCCTCTCCGCCAAACTCGGCCTCCTCCCGGGAGATCTCTGCGCCCTCTTTCGTCAGGATCTCTCGGGCCGTTCCCCACCAGCGCTCCCTGTCGGTTTTATGCTCCTTGAGCCTCCCCAACACCGTGTCGGCCGCCCTGATAAGATCGTCGGGCGTCGATCCGTCTTCCGGATAAAAGGCGACTCCCATGGAGAGTCCTACGCGAATCGTGGCCTCGTCGCCCACGGTAAAGGGGGAGGTCAGGGCCTGGTGGATTCTCTGGAGGAGGGCGGCGAAGGCGGGGCTTGTCCCCCCTTCGGGAAGGTCCTCCACGACGATGACGAATTCGTCCCCTCCCAGCCGTGCGGCCAGATCGTGATGGCGCAGGGATCCAGACAGTCTCCGGGCCAGCTCCCGCAGGAGCTGGTCCCCCGCCTGGTGCCCCCAGGTGTCGTTTACGGGCTTGAAGTCGTCGAGGTCGATCATGCCGACGGCAAAGGGGATCCCGGTCCGCCTCTCCCGGGAGAGCAGGGCTTCAAGGTGCTCTCCAAGGGCGGTCCGGTTGGCCAGCCCCGTGAGTGGATCGTGGTGGGAGAGATAGGCGAGCCTGTCGTTCTGGTCTCGGAGCTCCCGGATGTCGGTGACGTCGTTCTGAACGCCCACGAAATGGGTGATCCGTCCCCCCTTGTCGCGAAGTGGGGAGATCGAAAGAAGGTTCCAGAAGGGGGTCCCGTCCTTTTTGTAGTTGAGGATCTGACCCCGGAACCTCGTTCCCTTTTCGAGGGCCTGCCGGATCTCCCTGACCGTTTTTCGGTCGGTCTCCGGTCCCTGCAGGATCCGGCAGTTCTTTCCGGCCAGGTCTGTCGCCCCATACCCCGTCAGTTGCTCGAATGTGCTGTTTGTATAGAGGATCCTCCCGTCGGGGTCGCTGATGGCGACTCCCTCTTCGAGGGATCGGAGGGCGTTGGCAAAAAGACGCTGCTCCTCCTGAGCCTGTCTGCGTGATGTGATGTCTGCGGCCGTCCAGAGGATCGTGCGCTCCTCCCCGGAGAAGGGCACCCCGGAGAGTTCGATCCATCGGAGGGATCCTCCGGAGGTCCTAGCGCATTCGAGGGCCGGGGATTTTTTGCCCTCCTGGATTCTTTTCTCGGCCTCCATGATCCTGCTTGCCGACTCCTCCTCGAAGAGGTCTGCGAGGAGGCGGCCGGCGATCCCGGTCTCTCCCAGAAGCTCCTGCATCCGGGCGTTGGCCGTCCGGATGCGCCCCTCTTCGGTCAGGAGAATCCCGATGGCGGGTGAGGAAAAAATCGCCTCGTTCTGGGCGCTGATGCGGCGCCTGTCCTCGGCCAGGTCGATCCGGTCGAGCCCCCGCGAGAGATTTTTGGCAAGCTCTTCAAGGATCCCGCAAAGCTCGGGATCGAAGGCGTCTTCCTCCTCGTGGTAGACCGTCAGGACCGCATAGACCTTCCCCCGGCGAAAAATCGGAAGGGTCATGTTCGAGGAGAGGCAAAAGCGCGCGGCAACCTCTCGCCAGGGAGCGAGCGGCCCCGTAAATGAGGGCTGCACGATCGTCCGGCCCTCCCGGAAGGTGACGGCCGAGGAGGCCTTGCCGGAAGGCGTGGAGGGGTCGACCGAGAGGCGAAGGCCCTCGAGGTAGTCTGTCCGGCCGAAGCGGGCAAGGTATCGGAAGATGCCGTCCTCTCCGGGGCGGCCGATCCAGGCGAGGGGGAGACGGCCCTCCTCGACCGCCATCCGGCATATCTCTCCGAACAGGATCCCTTCGTCCTCCGACTCCGCCATGGCCTCTCCGGCTTTGGCCAGCAGGCTGTTGAAGTTTGAAAGCCGCTGAAGATGGCGAATTTTCTGGTGGCGCAGCCGGCTGTCGCGGAGGGTGACGACAAGGAGCGGGTCGGTCTCCTCGGGAAGGGTCAGGAGGTGTCGGGAGAGATCGCAGAAGAGACCTTCCCCCTCGGCGGTCCTAAGCGGGATATCGAAAAGCTCTCCCGCCGCCTCCCCCGCCCCTCCTTCCCAAAGGTGGGGGAGCCGCTCGAAGATCTCCTCCAAGGCTCGCCCGTCGAGCTGATCGGTCCCCGAGTATCCCAGCATCCGGGCGATCGTTCCGTTCGACTTGCGAATCCGGCCGTCCTGAAGAAGGAGAATTCCCGCGTCGGTCCAGTCGATGAGGGCCTCGACAAGCGCGGCATGCGCTCTCTCCTTCCGGAGGACGTCGATGCGCTCGATCCCCCGGGCGATCGTCCGGGCGATCTCTTCGAGAAGGCGCGCCAGAGGGGGATCGACCGGCCTCGGTTCTCCGTGGCCGAGGGCGAGGACCCCCCAGACCTTGCCCTCGATAAGGATGGGAAGTGTGGAGAGGGAGCGGAGACCATAGCGTTCGGCCCGGTCTTTCCAGGGGGCCTCCCATGTGACGTCGGCCAGCGGGGTATTGAACGCGGCGCGTCCTTCCCGAAAGCAGGTTCCCGTGGGCCCCTGCCCCTGAGGCTGCGAGGGGTCGAGGAGGATGCGGGAGCCCTCCAGAAATCCGGTCCGGCCGGCTGAGGCCACGAATTCGAAGAGTCCCGTTTCGTTGGGACGGCAGATAGTGGCGAGGAGGATCTCTTCGGCCTCGTCCGTGCAGATCCGGCAGAGAGCATTCAAGAACTCGCGGGTGGAGTGGGCTGTAAAGGCCCGCAGGGTGATCTCGCTCCGGATGGCCTCGTAGCGGGAGAGTCGTTCGAGTTTGTCGATCGCCTCCCGGCGCCGGGAGATATCCCGGACGAAATGAACGAGGCGGGGCCCTTCGGATGCGTCGATCCTCCGGACCGAAATCTCGACGGGAAAGAGCGATCCGTCGGTTTTTTTGTGAAGGGTTTCGAAGAGGCGGGTCCCTCCCGGAGGAAGGGAAAGATTTTTTTCAATCTCCCTTTTGACTTCGGGGGCATCCCATTCCCCGTTTACGTCGGAGAGGGTCGTCTCGGAAAGGGCCGACGGCAAAATGCCGTGCATCCGGGCAAAGACGGCGTTGGCCGCAAGGAGTCGTCCCGCTCCGTCGGTGATGTAGAGGCCGTCGGTGGCGAGTTCGAGCATGGAGGCCATTCCCGAAGAAAGTTCGGGGGAGGGCGACTCTCCAGGCAGTCTGTTTTCTGGCGTTCCGTCGGTCTTCACGCGACGGCACCTCTCAGGAGGGAGTGACGAGCCGGACCCCCTATGGGGCCGGCGTCCGGGAGGGAGTCGAAAGGGGCAGACCCAGGGAGACCGTCTCCCCGGCCGACCGTTCTTCTCTGCTCTTTGAAAAAAGAATAACACAGGCTTAATGGGCCGGTAAACGGATCCCGGAAGGAACAGGACAACACGTCTTGTGTTTGTGATTATTTGTGTTTTTTGTTCCCCGAAAAACGGATAAGGCTGTCCCCCATGCGGGGAGGCAGGAGGGCCAAGATGCGGACGAGGAGAACCATCGGCAGGGGAAACTCGATTCTGGGAGCATTTTTTTGAAGGCCCCGGACGATGCGCCGGGCCGCGTCGTCGGCGGAAAGCACGAAGGGCATGGCATAGGGATTTTTACGGGTCATCTCCGTCGCGACGAATCCCGGGTTGACGAGCGAGACGCCGATCCCGTCGGGCTCGAGCAGAAGTCGAAGGGAGTCGGTCCAGGCCGAAAGAGCGGCCTTCGAGGCGCAGTATGCGCCTGCCTCCGGAAGACCCCGGTATCCGGCGAGACTTCCGAGGATGGCGACCTGTCCCCGCCCCTCCCGGCGCATTGCGGAGAGAAACGGGGCGACGGTGTTCATGACCCCCAGCACATTGGTCGAAAAGATCTCCTCCATGGCCTCCCGGGAGTTGCCGTCTCCCTCTCCGCGGATGCCGGCGTTGGCGACGATCAGAGTGGGGGGAGGCCCCTCTTTTAGGAGGGTCCGGGCGAGCTCGTCCATTGCCGGGCGATCTCTGACGTCGACCTCGTGGAGACGGGGCGTGGCGCCCCGGGAGAGGATCTTTTCTGCCAGGGTCTCGAGCCGGTCCCGTCTCCTGGCGACGAGGTGGAGTGTTGTTCCGGGGGAGGCAAGGCGGATCGAGAGGGCCTCTCCCACTCCCGAAGAGGCGCCGGTGAGAAGAATGACGGAGATGGGGAGTCCTTTCCTGCAAGGGGGCCGGGGCTAAAGAAGTCGTTTCGGCCGCATGGTGTGCGACGATGGGACAAGTCTCCGGGGGCGATTCTATCAGGAAAGGACTGCGGGTTCCTATGCGCAGGGAATGGAAATGCCGCCTCTCTTCGGGTACTCTTAGACCGGAAGGACACGCGTTCATTTCGCGATGCGGGATCGACAACAATCGGAACCAGGGGAGCCGGATGGCAAAGAAAGCGGGAAAAAAAGGACGATCGGGGTTGACCATGGCCGAAGAGCTCGACGCCGTCGGCAGGGAGTCGGAAAAGCCCACCGGCCGGGCCGGCCTCGTCGCCGTCGTGGGACTTCCCAACGCAGGCAAGTCGACCTTGGTCAATGCCCTGGTGGGAGAGAAGGTTTCGGCGGTAAGCGCGACCCCTCAGACGACCCGGACCCTGATTCGAGGGATCCTGACCGAGACGCGCGGGCAGATGATCTTTCTCGACACTCCCGGATTTCACCAGTCGGGCCCTCTCTTAAACCAGCAAATGGGAGAGAGTCTTGCGACAGCGCTTTCCGAGGCCCACGTCATCCTCTGGGTCGTAGATATCACGTCGAAAAAACGTGACCGCGACTGGGCCCGCTTTCTCGAACTCATCCGGCCGGCCCGGGAGGGGAGCGGTCTCCCCACCCCTCCTCTGGTGGTCGCCCTGACCAAGATCGACCGCCTCGGACCGACCAACATGATTCCGGTCCTTCTCGAGTTTTCCCGGGAGATGGAGCGAAACCGGATCGTGGGAGAGATCGTGCCCCTGTCGGGACTCAAGGAGACCAACCTCGAGGCCCTTCAAGACATCCTCTTCCGGGACCTTCCGCAGGGTGAGCCCCTCTTCGACCCGGAATGGTACACCTCCCAGACGGTGCGGGAGATGGTCCGGGAGATCGTTCAGGAAAAAATCTTCTCCCTGCTTTACGAAGAGGTCCCCCACCAGTGCGCCGTGGCGATCGAGGAGTTCCTCGAGCCGGAGGGGGAGGAAAAGACCACCCGCATCGAAGGTTCGATCCTCGTGGAGCGGGAGTCCCAGAAGGGGATCGTGGTGGGCGCCCGGGGGGAGACGATCCGGACGATCAGCCAGCGGGCGCGGGAGGAGATCGAGCGCCTGACCGGCACCCCGGTCTACCTCCGGCTTGTCGTCCGGGTCGTTCCGGACTGGCGGGATCGTCCCGCGGTTCTGCGGGAGCTTGGGTACCTGCCCTCATGAGGATCTCCCGGCTTTTCCACTCTTCCCGGGACCATGGCTGAGCAGGAGGTCTTAGTCCTCCGGTCCGCCCGATATCTGGACTCCTCCAAGGTCGTGACCTTTTTTTCCCGGGAGGGAGGCCTTCAGTCGGGATTTGCCCGGGGGGCCACCTCCCGCGACAACCGGTTCGGGGCCTCCCTCGAGCCCCTCACCCGATCCCGCCTCTCCCTGCGCCGGGGAAGCCTTCCCGGTCTTCTCCGGATCCTGCACGCCTCCCTCCTTCAGGGCTATCCCCGTATTCGCGAAGAGTACGACCGTCTTGTCTGGGCCGGGCTGATCGTCCGGTTCCTCCTGGGATTCTTGCCGGAAGGCCACCCCGAGCCCCGCCTCTTCGATCTGGCGATCGTTGCGCTCGAACGGCTCGAGGGTCGGTCCTCCCCCGCGGGCCTTGTCTGGATGGAGTTCGTTCGGGAAGGGCTCGCCATCCTTGGGTGGGGAATTCCTTCTCCCCACTGCCGCTTTTGCGGAAAAACGGAAGAGGGGGGGGGAAGGGGGGGCCTAGAGGAGGGGCGCACCCGGAGAGTTGCCTACCGGCCCTCAGACGGAGCGGTTTTTTGCTGGTCCTGTCGCCCGGGAGATCCGGAGGGCGCACTGTGGGCGGTGTCCCCCGGAGTCCTCTCCCACCTGTCCGGATCCGCGGCCGTAGAAGGTCCCGACAGCGGGGGGATGACGCTCCCCCGGGAGTTTCGGGAGGCTCTGGCCTTTCTCGACCGGGTGATCGGAGAGCATCTCCCCCGGTGGATCCCGGTGGCCGACCTCTCCTTTGTCGGCGGGGGAGAGCGCGCGCTAGAAGATGAAGAAGTGGACTCCGACCGAGGTGGTGATCATGATGAGGGGGCCTGAGGTAAAGGCGGGCGAGGGGTAGGCGGGAAAGGCGAGCGGCATGCCGGCCACCCGCTCCTCGATGAACCACTGCTTGAAGCTGAACCCTGCCCCGATCTCGCCGTAAGGCTCGGGGGTGATATGCCCCCCTCCGTAGGAGTACTCGAAGGCCGCGCCGACGTCGGCGATCGCGTAAATCCAGTTCTTCTTGGAGGTTCGGTAAAGGGTGTGGTAGATCCCGAAGGAAAGGGGCGTAAGCGACATGAGACCCGAGGTGTTGGGGGAGTATGTGACAGGATTCTCCGAAATGGTCTGGGTCGTCTGGAAGATGTTCGTCATGAGCGTGGCGGTGATGTCCCAGTCGGGAAGGTATTCCCAGGTCATCCGGACGCCGCCCCCCCAGGCGACGGGACTGGTGTTCTGGAGAGGGGAGACGGGCAGGTAGTCCACGTTGCCCATGAGCTGAACATCGAAGGCGCGGGCCCGGCCCGGAGAAAAGAACAGTAGGGCGCCAAAAACGAGTGCGGCGGCCCAAACGAGAGCCGTCCGGGATTGTCCGGGATGCGGCGATGGCAGAAGAAGGATCTTCAACGAAACCTTTCTAGCGGTGTGCGGGAGACCCGGACCGCGGGGGGCGTCGCGCCCAGAAAGAAAAATGCCAGGGAGAAGAGGGAGAATCCCAAAAAAAGGCCCAAGGGAAAGGCGGGGGAGACGGGGAGGGCTCGGACGACCTGACGAAGGGGCAAAAGGCGTCCTGTGCCGTCACTTGTCCAGAGAGTGAGACGGTAGCGGCCGTCGTCGGGGGGAAGAAGATAGGCCCGGGATCCGAGCCGGAGGTCGACCGGTCCGGAAAAGAGGGTCAGATCGTGGCCATAGGCGACCCAGCTGTCCAGGCGATGGCGGAGAACGAGAAAGCCTTCCGCACTCTGTCCCGGGCCCAACGAAAGGGGAATCGGCATGCGGGCGGCATCCTTTCGCCCCTCGGACTCATAGGTTCCCCCGGGCCCTCCGGAGAGGGAGGGAAGAGGCGTGCGGGGTGCAGGAAGAGGACGCTCCATCAGGACAAGAAGAAGTCCTGCCAGAAGTGCGGCGGTGGCGACGGCACTCCGGTGGCGAAGGAAGGAGGGGGCGCTTCCGCCTTTTTTTTGCCCCTCGGGGGCGGGGAGCCTCACGAAGCGGCCCGAGAGATATCCGGCCCCTCCCAGAAGAAGGAGAAGAAGGGCGTCGTTTCTGTAAAGGGTCAGGGGAGCGACGACATGGACCGGAAGGGTCTCGACAAGACGCTGTGTGGTCGGATCGGAGAAGGTGATCTGGTATCGGCCGGGGTCCCAGAGCACGAGCCGAACCGATGCGGGAGGCTTCCCTGGGTCTGGGGGGGCAATCGCAACAGGCATTTGGAAGACCGTACGACCCGAAGGCCAGTAGCCCACAGAAAGTGGGTCGGAGCTCTCCTTGATTGCCCTCAAGAGAAGGGAGCGATGGTCTGGCCCTCCGCTCGGCAGGGCGGGAAGGCGCACGGAGAAGGTCGTCTGCGCCCGGGGAATGCGGGGTTCGATCCCGGGGCCCGCCGTCCACGTCGAGCGATAAAGAGGCACGAGAAGCCCCGCCGCGGCCAGGACGGCAATGCCGGTCAGAAGGGGCAGAAGACCTCGCAGAAGGGACTTTGTCAAGAAAATCTCCGGATGCGTTCTGTGGAAAGGGGAGAGCGTGCAGGGCCAGACCGGCCCCCGTTGCCGGCCCCCGTTGCCGGTTCCCGGCGGCCCCGGTCGCAGAATGGACGACAGGCTGTCCGGGGCGCTCCTCCGGTCATATTCTGGGGGAAGACCCCCTCAAAAGTCAAAGGAGATGCCGAGAGCCGCGTAACGGTCCTTTATGAAAAGAAGGTCGCCCATGGTCGAGTATCCGTTGTAGAGATCGATCATCGGCCGGATCTGGACGTACGACCCGGGGCGGTGGAAGAGCAGTCCGACCTGCAGGTCCTCGTTGGGCGTATAGCCGTTGATGCCCCGGGACTCGAGAAAAAAGGAGGCGTAGCCCCGGCCGAGATGGTCGAGAGAGGCAAGGGTGCCGGTATAGGCTTCGGCTCCTCCGAGCAGGATCAGGGCGTCCTGTTCGGAGGGGTAGTTGTTGAATCCAAAGACCCGGTAGGCGGCTCCCCCGTAGAGTCTCAGGTGGGGGGTGAGATCCCAGGAGGAGATTTCCTGGAGGATCTCCTGGCCGAAGTCGGAGAGTTTGCTGACGTTGTCCAAAGTGGTGTAGTTGTAGCCGGTATGAGAGCTCTCGTGGTAGAAGAAGAGCCTTTGGGAAAAGGCTCCGATTCGCCCCGTCAGGGTGGCTCCCACCATGTAGTCCGAGTCCATGAGGTAGGTGTTGGCGCCGAAGATCCCGAAGCGCGAAAACTCTCCCCCCACAAGTCCGAACTGGAGAGCCCGGTCGACCCCTTCGGCATTCGACTCCCAGCGGACGATTCCGATGTTGCCCGCCATGTTCCCGTTGAACTGAAGGGCGGAGGGCATGTTCGAGGCCGCAAAAAATTCGATTGTACTGACCGGCTCGCGGGGGTCTGAAAGAAGCGGCGTAAAGATGTCCTGCGAGGGGAAGAAGACCAGCCTCGATGTGCCGCCGTCTGCCGAGAGAACGCCCGGGGCCCCGATGGGCGGATCCCTGTTGTCGAGGGTCACATTGGCGGCAGGCGGCAGGGCACTGGCATTGTCGGCAGAAGGCGGAGCGGCCATTGCGACCTGAGAGGAAAGAGCCAGAAGCATTGCGAGAAGGGTGACTCCCACACGGCATTTGACGGTGGAAGGGAACATAGGAAATTCAGACACGATCGGTGGTATCCTTGTTTTTTGCTTCGCTTCGACGTAACGAGGCGAAGTGATGGATAAGGAGCCGAAGAGGCTCCTCAAGGCTTTCGGGTTCGGAAGGTGTCGTTCTGTCTGGGGGGACGCCTCTCCGCAAAGTCATTTTTATATAGTTTAATATCAAACTTCTTTTGGCGCAACCCGGGAGATCGGCTGATGGGAATGGAAGAGTCCAAGACAGAGTCGGAGCTTTACGAAAAGACCCTCCGGGGCGAGGTCGTCCTCGGGAAAAACGAGGAACGGCGGGTGATGGCAGGCCATCGCTGGATCTTTTCAAACGAGGTGGCACGTCTGTCACCCTCGGCTTCCACGGGATCACGGGGCTCCGGGGGGGAGCCGCCCCTTCTCGTCGATGTTCGGTCGGCCTCCGGTCGATTCTTGGGAACAGGACTCTATAATCCGCACTCCCTGATTGCCGTCCGTCTTCTCGAGGGGCGCATCGAGAAACTTGAGGACTACGTGGCCGGGAGGATCTCTGCCGCGATTTCCATGCGGGCGCGCGTTGGGAGGGGGGAAGAGGCGGTCCGCCTCGTTCACTCGGAGGCCGACGGCCTTCCCGGGGTCGTGGTCGACCGCTACGGGGATCGACTCTCTGTGCAGATCACGACGCGGGCGATGGAGACCCTTCTGCCCTCGATTCTCGAAGCCCTTTCCGACAGGCTCAATCCTCTCGGCATACGCGTGGATCGTGGCCTGCGGGCCCGGGAGACGGAGGGGCTTCCCGTCGGAGAGGATCTTTTTGTGGGCGATGTTCCGGAGGAGCTTGCCGTCTCCCTCGGAGAGAAGGCGATCCGGTTCCCCTTCCGGGAGGGGCAGAAGACAGGTCTCTTCCTCGACCAGAAGGACAATGTGAGGGCTCTTTCGGGAAGGATCGGAGGGGGGCGGGTCCTCGACGCATTCTCTTATGTGGGCGCCTGGTCGATGGGTGTGGCCGCCGCTACTCCCGGCGCCGTCCTGACCGGTGTGGACGCCTCCGAGAAGGCGATCTCCTTCTATCGTCGCAATGTTCCGACCGGAGAGGGTCTCGCGGCCGACTTC
This sequence comes from Nitrospirota bacterium, assembly GCA_021801345.1. Classification (GTDB taxonomy): domain Bacteria; phylum Nitrospirota; class Leptospirillia; order Leptospirillales; family Leptospirillaceae; genus UBA4572. The sequence continues at coordinate 73,631 of JAJYYA010000065.1, forward strand.
TTTTCCTGGGGGGAGACAGCCCGGAAGGCCGGCCGCCGCTTCGACGCCGTGATTCTCGATCCGCCGGCCTTCATCAAAAGTCGCCGTCTGGTGAAGGAGGGGATCGAAGGATACCACAAGGCCTTTCGTCTGGGGCTCTCTCTTCTCGACCGGGAGGGGGTTTTTGTCGCCTGCTCCTGCTCGGCGCTTCTTTCGTGGGAGGACTTTTCGGGGATTCTTCGCTCGGTCTTCCGCAAGGAGGGGCGAACAGCGCGTCTTTTTTACTCGGGGAAGGCCTCCTGGGATCATCCCCGCCTATTGTCGATGCCCGAGCTCGACTATCTCAAGTGCGCCGCCTTCCATGTCGGAGACTGACCGTTAGCTTCTAGTCTTCCCCTTGACACCCGTCGGAGAGGGGCCAACGAGAGGTCTTGTCGAAGGATTTGTTGGTACGGACCCCGATTCGGGGTATGATGAGAAGGCAATCTCATGGGGGAAGGAGGTTTCGATGAAAACGGCCAGTCTCAAGGAATGGACCTACGAGGAATTCATGTCGCTCCCGGAAGGGGGTCCCTTTCGTTACGAGATCATCAATGGCGAACTCTGCATGACCCCGTCTCCCAATACACGACATCAGGAAATTTCCAAAAACCTGCTTTTCGAGATCGAAAGTTTTCTCAGGAAAAATCCCCTCGGGAAGGTCTTCTGCGCTCCTTACGATGTGGTTTTTTCCCGGGAACTTCTCCAGGTCGTCGAGCCGGACCTGCTCTTTGTCTCGACGGACCATTCGTCCATCATTACGGAGAAAAACGTCCAGGGCGTTCCGGACCTGATAATCGAGATCCTCTCCCCCTCGACCTCAACGAGCGACCGCCGGCTAAAACACTCTCTTTATGAACGGTTCGGGGTTTTTGAGTACTGGATCGTGGATCCTGAGGCGGAAACCGTCCAGGTCTTCCGGCTTGTTGACGGGCGTTATCCGGCTCCTCTGGAGTCCGGCAAGAGCGATCGTCTCGAATCCCCCCTTTTCCCCGGGCTGTCGATTCCCCTCTTCAGGCTTTTTCCCTCCTGAAGGCCGATGCGGCCGATGCTCCGACCCCGGGTTGATCCGAGCCTTTGGGGAGGGTTTTTCCGGTGGACGGACTCTCCCCCTCCCGGAGGGCGGTCGCCGTCCGTCTTTTTCGGGGCCCGCTCGCTCTTCGAGGAAGGATCCGAATCTCTGGACCAATCGGCAGGAAGAAGCGCGGACCCAAGTTACGGCAAGGTTCTTTCGATCTTTCGAAAAATCCGCCAGTTGACCTTCCAGCCGCATCCAACCTATAATAGTATTTCTTTTGATTTTAAAGGTCCCCTCCTGTCTTTTTGGACCCTCATCCCTGTGGTCACCCGTGGCCCGTCTTCTCCGGGCTTCTCCGGGCCTCTCCGGGTTCCCGATGGATCTGTGTCGTTTCCGGCGGCCTGAACATCGCAGCCGGATTGGGGTAGCCGGAATTGGGCGTGCCGAGTCTTCCTTTTTCCCCGGATGGGCGAACAAGGCGTCGGCAGGGGAGGGGGGGCTCCGTTTCCGGGTCCGCTCAGAGTGGTCAGGCTGGTCAGGCCGTTTTGAGCATTTCAATCGGGCGGAGAGTTTCGGGACCGACGACACTTTTTTCGACAAGGCGGACATGTCTTATGACGGCATCACTTATGCACACGAGGAACATCGCGATCATCGCCCACGTCGACCACGGGAAGACGACTCTCGTCGACAAGATGCTCCAGCAGGGACACGTTTTTCGGGATAACGAGGTTGTCGAGGAGCGCGTCATGGACTCCAACGCTCTCGAGAAGGAGCGCGGCATCACGATCCTGGCGAAGAACACCTGCATCTTCTACCAGGACTATCGCATCAACATCGTCGACACCCCCGGTCACGCCGACTTTTCCGGCGAGGTCGAGCGAACGCTGACTCTGGTGGACGGTGTGCTTCTCGTGGTCGACGCCTTCGACGGACCGATGCCCCAGACCCGCTTTGTTCTGAACAAGGCTCTTCGCATGGGTCTTCGTCCTGTGGTGGTGATCAACAAGATCGACCGTCCGGGAGCCCGGCCGATCGACGTCCAGAACGAGGTCTTCAGCCTCTTCATCGAGCTCGGAGCCACCGATGCCCAGATGGAGTTCCCGACCGTCTTCGCCTCGGCCAAGAAGGGGATCTCCTCCCTCGACGCCACCGTCGAGGGCAAGGATCTGATCCCTCTATTCGATACCATCATCAACTACGTGCCGCCTCCAGAGGTCGACGAGAACGGCCCCTTCCTCATGCAGGTGACAAGCTTCGAATACGACTCCTATCTGGGGCAGATCGCCCTGGGCAAGATCGTTCGCGGCAAGGTCGCCAACGGGGAGACGATCGCCCGGGTGGTCGACGGGGCCATCGTCGAGAAGAACAAGGTGAAGAAGATTCTCTCCTTCGAAGGACTCAAGCGGGTCGAGGTTCCTTCCGCCAAGGCCGGGGACATCATTCTGATGGCCGTCTTCGACGACCTCCGGATCGGGGACATTCTCTCCGATGTCACCGATCTGGGATCGCTTCCCCCCATCGAGATCGGTGAGCCCACCATCTCGCTGGAGTTCATCGTGAACAACTCCCCCTTCTGCGGACAGGAAGGAAAGTTCGTCACGAGCCGGAACCTCCGCGATCGACTCATGAAAGAGATCCGAACCAATGTGGCCCTTCGGGTCGAGGAGACCGGGAGCCCAGACGCATTCAAGGTGTCTGGCCGGGGCGAGCTCCACATCGGCATCCTGATCGAGACCATGCGCCGGGAGGGGTACGAGTTCCAGGTGTCGCGTCCCCACGTTCTCTTTAAAGGAGAGGGGTCCCAGCGCCAGGAGCCGTACGAGTACCTCGTCGTAGACGTCGCAGAGGAGTTTGTGGGGGCCGTCATCGAAAAGCTGGGACCCCGGAAGGGGGAGATGCTCAACATGGCCCCCCAGCAGGACGGCCATGTGCGCCTGGAGTACCTCATTCCCGCCCGGGGGCTTCTCGGCTACCGGAGCGAGTTCCTTTCCGACACGAAGGGAACCGGTCTTTTGAACCATACCTTCCACGGCTACGGCGACTACAAGGGGGAGATCCCCGGCCGGATCAACGGCGGCCTGATCTCCATGGAGACGGGAGAGACGGTGGCCTACGCCCTTGAAAGCGTTCAGGAACGGGGCGTGCTCTTTGTGGGCCCTGGGATCAGGGTTTACGAGGGCATGGTTATCGGAGCCCATTCGCGGCCGACCGATCTTGCCGTGAATCCCTGCAAGAAGAAGCATCTGAACAATATCCGCTCCTCGACCGCCGAGGATGCCATTACCCTTGTTCCCCCCAAGGTGCTCTCTCTCGAGCAGGCCCTCGAGTTTCTTGAGGACGACGAGATCCTGGAGGTGACGCCCGAAGCCCTCCGCATCAGAAAACGTATTTTGAACGAGCAGGAGAGAAGGAGGGCCTCAAAAAAATGATGACATTCAAAACAAAAGGCATCGTTGGTCTGACGGCCCTTGTTCTGTCCGTCCTTCTTTTTCCGCTCCTTACCCTCTTTATTGACGGAGGAACTCCCATGACTGCCAATGCCGCAGCCACAAATACCGCATCCCTTCCCCCCGGAGAGTACGCCGAACTCGAGACCTCCATGGGAACAATCGTCTGCCAGCTCTTTCCCGCATCGGCTCCCGAGACGGTAGCCAACTTCGTGGGGCTTGCCGAAGGGACGAAGGAGTTTATCGATCCCCGGACGGGGCAGTCCGTCAAGAGGCCCTTTTTCGACGGACTTGTCTTTCACCGCGTCATCAAGGACTTCATGATCCAGGGCGGCGATCCTCTCGGAAACGGGACCGGAGGACCAGGCTACCAGTTCAAGAACGAGGTCGACCCCTCGCTGCACTTCGACCACAAGGGCGTCATGGCCATGGCCAATGCCGGCCCCGACACCAACGGAAGCCAGTTCTTCATTACCGTGGCTCCGGCGACATGGCTCGATGGCTCCTATTCCATCTTCGGCCAGGTTGTCTCGGGGCAGGATGTGGCCGACAGGATCTCCCAAGTCCCCACAGGCAAGAATGACCGTCCCCTGACCCCGGTCACGATTCTCCATGTCAAGATTATTCGCGTCGCTCCCTGATCCCTGTCCCGCACACTGGGCCGGCGCTTTCTTCGCCTGGCCCTCCGTGAGGGGAAAGGGGTGACCGCGTCACAGTCTCCCGCCATGGAGGCTCTCTTTCTCGGAACGGGAAGCTCGGTGGGCGTCCCCATGATCGGATGCCGCTGCTCCGTTTGCCTCTCCCCAGACCGGAGAAACCATCGGACCCGCTCCTCCCTCCTCGTCAGCGCAAACGGGAAGAACATTCTCGTCGACACCTCTCCCGACCTGCGTCTTCAATCCCTGCGACATGGACTCGACCGAGTCGATGCCGTCGTCTATACCCACGCCCATGCCGACCATGTTCTGGGGCTCGACGAGCTTCGGACCTTCAACTTCATCATGGGAAGAGAGATCCCGATCTATGCGCCGACTCCGGTTCTCGACCGGATTCGGGCGATGTTCGCCTATGCCTTTTCCGACGTGAACCGGGAAGGGGTGACGCGGCCCGATCTTGTGCCCCACCCCCTTGACGGGCCGATGGAGATCTTTGGCCTCCCCTTTCGTCCCTTCCTGGTGGAGCACGGCCCCACCCGGAACACGGCCCTCAGGATCGGGGATCTCGTCTATCTGACCGACTGCAACGCCGTTCTCCCGGAGGGGAAGACGGTCATGAAGGGGGCGAAGATCCTGATCGTCGGCGTGGTCCGCTACGAACCCCATCTCTCGCACTTCGGTCTCGATCAGGCGATCGCGGAGATCCGGGAGGTGTCCCCACGGATGGCCTATATCACCCACATCTCCCACCGGATGGACCACGCGACGCTCGAAGCCGAGCTTCCCCCGGGGATTCGTCCCGCCTACGACGGTCTCCGGATCCTTCTTTAGATCCCTTCCGGACCGGTCCCCGTTCCGACAAGGGCTGCGAGGATCCGCTCTGTGAGAGGAACCACCTCTCCCACATCCTTTCCGTACCCGTCCGCACCGATCTCCGTCGTAAACTTGGGCGTGACGACCGCCCCACCGACCATGACCTTGTAGGGAAGATTTCTCTCCCGGATCGCGTCCACCGCCACCTTCATCTGGATCATCGTCGTTGTCATGAGGGCCGAGAGGGCTACGATCTGCGCCTCCTCCTTTTCTGCCGTCTCAAGAATCGTCTCGAGCGGCACGTTTCGACCGAGGTCGATGACCCGGTAGCCGAAGTTGCGGAGCATGAGGATGCAGATGTTCTTTCCGATATCGTGAATATCGCCCTTGACGGTGGCGAAGACGATCGTTCCCTTGGGCTTTGTTGGGCCCTTGGCCTCAAGCAGGGGTTGCAGGACCTCGACACCCTTTTTCATGGTGTCGGCCCCGGCAATGAGGTGAGGGATGAACTTCTGGCGGGCGCCGAAGAGGTCTCCGAGCTTTCTGATGGCGGGGGTCATCTGGTCGACGAAGATCTCGAAAGGGGCGGATCCTTCGGCGAGGGCCTGCGTCACGAGGGGGGCGATCGCCTCTCGCTCTCCTTCGATGATGGCGCGCTCGATCTTTTCCCGGGTCGTGAGCGGGGAGAGCGGGGCCTTTGGGTCGGAGGCGCCCGCCGTGCTCTGAGCCCCTTCCCCCCCCTTCTCGCCCTGGGGGACAAGGGGGGACCATCCGGCGGCCCGGTCGATAAATGTGCGGCATTCGGGGTCCCGCCCCGCAAAGAGGCTGGCCGCCGCCACCGTCTGGTGGAGGAGGGGGTCGTAGGGATCGCAGATGGCTCCGTCGAGGCCGGCGCCGATCGCCATGGCAAGGAATGTGTCGTGGACGGTCTTCCTCATGGGAAGGCCGAAGGAGACGTTCGAAAGGCCGACGATGGTCCGGGCGTTCCACTCCGACTTGAGAAGGCGGATCGTTTCGAGGGTCTGTCGGGAGGCTTCTTGGACGGCGCTGACGGTCAGGGCGAGAGTGTCGAAGACGATGTCCTCCGGTCGGAGGCCGAAGCGCTCTGCCGCCCGCAGGATCTTCTCCGCATTCTTCATCCGGTCCCCGGCCTTCTCCGGGATATCGTCGCCGGAGAGGAGGGCGATCACGGCCGCCCCGTAGCGTCGGATCAGGGGAAGAACCTCCTCGAGCCGCTCCTCTTCCGCATTGACGGAGTTGACGAGAGCCCGTCCCGGATAGATCCGGAGGCCGGCCTGGAGCGCCGAGGCGAAGGAACTGTCGATGACGAGGGGGGAAGAGACGACATTGCCGATGGCGATGACGGCCTTTTCCATCATCAGGGCTTCGTCGACGAGCGGCACTCCTACGTTGACGTCGAGAGCGTGGGCTCCGGCGGCCGTCTCCTTCCGGGCCTCCGCAACGATGAGGTCGGTGCGGCCTTCGGCGATCGCTTCGGAGAAAAGCCTCTTGCCTGTGGGGTTGATCTTCTCGCCGATAAGGACAAAGGGGACTCCTGCCCCAATGGGCACGACGCTGGTTCGGGAGGCGATGCGGGTGTGGGGGCTTTTCGTTCTCGGTCGTGGTCTTGTTCCCTTGAGCCTCTTTGAGATCATGCGGATGTATTCGGGGGTCGTCCCGCAGCAGCCGCCGATGATGTTGGCTCCGGCTTCGACGAAGGCGGGGGCAAATGACGCCATCTCCTCGGCCCCGGAAGGATAGACGGTCTTCCCGTCGCGATGAATCGGAAGTCCGGCGTTGGGCTCGATCCCCAGATAGGTATGGGTGGCACGACCAAGGCGTTCGAGAACCGGCACCATGGCCTCCGGCCCCACCGAACAGTTGAGTCCCATGATCTCGACCGAGAAGCCTTCGAGAACGGCGGCGACCGTCTCGGGGTCGGATCCGGAGTCGGTGATTCCGTCGGCGTTGTAGGTCATGAAGGCCATGATGGGAAGGCGGGGAGCCCCCTCGCGGACTCCGATCAGGGCGGCCCGCATCTCCTGGATGTCGAACATCGTTTCGATGGCGATCAGGTCGACCCCGGCAGCGGCGAGGAGGGAGGCCTGCTCGCGGAAGATCGCCACCGCCTCCTCGAAGGTGGTGTCTCCGAAGGGGGCGATGGTCGAGCCGAAAGGCCCGATGTCTCCGGCGACGTAGGCCTTTCCCGCGGCGGCCCGGCGGGCGAGATCGACCCCGGCCGCATTGATCTCCCGGATCTTGCCTTCGGCCTGGTATTCGGCGAGTCTTCGGCGGGAGGCGCCGAAGGTGTTGGTGAGCAGGATGTCGGAGCCTGCGGCCCGGTACTCGGCGTGGACGGCCTGAATGTCCTGAGGACGCTCGAGGTTCCAGAGGTCGGGAGCGTAGCCGGGGGGGAGACCCCGGCCTTGCAGAAGGGCTCCCATGGAGCCGTCGAGAATCAGGATGTCCTGTTTGAGACGTTCGAGAAGGGGGGTCAAGAGTCGCTCTCCGGTTCGGGGGACGGTTGGGGGCCTGTTCCGGGCTTCTGCCATCCGATGACGGCAGAGATGGACAGGCGGGGGATCATGATATAGGCCTCGTTAAGGGCGATGCCGATCTTTCGGGACTCGGTGAGGGCCATGACTTCGGTTTGAGAGGAGAGGGGCCAGTCCCCGTAGCCGACGCCGAAGCGGTAGGTCCGCTGATATCCTGCGCGGACGATCTCCCTTTCGAGCATTCTGTCGAGCCAGATGCCCATGTAGTCGGCCATCCATGCCCCGACGCGCTCAAGAAAGTAGGCGTGGGCCGGCTCGGGGCCGGAAAGCCGGTCGACCTCCGTCTCGATCTTCGGGCCGATGGTCGCCACGATCAGGGAGGCGTAGTCGCAATGGCGGAGAAGTTTGACCATCTTCTGTCCGACGAAGAGCGTCTCGCTCTCCCGGGTCAGGACCCGGTTCTCCTCGACCTTCGTGATTGCGAGAGTCCTGTACACTCCCTGGCCCTCGATCATCCGGTACCCCTCTTCGATCGCCTGGCCGATCGCCCGCTCCATGGCCGGTTCGTTCAGCTCGGACAGAGAGGATTTCTTCGGAATGCGCATCTCCCGAAGAATCTGCCGCTCCTCGATCTCAAAGGGAATGTTGTGAAAAAAGAGGGGATGACCCAGGCGGATTGCCGGCATCGTATCCTTTCGCTCGTTATGATGGAGAAGAGCTCCTGTGGTTTCGACGGGTCCCAACGACGGGGCGGGACCATCATATCACAGGACAGGTGCCGAATCCTCACGCATGAGCCTCTCCCTTGCAGGGCGCTCATATCGGGGAGCTCCCCCTTGGGAACAAGCCCGTGAACAAGAAAGGGACCGTCCCCCCACACTCGAAATCGAGAGTCGGAGACGGTCCCGAGAGGCCTATGAATATCTTCGCCGTCTAAGAGAAAAAATCCGCCTTGCCTCTTTGAGGTGGCACCCCCGACTTTTGGGTCAGGAGACCGCCTGTCGGGGGAGGGGATCGATCGAGATGAGGCGCTCCGCCTCCTCTCGGATCTGATGGTTGATGTGCATCGAGCAGAACTTGGGACCGCACATCGAGCAGAACTCCGCGTGCTTGAAGGTCTCCTGAGGAAGGGTCTCGTCGTGCATGGAGCGGGCGCGATCGGGATCGAGCGAGAGGTCGAACTGGCTCTTCCAGTCGAAGGCGTAGCGTGCGCGGGAAAGGCTGTCGTCCCGGTCGCGGGCCCCCTTCCTGTGTCGGGCGATGTCCGCGGCGTGCGCGGCGATCTTGTAGGCGATGATGCCGTTTCTCACGTCCTCGAGGTCCGGAAGGCCCAGATGCTCCTTGGGGGTGACATAGCAGAGGAGGGCCGCTCCCGCCGTCGCGGCGGCTGTGGCGCCGATCGCCGAGGTGATATGGTCGTAGCCCGGGGCGATGTCGGTGACGAGAGGTCCCAATACGTAGAAGGGCGCCTCGTGGCAGAGAGTCTGCTGTTTTTCCACGTTCATGGGAATCTGGTCGTAGGGAACGTGGCCCGGACCTTCGATCATGACCTGAACATCGGCCTCCCAGGCCCGCTTCGTAAGCTTCCCGAGAACCTCGAGTTCGGCGAACTGGGCGGCGTCGGAGGCGTCGGCGAGACATCCGGGGCGCAGTCCGTCGCCGAGGGAGAGCGTGACGTCGAACTCCCGGCAGATCTCGAGAATCTGGTCGAAGGCGGTGTAGAGGGGGTTTTCCTTGCCGTGGCGGAGCATCCACTGAGCCATGAGGGAGCCTCCCCGGCTGACGATGCCGGTGATCCGGCTGGCGGTCAGGGGGATGAAGTCCTTGAGAAGTCCGCAATGGATCGTCATGTAGTCGACGCCCTGTTCTGCCTGGGAGCGAATGACCCGGAGAAGGGCCTCCGTCGTCAGTTCAAGAGGATCGCCGACTTGGTGGATCGCCTCGTAGATGGGAACGGTCCCAAGGGGGACGGGGCTCATGCGGAGCATCGCCTCCCGGATCTCCGGGATCTTCGGTCCCGTCGAGAGATCCATGACGGTGTCGGCTCCGTGCTTTAAGCAGACCGAGAGCTTGTTGGTCTCGTTTTCGATGTCGGGAACGAGGGAGGAGTTCCCGATATTGGCGTTGATCTTGCAGGTGAGTCCGATGCCGATTCCCATGGGAACAAGTTCGGGATGGCGGATGTTGGCGGGGATGATCATCCGTCCCCGGGCGATTTCGGAGCGGATAAACTCCGGTTCGACCTTCTCGATCGAGGCGACATAGGCCATCTCGGGGGTGATCTCTCCCTTTTTGGCATAGTGCATCTGGGTGACCACTCCGGTTCGTCCCTTGATCCAGTCCTGTCTCATGTGCGATCTCCCCGATAAAGGCTGTATGATGAGGTCCGTCTCCGTTCCCGTCGTCCGGGGGGGCGAAGACTCCCGGACGACGGGGGACGGTGAAAGCCTCGCGTCGTCGTCAATATGGAAGGCCGGAAGGCCTCGCATCATTCGTCTGTCCGTCGTTCAGACGGGTCTTCCCCGACCGGATCCGAATCCCCGACGGCTTTCGTCGTTCACGGACGATCCTGACTTTCGGCCCCTCCCCAAAACCCAAAATCCCATTGGGGAGACATCTCTTTCCCTGGCAAGAAGGCCGGAAAAGGTCTGAAAAGACCTGAAAAGAGTAAGGACGGTCAAGCGAACCTGGTCCGGCTGACGGCCGGGACCGTATGTCGTGCCTGCTGCAGGTATTGGCTCGCGGTTCCCTGATTTCATCACGGGGGACGGTTTCTTGTCAACGAAAAAGACGGAACAAATATGGACGCAATTCCCGGGGATCCGGCATGATGGGGGTCCTGCGGAAGGATTCGCGAGGGGGGGGGCAAGGGCGAGAAGCTTCCTCGTGGATTTCAGGACTCCGGGCGGGGCGAGGATCTTTAACTGGGTCCGGAAAATTGACCACAGTCCCGAACCGTCTTTGCCTGTCCATGGTTGACAAGATTATGCGGCACGTTCAGATGATAGGGAGCGCGGTTTACCCAGCTTTTCGAAAATGCATGTCCACGTGGATGTCTATGAAGGGGCAGAGCACCCCCCCGCGGGCCGTGCGTTCCACCAGGCCGAGTTCCTCCAGGACCGACACATCCTCGTGGACCCGCTTCACATCCCGGCCTGCCCTGCGAGCCAGTTCCCGCACGGAAAGTGCGCCCGCGCCCATCAAAAGACCCATTAAGACCCATCGACGCGAGGTCATCCTTCCAAAAAATATCTCGGGCGTCTCGAAGTTCAGAGTTTCCCCCTGGTAAATAGACGCCTGTGCCGCCCCGGACGCAGCCCGCAGCGCCTCTTTCCAGTCCGGCCGAACGGTAATCGTCAGCGTGCGTTTCTCCATCGTTCCACCTCCCCGATAAAATCCTCTATCAGCCGATCCACATCGGTAAAAATATAGGGACGTTCTTTTCCTTCGACGTGGCAGTGGTCGCCCTTGCCACGTTCGTTGTTGAAGCCGATAATCCTCTCGCCGTTTGCGACGAACGCCAAGCGGTACTTGAAGGGGTGGTTGCATGGGGGGACCGGTTCGACCAACCTCCAGACCACCATTTCCATCAGGTCGCCTTCCGGAGAAATATCCTTGAAACGGGTGATCAGTCTTGCTGTCATGTTGTCTATTTTGACAACATATTGGGGTGGCGTCAAGAGAATCGGGGCTTCGGGAGAGATGTTGCAAGTTTTCCTGTTTTGCCCAGTCCAGATCTGTGATTTGGGTGTCGGCCGGAAGAATCGCCTCCGCCGTGGCACCGACCGGTCCCGGTCCACCTTCATTCTCTGCCGCGGTCACTCTCTTAACGCCTGTCAACCATCGACGGAATGCTGCTCTTCTCATTGGATCATCCTCCTCATCCAAGCCTGCGCCCGCTTTCGCAACCTGCAACATCCAATGGCACGCAGAGCCTTTTTTGACCCTCCGGATCAGGGTGTCCTATCCCGAATTTCCTTGCAGAATCCGGTTGTTTGGATTAGAATCGAGGTGTCGGAAATCGGAGTCGGCCCTGCCGGTTCCCTTCCTTTTTCGACCTTGTGTGCGGGGGGGCGGAACGGCTCTCCCCGACGGCCACCGGCTTCACCGGAAACGGTGGGATCCGAAGGGCGTTCGGCGTGCCGAACGGCCCCGTTCTCCGGGCCTGTGGAGATGGTCGCGACGGTGCGGGCATTTCGATAACGTCTCTTCGGGGCGGTGGGCTCCGATGCTCCGAGAGCTTTGCCTCCCGGACCCCGATGGCGTCCGGATGCCGGATCCGCTTGGAGAAGTCCCGGGCCATTCGGCCGGTGAAGGGGGACCGGCCCCTGACGGAGAGAGTCGGAGACCGCATTTGTGAGATTGCAGGGAGAGAGTCGCAGGCCCCCGAGGGTGAGGACGGGCCCTCATGGCTTTTAAATCGAGAATCCGGTCCTTCGGCTCCGGGAGCCCTGTCTCCCCGGCTTCGAAGGGCCAGTGTGGAGGACAGAATGGCGAAGAAAATCGTGATTTTGGGCGGAGGCGTCGCCGGAACAATCGTGGCCAATCAGCTTGCGAGAAAAATCCCCGGCGAGCTTCGCTCCCGGGAGGTCTCGATTACCCAGATCGGCAATACCGACACGCACACTTACCAGCCGGGCTGGCTCTACATTCCCTTCGACCTGTCCCGTCCCGAGGAGCTCAAGCGGCCCCAGCGTTCCCTTCTCGATCCCTCGATCACCTTCGTCCAGGATACGATCGCGAAGATCGACGTCAAGGCGCAGAAGCTGACATCGAAGGAGGGGAAGGAGACGTCTTACGACATTCTCGTCATCGCGACGGGATCGGTTCCCCGTCCGGATCTCACCCCGGGACTTGCCGAAGCCGGACACTGGTTCCACACCGAGGAGGGAGCGATCAAGCTTCGCGATGCCCTGCGAGCCTTCTCCGGGGGCCGGATCGTCATCTCGATGGGCGTTCCCCACAAGTGTCCCGTGGCTCCCGTCGAAGTGACCCTGATGCTCGACGAGTACCTCAGAAAGCGCGGTCTCCGCGAAAAGACCGAGATCACCTACACCTACCCGGTGGGCGCGGTCCACACCATTCCCGCCGTCGCCAAGTGGGGAGCCCAGGTCTTCGAGGAGCGGGGGATCAAGTACGAGGTCTTCTTCAACATGAAGGAGGTCGATGCCAAGAACAAGATCGTCCACAGCATGGAGGGGAGCCAGCTCCCTTTCGATCTTCTCATCACCATCCCCCAGCACCGCGGCGCCCAGGTCATCCTCGACTCGGGTCTCGGCGAGGGAGGATGGATCCCCACCAACAAGGAGACGCTTCAGATGGAGGGGACGGAGAACGTCTTCGTCGTGGGCGACACCACCAACCTTCCCGTCTCCAAGGCCGGATCGACCGCCCACTTCTCCGCAGACGTCCTCGTCGAGAACGTGGTCGATCTTCTCTCCGGCCAAAAGCCGTCCCACAAGTATGACGGGAAGGTCTTCTGCTTCATCGAGACCGGACGCAACCAGGCGAGCTATATCTCCTTCAACTACACCACGCCACCTTCGCCTCCCACGCCGACCACGATGGTCCACTGGCTCAAGATTTCTTACAACAAGATGTACTGGCTGACCTCGAGAGGCATTCTATAGGAGAGCGCGATGGGAGAAGAATCACGGACAGACGCCCTCAAGTTGCGACTTGAGGAGCCGGCGACTCAGGATCTTCTCTTGAAGATCCTCGATCGCCTCGATACGCTGACCGAGACGGTGACGGGCATGAAGGCTCTCACCGATATCGGATCGAATCAGATGGTGGAACGCCTTGCCGAGTCGGCCGAACGGGCAGTGACCCTGCTCGACCGCGCCTCCGATCCGGCAATCATTGCCGTCCTCGAAAAGCTCCGGCAGGTGGAGGGGGTGATTCCGGCCCTCGAGCGGCTGGCCCCTCTCGTCTCTTCGGGGGGGCTGGACATTTTGGTGGAGGTAGGAACCGCCGCCGCGGCCGTCAACCGGCTGATGACCGACGGCCTTCTCGAACGTCTTGTCGTCCAGGTCGAGCAGGCGAGCCAAATGATCGAGCAGCTGAAGGCGCTGCCGATCGAACGGATCGGTACGGCCGTTCAACGGCTGGACCAGGTCGGGGCCTTCGAGACGATGCCCGACGTTGCCGCCGGTGTTGTGGCGCTGACCCGCATCGTCAACGACCAGTTTGTCGAGCGTCTCATGGTGACCCTCGAGCACTGGGTCTCTGAGGTCGAAATCCTTTACTCGGCTGTCAATCACGTCTCCGACAGCGAGAGGACCGGTTCGGGCATCATGGGGATGATCTCCCTGCTGGGAGATGCCGAGAACCAGAAGGCGATCCTCACCGGCCTCGAACTTGTGAAGGCGATTCGCGCCGCCCGGCGCTGAGCCGGTTTTTCTTTGTGAAAGGGGAGGGGCCCAAGGGGTCGCCTCCCCTTTTTTATGATTTTCTTTCGCCTCGATGGGCGGGAGTGTTCGTCTCTTTGACAGGAGGGCAGAATGGCCGTCTCCCACGAGGTCGATGTCGTGACGATAGGGGCGGGAGGCGCGGCCTACCCGGCGGGCTTTCTTCTGGCCAGGGCGGGCCTTCGGGTCGTCATGGCCGAGACGAAGGGGGTCCTGAGCGGAAACTGTCTTGCCGAGGGCTGCATTCCCTCGAAGGCGGTTCGGGAGGTGGCGGCCCAACTCTCTCGCCAGAAGGGATTTTCGACGCGAGGGCTTCCCGGGGAGCTCCGGGTAGACTACTCTGCGATCGTCGCCCGCAAGAACCAGATCCAGAGAGAACGATACGACCAGCATCTCCGCGAACTCGAGAAGGTTCCGGGACTCTCTTTGGTGACCGGACGGGCGCGTTTTCGTGACGACCACACGGTGGAGGTGGACGGCCCCGAAGGGCTTCGCCGCTTGAGTGCACGCCATATCATTGTGGCCAGTGGCTCGGAGATCTTTCGTCCCTCCTTCCCGGGCGCGGAACTCCTGATCGACAGCCACGACCTCTTTGCCCTCGACCCCCGGGTCACCGAGCTTCCCCGATCGCTCGTGATCGTGGGCGGGGGATACATCGGCCTTGAGACCGCCTCCATGTTCCGGGCCCTGGGGTCGGAGGTGACGCTCCTTGAGCGGGGGGAGCAGATTCTCTCCGGTATGGATCGGGGGATGGTGTCGGAGCTTGCGGCTCTTCTTGATCCCGGGATTCGCATTGTCCTCGGGGCGGAGGTGCAGGGGGCCGAAAAGACCCCGGAGGGGGTGGCGCTCCACTATCGGGTCAGGGGATCGTCTCCGGTGACGGTGCGGGCGGAGTGCGGCATGGTTGCCGTCGGACGCCGGCCGGTGATCCCGGAGGGATTTCTTGCTCTCGGCGGGACGGCGACTTCGCGCGGGATCGTCGTGGATCTTTCCATGCAGACCGCGATTCCCCATATCTATGCGACCGGTGACGCCAACGGGATATCGCCGCTTTTTCATTCTGCCGTCCGCCAGTCGCTGGTGGCCGCCCACAATATTTTGGCGGGGGGGCGCGTTGTGGACGCCTTCAACCCCGCCGCCGTTCCCGTCACCGTCTTTACGATTCCCGAGGCCGCCTGGGTGGGACTCGTCCCGGAGGTCGCCGTTCAAAAAGGGATCCCGGTCATGACGGCTCGGTATGATTTTTCGGAGGACTCCCGGGCCCAGATCCTAGGCGAACCTGGCGGGGGGATCACCCTGCTCTTCGAGCCGGGAAGTCTTCGCCTTCTGGGCGGAACGGTCGTCGGAGTCGATGCCGCCTCCCTTGTGGGAGAGATCGGCATTGCGGTGGCCGGCCGTCTCACCGCCCGCGATCTTGCAAACTTCCCGGACCAGCATCCCATGTCCTCCGAAGGCCTGGGAAAGGCCGCCAGATCTCTCGTCTAGCCATGCACAGACACTTTCGAGGGTTCCTGCCATCGACTATGCCCGTCTCGAGACCTTAAGGCGCGTCCATCCGTCCTGGCGGCTTCTTCTGGCCGACCACGCCCCGCTGATTGTGAGCTTCCTCACTCAGGCCTTTGTTCTTTCCAACGTCCGGACACTTTCCCGTCCCGAGATCCTTTCCCGGCTCGAGGACGCCCTCTTTTCGATCCGAGAGACGGCGGGAGCGTCGAGCTATCCCCGGGAGGCGGCCGACTATCTCGAGGAGTGGGCCGCCGACGAGCGGGGCTGGCTCAGAAAATACTATCCCGTCGACTCGGACCTTCCCCACTTCGACATCACCCCGGCGACCGAGAAGGTCATCGAGTGGATCTCCTCCCTCGAGGAGCGGGCCTTCATCGGGACATCCTCCCGCCTTCTCACCATCTTCGATCTCTTGCGCCAGATGGCGGAGGGAAGCGAGACCGACCCCGAGGTGCGGATTCGGGAGCTCGAGCGCCGCCGGTCGGCGATCGACGCCGAGATCGCGAGAGTCCGCGAAGGGCGTCTCGAACTCATGGACGAGACGGCGCTGCGGGAGAGATTCCTTCTCGTCGAGGCCACCGCCCGGGCCCTCCTTTCGGACTTTCGGGCTGTGGAGCAGAACTTTCGACACCTCGACCGGGAGGTCCGGGAACGGATCGCGACCTGGGAGAGGGGGAAGGGGGAGCTACTCCAGGAGGTCTTCGGGGAGCGCGACGCCATCTCCGACTCCGATCAGGGGCGAAGCTTCCGGGCCTTCTGGGACTTTCTCATGAGCGCCTCCCGCCAGGAGGAGCTCACCACCCTTCTCGAGAAGGTCTTCTCCCTCAAGGCGGTGGAGAGGCTTCGCCCCGACCGCCGCCTTCTCCGGATCCACTACGACTGGCTCGAAGCCGGCGAGATGGCGCAACGAACGGTGGCGCGTCTTTCCGAACAGCTTCGACGCTTTCTCGACGAGGCGGTCTGGCTCGAAAATCGGCGTATCATGGAGATCGTGAAGAATATCGAGAAGAAGGCCCTCGCCCTCCGTGGAGAGATCGGCGACCGGACGGTGGCGACACTCGAAGACTCCCGCGTAACGCTGGGCCTTCCTCTCGACCGTCCCATCTACCGCCCTCCCGTCAAGACGCAGATCCCCGACCGCCCTCTCCTTCCGGGGGAGTCGGACGCCTCTGCCGAGACGCTCTTCTCCCAGATCTTCGTCGACCGGGGAAGGCTCGAGCGCCAGGTCGACCGGCTCCTCTCCGAGCGTTCTCCGGTCTCCCTTTCCGAGATCGTGGAGCGCTTTCCCCTGACCCGGGGGCTTGCCGAGCTTGTGGTCTATCTCGTCATCGCCTCGGAGCGTCCTGAGACGGTGGTGGACGAGCTTCGGGAGGAGGGGATTTTCTGGCAAGACAAGGAGGGGGTCCGGCGCGAGGCGCGGTTGGCCAGGATCCTTTTTTTCCGGAGGTAGGGGGGCCGCCGGGATCCTTGGGAGAGCCTCCCGGCTCTTCGGGGTTTCTGGTATGATTTTGGAAAAACGGAGCCAAGGAGGAGTCGTGAGCCAGGATCAGGACGAAAGAACCCAGGAGAGTTCCGGAGTTCCGGCGGATTTTTCGCGGGCGACGATTGCTCTTATGAAGGGAGTCCTCTATCGCGAGTCGGGCCCTTCTCTCTGGCAGTCATGCCTTCGCCACACTGCCCGTATCCGGGACTATGTCGCGGTGATCGGCCTCGACCTTGTGGTCGACGAGGCGGAAGGATACGCCTTTCTCAAGCAGCGATCCGCCGACCTGACCCCCTCGGGGGAGGAGCCGCTTCCCCGTCTTTTGGCCCAGCGCCCTCTGGGTTATCCGGTCTCCCTCCTTTTGGTCCTGCTCCGAAAGAAGCTGGCGGAGGCCGATGCCCGCAGCGGGGAGGGCCGGCTCATTCTCTCCCTTCTGGACATGGTCGAGATGATTCGTCTTTTCCTGCCGGAGACGGCCAACGAAGCCCGCCAGAGGGACAGGATCGCAGGATATGTCGGCCGGATCGCCGACATGGGCTTTCTTCGTCCGCTTTCGGGGGAGCGCTACGAGGTGGGGCGCATCATCTCCGCCTATGTCGATGCCCAGTGGCTCGACGGAGTCGACCGGGCCCTCTCCGTCTATGCGCAGGAGTCGGGGCTTTCCCTGTCCGGAGAGGAGTCGTGAAGATCCCGTTTTCCGAGTCTTTCGTCGATCCCCGGTCGGGCTTCCGGCTCGACCGCTTCGAGCTCTATAACTGGGGAACATTCACCGACCGGGTCTGGAGCCTCTTTCCCCGGGGAGAGAACATCCTTGTCACCGGCGACATCGGATCGGGCAAGTCGACCCTCGTCGACGCGCTCACCACCCTTCTCGTTCCCCCCCAGAAGATTGCCTACAACAAGGCGGCCGGAGCCGAATCCCGGGAGCGTTCCCTCAGGTCCTACGTCCTGGGCTACTACAAGTCGGAGAGGGTCGAGACGGGGGCGACCGCCCGCCCCGTGGGTCTCCGGGAGCCGGGCGGCTACTCGGTGATCCTGAGCGTCTTCAAGAACGACGCCCTCGACAGCATCGTGACGCTGGCCCAGGTCTTCTGGATGAAGGACAGCCAGTCGCCGCCTGCGAGGTTCCATGTGGTCTCGGAGAGGGATCTGGGGATTGCGAAGCACTTTTCGGGCTTCGGTCCCGACATCGCCGACCTCAAGAAGCGCCTCAAGTCCCTTCCCAAGACCGAACTCCACGACTCCTTCGCCCCTTATGCCGCCTCCTTCATGCGCCGTTTCGGGCTGGAGAACCTTCAGGCCCTCGACCTCTTTCACCAGAGCGTCTCGATGAAGTCGGTCGGGAACCTGACGGGCTTCGTCCGCGACCATATGCTCGAACCTGCGGACAGCCAGAGGCGCATCGAGGCGCTTATCGTCCACTTCGACGACCTGACCCGGGCCCATGAGGCGGTGGTCACCGCGCGCCGGCAGCGCGACAGGCTTCTTCCCATCTCGTCCCTTCTTGCCGATCACTCCCTTGTCGACGCGGAGATCAAACGCCTCTTTGAGTTGACCTCGATTCTCTCTCCCTACATGGCCTCTCTCGAGCGCTCCCTTCGGTCGGGGGAGATCCGGAGGCTCGAGGCCTCTCTTCGGGAGATCGCCCACCACCTTGCGACTCTCTCCTCCCGGAAGGAGGGGGCCCTTGCCGCCCGCGACGAGTTGCGCTCCTCCATCGCAAGAAACGGCGGAGACCGTCTGAGCTGGCTGTCTTCGGAGATCCGGAGGCTCGAGTCCGAGAGGTCGGAGAAAAAGAGTCGGGCCGATCGCTACGACGCCCTGGCGCGGGAGATCGACCTTCCGCCGGCAGAGAGCCCCGAAATCTTTCTCAGGACGCTCTCCTCTCTCTCCGCCTTGGGAGAGGAGATTCGGGGGGGGGTGGAGAGCCTGCGGGAAAAGGCGACCGGTGTCGAGATCCGGCGCCAGGGACTCGAGGGGCGGCTCCATGTGGTCATGTCGGAGGTGACCTCGCTCAGGCTCCGGAGATCCTCGATTCCTACCGCCCAGATCGCTCTTCGCCGAAGCCTCGCCGAAACTCTGGGGATCCCGGAGGAGGATCTCCCCTTTGCGGGGGAGCAGATCGGCGTGCGGGAGGAGTTCCGGGACTGGGAGGGGGCGATCGAACGCGTTCTGCACTCCTTCGCTCTTTCGATCCTCGTTGCCGATTCGCACTATCCGGCAGTCTCTCTCTGGGTCGACCAGAACGCTCTCAAGGGGCGGCTCGTCTACTACCGGGTCCGGAAGGAGTCTGGCGGAGGGGCTCCTCCCGCGCCGCTATCGGCGAATTCTCTGGTGGGAAAAGTGGAGATCCATCCGGGATCTCCGCACGCCGGCTGGCTCTCTTCGCATCTGGCCTCGCGATTCGACTACGCCTGTTGCGCGGAGATCGAAAGCTTCCGCAGGGAGAGCCGTGCCCTGACCCGGTCCGGACAGGTGAAGGGGGGGCCGGAGCGGCATGAAAAGGACGACCGGTTCCCGATCGGCGACCGGACCCGCTACGTTCTTGGGTGGTCGAACAAGGAAAAGATCCGGGCGCTCGAGCGGGAGGCCGGGGGACTCGAGGCCCAGATCAAAAAGGAGGAGCAGGAAAAGCGCGCTCTCGATCGCGAGATCCGGCGCCTCTCGGAAAGGCTCGAGCGGATCGTCCGCCTGGAAGAGTTCCGGGAGTTTCGGGATCTCGACTGGCGTCAGACGGCCCTCGACATCGACCGGCATCATTCGGAAAAAAAGGCCCTCGAGGAAGGATCAGACATTCTCCGGGCGCTCGAGCGGCAGCTTTCGGAACTCGAACGGGAAATCGGGGGGATCGAGTCGGAGATCTCTCAGACCACAGGACGGGAGGGGCGGGAGAGGGGGCAGCTCGAAGGGCACGCCTCCCGGGTCATGGAGATCGACCGGGAGCTTTCCGTTCTTCCTCCTTCCGTCTCGGAGATCCTCTTCCCACGACTCGAAGGCGAGATCGCGTCCCTCTTCCCCGATCTCCCCGAAAAGCCGGAAGAGATTGCGGCGCGGGAACGGGCCGCTCGTGAGCACTTCGAGAAAAAAAGTGCCGCAGAGCGAAGGCGGCGGGAAAAACTCCGGGAGGAGCTTGGCAAGAAGATGCAGGAGTTCCGGGGGGAGTTTCCCGGGGAGGCCCGCGAGCTCGACGCCAGCATCGATGCCGGTCCCGCCTACCTGGCCCTTCTCGAAAAGATCGAGAACGACGATCTTCCCCGTTACGAGAGCCGTTTCAAGGAGCTTTTGAACGTGAACACGATCCGGGAGGTGGCGGGATTTTTGTCCTATCTCTCGAGGGAGAGCCAGATCATCCGGGAACGGGTCGGTGCAATCAACGCCTCGCTCGCCGGAATCGACTACAATCCCGGCCGCTATATCGTGCTTGAGGCCAAGAATACTCCCGACAACGAGGTCCGGGAGTTCCAGCAGGATCTTCGGGCCTGTACCGACAACGCCCCGACGGGCTCGGAGGAGGAAAGTTATTCGGAGGCGAAGTTCCTCGAGGTTCGCCGGATCATCGAGAGGTTCCGGGGAAGGGAGGGGCTCTCCGATCTCGACCGGCGGTGGACGGAGAAGGTGACGGACGTCCGCAACTGGTTCGTCTTCGGAGCCTCGGAGCGCTGGCGAGAGGACGGCTCGGAGTTTGAGCACTATACGGACTCCGGAGGAAAGTCCGGAGGGCAGAAGGAAAAGTTGGCCTATACGGTTTTGGCCGCTTCTCTGGCCTACCAGTTCGGGCTCGAATGGGGGGCTCCCCGTACGCGAAGCTTCCGTTTCGTGGTGATCGACGAGGCCTTCGGGCGTGGCTCCGACGAATCGGCACGATACGGACTTGATCTCTTCCGGCGTCTCTCCCTCCAGCTTCTCGTCGTGACGCCCCTCCAGAAGATCCACATTATCGAGCCCTATGTGAGCTCGGTGGCCTTCGTCCACAACGAGGGGGGGATGGAGTCCCGCATCAGAAACCTCAGCATCGCGGAGTACAGGGAGGAGCAGGCCCAGCGGGAGTCTCGAGGTCGGGAGACCTCACCGTCTTCTCCGGCCGAAGGTCCGGCGTCATGAGCCGAGATCTTGGGGAAACGGAGGCTAAAGCTCCTCTCCGGCTCCCCGGACTCTCCGAGATCAGAAGAAGCTGCCAAAGGCTCTGGGAGAGGGGGGAGCTTCTCCGGGCCCTCTTTTGCGGGGCGACCGACCCCTTTGCGGTCCCTCTCCCCCGGATTTCCTCCCGGACCCTTCTCGACCGGTTCGGAGAGGTGCAGGACTGGTCGAGATCCCTTGCGGCGACCGCCCGGGAGGGAGCGTCTTTCCGGATCGAATGGCGGACGGTGGCCCACAGGCAGCTCGGGCAGCAACGCCTTCCCGGAGCGGTGATCTTTGACGATGCGAACGCGTGTCTGCGCTTTTTGGGTCGGGAGAAGTCATCGGCTCGCTTTCTCGGTGCCGCCAGAAAGGCGGTCGGAGCCTTTCCCGAGCTTGAAGCCTGGATCCTCGAACGCCCTCTCGAGCTCTTCGACTGCCAGGAGGAGCTCGACGCTCTTCTGACCGTTCTGCGCCATTTCCGGGAAAGCTCTCCGGACGGCCGCTACCTTCGTCAGCTCGAGATCCCCGGCGTCGACACGAAGTTCGTCGAGGGGCGGAAGGCTCTCCTTTCCGCCCTGCTCGACCGGATTCTCCCGCGTGCCCGAATCCGGCACGAGCACTCGGGGGCTCGGGGCTTTGCCGCCCGATACGGCCTTGCCGACAAGCCAGCGCTTCTCCGCTTCCGCCTTCTCGACCCGGCGCTTTTTGTCGGGGGATATTCCGATCTCGGGGTCAGGGTCTCCGAGTTTTCTGCCAATCCTCTTCCCGTCCGGAGGGTCTTTGTGGTGGAAAACGAGATCAACGGTCTGGCCCTACCCAACATGCCGGCAAGCCTTGTGATCTTCGGCTCTGGCTATGCCGTCGACCGGCTGTTTGCGGTCTCGTGGCTCTCCGAAGTGGAGATCTTCTACTGGGGAGATCTCGATACCCACGGATTCGCGATTCTCGACCGGCTCCGGAGCGGATTTCCCCAGGTCGGATCGTTTCTGATGGATCGGGAGACCCTCCTGTCCTGTCGAACGCTTTGGGTCGAAGAGCCCGCTCCATTCGACGGAGAGCTCACGCGCCTTCACCCCTCCGAGCAGGAGGCGTATCGTACCCTTCGAGAGCATGTCAGGGGAGGGCGGGGGGTGCGCCTCGAACAGGAAAGGATTCCCTTCGGGCGGGTTCTGAAGGCGCTCGAAAAAATCAGCGGGCAGTAGGGGGGGCCGTTCGCGTCTGATCCGGTCAAGGAGTCTTGGCAGAGCTTTCGTTGACTTTGTTTTAAGTGGTCTACAAACTGGTCTGGTTGCCGGGCTTATGTCTTGGCGAGAGATTCCTTGACGGCTGCAACGTCTTTTGTGCGGGGAGGCGATGAAAACGAAAATCCGTTCATCTGAGGCAAAAACAAAACTTCCCGATTGGTTGAGACTCGTCAAGAGCGGCAGGAGCTTTACGATCACCATCCGCGGAGAAGCCTTTGCGGACTTGCTTCCCATTGCGGGGCGAAGGTCCGCGACAGAGCCTCGGCGGTAGAAAATCTCAAGTCTTTCATGCAAAAAGAGCCGGTGCGCGGCGTCGACGTCAAGGAGCTTGTCGACAGGGGTCGGGCGTAAGATTTTTTCGGCCAACTCTCTCGGAATCTCTTCCTCTGGCCCGGCGGCCAACCTCTCTTCGGGGAACCTCATGGGCTGCGGATGAGGCGGGGGGTAAACCCACGACCGTGTCGTCGTGAGGAGAGATTCCGAGAGGGTTGCGTTCCGCCGCCTCCGGAGGCCCGGAGACCCCGGCGGAGGCCTTCTGTCGGTTTCGGATTGTCTGGAGATCCTGTGTGTGGTCGGACCGCTTCCTTTTCCCGGGAAAAGGAGGCGGAATTTTGTCGTTAAACGGAAACGATTCTCTGGACTCAAGGGAACCCTGCGGCCAAGCCGTCCTTGATCTTCGGATTTCTGTAGGGTTGTTTCTGAAAATCGTGCCCATTCTCATTTTCGAAAAAAGGAACGCATGACTGCCACGCACTCAAAGGGCCGGATTCTTCTGGCCAGCCTCGTCGGAACCACCATCGAGTTCTTCGACTTCTATATCTTCGCCACGGCCTCGGTCCTGGTCTTTCCCGCCCTCTTTTTCCCTCCGGGGGACCCCTCCGCCGCCACGCTCCAGTCCCTGGCCACCTTTGCCCTGGCCTTTCTGACGCGCCCGGTCGGAGCGGTCCTCTTTGGTCACTTCGGCGACCGGGTCGGAAGGAAGGCGACGCTCGTAGCCTCTCTTTTGACGATGGGGATCTCGACCGTTGCGATCGGGCTCCTGCCGACCTATCACACCGCGGGGCTCTGGGCCCCCCTTCTCCTGGCCTTGTGCCGCCTTGGCCAGGGGGTGGGACTAGGCGGAGAGTGGGGCGGAGCGGTCCTTCTTGCCACGGAAAACGCTCCTCCCGGCAAGAGGGCCTGGTTCGGGATGTTTCCCCAGCTCGGGGCCCCGGCCGGCTTCATTCTCTCGACCGGGATCTTTCTTCTCCTCTCCCGCCTCGCGACCCGCCAGGAGTTCCTCGCCTACGGCTGGCGGATTCCCTTTGTGCTCTCTGCGATACTGGTCTTTCTCGGGCTCTGGATTCGACTTCGGATCCTCGAGACGCCGGAGTTCGCCAGGACGCTCGCCCGGGGCGAGGAGGTGCGCCTTCCCGTTGCGATGGTTCTTTTACGGCATCCGGGGGCGCTCCTGGCGGGGATCTTTTCGCTCTTTTCGACCTTTGTTCTTTTCTACCTGATGACCGTCTTTGCCCTGGGGTGGGGAACCTCCCGGCTGGGATACTCCCGGGAAAGTTTTCTTCTCGTCCAGATGGCCGGGGTCCTTTGTTTTGCCCTTTTCATCCCCCTCTCGGCCCGCTATGCCGATCGGCGCAGCGCGAGGGAGGCGATGTTGATCGCCACCGTCCTTATCTTTTTCTTCGGCCTGGCCTTTGCTCCCATGATGGCTGCGCACCATCCCGGCCGCCTTTTGCTCTTCTTCGTGGCGGGTTTCTCCGTCATCGGGCTGACCTACGGTCCGGCCGGAACGATCCTGTCCGAGCTCTTCACCACCCCGGTCCGCTATACCGGGGCCTCGCTGGCCTTCAATCTGGCCGGGATCGTCGGGGCCTCTCCCGCCCCCTACATTGCGACCCGACTGGCGCAGTCGCATGGGCTTTCGGCGGTGGGACTCTACCTTTCTGGCACCGCCGTGGTCACCTTTTTGGCGCTCTTGGCCGTCCGTCCGGCAAAGGAGAGTCCGGAGGGTTAGGGGGCTGAGACGAAGGGGGAATTCGCGAAGGAGAACCTGAGAGGTTTTTCTGCCCATTCTCCGGCGTAGGAGACGCCGACCCTGGGGCGCTTGAGGATGGGGGGAAGAGGGGAGCTCCCGGGGAGGTCGACGAGGGTGAGGGGGGAAGAGGAGAGGTCGTGGCCGTTGAGGCTTCGGTCGATCGACAATGTCCGGCAGAGGCGGCCCGGGCCGGAGGTCGAACCCGGAAGGATCGAAAGCGGCTCGAGCGCCCGGATCAGGACCGCACAGGGTGAGCCCTCCGGCTCCGTCACGACGTTCATGCAGTGGTACATCCCGTAGATCATATAGACATAGGCATAGCCCGGGGGGCCAAACATGACGGAGGTTCGGGGAGTGCGCCCCCTCGAGGAATGGCAGGCCCGATCCTCCGTGCCCAGATAGGCCTCCACCTCGACGATCCGTCCCGCAAGACGCTTTCCCTCGAACTCCCGGATCAAAACCTTTCCCAAAAGAGCGAGCGCGACGTCGACCGTTTTTCGGCCATAAAAGGAGCGGGGGAGGGGGGATCCCTGAAGAGCGTCAGGGGAGATCGTCTCCATCGGGCTTCGGGCTATGTTCCGAAGGGCCAGCGGAAGGCGTCGACCTCCGGCCGATCCGTTCCGGTTGCCCGGGCGTAGAGGAGATGGTCCGTGATCTGTCCCTTGAGCCACTCCTTGGCGTGGGCGCCCCGGGACTGAAGGCGGGGAATCCGGTCGATCGCATCGATCGCGAGGGAGAAGCGGTCGATCTGGTTGCTGATGGCCAGCTGGAGAGGCGTGTTGAGGCTTCCCTGCTCCTTGTAGCCCCGGACGTGGAGATTTTTGTGGTTCGTCCGGCGGTAGGCCAGCTTGTGGATGAGCCAGGGGTAGCCGTGGAAGTTGAAGATGATCGGACGATCGACGGTAAAGAGACTGTCGAAGTCCCGGTCCGAAAGTCCGTGGGGGTGTTCGCTTCGGGGGACGAGCCGGAAGAGGTCGACGACATTCACGAAGCGGATTTTGAGATCGGGGAAGAGTTCGCGCAGGAGAGCCGTGGCGGCCAACGACTCGATCGTCACGATGTCGCCCGCCGAAGCCATGACGAGGTCGGGATCCTCTCCCGCATCGCTCGAGGCCCAGTCCCAGAGGCCGATGCCCGCGGTCGTGTGGCGGATGGCCGCTTCCATGTCGAGAAACTGAAGGTGGGGCTGCTTGTCGGCGACGATGACGTTGACGTAGTCGGTGCTCCGGAGGCAGTGGTCGGTGACGCTCAGGAGGCAGTTGGCGTCCGGCGGGAGGTAGATCCGGACAACGCTCGGGCTCTTGTTCGTCAACACGTCGAGAAATCCCGGGTCCTGGTGGGTGAATCCGTTGTGGTCCTGCCGCCAGACGGTCGAGCTCAGAAGGATGTTGAGGGAGGAGACGGGTGCCCGCCAGGGGACGTCCTCCCGGGACTTTTCGAGCCACTTGGCGTGCTGGTTGACCATGGAGTCGATGATGTGGGCGAAGGCCTCGTAGGTGTTGATGAGTCCGTGCCGTCCGGTCAGGAGGTAGCCTTCAAGCCATCCCTCGAGAGTGTGCTCGCTTAGCATCTCCATCACATGGCCGTCGGGGGAGAGATACCCTCCGTCGGAGTCCTCGGGCAGCGTCTCTCCCATCCAGGCCTTCCCTGTAACCTCATAGAGGGCCTGAAGCCTGTTCGAGGCGGTCTCGTCCGGGCCGAAGACGCGGAAGTTGTCCGGGTTCTTTTTCACGACGTCCCGCAGGAACTGCCCCATCCGGTAGGTGTTCTGGTCTTCGCTTCCCCCGGGTTTCGGCACCGGAGCCTGGTAGTCGCGGAAGTCGGGAAGGCGCAGCGGGACGCGGACAAGGCCGCCGTTGGCGACGGGGTTGGCGCTCATGCGGCGAACTCCTTTTGGGGCCAGAGCCTGAAGGTCCGGACGGAGCGTGCCGTTTTGGTCAAAGAGGTCCTGGGGACGATAGTGTCTGAGCCATGCCTCGAGGATCGCAAGATGTGCCGGGTTGGTCGTGACGTCGGTGATGGGGACCTGGTGCGCCCGGAACGATCCTTCGATCCGGTGGCCGTCGACCTCTTTCGGCGCGGTCCATCCCTTGGGGGTTCGAAGGACGATCATCGGCCACCGTCCGCGCTCCGGCCGTCCCGAGGAGCGGGCTTTCTTCTGAATGTTCCGGATCTCCGCGAGGCATTTTTCCATCGTTCGGGCCATCAGGCGGTGCATGGGGAGCGGCTCGCTCCCTTCCACGAAGTGGGGCGTGTACCCGTAGCCTTCGAAGAGCTTTTTGAGCTCGTCTGCGGGGATGCGGGAGAGGAGGGTCGGGTTGGCGATCTTGTAGCCGTTGAGGTGGAGGACGGGAAGGACCGCCCCGTCTCGCGCGGGGTTCAAGAACTTGTTCGAGTGCCACGAGGTGGCAAGGGGGCCGGTTTCGGCCTCCCCGTCGCCGATGACGGCCACGACCAGGAGGTCGGGGTTGTCGAAGGCCGCGCCATAGGCGTGGGAGAGGCTGTAGCCCAGCTCCCCCCCCTCGTTGATGGAGCCGGGGGTCTCCGGGGTGCAGTGGCTTCCGACCCCGCCGGGGTGGGAGAAGAGGCGGAAGAAGGTTCTCAACCCCTCCCTGTCCTGGCTCCGGTCGGGGTAGACCTCGGAGTAGGTCCCTTCGAGATAGGCGTTGGCCAGCGTGGCGGGGGCGCCGTGTCCCGGTCCGCTTACGAAGAGGGCCGAGAGGTCGTGGCGCCGGATCAGGCGGTTCGTGTGCAGCCAGACGAAGTTCTGTCCGGGGTCGGAGCCCCAGTGGCCGAGAAGCCGGGGCTTGATGTGCTCCGGTGCGAGAGGGGCCTCGAGAAGGGGGTTCTCCCGGAGGTAGAGCATGCCGAGAGCCAGATAGTTGGCGGCATTCCAGTACTCATTGAGAAGGTCGAGTTCTTTGTCGTCGGGCTCTTTCGCCATTGTCCTGTTCCCCGTTGGGTTCTGTCGGTTTTTCTCACGCCGGCATTATTGTGTCCGGGCAGGACCATTTTAGCAGAACGGAAAAGACGAGTCCCGCTTAATGTGTTATTTCAAGAAATGAAAGAGAAGTTAACATCTTTGCAAGTAACTGCTCAGGTCCCCCCCCGGGAATGTCGGTCGGGGGGGCCTGAGCAGTTACATCCATTTTATGTCATACTTTTCGGAAAACCACTAACCAATAAACACCTTATTTGAGTCGGTTTTATGGCTTGCAATAGAAGGATGCTATAGTTCAGGAGATTTTTTTGCAGAAATGATCTTCGCCTGCAACGGGCAGACGAATACGACTATGCGTTCGTCACCTCGAACCGAAAGGAGAGCGCATTCCTCCCCGGTGAAAGCGCCGAGGTTGAAGTCGCGCGCAGAGGATGAAAAGGTGGTTTTTTAGGGTTGTGATGGGAGCAACCGTTCTTGCTTTAAGCGGGGCGGCCTGGGAAAAGCCGGAGGTGGAGATCCTCTCCCCGAAAAACGGCGCAGTGGTCGGCAAGCATATTTTGGTCAAATATGCATTCCATCACGAGTGGCGGGCCGACCATGTCCATGTTTTCGTGGATGGAAACTTCCTGATGTCGACACACCAGAATCCCCTTACGTTAACGCTTGGAAAAGGGGTTCACACCATCATGCTTCGAGCCGCAACGGTCCATCACAATCTGCTCAAGGCCAAAGGCTCGGTGAGTGTCACCGTCAATTGACATCCCCCCTTCCGTTTCTCGCTCCTTCAATGTCTTTCGCCGGAGAGCGATCGGCAGCCTGGGATTCATCCGGTCTGCCCGACACGAGATGTTGATTGCGGATTGTGGTCCGCGTTCGCTTCGAATCCGCATCCATGACCCTGGACGCTCCTCTGCTCCGAAGACTTGTCCGGGAAGAGGCGAACGGCTGGCGGACAGTCCTTGGTCGCAACCTGCGAAGAAAACAGTCCTTTCCTCCTGCGGATCTGCCCGCCTGGATTCCGGCAGGATCCGGATGGGCTCGTTTCCCTCAAGTCTTGCCCGAACCCGGCCGGGGCGGCTTTCCCCGGGACGCACTTTCGCCCCTTTCAACTTCGTTGTCATTTGCCGTCATTTCTCTTATGATTGACGAAAATGTTTTTTGGGGACAATCACTCATGTGGGGGGGGCGGACGATGAAATCCATGGCATCGCACGAGTCGAAGGCCCGCCGGATGGCAGAGAAGCTCTTGCTCTCTCCCGAGGAGATCGACCGGAGAAAGGCCTACCTTGGCATTTCTCCGGAAGATGAACGGGCCCTGTCCGACCTCGCCCCCTACTTTGGCGAAAAGGCCCCCGACTTCGTCGAACGTCTCCACGACAGGATCCTCCAGTTTCCCGACGCCGCCGCGATCCTTGAGCGCGCCCATGCCCAGTCCTGGTTGAAACTTCGCCATGCCGAATACTTCGTCGAGCTCGTTTCCGGCCGCTATGACATGTCCTACGTCTTAAACCGCCTTTCCGTCGGGATCACCCATCAGGCGATCGGCCTCGGCCCCGAGTGGGTTCAGGCCTCTTTCGGTCTCTTCCTTGAATGGGCGGGACAGGTTTTGCGCGAAGATCCAGCCTCTCCCCTGGCCCGGAAGCCCTTCCTTTTCGATATTCTTTCCAAGGTCACGCTCTTCGACTCGGGACTTGTGATGGACTCCTAT
The DNA here is from genome assembly GCA_021801345.1 of Nitrospirota bacterium. Lineage (GTDB taxonomy): Bacteria > Nitrospirota > Leptospirillia > Leptospirillales > Leptospirillaceae > UBA4572. The sequence continues at coordinate 102,524 of JAJYYA010000065.1, forward strand.
TTCATGGCCGAGCGCGACAAGGCCGAGATCCTCTCCCGGATCTTCGACACCAACGCGGAGGTCGTCTGGATCCTCGACGGGGAGGGAGGTATCCGGCATGCCAACCGAACATCGCAGAAGCTTGTCGGGTACCTCCCGGAGGATCTTGTTGGCCGTTCCGTCACGGAGTTTCTTGTGGCGCAGGAAGGCCAGGAAACTTCTCTCAAGGCGCTCGAGGCAGAGGCCTCCCGGGAGGGACACTGGCAGGGGGAGCTTGTGATCCGCCAGAAAGATCAAAAGGAGATGACGGTCTGGGCGACGGTCAACCTTCTCGGGGAGGGTGCGGGGCCCGGGACCATCCTCGAGTTTCGGGACAGAACCGCCGAAAAAAAGACGGAGCAGGAACTCACCGCGAAGACGACCGACCTTGTCCGCTCCAATCGGGATCTCGAGCAATTCGCCTACGTGGCCTCCCATGATCTCCAGGAGCCCCTGCGGATGGTCACGAGTTATACTCAGCTTCTGGCCCGCCGATACAAGGGGCAACTCTCCGCCGAGGCGGACGAGTTCATCGCTTTTGCCGTGGATGGTGCGGCCCGCATGCAGGCTCTGATCAATGCCCTTCTGGCTTACTCCCGGGTCGATTCCCGCGGCAAGCCGATGGTGGTCTGCGACCTTGGAACGGTTCTGACTCATGCCCTGGACAACCTGAAGCTTGCGATCGAGGAGAGCGGAGCATCGATCGTCCGCGGAGAGCTTCCCCGCGTCATCGGCGACCCGGTCCAGCTGATGCAGCTCTTCCAGAACCTCGTGGGCAATGCCGTCAAGTTCCGCGTCAAGGACCGTGCACCGGTTATTCGCATCGAGGCCGAGAGGGAAGGGGATCTCTGGAAAATCAGCGTTTCCGACAACGGGATCGGGATCGAGCCCCAGTTCTATGAACGGATCTTTGTCATCTTTCAGAGGCTGCACACCAAGGAGGAGTATCCCGGGACAGGGATCGGCCTTGCGATGTGCAAACGGATCGTGGAGCGCCACGGGGGATCGATTACCGTCGCGTCGGTTCCGGGCAGCGGCTCGACCTTTGCCTTCACGCTCCGGGAGGCTGAGGTCAAGGCCGATCCGGCCGCCTCCGGGGTCTGACACAACATCTAGGAGAAGGGAATTTTTCGTGGGTCGAATTGAGGAAGTGGGTCGTCCTGTAGAGTTTCTTTTAGTCGAAGACAATCCTGGCGACGTTCGCCTGACCCAGGAGGCGCTCAAGGACAGCAAGGTCAGGAACAACCTGAACATTCTCGGAGACGGGATCAGTGCCCTCGCCTTTCTCCGGCGCGAACCCCCCTACGAGAACGCGCCCCGGCCAGACATCATTCTTCTCGACCTCAATCTTCCCAAAATGGATGGGCGGGAGGTCCTCTCCCACATCAAGGCCGATTCGCGTCTCAAGCGGATCCCGGTGGTCGTGATCACCTCCTCCGAGGCCGAGCAGGACATCCTTCGGACCTACGACCTTCATGTGAACTGCTATGTGACAAAGCCTGTCGACCTCGACCAGTTCATCAAGGTGGTCCAGTCGATCGAGACCTTTTGGCTGACGATCGTCCAGCTGCCGCTTCCCGACGGACCGGAGGGCTGAGACGTGATCGACAGAAATCTCAGGATTCTTTTTGTCGAAGACAACCCGGGCGATATCCGACTCGTCCGGGAGATGTTTCAGGCGGCCGAGGAGGACCGGATCGAGCTCTCCTTCGTGAGCCGGGTGAGCGAGGTTCGCCCGATTCTCGAAAGAGGGGGGGTCGATGTGCTCCTTCTTGACCTGAACCTTCCCGACGCGGACGGACTTTCGACCGTGGAGCGGATCCACGCCGCCTTCCCCGACATTCCCATCGTGGTCCTCTCCTCGGTGATCGACGAGGAGCTGGCGGTCGCCTCGCTCCAGGTCGGAGCGCAGGACTTTCTGGTCAAGGGGATGATCAACGGCCCGCTTCTTTCCCGCGCCATCTTCTATGCGGTCAAGCGCAAGGATCTCGAGGAACAGCTTTTCTTCATCCTCCATCACGACAGCCTGACCGGCCTTCACAACCGGAAGTTTTTGATGTCAGAGCTCGACCGGATTATCCGTCGGAGCCAGAACACGAATGAGCGATTTGCCGTGTTGCTGCTCGACCTTTCCCGTTTCAAGTCCATCAACGATACCTACGGACACGGAGTCGGGGACGCCCTTTTGATCGAGGCGGGACGGCTCCTCACCACTCTTGTTGGGCCCGACGTCACCCTGGCTCGTATGGGAGGCGACGAGTTCGGTATGATCGTGCCCCTCGAATCGGGGAGCGAGGGGGCGACAAAGATGGCGAGCCGGATCCGGGAGGTCCTCTGTCGTGTTCATACGATCGACTCCCTTGAGATCGATCTGGATCTTGTCATCGGGATCAGCCTCTATCCCGACGACGGGGTCTCGTCCGACGAGATGGTCAGAAAATCCTCTCGGGCCCTCGACCTTGCGATCGATCGCCGCGACTTCTCCTACACCTTCTACAACAGCAGTATGGACGAGGTGATCCGGAAGCGAAAGATGCTGATCGCGGAGTTTTCCCGGGCCATCGAGCAGAACCAGCTTGTCTTGCATTTTCAGCCGATCATCAACCTCCGCACCCGAGCCCTTTCCGGGGTCGAGGCGCTCATTCGATGGAACCATCCGGAGCGGGGCCTCCTTCTTCCCGGAAGCTTCCTTCCCGAGATTGCCGGCACCGAGCTTATTGTCGCGATGGGAGACTGGGTCCTCGAATCGGCCCTGGCCCATCTCTCCCGCTGGAAGGCGTTGGGGCTGACCTTCCCGATCAGCATCAATGTCGATCTCCTCCAGCTCCGCCGTCATGACTTCGTTCCCCGTCTCTTTGCCCTCCTTGAAGCCCATCCGGAGATCCCTCCGAACCGTCTCGAACTGGAAATCCTTGAAACATCCACGGCCGAAGGCTTTCTCGACTTTCCTGAGGTCCTGGAGCGAATCCACGAAAAGGGCGTGCGCCTCGCGATAGACGACTTCGGGACGGGGTATTCTTCGCTGGCCTATCTCAAGAACCTCCCCGTGGATACGCTCAAGGTCGATCGGGGATTTGTCATCGGGATGCTCGACGATCGCCAAAATCTGGCCATTATCGAGAGTATCGCGAGTCTGGCCCGCATCTTCGGCCATGGGGTCGTGGCGGAAGGGATGGAGCATCCTTCATGCATTCCCCTTCTCCAGAAGCTCGGCTGCGACCATGCTCAGGGATATGCCATCGCCCGGCCCATGGATGAAGGCTCCTTCCTCGCCTGGGAGAGGGGTTGGCGAACGGGGAAGGCTCCCGAACCCTTCCTCCCTCTCTCCCTCGCCCCGGAGATCTCCGTCCTCTCGAACGAGGTCGAGTATTTCGTCTGGCTTCAAGGGGTTCTCTCGCTTGCCCAGAAGTCTTGCTATACCGCGCTCTCCCCCGAAGAAGAGTCTTTCTTCGAGAGCTCCCCGTTGCATGTCTGGCAGGAGGGGACGGGGATCCTGTATGCCGAGATCTCGGCCTTCAAGACCTTGGAGTCGGCCCACCGGGAGGCCGACAGCCTTTCCCGTCAGATGCTTGACCCCATCCGCGAACGCGATATCGAAAAGGTCCGGGAGCTGTCCCGTCAGATGCTTCTTCTCCGGGACGAGATCCTTTCGCTCTATGGGACTCTCCAGAAGGAGGTTCTCTTCCAGACCCTTCTCGGAACGCGCGAAAGAAGATGACGGTGTCCACGGGACGCTCTCTCGCCTCCCGGAAGAAGTCATCCCCCGGAGAAAAGGGAAGCAAGGATCCTTCCCAGGAGCCCCTTCGGGTCTTCTTTCTCGCCTCAGAAGTCTCGCCTGTTGCCAAGACCGGGGGGCTGGCCGATGTGTCCAAGGCTCTCCCTCTGGCTCTTGCCGCCGAAGGGGTCGACGTCCGTATCGGGACGGTGGCCTTTCGGGGGGTGGATGCCCTTCCGGGTTTTTCGCTCCGAAAGACCTTTGCCGTACAGGCAGCGGGGGGGGGCCAAACCTTTCGTCTCTTCGAGGGGAGCCTGGGGTCGGGCGCCGTTCCCGTCTACGCCCTCGATCCGAACGGCCTCTTCGACCGCCCCGGGCTCTACGGCGAAGGGGGGGGGGAGTACCCCGACAACCTCCTGCGCTTTTCTCTCTGGAGCTACGGCCTCCTCGCCCTTCCGAAAATCCTGGGATTTTCTCCCCGGATCCTTCATGCCAATGACTGGCAGGCGGCACTCTCCGTTCCCCTACTCCCTCTTCTTTGGGGGGAGGATCACTCAGGTTCTCTCCGGACCGTCCTGTCGGTTCACAACATGGCCTACCAGGGGGTCTATCCCCTTTCCGAGTGGCGCATGACC
>JAJYYA010000070.1 GCA_021801345.1 Nitrospirota bacterium
CTCTCGGGGATCCGGGACCGCGCCGGGAAACGGTTTGGAAAGGCCCAAAGGGCGAGATTCGGCTCCTGGTCGTTTCGGCAACTCCGGTCTTTTATCGTCTACAAGGCGATCATGGCCGGAGTCGAGGTGCGGGTCGTCGACCCGAGAAACACGTCCCGGGAGTGCTCCGAGTGCCACCACGTGGTCAAGACGAACCGGAAGACACAAGCCCGGTTCGTCTGCGGGAACTGCCGACACGAAGAAAACGCAGATACGAATGCGTCGAAGAACATGGCTTCAAGGGTGCCGGTCAATGCGCCTATAGTCTCGCGCAGTACAGGCCGCCCAGCGGCCTAGCAGGGACAAGCTCCGCCGTTCACGGCGGGGTGGTTGACGCCGACACACAGACCTTCCTACGAACTTCATGCACGGGCCCCGGAGGTATTGAGCCTCGAGAGGAGCACCCTGCCTTTTCGCAACGCGTCACGAAATGGCGACAAATCGCTCGCCTTGTTCCACCATCCAAGAGAGAGCACGATCGAACCCTGAGCCTCGCGCGCGGAATACCCAAGGGCAGTCAACACAGGAGAGACGGTCAGCGACTGAGCCGAACAGCTCGCCCCCGTTCCCACCACCACGCCTTCCCGGTCCATGAGAGAGAGAAGGGCCTGGCCGTCGACCTCAGGAACGAGAAGGTTCAGGACTCCCGGACGACGGGGAGCCTCCTTTCCTGCGACTATCACATCCGGACTCTCTTGCTCAACCGCTCCAAGAAACAAGAGATCGAGCTCAAGAAGTTGCTTGCGCTCCTCTTCGAGATGTTGTCCGGCATGGGAAAGCGCCGCAGAAAATCCGGCGGCAAGGAAGACCGGCTGGGTTCCTGCCCGACGCCCCTCTTCCTGCGCCCCTCCGAGCAGATATGGGTCGATGCGGACGCCCCTCCCGACAATAAGAGCGGCAATGCCAGCCGGTCCCCCAACCACTGTCGAGGAAAGAGACATCAGGTCGACTCCTCCCTTTTCAAAGCAGGGAGCCTCCCATCCCTGCCCCGCAGAGAAGTCGCAGTGGAGGATCCCGCCTCTCTCCCGAACTACGCGCCCCACCTCTTCAACCGGCTGAAGTATGCCGGTCTCGGGATTGACCCGCTGAAGGGAGACCAGGGTCCGCCCGGACGGCCAATCCTTGCGAAGAGATTCAAGATCGACCTGTCCATTTTCGGCAAGAGACAGGAATCGAAGCTGTGCGCCTGTTGACCGCGCGAGCGCTTCGGCCGAACGGATGACCGAGAGGTGCTCAAGAGGGGAGACGAGAAGATTGTCAGGAGGAGTATTCCCAGGAAATCGGGCTCCCCGGAGAGCCCAGACATTGGCCTCGGTCACAGACGAGACAAAGACGACCTCCATCGGGCGGCACCCCGATTGTCTGGCCACCTCTTCGCGAAAAAGCTCAAGGCGTTCGGCCTTCGCTAAACCCTGCTTATTTCTGGCCGTCGGGACGACCGCATCTCCAATCTCACGCTCGATCGCCTCCTTCACACCCGGACGCAAGGAAGGCATCGCGTCGACGTGAAGCGTCACCATGACCGATTACCTAAAAACATGCAAACTCCTGCCATTTTAATTTTCCTGACCACATCTCGAGCGATCGATGGGACCAATATCCCGTTTCTTCCCTGGAGACTCCTATGATATCATGAATTCCACTGTACTCATCTACGAAAACGAGTCCGTCTTTCGCGAATATGCTATATTTACCCCTTTCTTCCCGATCACCAGGAGAATCTTCTCAATGGACAATGATGACCTTATCCTCTCCATCCTCAAGAGTTCCAAAACTGTAGCGGTTGTGGGAATCTCTGACAAGCTTGGCCGCCCCAGCCTCACAGTTGCGAGCTACCTTCAGGATCACGGCTTCGAGGTTCTCCCCGTCAACCCCAACCTCTCCTCCGTGGCCCACGTCCCCTGCCACCCGGACCTGAAGAGCCTTCCGGTGACCCCCGACCTCGTCGTCATCTTCAGGAAGGCGTCTGACATTCCGGATGTCGTTCGGGAAGCGGTTGCTACGGCTGTTCCAAGGGTTTGGATTCAGGAGGGGATTGTGAGTGAGGAAGGCTTCCGGATGGCTGAAATTTCCGGGATGGCGGTCGTCATGGACAAATGCATCATGAAGGAGCACTCCCGTCTGACACGAGAAGGTCGACTCGAGAAAGGGCACTGAGAACCCTGGAAGTGCCTTTTATTAAAAAAACTTCCGGAGGGCGATTGCCCCCTTGTTTTCAGCATGCTATATTAGACAGGTTTTTTCGTCCCGAAGTTCCACTTCCCCATATGGCGATGTAGCTCAGTCGGCAGAGCAGGTGAATCATAATCACTCGGTCGGGGGTTCGAATCCCTCCATCGCCACCATATTCCATCAGTAGTTAAGAGATTCCCTCCCGAAAGAAAAAGTCCTCAGTACAACCCCCGTACAACCTAGGATTACATTCCCCCCCCTTTTTGCCTTGTGTCACTCCACGGGGAAAATTCTGTCTGATTCCTGGGAAGGGGAGCCTACAAAACCTACAGAAACCCCCTCCCCGGTTTTCCGTTCGGGAGAGTTGCTACTGCTTTTTTCGCTACTATTGCGGTTTTTCTCCCCGTGGTATTATTCCGTATCCGGAAACAAAACTGCCAAGGGAGGATGACATGGAGACGAAGGAAGGGAAGAAGGCGGGGAGGCCCCGAAAATACGGGTCGGATGTCGAACGCGTCCGAGCCTGGAGAAGCAACAATTTCCGGAAAGCCTTCCGGACGGAGGTCGTCCTCTCGATGGACGATGCCGTCCATTTGGACATCTTGCGGAATCGTGAAGGGCTCACCCGGGCGGACATGATCCGCAAACTGATAGAGAGGGCTTTTGTTTCCGGAAACGAAAAGGGGGAGGGGTGAGGTCAAAGAAAAGCCCCTCCGTGATGAGAGGGCTCGGGTCAGTGTCGTGGTCTTCAAGTTAACAATTTGGTAGTTCCCCCCCCGACTCGCAAAGCATCACTTTTCGCCAGTTCCGGAGCCGGTTCCCCCCGTTGCTCACGGAACCCTAGTTTTCACTAGTTCCGGAGACAACCTCTCCCTGCTCATGCGTCAAACTGCTCACAAAGGCCCTTCCAAGCCCTCCGGCATTGTCTTTCCGTGTCCACACGGATCGGGGGGCCTGGGATCGGTTCGATCTTAGGGTTTCCTTGGGGTTCCCGAGGTCGTCCTTTCCCAGGAGCAAACCTTGCCCTTTCCTTGGCGTTCCCGATTCCGCCGCCCCCAGAGGCCGACCCTTAGGGCCTGTTTAGCAATAACCTTAACATTTAGGCTTTATGATTTTCCGCAAATAGGCGATATTGAAATCTTTCTTTGGTCAACTTATTGTCGAACGGGCCCTTAAATCTCTTCGTCCTCGTCCCCGCGCTTCACATCGGTCAGGTCAGGAAAAACTCTTTCCTCGATCCTGACCGCACGGGCCGAGCGGTAGACTCCCGGACGGGCTTTGAATCTCAAGGCTTTTTCGATCGTGACCTTGATGGGATCGTCCACATACTGGTCAAGCGTCAGCATGTCCCCAGGCTTCCAGGCCAGGACCTCCGAAAGCCTGGCCTTCGTCGTCCCGAGCTCGGCCACAACCTTTACCGGAACACTGTCGATCTGCTGACGAAGTCGGAGGATCCACCGGTGATCGACCTCATACTGGTCGCTCTGGAATCCGGTATAGAGTTTTTCCTTGATGGGCTCGATCGTCGAATAGGGGATGCAGATATAAACGGGACGACCCTGCCCATCGATATCAAGACGATAGGTCAGGGCAATGACCATCTCGGTAGGGCTCACAATGGCCGAGAATTGGGGGTTGATTTCAGAGCGGATATAGGTGACCCCGATATGGTGGACCGGGGCCCAGGCCTTTTCAAAGTCTCCGATGGCCTGATTGAGGATGTTCCGGGTGATCCGGTTCTCGATGGGGGAGAAGTCCCGTCCTTCAACCTTGACGTGGCCCCGCCCCACCCCCCCGAAAAGGTGGTCGACCAGAAGATAGACCATCCGGGCATCGATGATGAGGAGAAAGTTTCTCTTCATCGGCTCAAGACGCAAGATGTTGATGTTGGAGGGAAGAGGAATCTTTTTGATGAACTCCCCGAACTTGATCATCTCGGTGGAGACGGGAGAGAACTCCACCGCCTTCCGAAGTGTGGAGGAGAGAGTGATCTGAAAGAAGCGCGCAAAACGTTCGTTCACAATCTCGAGGGTCGGCATCCGGCCCCGGATGACGCGCTCCTGACTCGCCAGGTTATACTCGCGTGTCTTCCGCCCGGGCTCCTCTGCCGCCTCGGGCTTCTTGGTCTCGACATCCCCTTCGACGATCCCGCGAAGGAGGGCATTGACCTCGTCCTGGGACAGAATATTCTCAGCCATGTGACACAATCCCCCGGTGACGGTTCCCTGTCCTCTCCGGGAGTCGGCTCATCCCGAGGACAGGGGCTTCATTTTCAGCGCGCACTGGAGACCCCGGCATTGATGCCGGGGAGGAATGCGCTCTCCTTTCTGTTGAGTGGTGCCAATGAATACCCGTACCCGTCGGCTCTCTGAAGAAGCCGGCAAACCTTATGGGGTATCCCCTGAACCAGTCCCGGTCCGGCTTGGATGTTGAAACTCCCCGAGGCCCGGACAGCCACCCGTCCGACATAGGTTCCGATCTTCTTGCCCCTCGTCACAACGGCCCGGACCAGATCCCCGGTCTGGAACCCAAAGGGAGCCTTCTTCCGTGTGAGGAACCCTCTCGGGAACCCGAAAGCATCGAGGCGGGTTCTCTGGTAGCTCCCCCGTCCCGTGGCCTTTATGCCCAGGACGGGACGGTTCCCGCCCTCAATGCGGTCCACGTCTCCGACGCAAGCCGCATCAAGAGAATGGGTCTTCGGGAGTCCGAACCGGGCCCGGTTCCACTTCGTCAGTCCTCCGGAGGCTTGCTCTACGGGAAGACCCGTTTGTTTCAGGCTCTCGAACAGTGCTCTCCGGGTGGTGTTCACGGCTGCGGCGTCCCGGAGAGGGGCCTTGGCTTTTGCCAGAACCCGGGACAGAAGCTCCGGCCTCTTCGCCAGAAACGCCTCGACGGGACGGTTTCCCTTCTTCTCGTTGCAGGGACGGCAGGAGAGCGTCAAGTTCGAGATCCGGTCCGACCCGCCCTTCGACCGGGGATGGATATGATCGATCTCCAGAGGAACGTCCGTCTTCCCGCAATAGGCGCAGGAACGCCCCCACTTCTCAAGCAGATACTCCCGAACCTCGTAGCCGGTCAGCGTCCCCTGCTGATACTCGGCTCCGGAAATCTCCGGATTTTCCACCTTCTGCATATCGAACCGGACCAGCTCCTGGCTGATGGCGGACACGGGAGCACTCTTCCGGAGACGCGTTACCCAGGAGGCGGTCGTGTCGACCCGGTGCTGGAGGGAGGGCGGAAGCCAACCCTCTGTTCTTGTCCGGTTGTCGAAGCGCGGAGCCCGGTGCCGGAGATTCGACCGTCGTCGCCTTCTGAAGGCTCTCCGGGCGGTCAGCCGGTCCCGGATCGCTCCGCCCCGGTGGGTAAGCTCCGCCAGGAAGAGGACGTGGGCGGTCGTCTCCGCCTCTCCCGTCTCGGGGGAGACGACCGTCTCCT
>JAJYYA010000069.1 GCA_021801345.1 Nitrospirota bacterium
GAAGTGCTCTGGAAGGGGCTCCAGGCTCTCGAGAGGATTGCCGAGTTTTGGGAAATTCTTGAACGGATGCGCCGGGCCGGTCCCACATCTCCGGTGCCCAAGCGTCGGAGATATGGGTAAAGGTCAGCCCTTGATCCCGATTGTTGATATCATGTATCATTAATCGGGAAAATCAGAGTCAGCGGCACTTCATCCTTCGCGCGGGGCACGAATGCTCTCCCTTCTTCTCCAGTCCTTCGGCTATGGTCTTCTCCATGGGATTCTTCCCGATGAACACACGTGGCCCATCACCTTCAGCTACGCCATAGGCAACGCCTCGGGGAAAAAAGGGCGGCGCTCCGGTTTTTACTTTTCCCTGGCCTTTACCCTCCAGCGGGCGATCGGCTCAGAGATCTCCTACCTCCTCCTTTTCTCCTGGTTTACCAAGGAAGCGATCAACTCTTGGGTCAACATGATTGTCGGCGCCGTCATGGCTTGGGCGGGGTGGCAGATCCACAAGAAGGGACGCTATCTTCACCTCCATCTTCTCGGCCACCATCACGACCCGGCTCAGGAGGCCGAACGGTCTGCCGCAATTCTCGGCCATCATCATGCCGATGAACACACGGCGGAGACTCCGGGGAAAGCGGAGATCTTTCCTGTGCGCTGGGCGATGATCCACGGCTTTATTGCGGGATTCGGGGTGGGGCCGTTCGCCATGTTTATCTATACCGTTGCGGCGCCGCGGATGCCTTCTCCCTGGATCGGATTTCTTCCGGGCCTCCTCTTTGGACTCGGGACGACGGCGATGCTGGTCGTTCTGGGAGGGATCTTCGGCGCCACCCTCAAAAGTTCCCGGAAGTTCGACGACAAGGAGATTGCCACTATCGGCCTCAGAACGGGAAGCCTCACTCTGCAGGGAGGAGGGGCTGTTTTTGTGGTGGGGGGCCTGGCCCAGGAGCTCCTCCATCTCGCCGGCCACGATGTGGACCTTGAAAACTGGATGATCGGTCTCATCATGCTGGGGGTCGCCGTTCCCGTTCTCGGCTATTCGATCTGGAATGTCTTTCGGTGTCGTCGCGAGAGCTCCGTCGGAGGTGTGGCTTGAGGGCAGTTAATCGGAGAGGGCTTCTGTTTTCCGGCGCCGGAGGAGTCCTTCTGGGGGGCGTTCTTGTTTTTTTGGGGATTTTTTTTCTCCCGCCTTCTGTCAGGGCTGATGAGTCGATCCGGATGGCTCCCGATGTGATCCGGACCCTGGGGATTGTCGATAAGGCTGTCTCCCCCGGCCGGGGCCACAGAATTATCCGCTCGAACGGGGTGGTCGCCCTGATCGATGACCGGGTGCGCTATGTGACGGCCCGGTCGATCCACCGCCTTACGATCTTCGGTTATGTCCACAATATCTATGTCGACACCGGAGACGAGGTCAGCCGGGACCAGGTTCTGATGACGGCCTTTTCTCCGGACTATATCGAGGCCCAGCAGGAATACCTCCAGGCGATCCGGCTCGAGAAAATCTCCGGAGGAGGGGGGGCGCATTCCCTGTCTCCGAAGATCCGGGACGCCGCCCTGGCGCGGCTTCGCAATCTCGGCGTCGTCGACCGGGAGATCCGGCGTCTCGAGCAAACGGGCGCGGTCCGGAGAAATCTCAAGATCCGCTCTCCGATTGCCGGGTATGTGCTGAAGAAGAATGTGATCGACGGGCAGGCGATCAACTCGGGAGATCGCCTGTTCGTCATCGGCAACCTCGACTGGGTCCGGGTGGATGCCCGGGTCTACGAGCAGGACCTTCCCTCTCTCGGGTTGGGGCAGGAGATCCGGATCCGTCCCCCAAAAAGCCGAACATCTCTTGTCGGGCGCATCGTCTACATCAGTCCAATGACCGATCCCCGTACCCGGACGGTCATTGTTCGGGGGATCTTCCGGAACACCCCGCTCATTCTTCGTCCTGGCATGTATCTTCCGGTGCGGATCGTCGTGCCGGCTTTGGGAGCGACTCTGTGGCTTCCGAAGGGGGCGGTCTTTCTTTCGCGAGGAAAAAAGGTGGTCTTCGTGCGGGAGGGGGAGGATCGCTTTGTGATGCGCCCGGTGGTGTTGGGCCCCTCCGAGGAGGGGCTCGTTCCGGTCCGCTCCGGGCTTCGTCCGGGCGAGCGGGTTGTCGTGCACAACGGGTTTTGGGTGAAGGCGCAGTTCGAGCGGAAGACGCGCTCCTAGGATGGGACTCCGGTTCTTTCTGTGGCTTCAGGAGCGCCGGGCGATCGTCCTTATGGGAATTGCCCTTTTGGCTTCGGCCGGTGTTCTCTCCGTCTTCCGCGTCGCGGTGGATGCCTTCCCTGACGTCTCCCCGGTCTCGGTCACGATTCTGACAGAGGCGCCGGGCATGTCGCCTCTCGAAGTCGAGCAGCAGATCACCAATGCCATCGAGCCGGTCATGAACGGTCTTCCGGGGGTGAGGGCGGTCCGTTCGAAGACGCTCTTCGGTCTCTCCGCTGTGACGGTAGTCTTCGACTCGCATTCGGAAATCTATCGGGCCCGGACGATGGTTGCGGAGCGTCTCGGGACGATCTCAAGCCTCCTTCCTGCAGGGGCCTCTCCTGTGCTCGGAGCGGTCTCGACCCCCACCGGAAACATCTTTCGATACACCCTCGAAGGCTCCTCCGATCTCATGCAGCTTCGCACGATCCAGGACTGGGTCGTCAAAAGGGCTCTCCTGACGACTCCCGGTGTGGCGGCGGTTCTCTCCTACGGAGGCTACGTGAAGTCTTACTCCGTGGTGGTGGACCCTTACCGATTGGACGGCTTCCATCTCTCTCTGCGGGATGTGGTCCGGGCGCTCTCCCTCAACAACAGCAATGTGGGCGGAGGAACCCTCGACCGTTCCGGCGAGTACTACCTTGTCCGGGGGATTGGTCGCATCGAAAGCCGGAGGGACATCCTCTCGGTAGTGATCGCGGAGAGAAACGGCGTTCCGGTTCTCGTCCGCGATGTGGCCCGGGTGGTCGTTCGCCCGGAGGTCCGCCGGGGGAATGCCCTTCTCGATGACCGCGAAGTCGTGAAGGGGACGGTGGTGATGCTCCGGGGGGAGAATGCTCTCAATACGATCAAATCCCTGGAGAAGACGGTGGCGATGGTCAACCGGACCCTTCTTCCTCCGGGGATCCGGATCGTGCCGTTTTACAGCGAGGCGCCCCTGATCCGCCAGGCCTTTCATACCGTGGTCCGCTCCCTTCTCGAGGGCGGGGTTCTGGTGGTGGTCGTTCTCGTCCTCTTTCTCGGTCGCTTCTGGGCCTCGCTCTCTGTGGCGCTGGGGCTTCCCCTGTCGATTCTTCTGACCTTTCTCGCCATGCGTGGCATCCATCTGACGGCCGACCTGATGAGTCTGGGGGGAATCGTCATCGGGATCGGGATGATGGTCGACGCCTCCATCGTCATGGCGGAAAACATCGAGCGAAGCGAGACCCTCTGGCCCTCTCTCTCCTCCTCCGATCGTCTGGCCCGGGCGGCGACAGAGATCGTCCGGCCGGTCTTCTTTTCGATCCTGATCATCGTGGTGGTCTTTCTTCCGATCCTTTTTCTGCCGGGAATGCCGGGAAAGATGTTCGCGCCCATGGGGATCTCGATCATCGTCGCCCTTCTTTTGTCTCTGACGGTTGCGCTGACCTTTGTTCCGGTCATGATCTCCTATGCTCCCGCGAGACGGGGAGGGGAGGACCACGGGGAGCGGGTGGCCAGACGCCTCGAGCTTCTCTACGAGCCCTTGCTCGAATGGACCCTCTCCCATCGGCGCCTGGTCCTTGTAAGTGGAGTGCTGACGATCGGGCTTGCCGGTCTCCTTCTCCTTCGCACGGGGACGGAGTTCATCCCGGTGCTCGATGAGGGTTCGGTATTGATTATCGCCGATCTCTGGCCCTCCGCCTCTCTTTCGGAGACGACCGAGGCTGCCCGCGTGGTCGACAGGATTCTCAGGCGATTCCCCGAGGTGCTTCTGACGCAGTCCCGCATCGGTCGGGCGCAGTCGGGGACCGATACCGACGTGACAAGCCACATGGAGATCTATGTGGCGCTCAAAGAGCGGAAGGCGTGGCCTTCCGGGATGACCAAAAAAAAGCTCCTTGCCTTGATGGCCGACCGCCTCAACCGGGATCTCCCGTCCGTCTCTTTCGACTTTTCCCAGCCGATCGAGGAGAGGATCGACGAGATGGTGTCGGGGGCGAAGGCGCAGGTCGCCATCAAGCTGTTCTCCGACGATCTTTCTCTTCTGACCTCCTATGCCGCCCGACTCGAGTCTCTTGTCAAAAAAGTTCCCGGGACACAAGACGTCACCGTCCAGAGGATCACGGGCCAGCCCTACGTCACTATCCGGATCGACCGGGAGGCGATCAGCCAGTACGGACTCAACGTCTCCGATGTCCTCGAGGTCATCCGGATGGGGATCGGGCCCGAAGGGCTGACGACCACAGTTCTCAAGGGGGTTCGCCGCATCCACCTCCACGTGCGGTTCCCACGGAATATCCGGGAGTCCGTCTCTCGCATGAAGACGATTCTTCTCACTACGCCCCGGGGAGTCTCCGTCCCGCTTGGGCAATTGGCACACTTTTCCGAGGAGACGGGGCCCTTTCGGGTCTACCACGAGGGGGGGAAGCGGCTGATCCTTTTGCAGTTCAACATCTCCGGACGTTCGACGAGCCACGTCGTCGACGAGTTGAGGGCCCGGGTCTTGCGGGATCTCCCGCTTCCTCCGGACGTGCGGATGTCGGTGGGGGGGGAGTTCGAAAACACCAACATGACGCTTGCGCGTCTTGAGATCCTTGTGCCGCTTGTTCTTCTGGTCATCTTTCTTCTTCTGTTCTGGAACTTCGACTCGCTCCTCCACACGCTCCTGATCCTTCTCAATATCCCCTTTTCTCTGGTCGGCGGAGTCGTGGCGCTGAAGCTCTTCGGCGAGTTTTTAAGTATCCCGGCCTCGATCGGGTTTATCGCCCTCTTCGGTGTGGCGATCCAGAACGGAGTGCTTCTTCTCTCCTTTGCCCGGGAGCAGGAGCGGGCAGGCAAGCCCCCGGAGGAGGCGATCCGGACGGCCGCAAGGCGCCGGATACGGCCGGTTCTCATGACGGCACTCGTCGGGGCGATCGGAATCGTTCCTCTTCTTCTTTCTTCGGGGACGGGAGCCAATATCCAGCGCCCCCTCGCCTCGGTCGTGGTGGGAGGTCTCGTAAGCTCGACGGCCATGACCCTCCTTGTGCTTCCGGCCGTCTATCTCCTGGCCTGCCGAGGGCGGGGCCCGTGGGTTCGGCAGAAGAATCCCTCTTTGCCGCTGTGAAAAGGAGCGATCGTCCAAAATCGGAAGGGAATCGGCCTTCAAAGTTCGCGATCGCCCTTCGGAAAATCTAGGGATCTGTCGCAATCCTGCATTTTTTCCGAACTCCGAGGGGGGCGGTCGTGCAAGTTTTCTTTTTTCACACCATCTTAAAAAACATGTTGACATTTTTTGAGGGGAAGCGTATAAAATTAACCCTTGTCGGCCGAATCTGAAGCCTGGCCCTGAAAGGGGAGGGAAAAGGAGGGGGTTGACAGGGAAGGCCTTTTGGAGTAGGATCAAAAGGTTCGCTCGGATCCGGGGAGAAAAACGGCCGGAAGGGAGCGGGGATCGTTGACAACTAAATA
>JAJYYA010000014.1 GCA_021801345.1 Nitrospirota bacterium
CTCGATCTTTCTTCACGAAGCGCTCGCTCGCCACCCCGACAATCCTCTCGTTCTGGCCAACATGGGACTTTTGAACGAGCGTCTGGGACGTTCGAAAAAAGCCCGCCGGGACTTTCAAAAGGCGGAGGCGCTCGCCTCCGAGGGTCCGCTCAGATCGCACCTCCTCGCCTTAATCAGAGCGACTGTGCCTTAATCCACATTAAAAAAGCACCCACTCCCGGTCCCCTCGCTCGGAAAAATGCCTTTTATTGCCCCTTCCCCTGGGATATAATCCCGAGAGGAAGGGGGCACCCTTCCCTCGACATACGACCGCCCAGCACCTTCATGCCAATCTCCGAGGAGCTCCGATGGCAGAGACGTCCCCCCCGCATCCTTCCGACATATTCCTTCCCTCGCCCGACGCCGTCCACCGTAGTCGCGTTCCCGACTACGACGGGCTCTACGCCCGGTCGATCGCCGATCCGCACTCCTTTTGGGAGGAACGGGCGAGACTTCTTTCATTTACCAGGCGCCACGAGACGCTTCTCGACTGGAACCCGGTCACATTTGAGGGCCGATGGCTCGTTGGCGCCCAGGGCAACATCACCCACAACGCCCTCGACCGCCATGTGGCCGAAGGGTACGGGACAAAAACAGCCCTCATCTGGAGCGGAGACGGCGGCGAGGAGGAGTCGATCACATACGCCGAACTTCTCGAGAGGACCATCCGCTTCTCCCTTGTCCTCAAGAAGCTGGGAGTAGGCAAGGGAGACAGGGTCGCGATCTTTCTTCCCCCGACCCCGGCCCAGGTTGTCGCCATGCTGGCCTGTGCCCGTCTCGGCGCAATCCACGCCGTCGTCTTCTCCGGATTTTCCCAGGCGGCACTCAAGAGCCGCCTGGAAGACTTCGAACCCCGGGTTCTTGTCACCGCCGACGTTGCCTATCGCCGGGGAAAGACCATCCCTCTTTTGGAGACAGCCAGAAAGGCCCGGGAAGGGGCGGCCGCTGTCACCTCCTTGCTCATTGTCGAGCGCAAGGGGGACTCTCCCCATACACTTCTCCCGGGAGAACACCTTTTTTCCGAGCTTCGGGACTCTGTCCGCCATGAAAATCCGGGAGATCCCGAGCCGATGGGGGCAGACGACCCCCTTTTTGTCCTCTATACTTCCGGAACCACAGGAAAGCCCAAAGGCATCGTCCATATGCACCTGGGATACATGCTGGGCACCTTTGCCACGACCCGCGAGATCTTTGATCTCCGGGACTCCGACGTCTACTTCTGCGTGGCCGACCCGGGATGGATCACCGGCCACAGCTATATCGTCTACGGTCCTCTTCTTAACCGGGCCACCGTTCTTCTCGCCGAAGGGACGCCCGACTACCCCGATGCCGGACGGCACTGGTCCCTGATCGAACGCCACCGCGTCACCATCTACTACTCAACGCCGACCACGATACGCCTTTTGATGCGCTTCGGAGACGACTGGCCCAAAAAGTTCGACATCAGGTGCCTCAGGATCCTCGGGTCGGTAGGAGAACCCTTGAACCCCGAGGCTTGGCACTGGTTTCGCCGGGTCACGGGAGGCCATCTTCCCCTGATCGACACCTGGTGGCAGACCGAGACCGGCATGATCATGGTGACTCCCTTCGTCTCTACCCCCGAAAAACCTGGATCTGCAGGACGCCCTTTCCCCGGGGTACAGATCGATGTGGTGGACGCCAAGTGCCGCACGGTCCCTCCGGGTGAGACCGGTACAGTCGTCATCCGAACCCCCTGGCCTTCCATGTTTCGAACCGTCTTCCGGGATCCGGAGCGCTATCGGAAGTACTGGACGGAAATCCCCGGAGCCTTTTTCTCCGGGGACTCGGCCCGGCGGGACGAAGACGGATATTTTTTCTTTCTGGGTCGTGTCGACGACGTGATCAAGGTCGCCGGACACCGCCTCGGAACCGCCGAGATCGAGAGCGCTCTGATCACCCATCCCCATATTGCTGAAGCGGCAGCGATCGGCAAGCCTCACGAGCTGAAGGGGGAGATCATCAAGGTCTTCGTCGTCCTCCACCCCCACGCAGAAAAGACCCCGCCAGGGCACGATGAGATCAAAAAGCATGTTCGGACAGAGCTTGGAGCCATCGCCGAACCTCACGAAATCGATATCGTAGTCTCTCTTCCCAAGACCCGGAGTGGAAAGATCATGCGGCGGGTCCTCAAGGCCCGCGAAATGGGCTTGCCCGAAGGTGACCTTTCGACGTTGGAGGACTGATGCCTAACGCATCCCCCTTGGCACTGACGACCTTTCTCCACCTCCGTATGCGGGTTGAGAACCTCGACCGCACTGTCGCCTTCTACCGAGACGTCCTCGGCCTTTCCGAAAAGAGGCGCATCGTCTCCCCACGCGGGTCGAAGATCGTCTATATGAGCCTCCCCGGGACAGAAGCGGAGATCGAGATCACCGAGTTTTCGGAGTCGGGACCGGTCATTGTCCCCCCCGACCTCGTCCACCTCGCCTTTCAGGTCGACGATATGGAAGAGACGCTTCGCCGTCTTCTGGCACTAGGGATCCCTGTAACCGATGGCCCCACAGAGACCGCTCACAGCCTCTTTGCCTTCATCGATGCCCCCGAAGGCTACGAGATCGAGCTGATCGCCCCGAAAAAACCAAAAGGCCCAAAAGGCATTGCCCTTCCCTGAGTTTGGGACCTCTTTGCCGGATCTCTCTTTTGGAGGCTCCCCTCGCCAAAACATCTCCATGAATCCGGGGAGGGGCTAACAGAAATCGAAGTGATTGGAAAAATAGGCAGAGAAAGATCCAGAAAGGCAACCACGACGGATTTGGCGGGACACTCCTGAAGATGGTGTTCGAGGAGAAGTCGGAGGCGTTCGATTAACGCTTTCCGCTCATCAAGTATCCTCCGTCGATCAAGATCCTCAGAAGTTCGCCAAACCTTCCTCCATAGGCAATGTTGTTTTCTCTGGTAAATCTTTGGATCCTCTCCTCGAGCGTCTCTTCCTTGGGAGGCACACAAATGAGGTACCAAGAGTTTGAACTCATCTCTGATTTCCAAAGGACCGCAGGAGCATTGTTTTCGCTTAAAAGCCGGCCTTCCGGATCGAAGTGATAGGTATATGATCCCCGGTATTCGGGCTTGCAGCTGAACCTTTCCCCTGGTTTTCGGTCATGAATAATCTGCTGGAAGGTCATCGCTTCTCCGCTTTTCCATCGAAATCACCCAATCTCCGACAAGCAATCACAAAGTTCCCCCATTGCCACGTACGCTTTCCCCTTTGCAAATAGCACTCCAAACAATAAAATCATTGACAGAAGGGGCTTCCCCCAAAAATGCCCTTTCGAAAAAAGGTAATATTGCGTGACAGGTGTTAAGGATATGGACGCTATTCTTTATGGCCTCCCCCTGTCAAAACAGAGAGTCGACCCAATCGCAGATAAGGTGAGACGTGGTGAGTGCTTCTCAGAAATAAGATGTCCTAAGGTGGACCAGGCCCTTGGGAAGATCCCCGGAACAACTTGTGATCGTGAAGAGCACAGAAATTCGGCTCTGATACAATTCGGAAGGAAGGCCGACAAAATGATTGGCCCGGTGCAAAAAACAGGCATAAAGTGGCCAACCGGCCAATTTATGCCTGTAATCACAATTAGGAAAGATCCTGTAGTAGTATGTGGTCGGGGCGACAGGATTTGAACCTGCGACCCCCTGCTCCCAAAGCAGGTGCGCTACCAAGCTGCGCTACGCCCCGACAAGAAATGTGCATGACAAGAGAAGGCTTCAGAGGGGGCAACCAGAAAACCGAGCCCCCGGGAGACAGGAAAAAAGGAAGTTGAATGGACGGCCTTACCAGCTCACACACCAGTATAGCGGCGAGAGGATGAAATTGAAAGTCACCCTTTTTTCCGGGAACGAGAATGCGTCAGGCGGTCTTCCCGCCCCCAGTGATGGAAGAGACCCTCAGCATATTCGTCGGGGGGGATCCTCCCCTCCCTCGTTCCTTACCCTTCGGGCCCGTCTGACCGCCTTGACATTGAGCCGGGGATCGATCTTCCTGTCTTGTTTTCTCACCCTATTTTCTTCCCCCGCCCCCGCAAAAGCTGACGAGGTCCTTGACACCGAGCACTCCCATTACAGGGAACAGATCGAGAGGATTCGGAACTCGCTCGAGCAAGCAAAGGATCAGAAAGACCAAAAGGAAACTCTGGCCGATGCCAGGCGGACGGCCCGGTGGGTCTTCGAAGAACCTGCCGCTGCCCGCACTGAGGGCGACCGGCTTAACAGAAGAATCTCAAAAGAATTTCTTGAGCTGGGGATCCCAGTGGTGATCCACCCGGCCCCCTCTCGCCCCGTTATCCTCCAGAAGTTTACCGACCATTCGATCCGAATCACGGACTTCGAAAGGGGACTGATCCTTGTGAGGGTCTCCGTTCCCTTTCTGCGAGACGGCGCCATGAAGCGCTCGAGAAGCATAGGAATCCTTCTTGCGACCCTTCTTCTGAAGGATCAGATCCTTGCCTTACCCCTTCGGGAGAGGATTCCGCTGTCTAAGTACCTTCCCTCCGAAGCACTTAAGCCCAAAGCTCCCCTCGCCATGGAAATTCTTTCTCGTGCGCTCTCACCCACAGGGTTTCATGTCCGGATCATGCCGCTTGCCGCCGGAGGAGGAATCGTGGTTATCCACATGGAGCTCCCGATCCCCCTTCATTTAGCTCAAAACAAAGCCATCGGCCTCGACGGACTCACCCTCTCTTCTGGAAAAGCTTCTGAAAAGCGCCGTCGCGGCCTTCCTCCCACAGGGCTCATTATCGATGCGCGAAGACTGCACGTAACGCCCTTCCGGGACATTCTTCTGGCGTCCAGCAACGGACAGATCCTCATGAAGCCCGATGACGGTCGAGACTCTGGATCCCTGCCCCACGGGTGGGCGGGATTTTCCGAGGCCCCCTCCCCTGCCGTGCTGAAAGAGAGAGTCGGCCCTCACCCACTGGTTGTTCGACCGGATGCCCTTATCCACCATCAGCTTTTCCTCCTCTCCCAGAAAGATTTTCATCGAGTTTCCCTCCTTTTCTCGGGGACAGGGCTCCTCAAGACAGGACACATTCTTGTCAGGGTGGCCCCATTGGCGGCAATGAGGTCAACCCCTTCACCCAAGGTGGGAAATAAAAAGTCAACCGCCCCGCCGTGAACGGCGGAGCTTGAAAGGAGGTTCGACAAGCTCGGGTTGACCAGAAAGAGCGGTATCCAACCCGCTACGTTGACCATAGGCAAGAAGACCCACCCCGGAGTGCTTCCTCAGCTCCGGGCTCTGGAACGTGCGGATGCAGACAACCGCGAGGGCAAGGACGAAACGGTCCGCATGAGGGGGAGGAATCCCCTAAAGCCGGTGGTCACCATTTTCGAGGGGAGACGCTTCGCATGAAGCGCGTTACGGCGGAA
Source organism: Nitrospirota bacterium (assembly GCA_021801345.1). Taxonomy (GTDB): domain Bacteria; phylum Nitrospirota; class Leptospirillia; order Leptospirillales; family Leptospirillaceae; genus UBA4572. The sequence continues at coordinate 5,425 of JAJYYA010000014.1, forward strand.
AGCGCCAGTGAAACGTTAGTTTTTCAGGAGGTCGCATGCAGGTTTTCGTACTCGACAAACGCAAGAAGCCCCTGATGCCCTGCCACCCGGCCCGGGCACGGGAGCTTCTCGGGAACGGGAAGGCGGTGGTCCACAAGAGGGCCCCCTTCACGATCCGGCTCAAAG
>JAJYYA010000053.1 GCA_021801345.1 Nitrospirota bacterium
GTCTCCTCCATCAAATCCTTGATAAGAAAAGACCAGACGGCTGGCGCCTCGCAAGGAGGATTCTCCGACTCTCCCGGTTACTCGGGCAGCCGTGCCGAAAAGACGGGAGCGCTTCTCACCTGGATCTCCCCCTTTTCCGACCGGATTTCTCCCGCGGTTCATCCCCCGGGAAACCGCATCCACTCCGCCGGTGCGACAAGGCCCCTGGTCCTGCTCGGGCTCAGGGGAGAAACTCTCTCCTTTCAGGTCGTTCTCCGCTCCCCCCAATCCGCCGGGGGGTTTATGGTCAGACTTGTCCCCTCCGGGGATTTACGGAGCTCCGGCTGCATCCGCATCCACCGGTTTCTCGAGTACTATCTGAAAACCGATGTTCATGTGGGCAGCAAATACGGCCCTTTGCGCGAAGTCGTCACCCCCGATCCCCTGATCCCGTTCCGGGATCCATACCGTTCGAACCACCGTGTGGTTACCGCATTCGCCCTCTCTCCCGACATCAACCAGCCCGTCTGGCTCGATGTCCACTTTGCGAGGTCCTGTGCCCCCGGAAAGCATGAAGCCCTCCTGGAAATCCGACAAAACGGGCACGTTCTCAGAGACGTCAGGGTCTCCTTTGACGTTCTTCCCGCCACACTCCCCCGACGGGTCCCCCTCGACCGGTGGATGGAGCTTTATATCCATCGGCTCTGGGTCGGGGAACGGATCGGAGACGAAGAAAGCTTTCGGACCATTCTCTACCGCTACTTCACCTTGGCGCACAAGTATGGGTTTGCCACAAATCCTTCGGGGGACTTCGGTCCCGCAATTTCCTGGGACTGGAAGACCGGCAAGGCCCTGTCGGTCGACTGGAGTCAGTACGACAGAATCTATGAGCCGCTCCTTTCGGGCCGGCTGACGGGGCAGACTCCGAACGAGATCGCGCTTCCCATTCCGATCGAGTCTTTGGGGGTGGGATGGTGGGGGGGGTTCATGATCGAGGGACCCCATCCGAGCCCGATCGGAGAATGGAACGGGATCCCGGACATCGCCACCCGAGAGCTGGCGAAGATCATCGTGCAGCACTGGCAGGACAAAGGATGGAAGATCGACAAGACCTTTGCCTATCCATTCGACGAACCCATGCACAAGCTCCCGTATTACGGAGACATCTACAGGCTGATCCATCAATCGGCCCACTCCCTCCACGAAGGCTCCGACCACAAGATCCGTTTCATGCTCACCGACGTTCCGTGGGTCTGGGACAAGCACCAGAGGGGCCATCACAAGAGCGCGATGAAGGAGGATGTCGACATCTGGGCTCCGGGAGCGGAGCTCTACATTCCGGACCGCATGGCCCGCCTGCAGCGGACGGGCAAACGGAGCTGGTTCTATCAGGGAGGCCCCCCCTTCATCGGGGGAAGCGACCTCTCCTCGTCGGGCATCGGATTCCGGATGTGGTTCTGGGCCGCCTGGAAATACCATAGCAACGGGGTCTTTTACTGGGTCTCCGACTTCTACCATGGCACGAGCAAGGAGTTTAACCCCTACCACAAGCAGGGCTCCGGCGACGGGGTGGTCTTCTACCCCGGCCGCCAGCTGCACTTTATCGGATATCCGGACATTGACGGGCCGATTCCTTCGATCCGGATGGCCCAGTGGCGAAGGGGCTACGAAGACTACAAATACTTTGTCCTACTCAAAGAGAATTCCCGCGGGGAGCTGGCAGACCGAACCGTCAACGCCCTGGTCCACAAAGCCCTGGACGATGGAGGCTACATCCCCTACTGGAGAAATCCCCTCTGGTGGAAGGCGGGAGACTGGAGCCACGACCCCAGGGTCTGGCACAGGGCCCGGATTCGTCTGGCCCAAAAAATCGCCGCCCTTTCCTCCCCCTCTCCCGGGAAATAGCCCGGCCATGGGAACTTCCAAGATCCTTCCGGGAGGAGCGGCGAGAGCGGACGGGGCGTTGGACAAGGCTTTCGTTCCGGAGATTCCCCCCACCGCGCAGGGGATCCCTCAAAACGAATATTCCGGACATCTTTTAAGGAGAAGATCGATGACGCAAGACATTCTGGTCGTTGGCGCAGGATTTGCCGGAGCGGTCATCGCACAGCAGATGGCAGAGATCGGTTACAGCGTCCTGATTATCGACCGAAGACCGCATCTTGCCGGCAATGCCTTTGACGAGGTCGACGGTCACGGGGTTTTGATCCATCGCTACGGTCCCCATATCTTCCACACGAACTCCTACCAGGTCTCCCACTACCTGTCCAGCTTCACCGAATGGCGTCCTTACGAGCATCGGGTCCTGGCCAGCGTCGACGGTCAGCTGGTCCCCATTCCGATCAATCTCGACACGGTCAACCGGCTCTATGGACTGGCACTCGACGAGGCGGGGCTTGTCGCCTTTTTTGAGTCGGTCCGGGAGCCTCGGAATCCGGTCCTGACAAGCGAGGATGTCATCGTCAATGCCGTCGGCCGTGACCTCTACGAAAAATTTTACAAAGGGTATACACGGAAACAGTGGGGACTCGACCCATCGGAGCTTTTTGCCAGCGTCGCCTCCCGCGTACCGGTCAGAACCAATCGCGACGATCGATACTTTACCGATGCCTTTCAGTCCATGCCGAAGCACGGATATACCGCCCTGTTCCAGAAGATGCTCAAACACCCGGGGATCCAAGTCGAGCTGGGCGTGGACTACCGGGAGATTCCCGAGAGAAACCGCGCAAGACATGTCGTCTACACCGGGCCGCTTGACGAATACTTCGATAACTGCTACGGAAAGCTGCCTTACCGGAGCCTTTCATTCGAGCACCAGCATCTTCCGGAGTGTCGGGAGTTTCAGAGCGTGGGAACGGTCAACTATCCGAACGAGCACGACTACACCCGCATTACGGAATTTCGGCATCTGACGGGAGAGAGCCACTGCGGGAGTTCGATCGTCCGCGAATATCCGAAGGCGGAAGGGGACCCCTACTACCCTATCCCCCGCCCGGAAAACGAGATCCTTTACAAAAAATACCAGGCCCTTGCCGACAGCGAGAAGAATGTAACCTTCGTCGGCCGGCTCGCCCAATACCGGTACTACAACATGGATCAGGTCGTGGGAGCCGCTCTGTCCTCTGTGGCAGGGATCAGGAAATGCCTAAACAAGAGTGCGTCGTGACCTCTTCAGGGGGGAGATTCGGGGGCTCCCTGCGGCACTCCCCGCCCGATCCCGGGCCATTGACCCTCTCCTCACCCCCCCAGGGCGAACTCCCCCCCCCATCCCTTGGGAGCGTGGCGGCCATTGTCGTCACCTATAACCGGAGAGAGCTTCTTGGGGAGTGTCTGGAGGGGCTTGGCCGGCAAACGCACCCTCTTAACGCCACCTTTGTCATCGACAACGCCTCCTCCGACGGCACACCCGAGCTTCTTTATGAGAGAGGGATCATTCAAGAACGCGCGCCCTTGGACAAATCCCGCCTCCGGGATCTGCGGGGAAGCCTTCCCGGTCATCCCGAGATTCCCTTGATCTACAGGCGTCTTCCGGAAAACACCGGAGGTGCGGGGGGATTTCATGAAGGAGTAAAGACGGCCTTCGAGTCCGGATATGACTGGCTATGGCTGATGGACGACGACGTCGAGCCGACTCCTTCCTGCCTTTCGTCGCTCCTTTCGTTTTGCGGACTCTCCCTGTGCATCCATCCCAGCAAGCAGTTCGAGGATGGAGTGCGATTCGAGTGGGAAGGGTATATCAGTCCGAAGACGGGCCGGAGAATCTATCTCCAGGATGTCTCGTTCAAAAGGGGGCAGGCTTATTGTGAAACCAATACCGGATGCTTCGAGGGAATGCTGATCCACCGGTCGATCGTCGAAAAGATCGGTTTTCCGGACAAGCGCTTCTTTATCGGGTTCGACGATTCCGTCTACGGATTTCTGGCCCACCATCATACAAAGGTCCTCTATACCCGAGACCCCCTCATGCTCAAGAAGGCCCGGTCGTCGGCCCCGCCCATTTCGGACCGAAGTCTTTACTACGGCATGCGCAACAGCTTTCTCCGGCACAGCTACCTCAACCGCTCCGTCGGAAGGCACCGCATCCTCCGGTCCCTGTTTCTGGTCGTGAAGTTTTTCGATTATTTCTCAAACATCCTGATGAGCCGCAAGGTGAAAAGACCCGCGATCGGTCTTCTCGTCAGGGCCGCAAGGGACGGACTGAGCGGACGATTCGGAAAAGGTCTTTAGCGTTTTGCCTGGAAAATCCCCCGAATTGGTGTCACCGCGGGCATGGCAATCGCCAACCCATTTTCAAGGTGCGGTCGGCCGGATGAAATTTGCCATTTGCCCCGGAACGGGGTTACTGTCAGAGAGGGGGAGGTCAATGGATTCGAGGAGCCGGAGCCCGGAGACGGCTGGCATGGAGCATCGATTCCCGATAATAAGCCCCGAGCTGGGGACGTCCCTTGAATGGCGACGGGTCGACCTCGGGAGGGAGCGATGGGGTCACGCGTCCTGGATCCACCCCAAGGCCCTCTTGTGGCAGAGACTCGAATCGCGATTGGCCCGGGACTTTCCCTTCTCAATTTCCGGCCTGAAAAAGCGTTGTGTTGACCTGAAAATGCCCCGTCAACCTTTTTGGCAGACAATTCGTCGCCACAAGCCCATAAAAAGATGCTGCTCGTCTGCCACGGAAGATCTGCCGAAGCCCGTTCGCCGAAAGACTTCTCAAGGGGCGGCCAAATTGAAGACCTTTGAGATCCTCTCTTGCGGTATTCATCCAGGCCAGGCCGCCAGAGTCCGGATGATTTTCCCTGCGTTGCGCGGCTCCGTGGGATCGACCTCGGAGCCCACCGCTCAAGGGTCAAAAGGCAGGAGCTCGCTTGGCGGGGCAACTGCGCAATCAGCATGGACAAAACAGCTCTCCCAGGCGCACGAAACCTTAACGACGTTGAAGAATGCCTGCCTGCGTCTGACAAATGGCGTGCAGCCAGATTGCCTGACCCCATAAACCCGGCCGGAGCCGCCCCGAAAGAGGTCGGGACGGCCGAAAACCACGGATCCGATTTCTCGACAAATCCTCCCTACAAGGGCTGCCATGAAAACAAGGGAAGACGAAGTCCGTATCGCGGATTTCAGGAAAGACTCAAGCCGGATCGAAGGGCCAGTGGACCATGGTCCCATTGGAGCCGAACCGCAGGATGAGGGGGTTCTCTTCAGGGTCTGGGCACCCGATGCCACCTCGATGGAGATTGAGGTTTGCCGGCCGCGGCAGGGACTATACCCGATGATGCCGGAGCCTTCCGGCTACTGGAGCCTCCTTCTCGAGAGCTCCCGACCGGGGGATCTGTACAAGTTCCGCCTCGACGGAACGCTCTCCCTCCCCGATCCGGCCTCCCGGCATCAGCCGGAGGGCGTGCATGGGCCGTCTCGCGTCTTTGCCAAACACAGGCGCGAAAGCGGGAAGGCAGCGGGCCCTTTTCAAGGCCATGCCCTTTCCAGGCTTATCTTCTATGAGCTTCACGTCGGAACATTCTCCCCCGAGTCCACCTTCGACGGAGTTCATTCCCGCCTCGACTCCCTTGCCCAACTAGGAGTCACAGCGGTGGAACTCATGCCCGTCGCCCAGTTTCCCGGAGAGCGCAACTGGGGATACGACGGGACCTTCCCCTTTGCCGTCCATCATTCCTACGGCGGACCCGATGGCCTTCTTCGACTGGTCCGCGCCTGCCACGAGCGGGGACTCTCCCTCTTTCTCGATGTGGTCTACAACCATATGGGGCCGGAGGGAAACTACATCGCCTCCTTCGGCCCCTACTTTTCAAAGATGACGAAGACCCCCTGGGGAGAGGCCATCAACTTCGACGAAGCCGGAAGCGACCATGTCCGTCATTTTTTCCTGGAGAACCTCCGATACTTCGCGAATGTTTTCGACGTGGACGGATTTCGTTTCGATGCCATCCACGCCATCAGGGACCAGTCGGCCCACTCCTTTCTCTCCGATGCCTCGGTTTTGGCCCGAAACATTGCTTCCCGGAGAGGGCGCCCCCTCCATCTCGTGGCCGAATCCAACCTCAACGACCGAAGGACAGTCCTCCCCCGGGAGAGGGAGGGGGCAGGCTTCGACGCCCAGTGGAGCGACGACTTCCACCATGCCCTTCATGTGGCCTTCACGGGGGAACATGACGGCTACTACTCCGACTTCTCCGGCGCGGAAGACCTGGCCCGCGCCATAGGGGAAGGATTCGTCTACCAGGGCCAGTACTCCCCCTCATTCAACCATCGGCGCGGCTCACGATCAAAGGATCTTCCGGCCTCTTCCTTCGTTTTCTTCGCCCAGAACCACGACCAGATCGGCAATCGCGCGTACGGAGACCGCCTCGCCTCAAGCCTCTCCCCCGACGCCCTTCGCGTCGTCGCCTCTCTCGTGATCCTCTCTCCGGCACTCCCCCTCCTCTTCATGGGGGAGGAATACGGAGAAAGCCGCCCGTTTCTGTACTTTACGAGCCACGGGGACCCGGAGCTGATCCTCGCGGTCCGGGAAGGACGGGCCCGCGAATTTGCCTCCTTCGTCTGGACGCAGGAGATCCCCGACCCGCAGGATCCCTCCTCCTTCGAGCGCTCCCGTCTTTCATACGACGACAGGGAGCTCACTGCCCCCCAACGGGCCCTTCGCGCCTTCACCCGTCAACTGATCGAGCTCCGGAAGTCCCACCCGGCCTTCACCCTCGATCTTCCGATAGGATCGGTCTCGCACCGGGCCTTCTGTCCCGTTTCCGGCGTCGTGGCCTCCTTCCGCGGGGACGCCGGCTTTTCCCGATCCTCCCCCGCGCCTCGCGCCGAGAGGGTCCTGTGTCTTTGGAATCTCACCTCCAATCCCCAGCCCCTCCCTTCCGACATTTTTCAAAACGGGGGACACCCCTGGAAGGGGCTGGCCCGGACCCTTCTCGACTCGAAAGACCCGCAATGGGGAGGAACGGGAAGCCGGATCCCCGCACTTCTTTCGACCGAAGCCCCTCTCCCGTCCGCTTTGACTCTCGAGGGATTCCATACCCTCGTCTTTCTCGAAGAGTCGCCATGATCCCCCCCCGGACGGAGGATCGGGACAGGCTCCCCCTGTCGACCTATCGCATAGGCTTTCACAAGGATTTTCGGCTGTCCCAGGCGACCCACCTTCTCCCCTATCTGGAGAAGCTTGGCATTACGACCCTCTACGCCTCTCCCCTCTTCTCCTCGCGCACGGGGAGCATGCACGGCTACGATGTGACCGACCCCACCCGCTTAAATCCGGAGATCGGAACCACCGCCGATATGGAGCGCCTGGCCGCAGGACTTGCCTCCCGGAAGATGGGCCTGGTCCTGGACATCGTACCGAACCACATGGCGGCCCATTTCGAGAACCCCTGGTGGAGAGACCTTCTGGAAAACGGGGAATCTTCTCCGTTCGCCATGGTTTTTGATGTGGACTGGTATCCCCCCCAACGGGCCCTCGAACACCGAATCAGCCTTCCGATCCTCGGCTTGCCCTACGAGAGGTCCCTGACAAATCGCGAACTGTCGCTCGTCTACGAAAAAAGCGGATTTGCCGTTCGCTACTTTACAAACTCCCTCCCGGTCGAACCTGCCTCCCTTTTGCCGGTTCTTCTTGAAATCCGCTCCCATCTTCCCCGAAATGCACAGGAGGAGACGCTGATCGCCCAGGAAGGCCTCTCCGACCTCCTCAAGGAGGTCGGCAGAATCCCCCCTCCATCGGTCCCGGACGAAAACGGAAAACGCCTCCGGGCCCGATCGGGGAAGGCCCTCAAGACTCTCTTCCAGCGGCTTTATCGGACAAGTCCCGTCTTCCGGGAGGCGCTCGAGCGAACCCTGGTGGAATACAACGGCATTCGGGGCCTCCCATCCTCCTTCGACCGGATGGATTCCCTCCTGAACCGCCAGGTCTACTGGCTCTCCCACTGGAAGACCGTCACACGCACACTGAACTACCGGCGCTTCTTCGACGTCGCGGACCTCGTGGGGGTCAGGGCTGAGGACGAGAGGGTCTTTGAAATGTTCCACCGGCTGGTCAGGGACTGGGCAAGAAAAGGATGGATCGTCGGCGTCCGGGTGGACCATGTCGACGGCCTGCAGGATCCGGCCGCCTATCTTGTGCGACTGGCCGGGGCGCTCAAGGAGGCGTTGGCCGGCCCCCCTCCGCTGATATGGGTCGAGAAGATCCTTGCGGAGCACGAGTCGCTCCCTCCCGAATGGCCGACCATGGGAACGACAGGCTACGAATTTGCGAACCGTCTCACAAGGCTGTTCGGAGATCCCGGGGGAGTGGAGAGACTTCGCCGGTGGTACGCGGAGGCGATCGATCCGGGGGCCGTCTTCTCCGATATCGTCTACCACCAGAAAAAATACATCTGCGAAACCCTTCTGGGGGGAGAGCTCCGCCGGCTCGCCCTTCGACTCGAGTGGATGGCCCAGGAAGATCGGGAAGTCCGGGAGTTCGGGCTCCGGGAGCTCCAGTCCGGACTTGTCGAGGTCACCGCCTGCCTCGCCGTCTACCGGACCTATGTACAGGAGAGAACCATCCGCGAGGCGGACCGGAAAGAGATACTCCTGGCCCTGAATCGCGCCCGAAGGCGGCATATGAGCCGAAAGAAGGGACTCTTCCGTTTTCTGGAGCGGGTTTTGACCCTGTCGTTTCCGGCAGATGCGACAGAGGAAAAAAAGGGGCGCTGGTTACATTTCGTCGAAAAGTGGCAACAGTTCACCGGCCCCGTCATGGCAAAGGGAGTCGAAGATACCGCCTTCTATCTTTACTCCCCCCTGATCTCCGCCAACGAGGTCGGGGGAGACCCTTCACTTGCCTCCATCGACACTGGCGATTTCCACGCTTTCAACCGGGACCGCCTGGACAGATTCCCCTTGACGCTCTCGGCCACCTCCACCCACGACACCAAAAGAAGCGAGGATGTACGGGCCAGGATCCAGATCCTTTCCGAACATGCCGAAGAATGGATGGAGCACGTAGAAAAATGGAGACGCTGGAACCGGAAAGCACGGGTTCGCCCGGAGGGCATGGCCGACATTCCGGATCCATCGCTCGAGCTCTTTCTCTACCAGACGATGGCCGGAGCCTGGCCGCTGGAACCGGAAGAGCTTCCGCAATTCAAGACAAGGCTGTCGGACTATCTCGTCAAGGTGGTCCGGGAGTCGAAACGGAACACCAACTGGATCTCTCCCGACACCGGCTACGAGGCGGCCGTCTGCCGGTTCGCAAAAGAGGTCTGTCGCGCAAACCGGAAGAGTCCCTTTCTCGCGAGCTTTCTCGACTTCCAGAGGAAGGTGGCCCAGGAAGGCGCCTGCGCGAGCCTCTGCCAGCTCCTCCTGAAGATGACCTCCCCCGGAATCTGCGACTTCTATCAGGGATCCGAGCTCTGGGACCTCTCCCTGGTCGACCCGGACAATCGCCGGCCGGTGGACTACGCAAAACGGACTTCCCTTCTTGGCCACATTCAGTCTGCCTGGGCCAAGGATCCCGCCGGGACCTTCCGCGCACTCCTGACCGACTGGCAGGACGGACAGATCAAGCTCTTCCTGACACAGGCCGTCCTTCGCCTCAGGAAACGCCACCCGGCCCTTTTCCTCGAAGGAGACTACCGCCCCCTCCCTCCGGAATGGGAAAAAAAGAATCACATGCTGGGCTTTTTCCGACGCCACTTGGAAACGGAGATTCTCGTCGTCGTCTCGGTTCGGGCCAGCGGCCGGCTCGAGAAAGACTCCCTTTTGGCCCTTTCCGAACTTTTCCGGGGGGGGGAGATTCCCCTTTCCGCGGATTCGCAGACGGCCGGGTGGCGACAATTGTTCACCCGAAAGGCCGTCAGGGCGGGATCCTCCGGGAAGGCCCCCTCCCTTTCCCTGGAACAGACCATGAGCGGGGCGCCATTTTCCGTTCTGCTCCGGGAGCCTTCCCCCGACACAACAGAGGAGAACAGGCAGTGAACGCAGGCGCTCTATGGGTCGGGCAAGGGGTCCTCTACGAGATCTATATCCGGAGCTTTTTCGACCACTCGGGCGACGGGGTAGGGGATTTCCGGGGAATTTCGGAAAAGATGGAGTATATTGCCCGCCTGGGAGTCAAGGGAATCATTCTGAACTGCCCCTTCCAGTCCTTCCCCGGAAATGCCCGGCATCCCCTCACCGACTGGATGCGGACCGACCCCCGGATCGGCACGCTGTCCGACCTTTTGATGGTGATCGAAAATGCCCACATCCTTGGGCTCAAGGTCATCCTCTCCCTTCCGGTCAACGCCACGAGCGACCGGCATGTCTGGTTTCTCGAGTCGAAAGACCGAAGCTCCCGACACCTCAGGAAAAGCTATTTCTGGTCCGACCGACTCACATTTTCCACCTCTCCGAGCCAGAACATCCCCGAAATGGCAAACTGGGCGCAGGACGAGGAAACAGGACAATATTACTGGTATCAGGACCACAAGGACGAACCGGCCCTGAACTTTGGAGATCCGGAAATCCAGGAAGAGATCCGGCGAGTCTTCGTCCACTGGCTCACGCTGGATGTCGACGGCTTCCGGCTCTCCGGATCGGGGCGGCTGCACCGGATCAAGAAGAATGAGATCGAACTGATCACCGACCCCTTCCGGCAGTTCCAGCCGATCCTCGACCCTCTCAGGTCCTCCTTTCCGGACAAGGTCTTTCTCCTCGAATCCGGAATCCCCCCCCGGGGACGGCTTGCCCAGGATCCCCGACTCTACTTCCATTTCAACAGCTTCTTTCCCTCCGTCGTCAACGCCATCCGAAGCGAAAACAAGGAGGCCCTCGATCAGATCTTGATGGCCGGCGACCGGGAGCGCAACGAAATGGAAGACCCGCCGATCCGCAGGACCCTGGATCTTCGCGAGCGCTCCGAAGAGACCTTTGAAAAGTTCCTCGAGGACGGGGGGGAGGCGGTCTTCCCCCTTGAGCCGACCCTTCCGGAGGAGCGTCCCATTCTCTCCCGGATTGCCCGGGTGATGGAGAACGGACGACGGCGCATCCAGCTTGCGGTCAGCCTGTTTTTGACCTCTCCGGGCATCCCGGTCCTCTACTACGGCGACGAAATCGGAATGGGAGACCATCCCCACCTGCTGGGCCGCAACCCGATCCGGACCCCGATGCAGTGGTCCTCCGACCGGAATGCCGGATTTTCGAAGGTCGATCCGGAAGAGCTCTACAACCCCGTGATCGACGACCCTCTCTACAGCTACACGATGGTCAACGTCGAGAGCCAGGAACGCTTTTCCGACTCCCACCTCTGGCACCTCCGCCGGATGATCGAGGTCAGGAACAGGCAGGGCGCCCTCGCCAGCCGGGGAGAGTTCGGCCTCGTGGAGACCGAACACCCCTCCGTCTTCGCCTTCACAAGGCGCTCGGCCGGAGAGGTGTGCCTCCTGGTGCACAACCTTTCGAAAGACTCGGTCTGCGGCAACCTCCACCTTTCGAACTTTGCCGGATTCGTCCCGCAGGAACTCTTCGGAGAGGTCCTCTTTCCCAGAATTAAAAAATATCCCTACCTTGTCACAATGACCCCGTACTCCTTCATCTGGTTCAAGCTTCTCCAGATCTCACCGTAGAAAAACAAATCGCAGAAAGGGAGCAAACGTTGCCCCGCGAGGAAATCAGCTCCGACTGGTACAAAGACATCATCATCTACGAGATCCCGATCAAGTCCTTCCGCGACTCGAACGGCGACGGGATCGGAGACTTTCCGGGGCTGACCGGAAAGCTCGACTACCTGAAGAACCTCGGGGTCACGGCCCTCTGGCTTCTTCCCTTCACCGACTCTCCCCTGAAGGACGACGGCTACGATATCCGGGACTACTACAACATCTACCCTTCCTACGGGACGATGGACGACTTCCTGCACTTTCTGGAAGAGACGCACAAGAGAGGGATGCGGGTCATCACCGAACTCGTGCTCAACCACACATCGAACACCCATCCATGGTTTGTCTCCGCCCGCTCCTCCCGCGACTCTCCCTTCCGAGACTACTACGTCTGGAGCGATACCCCGGACCGCTACAAGGACACCCGGGTCATCTTCAACGACACGGAAAAGTCGAACTGGACCTGGGAGCCGAAGACCCGCCAGTTCTACTGGCACCGGTTCTTCCACCATCAGCCCGACCTGAACTTCGAGAACCCGCAAGTTCAGGAAGAGCTCCTGAAGGTCGTCAAGTTCTGGTTCCGGCTGGGTGTGGACGGACTCCGGTGCGATGCGGTTCCCTACCTTTACGAGCGCGAGGGGACGAACTGCGAAAACCTCCCCGAGACACACCTCTTCATGAAACGGCTCCGTGCCGAGGTCGACCTCGAGTTCCCGGGAAGAATGCTGCTGGCCGAAGCGAACCAGACCCCGCAGGATGTCCTGCCCTATTTCGGAAACGGGGACGAGTTCCACATGGCCTACCACTTTCCCCTCATGCCCCGACTCTTCATTGCCATCGCCCAGGGGGACAGAAGATCCATCGTCGATATTCTCGAGAAGACCCCGCCGATTCCCGATTCGTGCCAGTGGGCGATCTTTCTCCGAAACCACGACGAGCTGACGCTGGAAATGGTCAGCGACCTGGAACGGGACTATCTCTGGACGATCTATGCCCAGGATCCGCGGATGCGCCTAAACATCGGGATCCGGCGCAGACTCGCGCCGCTCATGCAGAACGACCGGAGAAAGGTCGACCTGATGTACAGCCTTCTCCTGACCTTTCCCGGAACTCCCATCCTTTACTACGGCGACGAGATCGGCATGGGGGACAATGTCCACCTCGGGGACCGGAACGGAGTCAGAACCCCGATGCAATGGTCGTTCGACCGAAACGGAGGCTTCTCAAGGGCCAACCCGTCGGATCTTTTTACTCCGCCGATCCAGAATGCCCTGTACGGATATCAGGTGGTAAACGTCGAGAACCAGATCGACTTTCCGACAAGCCCGCTGAATGTCCTCCGGCAGATGATCCAAATACGCCAGTCCTCCCGCCTGTTCGGCCGGGGCAAGATGAAACTCCTCACCCCGAAAAATACGCATGTGTTCGCCTACCTGAGAGAAAGCGAAGAGGATGTGGTCCTGGTCCTGAACAACCTCTCCGACCGGACCGAATCGGTCGTCCTCGACCTGTCGAGATTCCGGGGATATGTTCCTGTCGAGCTTTTCAGCGGAAAACGCTTCCCCCGGATCCTGCGGGCCCACTTTCACTTCACGATCAGCCCCTACGGATACTTTTGGCTCCGGTTGCTCCTTCCCGAAGAAGAGGCGGGAAGACGGCGCATCCGTGCCGCCCGGAAGACCTCCCCCGCAGCCCCCCCAGCCTTCAGGGAGCTTCTGGAGCGGGAGGCTCCGGGCTGAACCCCGAGGCAAACGGGGTTGAGTCAGGGGGATCCGCTCAAACCGACGTCCCACCTGTTACCCACTGGAACCCATGGCCTCCGGGAGGGGCAAAGGGTTATTCTTCTTTGGTCCCAAAATTGCTTTACCATCCATGCCGAGGGACGGCGACTCCCGTCATCTCTATGGTCGCCCAGGGAATCCTGGAGCAACCATTTCCCAAAGAGGGCAGAGCGGTGACGCGCCCCTTCCCATCACAGGAGCCTCCGATGCACCTTTCCCTGCACATTGACCACTGGGTCGGACTCCTGGCCGGAGTGCTGACGACATCGGCCTTCGTCCCGCAGGTCTTCCAGATCCTCAGGAGCCGGGAGACCGAAAACATATCCCTGAGCATGTATGCCATGTCGGCGGCCGGAGTGTCGATCTGGATCTATTACGGATTCCAGATCCAGGCTCCTCCGATCATCATCTTCAACGCACTCAATCTCGTCCTGATCTCGACGATCCTGATCGCCAAACTGTACTGGAAGTAGTGCGGCCTCCTTTCGCGGGAGAGTGAGCGTCCCGGCCGAAGGCGAGGAACGGAACCGATCATACCTCAGAAAGGACGGTCCCATGAAGACGACACCTGGCGCACCCTACCCGCTCGGAGCCTCCTGGGACGGGAAAGGGGTCAACTTTTCGCTGTTTTCGGAGAATGCCGAAGCCGTCGAACTCTGCCTCTTCTCGTCGCCCCAGGACAAGGAGGAGTTTGCCCGCATCCCTTTGACCGACCGGACGAACCTTATCTGGCACGCCTACCTTCCGGAGGCCCGGCCGGGATGGCTGTACGGATATCGCGTCCACGGGCGCTACGACCCGATGGCGGGCCATCGCTTCAATCCCCACAAGGTCCTCCTCGACCCCTACGCCAAGGGAATCGCCCGGCGCGTTCAGTGGGACGATGCCATGTTCTCCTATGCGCTTGGCCAGCCGGAGGAGGACCTCGTGATGGATACGAGGGACAACGCCGCATTCGCTCCCCTGGGATCGGTCATCGACCCGTCCTACTTCTGGGCCGGGGACCGCCCCCCCCGAACCCCCTGGTCGGAGACCATCATCTATGAGACCCATGTCCACGGATTGACCGCCAATCACCCCGACATTCCAAAGGAGCTCCGGGGCACCTATGCGGGTCTGGCGAGCGAGCCTGTCATCGACTACCTCCTTGCCCTCGGCATCACCGCCGTCGAGCTTCAGCCCATTCACCAGTTCTCAAGCGAACACGCACTCGTGCAGAAGAATCTGACGAACTACTGGGGGTACAACACTCTTTCCTATTTCTCCCCGGACAACCGCTATGCCTCGGCAAGCATGTCCCCGGAAAACGAGTTCAAGATGATGGTCCGCTCCCTGCACGACGCCGGAATCGAGGTCATCTTGGATGTCGTCTACAACCATACCTGCGAAGGAAACCATCTGGGGCCCACCTTCTCCATGCGCGGAATCGACAACGCCGTCTACTATCGCCTTGTGGGAGACAGCCCCCGGCACTACATGGACTACACCGGATGCGGGAACACCCTGAACATGCGACACCCCCAGGTGCTTCAGCTGATCATGGACAGCCTCAGGTACTGGGTCCTTGAGATGCATGTGGACGGCTTCCGTTTCGATCTGGCCAGTGCCTTGGCCCGGGAGCTGCACGAGGTCGACAAGCTCAGTGCGTTCTTCGATGTGATCCAGCAGGACCCTGTGATCTCCCAGGTCAAGCTGATCGCCGAGCCCTGGGATGTCGGAGCCGGCGGCTACCAGGTCGGCAACTTCCCCTCCCTCTGGACGGAGTGGAACGGACCCTACCGGGATTGTATCCGAAGATTCTGGAAGGGCGAAGGACGACAGGTGGCCGAACTCGCCACGCGTCTCTCCGGAAGCAGCGATCTTTACGCCGACGAAGGAAGGCGGCCTCACGCCAGCATCAATTTCATCACGGCCCATGACGGATTTACCCTAAACGATCTGGTGAGCTACAACGAAAAGCACAACGAGGCCAACCAGGAGGAAAACCGGGACGGGACCGACGACAATATCAGCTGGAACTGCGGGGCGGAGGGGCCCACCGACGACCTTAAGGTGCGGACGATCAGGTTCCGGCAGATGAGAAACTTCCTGACGACACTCCTCCTTTCCCAGGGGGTTCCGATGATCTCCGGGGGAGACGAGTTCGGCCGGACCCAGAAAGGGAACAACAACGCCTATTGTCAGGACAACGAGATCACCTGGTACGACTGGAACTTTAGCCCGGACCAGCAATCCCTTCTGGACTTTGTCAGAGTCCTGATCGGGATTCGGAAGGCCTCTCCGGTGCTCAAGAGGAGAAACTTCTTCAATGGCCGCAGCATTCGGGGTTCGGAGATCAAGGACATCTCATGGTTTTCCCCCAGCGGCCGCGAAATGACAGACGACGAATGGAACTCCGACTTTGTCCGTTCTCTGGGAGTACGCCTTTCGGGAGACACCATAAGCGAGCGGGACGCCCAGGGAAACGGTATTGTCGGCAAGACGCTCCTGATCCTGTTCAATGCCCACTTCGAGCCGGTCTCCTTCAATCTTCCCGCTCACAAAAAGGGGGCCACGTGGTCTTTGATGCTGAACACGGCAGGCCCCTTGCCGGAGACCTATTCCTTTTCCAGGGGCCTTTTCAGGGGAGGCCGGGCCTTCGAGGCGGAAGGACGATCGGTGGTCCTCTTCTCCCTCGTCGAAAGCCCGCTCCGAAAAAACCCGAAGTCGGGGAGGGCCCCGGAGACTCTCCATGAAAAGTCAGAAGAGGCGGAGGATCTCCTTCCTCCCGGGCCGCAGCCGACACAGTCCGGTCCGAATGTGTGATCATGAGTCCGAGCGAGAAAGAGCGATTGCCCCTTTTCCCCACCCTTCCCTCCCTGCTCCCCGGTTCGAAAACCTCGCTAAGGGGCGCCGGGACCTGGGTCATTTTCGGGAGAGGATCTCCGGACCCAGAAAGAGTTCCAGTCCCGTCAGGGGAATCGGCAGCCATTCGGGCCGGTTGTTGATCTCGTATTCGATCTCGTAAAGCGTTTTACCGGCAAGATAGAGTAGCAGGAGTCCGTCCCTGCCCTCCCTTCCGGGAAGAAGGGGAGGCCCCTTCTCCATCGCCGCCAGATAGCCGGAAAGATACCGGGCCGACTGCTCGCGAAACCACTTCTCCCCCCACTCTTCTCCCGTCCGGCTCCCGTCCTTTCCCACGAGCGACATCGACAGGTAGTGGAAGGAGCGGAGCATGCCCGCCACATCCCGAAACGGAGAGCTCCTCAATCGCCGTTCCTCGAGGGGAAGCGCCGGCTCCCCTTCGAAGTCGAGAAAGACGATCTCCTCCTCGGGCGTCACAAGGAGCTGGCCGAGATGGAAGTCCCCATGACAACGGATCAGACTTCCCCCCGAAACCCGGTCCCGGCATCTCCGGAGGAGATTTTCGATCGTTTTGGCCCCGGAGAGGAGCAAGCCAACCCTGGCCGCCACCTTGTCCGGGAGCTGCCCCACCCGCTCTCCCAAAAGATGCACCACCCGGTCGAGAGCCTTCAGGAGGGAGCGCAGCAGAAGGTCAAGATCTTCGGGCCCCATCGCTTTCGGGGCAAAGTCGGGATGTCGGGGATCCCGGGACAGGGATTGGTGAAGCTCGGCCGTCCGCAGGGCAAGACGGCTCACCATCCGGTCCACCTCCGTCTTGAGGTTTTGACCATCGGGCTCATCGTTTCCGGGAAGGATTCTCTCCAGGCGCTCCTTCATCCAGGACCATCCGTCTCCCCGGTTCTCGACAAATCCCTGGAGGAGAACCAGCGTGAGGGGCTTGCCTTCGGGCGTCCTTGAAAGCAGGGCGCCGCCCGTCGGGGGAATGGGGGCCGGAGGATTGGCATCGGCCAGAAAGGCCCCCACCTCGAGATCTGTATTGATGCCGACTTCAAGATGCCGAAAACACTTGAGCATGAGGCGCTTGCCAAAAAAAAGCGAGGTATTGCTCTGCTCGCCCCGAAAGAGGACCGGGAGCGTCTCGGGGAGCCACAGAGCCCGGAGCGACTCCATCTTCGATGTCTCGACACGCGTCACCGGGTCTTGCCCGTCCCGGTCGCGAAAAAACAGGCCGAGGAGCCTGCGTCCGGTTTCCGGAAGATAGAAGCCGTCCACAAGATCCCAGGACTCCTCCTGGGCGGCCTTCCGAAGGAGGGCGATCCGCCCTTTCGGAGCTACCTGCCCCACCGGTGCGCGGGCGAGGGGGAGGAGGTAGCGCTCGGGGGACCCCGTGGCAAAATCGACCTGAAGAATGCAGAGAAAGACTGGATCCTCCGCTCCCTCTCCGATCCTGACAAAGGACTCCAGAGCCAGATTTCCGATCTCCCGGGATCGGGCCCCGAACCACCGGCAGTCTGGCAGGTAGCGCGAGAGAACGCCGAAGACCCCGCTTTCCGAGGCCCACTCCGGGAAGGATTCCCAGTCTCCGGCTAAGACAAGGGCCGGAACCTCAGTCCCCCCGTTCATCGGAGCCTCCGGAAGAGATGAAAGGGCAGGCGGGAGGGGTCGCCCGGGTCAAGCCGGACAGGCAGGCGCCCGGAGGAGCATCGATGCCGGGTGCCGTCCATCAGGTCCTGAACCTCAAAGTCAGACTCCCCTCCCGGCGAAAACAAAACCGAGCCCGTCTGAGGGTTGAACGGATCGAGATTGGCCACACCGAGGACCCACTCATCGGGGCCCTCTCCCCTTTTCGAAAACGCCAGGATCTGATCGTTGTCCACCGGATGAAATGCGAGGGTGTGGTTAAATCCGAGCTCCGGGCACTCCTTCCGGAGGGCATTGAGCCGGGTGATGACCGGGACCAGCGATTTTTCGGGATCGACCGGGAAGGTGCGAATTTCGTATTTCTCCGAATCCAGATACTCCTCGCTCCCCTCCTCTGCCGGCCGATTTTCGCACAACTCGTAGACGGGGCCGTAGATTCCGTAGCTGGCGGAAAGCGTTGCGGCCAGCATGAGGCGCACAAGAAAGGCCGGGCGGCCTCCCGTCTGAAGGTAGCGATGGAGAATGTCCGGGGTATTGGGCCAGAGATTCGGACGAAAGGACTCCCTCACCGGGGGGGTCGTCAGTTCGGTCAGATACCCTTCGATCTCGGCCTTTGTATTCTTCCAGGTAAAGTAGGTATAAGACTGGGAAAATCCGATATGGGCGAGATGGTACATGACCGAGGGCCGGGTAAAGGCTTCGGCCAGAAAAACGACGCCCGGATCGACCTTCCGGACCTCCCTGAGCAGCCACTCCCAGAATGGAAACGGCTTCGTGTGGGGATTGTCCACCCGAAAGATCCGCACGCCCTTCTCGAGCCAGAAAAGAACCACCGACAGAAGCTCCCGCCACAGCCCTTGCCAGTCTTCGCTCAGGAAGTCGAACGGGTAGATGTCCTGGTATTTCTTGGGAGGATTCTCGGCGTAGTGGATCGAGCCATCGGCCCGATGGCGAAACCAGTCGGGATGCGAGCGGACATAGGGGTGGTCGGGGGAGCACTGAAAAGCCAGGTCCATGGCCACCTCGAGGCCAAGAGTCCGGGCCGAATCGACAAACCCGAGAAAGTCCTCCATCGTTCCGAGATCGGGGTGGATGGCGGTATGCCCCCCCTCCTCGCCCCCGATCGCCCAGGGAGAACCGGGGGCCGTCCCGTCGAGATCCCGCGTATTGTTCGGCCCCTTCCTGAATGCCCGGCCGATCGGATGGATCGGGGGAAGGTAGACGACGTCGAAGCCCATGGCAGCGATCGACGACAGCCGCTCCCGGGCATCCTTCAGCGTGCCGGGAACACCTGGGACCGTCGAGGCGCTGCGGGGAAAGAACTCGTACCAAGCCCCCCTGAGGGCGCGCTCCCTCTCGACATGAACCCAAGCCCAGTCGCTTGCGGTCACAAAACGGGGGTCGGGGAATTTTGCCGCCAGGGCTCCCATCGACGGGTCCAGCGCCTGCTTCACGCGGCCATCGAGATCCGGCCCGTCCTCTGCCCAGAGAATGACCCAACTCCGGAGAGTCTCGACCGTCAGGGGATCGGAGGCCCGGGCAAGATGGCGGCGAACGATCTCCAATCCTTCCTGGAGCTCGAGGGTCAGATCCTCTCTTTGTCCCCCCTCATATTTTTTCTTCAACCGCTCCTGCCAGGTTGCCACCTCATCGATCCATCCAAGGATCCGGAAACTCCCCATCCCTTCCGAGCGAAAGCTGAAAACAGCCCCCCAGAGATCGTTGTAACCGGCAGACATTGGAAGAGAGGTGCACTCGTTGGCCCCCTCCTCCCTAAACTCGAGAAGAACGGACAGCGGCTCATGGCCATCGGCGAACGCCCGCACCGAAACATCGAGGCTCTCGCCGGGAATCCGCTTGACCGGATATCTCCCGCCGTCCACCGACGGGGAGACCCGTTCGATCCGAACCCGATGCCGGCCTTCGGGAATCTCCCCCGACCCTTCGGACCTCGTCTTTTCCTGGAACCGTTCTTCTGGGAAATTTCTCTTCATCTTCTGCGCTCACGGGACCCCCGGCACGAATGCCGCGGAGGGAGGGCTCCGGTCCCGCCTCTCCTTTCTCTGAACTCCTGGTGAACGAATGCCCGATTCCCTCTCCTCTTGGGGAGAAGACTGCGGGCAGACCCGAGATCTTCTTGCAGCCAAGCAAAATCCCCTCTTTTTAACTTGAGGAGAACCGGACTCTCTTCCGGAGGCCCACCGTCACTCCCCTCCGGTCGGATGTGGTCAATGACGATGGTCGACTCCTAGGGGGCTCCCTGCCCCGGGAGGATCGGAAAAACAGAGCCTTTTCCCGGAGGAATGTCGGACGATGGCCACAAGGAGCCCCCATTTCATTACACAATGAGAAGGCTCGGGAACAAACGGGACTCATGACTCAATATGCGAAGTGCCGTCAGGTTTTTCCAGTGGAGACGGGAGTCTCCGGATCTCATCCGAAAGGCCTGACATCCCGAAGGACTTGGCGCTCCTGTCGATGTTGGAACCCACCCTGACAGATCGCTTGCCGAGAAACCAACTGCAAGAACGGGGCCACACTCCATCGGCCATACGGGGCAATCGGCTTCGCCGAAACCCCGTCAGGGCGATCACACTCCCGAAAACCCTTTTCCAATCTGAGCGGAGGCTGGTCTCGAAAGACCGAAGCCTCTGTCCAGTGGATCACAAGTCGGGCAAGGGAGGGTGGAGGAAGAGCGTCTCACCCGGCCATTTGTTAAGAAAATTTTACTCCGGACCCTTCCATGAACGCATACTCCCCGGAACATGTCAATCAACATATTGCCGACATTCGACAATATCATACCCCCTCCATTTGGCCCCGATATTGCTTTTGATCCCAATCGCAACGAGGCACCATCGCCCTTTCGGATCATCCGGGACTCTCTTCTGGAATGACTCTTCGCGGGGGGCTCCTTGCACAACTCTCATAATCGGGGGATCAAATGGATCTGCTGAAAAAAATCAGGGAAAAGAAGGCTGTGGTCGGGATTATCGGATGCGGGTACGTGGGTCTTCCCCTTGCGCTTGAATTTGCGAAGAAGTCCTTCCATGTCATTGCCTTCGATATCGACGCCGACCGGGTGCGCCAGATCAGCAACCGAATCTCCTACATTCCGGATGTTCCCTCGGCAGAGCTGGGGGCCTGCATCGAAAATGGAACCCTCGAAGCGACAACCGACTTCAGTCTCCTTTCCCAGGTCGACACCATTTCGGTCTGTGTTCCGACACCCCTTCGCAAGACGCGCGACCCGGACGTCTCCTACATCGTGGAATCGCTGGCGAGAATCACCGAGAACCGGCGCAAGGACCAGCTGATCGTCCTCGAAAGCACGACCTATCCGGGAACGACCCGGGAGGTTCTCTTTCCCGAACTGGAAAAGAAGGGCGAGTACGAGGTCGGAGCTGACTATTTTCTCGCATTTTCCCCCGAGCGGGTCGATCCGGGCAACCCCCGATTTAATATCGTCAACACGCCGAAGGTCATCGGCGGCATGACCCCGGCCTGCGTAGAAATGGCCGAGGCCCTCTACGGATCGATCGTCGACCGGGTCGTTAGAGTCTCCTCTCCCGAATCGGCAGAGATCGTCAAGCTCCTGGAGAATACCTTCCGGAGCGTGAATATCGGCCTTGTGAACGAGCTGGCCCTTATGAGCCATGCACTGAACGTCAACATCTGGGAAGTCATCGATGCCGCAGCCACGAAGCCCTTCGGGTTCATGCCGTTCTTTCCCGGCCCCGGACTGGGCGGCCACTGCATTCCTATCGATCCGCACTATCTTTCCTGGAAGGCCCGGCAGTTCGGATTCGAAGCCCGCTTCATCGAGCTTGCCGGAATGGTGAACGGTTCCATGCCCCATCATGTTCTCTCAAGGATCGCCCATGCCCTGAACATCCAGTCCAAGTGCCTCAAGGGCTCCCGGATCCTCGTCGTCGGCGTCGCCTACAAACGGGACGTGAACGATCTCCGGGAATCACCGGCCCTCGATGTCATGACTCTTCTGGAGATGGAGGGTGCCTCCTTGTCCTATGCCGACCCCTACGTTCCCGAGTTAAGGCTGGGAAGTACGCTTTACCAGTCGATCGATATCGGCAAAAAAGAACTCTTGAAGAGCTTTGACTGTGCCGTCATCATTACCGACCACTCCAAGCTGGACTATCGGCATCTGCTCGACGTCCTGCCGAAGATTGTCGACACCAGGAACGCGCTGAAAAACATCCCCTCACGGGAAAAGATCGTTTCTCTCTAAAGGTCTCCATTGAACCTAAGGTAAACCCCACCCGGAGAGACGCTCTCTCCGACTGATGCGAACACTCGCGGAAAGGATCACAATGGCCCGTCATTATCTGGTGACCGGAGGAGCCGGATTCATCGGCTCCCACATCGCAAAACATCTCCTGTCCCAG
Organism: Nitrospirota bacterium; assembly: GCA_021801345.1. GTDB lineage: Bacteria > Nitrospirota > Leptospirillia > Leptospirillales > Leptospirillaceae > UBA4572. Next base: position 22,282 of record JAJYYA010000053.1, read on the forward strand.
GGAGAAAAAGTCCGTGTCCTCGACAACTTTTCCAACGGAAAATGGAGCAACCTCAAGGACGCCCCGGGAGCGCATGTCGTCGAGGGGGATCTCCGGAACCGGGAGACCGTTCGGGAATCCCTAGACGGCATCACCCATGTCTTCCACCAGGCGGCCGTCGGCTCGGTCCCCCGATCACTCACGGATCCGTTCGAGACCATGACGTCGAATGTCGACGGAACCTTGAACCTTCTCTGGCATGCCAAGGACAATGGCGTCAAGCGAGTGGTCATTGCCGGCTCCTCCTCGGTCTACGGAGACACCCCGGGAATGCCTCGGGTCGAAACCCTTCCCCCCTCGCCGCTCTCCCCCTACGCCCTCTCCAAGCTCAACCAGGAGCTTTTAGGGAAGATCGCGACACGTCTCTATGGGCTTGACACGGTGACTCTCCGCTACTTCAACGTCTTCGGTCCCTTTCAGGACCCCGGATCAGAATACGCCGCCGTCATTCCCAAGTTCATTCAGGCCATCATGGACGGCCGTCCGATTACGATCTTCGGCTCAGGGCTTCAGTCTAGGGACTTTACCTATGTCGAAAATGTGGTCGAAGCCAATATCAGGGCCATGGAGTCGGAAAAAGGGGGGGGCGAGTTTTTCAATGTGGGATGCGGAGAAAAGTACAGCCTCCTCGACCTTGTCGACGGACTCCAGCGAACCATGAAGCGGGAGATTTCGATCAAGTTCAAGAAGTTCCGGCCGGGCGATCCTTTCGAGTCCCAGGCCGACATCTCAAAGGCCCGGAAAGTGCTCGGTTTTGAACCCAAAGTCTATTTTGAGGAAGGGCTAAGGCGAACGGTCGAGTGGTTTTCCGAGACAAAAAACAGCCCGGAGCTTTCATCGGTGCCCCAAAACATCCATTCCCAGAGCCTTTCTGGGCTTGCGACAAAGAAGTCCGACGTCTCCTCCCTCTCCTGCCGACCCGAGCGACGGACGATGGGGAGCCTTTCGTATTTCAAAAAAGAGAGAAGAAAACACCCTTCACCCATCCAAGGTTAAGAAAATGGAGCCTTGCCCCGTAAAGATTCTCGACAGTGCGCCGAATGAGGCCCGACATTTCTTAGGCTCTTCGGGCCTCTTCTTAAATCCCTCTGTAACGGCCAAGGGGCATCGCGTCCGCCGGGACAGACTCGTTGCAACGGGACCTTTCCGAATTCGGTCCAAACCATAAGGGAGACACTCATGGAAGCTCACTCCGAGACAGCCTCTTGCACCTCACGCGAAATCGAAATATATCTGTTTCCGGACGAATCCCCGGAAGAGTTCCTCGTCGCCCTGATCGAAAAATTTGGCTCGGTCGAACTGGCCGTCTGCGTTTCCCCCCAACAGTCCTCCAGAAAGATGATCGGAGCCCTTCACGCCGTGACAAACGGCATTCTGCTTATGAATATCGTCTATCTGGACAACCAGAGCATTCGGATTCCCCAGTCCTCTGAGAGAGCCTCCCTTTACCAAAAATGGACCTTGCCCGTTCGCTGGCTGGCGCCAGGATCCCCCCTCGGCAACGGGAAGGGACGCCGGTCGAGTTCGGAAGGGAGCATGGACATAGCCTTCGAGCTCTTTCTCTTTGAAATGGGCATCAAGGCCATGCTGATCGCCGCAGACAACGCCTTCACGGCTCAATGGATACCCGTCGGCTCCCGCGCTCCGTTAAGCGAATGTCCGGCCGCGCCGTCGGCTCCTAACCGGCGGAGTCTTAGCGCCTCGGATCGCCGGAGACAAGACCGCAGGGAGGAGCCCGATGACATGTCCCCCCTTCCTCTTTTCAGAAGAGGCTCCGCTCGGGACAACGCGCTCAATGTGAGGGCGACCGCTCTTTCCGGAAGATCCGGACAGAGGGAGCCAAGAGACATCGTGGGCTTCTGACCGGAACAGATTCCCCGAACCGTGACCGTCAAACGACAAGGAATCCTCAGATGAACAATTGCCTCCTGACAACGGCCGCATCCCTCGCAACCCCTGCCAGACTTGTGGAGCCGGGCCCCTGGATCGGGCACATTCCCTTTGCCTTCTGGCTCCTCGAGCAGGCCCGCCCCCAAAGGAGCCTCGTCGAGCTCGGTACCCACTCGGGAAACTCCTATTTTGCCTTCTGCCAGGGCGTCCTTGAAAACGGCCTGACGACCCGCTGTTATGCCATCGACACATGGGAGGGGGACCATCAGTCAAAGTCGTACGGAGAAGAGGTCTACCAGTCCGTAACCTCCTACAACAATCAGCACTACGGAAACTTTTCCAGTCTCCTGCGCATGCGCTTCGACGAGGCGCTCCCCCTCATCCCCGACCGGTCCATCGACCTCCTCCACATCGATGGACTCCACACGTATGAGGCCGCCAGGCACGACTTCGAAAGCTTTCGCCAAAAGCTCTCCGACTCGGCGATCGTCCTGTTTCACGACACGGCTGTCAGGGAAAAGGATTTCGGGGTATGGCGCCTGTGGGAGGAGTTGTCGGCCCAGTTACCGCACCTGAACTTCACGCACTCCAGCGGTCTTGGCGTCCTTTTCGTCGGCAAGTCACAAGCTCCTTCTCTCGAGCCTTTACTAGAAATGCTTCAAAGCCGGCAGGGACGGGATCTTGTCATGCAATACTTCGAAAGACTTGGCCAGGTCGTCGAACTTAAATGGCAGAATGCAAAACTTGCCCAAAGACTTCAACGACGGGAGAGGCATATCGAGGAGGTCAGACGTTCCTTCAGCTGGAGACTCACAGGGCCGCTCAGGATCGCTGGCAGACAGTTGGGCCGCCTCCTTCCCTCTTGGACTTCCGGAAAGGTTGTGGCGAGCCCCCTCTTCCGGGATTAAACCGGGTGTGGCCCAGAGCGAACAGCGCTCTCCACGGCCCGTCGATCCGCAGGACACGTATTTTTCGGCGCAGTCCGAAGGCAACTGCCCGGTTCCTGCCAGATTGCAAACAGAGCCAGTGCTTCACGAGGAGCGACGATGCTGTCCAATTGCAAGCTTATAGAGTTGCACAGAATCACACAGCCCAGCGGGAACCTTACCTCCATCGAAGGAAGCGTGCATCTTCCTTTCGATATCCGGCGTGTCTACTACCTCAATGACGTTCCGGGGGGCGCCGCAAGAGGGGGGCATGCCCATAAAAAGCTTCAACAGTTCATGATCGCCATGTCCGGGAGCTTTGACGTCCTGCTCAACGACGGGAAGGAAAAGCGCGTCTTTCACATGGAGCGCTCCAGCTACGGACTCTATCTGTCCACAATGATCTGGCGGGAACTCCACAACTTTTCGCCGGGCTCCGTCTGCCTGGTCCTGGCGTCGGAGCATTACGATGAATCGGACTACTACCGGAACTTCGGTCAATACATCAAGGCAGCAGGACTGTCTTCGTGAATGTTCCCTTCCTGGACCTGACCGGCGCGTATGAGGAGCTCAAGCCCGACATCGATTCTGCGGTTTTAAAAGTCCTTTCGAGCGGCGAATATATCCTCGGGAAAGAGGTCGACCTGTTCGAAAACGAGTATGCCCGGTTCTGCGGAGCGCGCTATTGCGTGGGAGTCGCCAACGGCCTTGACGCGATCTTGCTTTCCCTTTTGGCCCTGGGAGTGGGGCCGGGAGACGAGGTGATCGTTCCTGCGCATACATTTATTGCCACGTGGTTTGCGGTGACACGGACCGGGGCCACTCTTGTACCGGTCGAACCGGCGGAGTGCACCTACGGCCTCGACCCGGACAGGATCCAGGACGCAATCGGCAACCGCACCCGGGTCATCCTCCCGGTCCACCTCTATGGTCAACCTGTCGATCTCGATCCCATCCTGAAAATCGCCCGCACTCATGGTCTAAGCGTTCTGGAAGATGCCGCCCAGGCCCACGGCAGCGCGTACAAGGGGCGCCGGATTGGCTCTCATGGCGACATTGTGGCGTGGAGCTTCTATCCGGGAAAAAACCTCGGAGCCATGGGCGACGGGGGCGCGGTCACGACCGACGATCCGGGGCTGGCCGACCGGATCAGGGTGCTTGGAAACTACGGCTCAAGCCTGAAGTACCTCCATAATGTGCAAGGGATGAACAGCCGGCTCGACCCTCTCCAGGCAGCGATCCTCCGCATCAAGCTGAAGACTCTTCCCGAGTGGAACGAGCGAAGGCGCCGGATTGCCGGAATCTATGGATCCTCCCTTTCCGGGCGGGAGATGCTCCTGCCTTTCGTCCCCCCCGGCATCGATCCTTCGTGGCATCTCTATGTCGTTCGCCACCGCGAGCGGGACCGCCTGAGACAGCATCTTCTTGAGGCCTCCATCACCACCTTGATCCATTACCCCGTGCCCCCCCATCTTCAGCCGGCCTACCGGGATAGGAACCTTGCGGCCGGACGATTTCCCATTTCCGAGCGCATCGCCCCAGAGCTCCTGAGTCTTCCGATCGGTCCCCACTTCCGGGACGAACAGATCCGACATGTGATCGATACGATTCTCCAATTCAGATGAACGGGGGATCAATGACTGCGCACTCTCCCCGAGACAAAAGCGAACGCGTCCAAAAGAAAGGGTGGCCGGCGAGTCTTCTTCGCTTCTTGAAAACCGCGACCGGCCTTCCGATTGCCCCATGCCCCCCGAAGCGCTCCGAGAGCGAAAATGCGCGCCTGCCCCTGATCCCGGGGGGGGACGGCGAGAAGGAAGGAGGCGAAGAGATATGGAAGCACCTCTCATAAGCGTGATCATGCCCTGCTACAACCATGAAAAGTATGTCGAACAAAGCCTCCGTAGCGTGATCGCGCAGTCTTTCAAAAGTCTTGAGCTGATCGCAATCGATGACGGCTCCCAGGACGGTACGCCAGAGATCATTCGACGACTGGGCGAGGAGTATGGATTCACCTTTTTGCTGCACAAGGAAAACCGCGGAGTCTGCCATACCCTGAACACAGCGCTCGAGCGTGCGAAAGGGCGCTACATCAAGTTTCTGGCCTCCGACGACTTTCTTCACGACCGGTCCCTGTCTGACTTTATCGCGTATATGGAAGGCGCCCCGGAGATCGAGGCATGTTTCGGCGACCTTGTCGAGGTGGACAAGAATGGCGCCACGATCGGATTTCTGAAGAGCGGGATTCAGCAGCCTTTCCGGCAGAGATTTCCCGTCGACGACGTCACGGAGATTTCCGTCGACATGGCTCTTCAGATCTCCCCCATTCTGGGTCCCTCCTACCTCTTCAGGAAGTCGCTTCTGAAATCCTTCGGACGATTCGACGAAACGCAGATCGTGGAGGACTGGGATCTCTTTCTCCATCTTGTCTCCCACGCAAGACCCCTTGCCTATCTTCCCGCGATCGCCGGCTACTACCGAAGGTTCACCCCCCAGGACAAGCCCATCCGGAGGGACAACCGGAAGTGGTTTTTCTCCGACTTGAAGACCGTCGAAAAATATAAGGTCTATGCGGCAAAAGCCTCCTTTGAATCGGCCATCAAAAACATTGTGAAACTTCATGCGGCGATTGCCGTCACATGCGGCGAATCTCCTCTCTTTCTTCTCCGGACGGCGAAGCGCTACCTCTTCCTCTGGACTCTGTGTGCCGACAGCGCCTTTCTCGTAGCGATCCTGAAGCTTTACCGCAAAAAGCTGGGCGAGAGGATCCGAAACAGAACGCATCGATAATGCGGGGAAGAAAAAGTCGAAGCGGACTTTCTACATTCGAGGCGGCACAAGACCCGACCGACCACCTGCGATGGAGGGATGCCCATGAAGAGACTGATGGTGTGCTCTGCCGGCACGGGGGGAGGATTTGCAACGATAACGGCAGCCCGACGACACTGGAGCGCAAAAGAAATGTTTTTGATCGCAACCGACACAAACCCTCCGCACCTTTGTGCCGCCAGCCTCTTTGCCGATGAATACATGAAGGTCCTGCCGGCGACAGATGCCGACCCCCCGACAGATCGGAGAGATCATCAGGCGCCACAAGCCCGACGGGATCGTCGCGGCCGTCGACGAGGAGATATTCCTGATTGGCCGGACACTGGAGGCTCTGGGGATCCAAGAGGAGATTCGACTGGCCATCCCGGACCGAAACGTCTGGGAGGTCTTCGAGGACAAACTGTCCCTCTTCAGATTCCTTGAAGAGAAGGGATTTCCCGTCCCTCCCACGAAACGGGCGAGCGACGCGGACACATTGGAATACCTTTTCAAGCCGATAACGGGAGCGGGAAGCAAGGGGGTTTTTATCGGACAGGCCGACAGGCTCCCCCGCAACAACGAATTGTCCCGGTGGATCGCCCAGGAGATCTGTCATCCCCCCGAGATTACGGTCGATGTCATGATGGACGGGGCGATCACCCATGTCCTGTGCCGGGAACGCATAGAGGTAAAAAATGGAGTCTCGGTAAAGGCCAGGATCTTTCGCGACGAATCCCTTTCGGCCCTTGCGGACCGACTGGCACGCAGTCTGGGTTTTGTCTACGGCTTCTGCTTCCAGGTCATGGTCGCAAAAGGCGGTGGATGGCGCATTACCGACCTTAACCCGCGTCTCGGAGCCGGCTCGGCCATGAGCTACCTGGTCGGATCGGACTTTTTCGGCGCCAATATCGCCAGAATCCTTGACGCATCGGCTCCCATAGGCGGCTTCTTCAAGGAATTCAACGGACAAGCCTTTGTGGTGCGCCAATACTCCGAGTTTCTTACGGAAAGATCAGCCTGAGCGGGCCGATCGTCTGTGAACTCGATGCGCAACCTTTTCTTCGTTTGAGCCCTCTCGTAGAAGTTTTCGCCGCACCCTGCGATGTGGTCTTTTCCGCAGATCCGCTTCAGGTAGTCGAGCCGGACCTGCTCGTCGAGTCCTGTCCACACAACCAAAGTCAATGACCGCCGGGTAACACATTCCCTGTGCAAGCGCTTCGGGGTTCCCGGATACTGGATCGTGGATCCGGAGAAGAACACGGTCCAAGCGGTCCGTCTTGTCGACGGGCATTATCCGGTGCCTCTTGAACCTGACAATACGGACGCACTTTTGACTCCCCTCCTTCCCGGGTCTCGATTCCCCTGCTACCCGAGGCATTTCCCCCTCCTGTGGCCTCCCCTGTTTCCTCTTGAGGCCCTCCTTCGTCTAGGAAGGGAGAAAGAGGAGGGGCTCCTTTCCCCCTTCAGAACGGGACTCCGGCACATCTCGACTTTGTCCCGGCTCCCTTTTGGCTTCACCGGATCGCAACACGATTCTCCGTTTAGGAGAGACGCTTCCTGAGGTCTATGGCCTCCCGGATGTCAGGCAGGGAGGGATCGGCCTCCGGATCCTCGAGGAGACCGGAAAGCCTCTCTAAAAACTCTCGGGCCCTCTCCTTCCTTCCGTCTGCGTCGAAAAGCCTCACCAGGCTTGTCAATGCCCGAAGCTCAAGGGCCCGGGCTCCTTGGCTTCGGCTGATTTCCAGGGCCTTCCCGAAACAATCCCCTGCGTCCTCCCTCTTTCCTTCAAGAAGTCTCGCCTCCCCCAAAAGACGCCAAAGCTCGGCATCGTAGAAGGCCGCTCCCGATTTTTTCGAAAATCTGAGACCCGACAGTGCGACTCCGGCGGCCTTTTTCGGCTCCCCCAGAAGGAGCCAGGATTCGGCGAGGAGGGGAAGATACTTGTTTTCGGCGATGCGGTGGTAAATCCGGGCCAGACGAAGACCCCGAAGGATGAGGGCGAGCCCTTCGGGATCGCCCTTCCTCACCATGGCCCATCCCCGGAAGGCCCTCTCGGAGCCGGACCACGCCGAGATCTTCATGGTCAGGATGGCCTGTTGCAGGTCGTCGGCGATCTCGAGGACCCGGTCCGGAAGCCCGAGGTAGATGAACAGGACCATGGCAAATGTCAAAAGGTGCCCTTTTTTTCTGTTGATGTCGGAGGAGCGGTCCTCCTCCAGGAGGCGCTCGGCCAGAAGTCGTGCCGACCGGTAGCGGCCCATTGACCAGAGCGTCCAGAGGCGGTAGTCCAGCGCTTCCCGGATCGACGAGCGGGCCTCCGGCCCGGTCCCGGCGTCTTCGCCAAGGGCGATGGCGCGGTCGAGGGTCTCGAGGGAGTGAGGAAATCGTCCTTCCCAATAGGCGATGCTTCCGTCGGCATAAAGGCTCGCAATGCGAAAGTCGCGATGATAGCTTCCCTCGACAAGCTCGAGAAGGGAGTCGGCCATGTCGCGGGAGGCCCGGATGTCCGGCTTCCCGTAACGAGAGTCCCAGAGGTTGTAAAAGGCGTAGAAGGTCTCCTCCTTCCTTGCCGCACCCGATTCGGCAAGGGAGCAGGCCTTTTTTATCGTGCGCTCCCCCTCCGGGCTTCCGCGTCCCTCCATGTCGAAGAGGAGTGTGCCGAGCTGCACCAGAAGCCGGATCTCCCGGGACCGGAGCTCAGGCTCCGGCGAGCACAGGGAGATCACCTCCAGTGCCTTCCGCGAGAGTCGGGCGGCCTCCGGAAGGAAGCCGCTTGAGAGGGCGGATCCGACCGCCTTTTCAAACCACAAAAGCGCGAGGGGGAACTCTCCGGCCCCTTCGAAGTGGCGGGCGACGATCTCCGGTGTTGCTGATGCGCGTTCGGGGAAGCGGTCGCGGAGGGTCTCCGCGATCTGGCGGTGGAGGAGCCGGCGGCTGGGTTCGGGAAGCGTCTGGACCGCGGCCTCGGCGATCAGGGCGTGGCGGATGGCAAGAAGCTCGCCGGAGGGGTCGGACTCCCTTTGGGCGAGCCCGGAG
>JAJYYA010000002.1 GCA_021801345.1 Nitrospirota bacterium
GAAGTCCTCCCGATTCTTCTCAATCCCCAGACCAATCCCCTTCTCAATCCCCAGATCAATCCCCTCCTGACGAATCTTCTCCACGGCTGTCATCGCCGCCTCCTTTCCGAAAAGCGATCCAAAAACCTGTTCGAGTTCAGAACGGTCGTCCACCTTGAAAACACTTGAGTAGAAGTTTAGCATATCGACCAAAAAGACCGAATCGGGGTCCAGCACTTCGCCCCGAAAGCGCTCCTCCAGAACCTTGCGAATGGCCCGCTCCATCCGCTCCCTGTCCCGGGCGTACTTCATCGCGACGAGAAAGAGCGCCGTCTTGAGGGAGGCGACTCCGTCGAGAAGCGCGCTTTCGTCTTCGGAGGCGGTATCGACGATCACCGGAGAAAAGTCGACGCAGACGCTCCGGAACTCCTCGGCAAATCCGTAGATCCCCTGGAAGCTCCCCGACAACCCCCAGGGGGTCTCCCCGTGGTAGAAGAGAATCGGAAGAACCGGAGTCAGGGCCCGTCCCTGTCGCCGCTGCCGGGACCAGAGGGCGACCTTGTACTCGAGGATCTGGAAAAGGCTCCCGGGATCGCGCCAGGACTTGTGCTCGACTAAGATCTGCACCCGGAATCTCCCGTCGTTCCCCACGACCTCGACGACCAGGTCGAAGTGGCGTCGCGTCCTCCGGATCCCTTCGGCCTCGGAGTCGCAGAAGCGGATCGTGCTCCCCGCAAGGAGCGGGGCCACGGGAGGGGGCACGAACCTCTCGAGGAAGCTCCCCAGGAGGGCCGGATCGGAAAGCGCATTTTTGACCATGGTGTCGTGAGGTTGCCAGTCTGGACCGCTTTTCTTTCTTCCTGCCACGCACTCTCCTTGTTTAAATAGAGAAAATCGATCACTAAAAACAAAACCACGAAAATCTAATGAAAAAATCATCCCATGTCAATAACAGTTCAACGAACCCATTCCTTTTTCACAGTAAAAACACCGCCCACCCGACTCGAAAGGAGCCGATGCGCCTTTCCTATCGACTCCTTTTCCGGTCTTGTCAGGGGCGCAAGGGAGCACTTCTCCCTCTGGCAGGGTCTATGAACTTTTCCTGGTCTTCCCAGAACACGATAGAGGGGCCGGTCAGGATCCTATGCCGATTGGTTCGCCTCTTTCGACGATCAGGATTGAGTTTAGAGGGACCCCCTCATAGGCTATATCTCGACGAACATTCTAAATTTCCCACTCATCCTAGTCCGCCATCGCCCCCCCACTCCCCTTCCGCATGCACGTGGTCGTGTCTCGACCTCTCCCGTCCTCATCTCCTTTCCGGGGTGTTTCAGATGAAACCCCCGGATTCATCCCCTTTGGGGGAGAGGTTTCTCCGATGAAACCCTCCCTCCGCCACCGCAGAGACCGCCACCCCCAGAGAGCTGAAGGGACAGGATTTTTTCGCCGTTTCTTCCAAAGATTCCCATGGCACAGCGATTGCTTAAATGAGAACGTTCTCATGTCCACACCGTCTTGATCCCCCGTACAAAGGAGTCACTGTGCGCCTGCGTTTCCTCTCTCTTCTTCTGCTTCTTTCGGGCCTTCTCGTCGCCCCTTGTGCCTTTGCCGGCGAGCCACCGGCCGCTCCGGTCGACCTCCGCACCCTGGTGCTCGACTCGGCAAAGTCAAAAGGCGCCCTTTTCGTTCCCCGAACGTCCGCCTTTAAAAAAAGCCGGAGGCTCGTCTTCCATTTTCTCGGCACCCCGAAGTTCTTTGTGGGGATCGTTGTCCAAAGCTATGATGCCAAGGGAGATCTCCTGCACCATGGCCTCTTCGACCAGGGCCCGATCGACGAGGTTCTCTCCCGGGCCCTCTTCCACAAGGAGGAGCGGATCCAGATCCTGGGCATCTTCCGAACGGGGCACAGTCAGATCTCCCCCAAAATGGTCCTCCGGATCCGTCGCCTCTCCACAGGAAAGATCCGGGACATCCCCCTCGACCGGGCCCTCTCCCTCTTTGTCTCCCGTATCGGCACAAAACCCGATCTCGTCTGGGCCGTGCGGTAGCCCCTCCCCCTCCCGGCCGAAGGGACTCCCTCTTCGGCCGCCTCTTCCCTCTCGCGCCCACGTCTCGCCCCTTCCGCGAGCCGGTCTCCGAACCGACTGGACCGCTCTTTCGGGAATTGCGCGAAGACAGGCTCCTCCCTCGCCCCCCGGAATCCCTGTCTTTTTTCGTTCAAGGATCTTGCCCTCCGCTCCTTCCTGCGCTATTGTGGCATCAAGCGGGGCCCGATGCCGGAGCTCCTCCGACCGGAAAGCCTCCCTTCGCGCCGCAAAAGGTCGGGCCACGGGGTCTCCCCGCGTCCGCTCCCCGCCATGACCCCAAACGATCCTCTCAAACCAAGGAGCCTTTCCCCTGAAGATCATGATCGATGCCGACGGCTCTCCCGGAGCGGTCAAGGAGATCCTCTTTCGCGCGGCGCGCCGGACCTTGACCCCCTTGGTCCTCGTCGCCAACCGCGCGCTCTTTATTCCCGACGATCCCCTCTTCACGCGGGTCGTGGTCGGGGCGGGGCTCGACGTGGCCGACGCCGCCATCTGCGAAAGGGCCGATCCCGGAGATCTCGTCGTCACCGCCGATGTTCCCCTTGCCGCGAAGGTCGTGGAAAAAGGGGCCCTTGCCCTCTCCCCCCACGGCGAGATCTTCGACGAAGAATCGGTCAACGAGCGTCTGTCGCTCAGGAACTTTATGGCCGAGATGCGCTCGGGAGGCCTTGCGACGGGGGGACCGCCCCCGTTTGGCCCCCGGGACCGGGAGGCCTTCGCCAACGCCTTGAACGCCATTCTGGAGAAGGATCTCAAAAGAAGGAAGGCCGAGAAACAGAACCGTCCGAAAACGGACTAGCGGAGACCTCCGGAGGGGCCGCTCGCAGGAAGCGGACGAAGGACGGAGGCAGGAGGAGCGGTCTGGGGACCTATTGTCCGACCTGCCTGGGCGGTCTGGCCGGTCAGGCCGGTCAGGACGGTCCGGCCGGCCCGGGCTGTCCTGAGGGCCTTCGGATCGACGCTCGCCCCGGAAAGCACGGCCCGGAACAGGGTGGCCCCGGTGAGTTTGGCCTTGGCGAGAGAGGCCCCGGTAAGATCGGCTCCGATCAGGAAGGCGCCCGAGAGATCGGCTCCCGTGAGGTCGGCCCGCCTCAGCCGGGCCCGGGTCAGGTTGGAAAAGGAGAGGTTGGCAGAGACCAGAAGGCATCGGGTGAGATTGGCCTCGTAGAGCCCGGCCGCCTCAAAGGAGGCCCCGGAAAGATCGGCCCCGACGAGCCTTGCAAAGCTCACGTCGGCTCCGGAGAGATCCGCCCCGACAAGGCGTGCGCGGGAGAAGACCGCCCGCATGAGCCTCGCCCCGCGGAGGTTGGCCCCGGTGAGATCCGCGTCGGAAAAATCGCACCCCGCCAGATCGACCCCGGAGAGGTCGATCCCCGCAAGATCCTCTCCGGCCCAGACCCGCCGCCCCTCTATGCGCCAGGACAAAAACTCCTCTCGCGTCACCCTCCGGATCCTTTCCTTTAGGGCCCTATCTCATCCATAACGTCTTCCCAAAGACTCGAGCCTCCCTCGGCAGGATCTTTCGACTCTGACAGAAAGCTTAAAGAAGCGCGTATGACGGAGATCATGCGCACTCCGTTAAGTTGTCCAAGAGAGCCGGGCACCGAATGAAATCGGGTCAGATATAGAGAGGATTGCCGGGAATTGAGAGAAAAACGGAAAGAAGAAGATCGAGACAGACAGGAAGGATCCCAAAAAAGAGAAAAAAAAGGGGAGCAGACGATCCGCCCCCCCCTAAGAACGTGAATCTAGAATACGAAGGTCGCGCCGAACTCGATGGGCATGTAGAACATGGCGGCACCGTTATAACTTGACAGATTAGCATCCAAGGCAGTGCTACCCGACAAAGCTCCGCTCGTCTGGTCGAGGTAGGCGATCCTGATATTGGCGAAGAGATCGATCCCGGCCAGGGTGTCTGAGAGCTTGGCAAGCGGAGTCGTCACCCCGAGACCCGCGTCAAAGTAGACGGGGACCGACTGCCCGTAGAGGCTCACCGCGGGACCGAAGTCGGCGAAGGCCTGCGGGTTGATCCAGTTCCTTCCGCCGGTCATGTCGTAGATCGCCCCCAAGGTGATAGGAATGATGGGGGTTCCGCTTGCACTATTCAAGGCAGCGCCTGTTGTATTGCTATGGGTCCCAAATCCAAACGACTCGATTTCGATCGAGGCCTGGAGGCCGAAGTTAGAGGTGATCCAGTGGGTCGCCGTCACCCCCCCGCCATAGCCGCCGCTCAAGAGCTGGTTGTTGAAGGTATCCATATACCCGAAGTTGGCCGAGAGACTGGTCGACTTGGGCACGTTGCCGTCAAAGCTCGAAGAGGAGGAGGCCCCGTTCGCCATGACCGCCTGCTGCATCGCCATCATCTGGCCGGCGGTGGAGGAGGTGGCAGGATTGGAGGAGGAGGGAAGCCCCGCGGATGAGGAAGGCGTGGGAGGCGTGAGCGCCTCGCCGGCGAAGGCGGGCGCCGCGACGAAGGCGGCCGAGAGAAGGGCCACGGAGAGGACGGAGCTTTTCACAAAACGCCGGGACAAGACCCGGAAGGACGACAGAGTTCCCTCTTTTGCCATAACAGAACCTCCTGAAAATATTGATCGCGGGAGGAGACTCCCCCATTGCCGCCCATCCGAATCGGGCGGTCACGCCACTTTCTTTTGCATACGGCGTGCCAGAGCGGGAGCCCCCCCTGCGACAAGATCCTCAAGAGATTGTGACAAAACGATTAACCGTTCACATTCAAACCATCCCTATGGGCCCTTTGCCCCGGCTCCCTTCTCCCGGCGCGGTTTCATGCAAGAAACATCCCCCTCGTCAACACCGTTACATGCTTCATCCACGAAACATCTCCGCCCCCTTTTCCCGCCCCTCTCTCCTTTGCCTCCCTTCATCTGCCGGCCCTTCCCCCGCTCATCCCCCCCTCCCCCGGAAGAACCAGCGGGCGCCCCCGGCCCCCTTCGCCTTGCCGGAGCGGAGGACCACCGGCCGCTTGGGGGGACGGCCGGCCAAGACAAGAAGCTCCGGAAGGGCCGGAAGCGAGCGGTCGAGACTCTGGGCCCGGGAAAGATTCGGGTGCGCCCCGGAAGGATCGTTTTTCCCGAGCCTGCGGATTCCTTCGCAAAACTCCCGGAGGGCCTCCCTTCTGGCGAGAACGACCGAGGAGAAGTCCGATCCGCACCGGGGGCAGAGAGGAGAAGAAAGGCTTGCCCGGCAGCCGGGACAGCGCGCAAGACCGAAGGCCACGGCTCAGCTCTCGAGATAGAAGAGAAGATCCTCGAGCGCCTCGGAGGCCTCGTCGAACTCCTCCTCCGTCCCGCCCTCAAGCGCCGCCAGAAGATCGGCGATCCGCGCCGAAAGATCCTCCCTGTCCTCCCCCGAAAGATCCGGAAGAAGCGCTTCGGCGCGGGCGCGCAGATCCGCCGCGACCGTCTCCCTGTCGTCCGGGGACGCCGCAAACTCCGTCTCGTCTCCGAGAAGCGCCGCCACCCTCTCCCGGGAGCGGTCGAGCTCCTCCTGGCCGAACCGCTCCACCTGCCGGTCGATGGTCAGGGTGCGCTCGAGCCCGGTCGCCTTCTCCCGGGCGGAGATCTGGAGGATCCCGTCGGCATCGAGAGAGAAGAGCAGGACGATCTCGTTGCCCCGGGGGCGGTTCGCCAGACCGTCGAGCAGGAAGTTCCCGATCTCGATGTTCTGGCGGACGTCGGAGTTCTCCCCCTGGTAGATGAAGACTTCGGCCGCGTCCTGGTTGTCGACGACGGTGAAGAAGACCTCGCTCTTGGTGACGGGGATGGGCGTGTTCTTCCGGATGAGGGGAACGAAGGCGAAGGGGGAGATCTCCCCGTCCTCGAGCTCGGCCAAAGCCGAGGTGCCGAAGGTGTAGGGCGTCACGTCCACCAGGACCTGTCCGGACTCGACTCCTGCGATCCGGGCGGCCTGGATCGCCGCCCCCATCGCCACGCAGAGGTCGGGGTGCACCTCGAATCGCGGCTGCCTCCCGAACTCCTCCTCGAGACGGCGCGACACCAAGGGCGTGCGGGTACTCCCCCCCACGAGCAGGATCTCGTCGATTTCGGAGGCCGCAACCCCCGCATTGGACAGCGCCACCCGCACGCAGCTGATGGTCTCCTCGATGTAGTCGGAGATCATCTCCTCGTATTCCTCGCGCGAGATCTCGAGCGTCAGGTGGACGGGAAGCCCGTCCTTTTCGAAGAGGAACTCCTCGCTCACCGTCCCGAAGGGGCGGTCGGAGAGGAGCCGCTTGACCTCCTCGGAGGCCCTCTGAAGCCGGGCCAGGGCCACCCTGTTTTCGGAGAGGTCGACCCCCCAGCCCTCCCGGACGCGGGATTCGAGGCGCTGCTGGATCCTCCGGTCGAAGTCGTCGCCGCCGAGATGGTTGTTCCCGTGGCTCGACAGGATCTCCACCACCCCGTTTTCGATGTTGGCGACCGAGACGTCGAAGGTCCCCCCGCCCAGGTCGTAGACGATGACCTTTCGCGCGTACTCCACGCGCTTTTCGTAGGCGAGCGCCGCGGCGGTCGGCTCGTTTAATATCCGGACCACCTCGAGCCCGGCGATCTCCCCCGCCTCCCGGGTCGCCTGCCTCTGGGCGTCGGAGAAGAAGGCCGGCACGGTGATCACCGCCTTGCCGACAGGCTGGCCGAGATGGCTCTCCGCCACCTGTTTGAGGCGCGCGAGGATCATCGCCGAGATCTCCTGGGGAGAGTAGTCCGTCCCTCCGAGAGAGACCTTCCCCGACTCGCCCATGCGCCGCTTGATCGAGCGCACCGTCCGTTCGGGATAGAGGATCGCCTGGTTTTTGGCCTCGGCCCCCACCAGAAGTTCGCCCGCCGGCCCGATTCCCACGACGGAGGGGAGGATCGGCCCCTCGGCCGAGACGGGGATCATCTCCACGCGCCCCTCCCGCACCACCGCCACCTCCGAGTTGGTGGTCCCCAGATCGATACCCACAATGATCTCGCCCACGACTCCGTCCTTTTCTAAGGTTTTTTTCCGTTATTTCTGGAGACCGCCACCTCGGCGGCCCTCAGAAGCTCCCCGTCCATCAGATAGCCCTTCCGGAGCTCGCGCACCACCGTCCCCTCCGGAGCGTCCGGATCGTTCACCGCCTCCACCGCCTTCATGAGAGCCGGGTCGAAGGGAAGGTTTTCGCACGCCACCGGGCGGACCCGGCGGCTCTCGAGGAGATCGTCGAGCCGGGAGAGGGTCAGAGCGATCCCCCGGGCGACCCCGTCGAGACGCCCGGACTCCCGGCTCGAGCCAAACGCCCCCCAAAGCCCCCCGGCGGGAGCCTTCGCCCTGGCCGATCCGAGGGCGGCCTCGAGGCGGTCCCGCACCTCGAGCACCCCCCGGAGAAGGGCCCGCTCCCCCTGCCTCGCTTGAGCCTGGGCCCGCTCCTCCGCCTCCCGGGCCTCCCTCCTGAGCCGCTCGTTCTCCTTCCCCAAAAGATCGACGAGGGTCTTGAGCTCGCCCAAGGCCGACTTCGACTGGCGGGTCTCGAGCCGGACCTCGTTTCGGAGGAGAGCCATCTCGGAGAGGAGGGTCGACAGGTCGACCGAAGGTCCGGACTCGCCCTCGGCAAGATCCTCCCGGCCGGCCTCCTCGAGAAGATCGGCAAAGTCCGAGACGAGGCGGTCGCGCTCCTCCTCCGTCACCGCTTCTCCAGGAGGGCGCGAAGGGTCTCGAAGGAAAGAGGCCGGGGATCCGGAGCCTCGATCAACCCGAAAAGATCGGAGGCGGTAGGCTCCGTCCGGTCGAAGAGGGCGGTCTCGATCCGGTCCGGCAATGTCGCGATCGCCTCGTAGGCCCTCCGCACCGTCTCGAAGCGCTCCGGATCCTTTTCGGGGGGAGAGTCCCGGACAAGGGCCAGATAGGCGGACCGGATCTCGGCATCCCGGGAGGTCTCCGACACCCCCAGAACCCGGTACGGATCGATCGTCATACTCTTCTCCCTGTTCGTCTATCGTTCGTCAAGGGACGTCATCTCCTTCATCAGGAACACTCCCACTTCGGCGACGGTTTTTCTTTCACATCCGGACTCTTGCACGATGTTCCCGAACATCTTTGTCCCGAAAACCTCCCGCATTGCCTCGAAGACCGGCTCGACTCTTCCGGCCGCCAGATGCCGTTCGAGCCCTTCGATCCGGAGGCGAAGCCTCTCGCGCTCCTCCTCCGACGGATCGGGGAGGTCGTTGCCGTCGGGAAACTCCTCCATCACCATCTTCTCGAGAATGTCGAAGGTCAGGATTTCGATCTTCCTGCGGCGGGCGATCTCCCCCCGCTTTGACACCTCGACGTGATGACCCCTCATCGCCGTCTCCTCCTCTTTGTGTTTTTGCCTTTCTTCCCTCTTCCCTGCCCCTCGTCCATCCGAAGCATGAGATGCATGAGAGCGAGTCCCCCGAGAACGATCCCCTTCTTGTCCCCCTGGGCGTCCCTCTCGAAGCCCCGGTACAAATCCTGGCCGAAAATCGCCTTCAGCATCTCGAGAACCGGCCCGTAGAGCCCCGCATTGACAAACCCCTCGACGACAGGAATGGCCCTCCGCATGGAGTCGAGCAGCTCCCGGGGAGGCCGGAGACCAACATCCTCCGGATCCATCTCCTCGAGAATGTCCTCGACCATCCTCCTGATGTCCTCCGAGCCCAGACTTTCTTCAAGGCCCTCTCCGAAGGGATCGGAGATCCCGTCCTCCCCCTCCAGATCCTCCTCGTCCTCGTCGTCGAGAAGATCCTCGTCGGAGAGCGCCTCCTGCTCGTCGAGCCAGCGATCGATCTTCCGGGCGATCTCTCCCTGCCCCCGTTCCTCCGCCTTGTCGCAGGCCATCGAAAGCTTCCGGATCTGATCCGGGGAGATCCTTTCGCCGGAGCGGAGAAGGCTCGCCCGGACTTCGGCAAAGACGAGGCCGGGGTCGCCCCGGTGGCTCTTCAGTGCGGCCCGGGCAAGGGAGTGGGCCGTCTCCCCGTCGCCGAGCCCGAGAAAGGCCTCGCAGACGGAGATCGCCTCGGCCGGGGAGAGGCCGGAGACGGAGACCTTCTTTGCCTTCGGGGCGACGCCGGAAAGAGCCTCCAGGATCGCCTCCCGGTCGTAGAGGAGCAAAAAGTCCCCCGCCCTCGGGGAAAAATCCAGGAGATCCCGGGGGGAGAGATCCGGAGCCACCCGGCTCGCCTTGGCCTTGCGGAAGATCGCCCCGCGGTCGAGACCGGCGGACCGGATCTCGAGATCGAAGGAGAGATGGGCGGCCAGACGGTTTTTCTTGTCGTCCAGAAACGACTCCAGGGCGCCGGGAGGGGCCTTCCCTTCAAGGATCCCCAGGAGAAGCTCCTGCGTTCTCTCCGCCAGGTCATAGGAGGCCCCCCCGACGCCCCGCGCGCGATCCAGGATCTTTCCCGCCTTCTCGAAACGGCTTTTCCCGAGATGGATGCGAAAGGCGGCATGCCACCCCGTCAGGGCCAGCTTCCGGCTCTCGGCGTTCTGGGGGTCGGAGCGAAAGAGTCGGTCGGCGGTCCGGGAAAGCTCTTCGGGGTCCTTCCTGTCGAGGAGCTCCCGGATCCTCAGGCGGAGAAGCTCCGGATCGTCCGGATGGGCCGCCAGTCCCTCCCGGAGAAGGGCGCCGGCATCATTTTTCTTCCCGTTTTTCAGAACCCAGTCCACGAGCCTGACCAGAGTCTCCCGGTGGAAGGGCTCGTACTTCAGACTCTTTTTGAGCCAGTCCGCCCTCTTTGCGTCGAGGGGAGGGATCGGCCCTCCCGACTTTTCCAGGATCATCCCGAGGCCCAGGTAGCGGTAGATCGCCCCCACCTCCTTGGCGGCCGTCGCCCCGCTGGCCCTGTCGAGGCTCGTGGCCGCAGAGACCCAGGCATCCTCGGCCTTTCCCTCCTCTCCCTGCTCTTCGAAAAACCGGGCCAGGGTCATCTGCCGGATCCATTCCGGCTGGTCGGCCAGAACGCGGGCGATCTCGGAGAGGCCGGAGCCTCCGAGATGGATCAGAAGCCGGGAGACAAGAAGCGTCAGGGTTGCCGGGGGGAAAAGGGAGCGGAAGCGAAGGACGATCTGGTAGAGAGCCCCGGGGCTGCGGTTTTCCGGGCGGAGGAGGGCCAGGACGAAGTCGGCCTTTTCCCGGGAATATCCGAGCAGATCGAGCGCAAGACGCCGGACGGCCTCTCCGGAGGCCCCGGAGAGGCCGGAAAGCTGCCTGTGGCGGGGGAGGATCGCGATCCGGGCCGCCTCGACGACCGGGTCGAGAGGGGTGGAAGGAATCCGCGAAAGGACGCCCTCCGCCTCCTCCGGGGAGTGGGGCACATGGACGAGCGCCTTGAGAAGGAGGCGGACCGGCGCGTAGGGCGACCTGAAGGGAATCGTCCCGGCGAGCTCCTCCGCCCTCTCCCGCTCTCCGCGCCCGTAGTGTCGCCAGGCCTCCCGGGCCAGACGGCAGGACTCGATCAGCGGATCGGGGCTCCGGAGGGCCGAGAAGAGGTCGTCGGAGAGAAAGAAGAGCGGCCACGCAAGATTTTTGGCCGCACCCGGATCGGTCTCGGAGAAGCGTCCCATGCGGCCGATCTGCTCGACGAGCTCGCGGCCTCCGTTTTTTTTCCGAAGGACCCATTCAAACCAGGGCCCCTCGGCGAGCGGCTTCCCGCAGAACCGGCTCCGGTTCTGCCAGACGACGAGGGCCTCCTCGACCATTCCCTTTTCGACAAGGTTTGCGGCATGGCCGGCATAGGCCTCCGCCAGGCCTTCCACCCACTCCGGGCGCCTCTCCCCCGACAGGAGCGACTTGTAGGACTCGATCGCCTCCCTAAAGCGGCCATTTTCGAGGAATCGCCGCGCCCCCGCCGCTTTTTCTTCAGGGGTTCCGGAGCCTGTGCCCGAGCCTCCCGGTTTCGCCTGGCTTCCTTTTCCCACGCTCGCTCCTCCCTGCTTCCCCTAAAGCTTCCGGCTCCGTTTCGGTCAAGAATCAATGAAATAGGCAACGCCCATAGAGATCCCTCCCCGGGAAAGAGTCCCCGCCGGAAAAGGCCGGAGAGAGCCGGAGAGAGATGGACTCGCCTTGCGAAAAGATCGACCTCCCCGGAGGAAACACTCAATGATACTCTCTACGGGAAAAAATCTCACGCCCGAGACTGCGTGTTAATTCCGGGTCGATGAGCCAACCGTGCATGTGTGTATTTTTCAAGACATTACAACGACTTGCCACTAAAAATCTTCTTTTTAGGCTTCCGGAAAATCCCCGCCCGGACCCGCCCGGACCCAAATTGCCCCAACCAGCAATTGGACGCCCCTCTGGGCGACCTGCGCGAGCTCCCGGAAGGCCCGGAACCGATGGATCCCTCCGGGAAGGAGAGAGTCTTCCTGTTTTTGACGCCTCCTCTCCCCTGTGCTCTCGCGCGCTCTTCCCCCCCGAAAAATCCGGGATGGGAACCTCTCCGTTTTTTTCGTAAAATGGACCGGATCCTTTTCGAATGCCCGATCCTCCAAAGGCCCGTTCGACCGGGCACTGGCACTCACCCACTCTCTTTTCCGGACACCCCATGCCCTCTCCTTCGACCGCCGAGCTCGACGCCCTTTTCTCCTCGCTTCCCCGCGACCAGTGGAACTATCTCGCGGCCGGGATCCTCTCCGACACCATCACCTCTCCCGCCAATCTGCTCGACCTCTTCAAGGGGATGGACCATGCCACGGGCAAGGCCGTTTCCTGGACCCCGGTCCTGGTCTCAAAACTTCTCAGAGCCTCGCGGATCGAGACCTTCTCCCGAAGATCCCTTCCGATGAGGTGGGAGCCCCACTTTCTGACTCGCCTCCTGACCGACTTCTTCGAGACCGCCCCCCCGCCGCTCGAGGCCTTTCTCAGAAAAACCCTCTTTCCCCAAGGGGACGGACTTCCGGCAGACCGCTACTATGCCTATTCCTACAACTCCTTTCCGCTCTATGCCAGGCTCCTCTATGCCGCCTTCAGAAAAGACGGCGACCTTTTCAAAAAACTCTCCTCCGATGTCGAACGCATCTATGGAGGAGTAGAGGCATTCAACAAGGTCATGGACTTTTTGGTCGAGGCCCCGCTTTCCGGGGAGTACCTCGAGACCCTCCCTTCCACTATCCTCAGCATCATTGCCCTCAACGCCATCATCGTCTTCCTCTCTTCGAGCCGGAAGGTCCACTCTCCCGAGAGCCGGCTCTCCGCTCTGAGGAAGATCCCTGCCGACGACCCCTATTTCAGGCTCAGCCGCTGGTACGCCCTCTGCACGGACTTCATGGGGGCGGACAGGAGCCGCATCTCTGCGGCGCTTTCCTCCACCACGCCCCTCATGCTCCAGGAAATCCAGGGGATCTCCGCCTGGGAGCGCTTCATGGCGGGGGATCCCGCAGGTGCGCTCGAAGGCTTCCGGAAGATGGCCTCGACCCTCCGGAAGACCGTGACGAAAAAGCGGATTCCCCTGCCCGACCCCCTAGGACTCTTCCATGCCCTCTCGCTCTTTCTTCTTTCCAGGAAAGACAAAAGCTTCCAGTCGGATCTCGAGAAATACATCTCCCTGGCAAAAGACGAGAACACGGACGACATTGTCGGATACCGCGTTCTGCGTGCCCTCCTGATGGCAGACCAGGGGCTCGACCTTGCCGCCATCAACGCCTTCATGGAGCTCAAAAAGACACCCCTCCTTCTCCTCTCTCCCTTTTCCCGGGCCCTCATGGCCCTGGGCGGCGCCCTTCTTTTGCCGGAGGAGACGAAGAAGGAGAGTGCGGATCTTCTCTCCTTTGCCCAGGAGATTCGCCCCCTTCTTCCCCTCGTCACCGCCATTGTGGCGGGAAGCCTTGCCAAAGGCCCCCTTCCTGCCAAGGACGCCCGGACCCTCATCGAAGACCCTGTCCTGGCCTCCCTTTTTGCCCCCTTCGAACCGATTCTCGCGAGAGAGGATCCCTGGGAGCGGACCCTCACCGGCATCGAGTCCGTCCTGGTCGCAGGATCCTCCCCCGACGCGAAGGAGAGTTCTGACAGGCGCATCGTCTGGCTCTTCGACGTCAAAAATTCCGATCTCGCGGGCGTCGAGCAGTCCCGACGCAAGGGAGAATGGTATGGCGCCCGGCGCATCGCCTTCCGCCGCTTAAACGCCCGGGAGACTGACCTCCCCCTTTCCGAGGCCGACAAAAAGGTGATCCGCACCTTCCGGCAGGAGAGCGGCTACGGCTCCTCGAGCGACTGGTACCCCGACAGCACCCTGACCCCGCTGGCCCTCTGCGGCCATCCGGCCGTCTATGACATGTCTCACCCCGAGGAGCGGATCGAGCTCGAAGCGTCCCTTCCCGAGCTTTTGATCACCGAGGACCCCGGAGGGTTCCGGATCGACCTCTCCCACCGGAGCCAGTTCCCCAAGGTGAGCATCGAACCCGTCTCCGCCACCCGCTACCGGGTGGTGAACTTCTCATCCAGGGCCGTCGACCTCGCCAAACGACTCCCTCCCGGCGGCCTCGTCGTCCCCCGGGAGGCCAAGGACCGCCTACTCGCCCTTCTCGCTCGCCAGTCCCCCTTCGTCACCCTCCGGGCGGAGATCGCCGCAAACGATCTCCCGGCCGAAGAGGGGATCCCCACTCCGGTTCTTCAGCTCGCCCCCTTCGCCGAGGGCCTCTCCGTGACGGCGGGCGTCCGCCCCTTCGGCCCCGACGGCCCCTTCTTCCATACCGCCCGGGGAGGAAGACTCGTCGCCGCCCAGTCGGAAGGAACCACCCGCCATGCCAGACGAGACCCCGCCCGGGAGTCCGCCCTTCTCGAGGCCCTCCTCGCGGAGCATCTTCCGATTTTGGCGGAGACCCCCAATACGGACGGAGTCTGGGTCCTCGAGGAGACCTCCTCGGCGCTCGAGCTCCTCGAGGCCCTCGCCTCCTGCCCTGTTCCCGTCGCGGTCGAATGGCCTTTAGGGGAGAGGATGCGCGTCACCGCCCCCGTCTCGACAAAAAAACTCCGCCTCTCGCTCCGGAGCGCCCGAGACTGGTTCGAGATCTCGGGAACGGTCCAGGTCGACGAGACCCTTGTCGTCGGGATGGAGGCGATTCTCGAGGCTCTGCCCCGGGCCACGGGGCGTTTCGTTCCCCTCTCGGAGGGACGTTTTCTGGCGCTGACCCACGACCTCAAGAGCCGTCTCGAAAAACTCCAGACGATCGCGGAGGAGGGCCGGCGCCTCTCGCTTCCCGGCACCGTCGCCATGGAGGATCTTTTTTCGGAGGCGGGGGAGGTCAAGGGGGACAAGACGTGGAAGGAGTTCCGGAAGAGGCTCCGGGAGGCGGCCGACTTCTCCCCCGTCCTCCCGTCGACCCTGGCGGGGGAGCTTCGGGATTATCAGATAGAAGGATTTTCGTGGATGAGCCGGCTCGCCCGATGGGGCGCCGGCGCCTGTCTGGCCGACGACATGGGGCTCGGCAAGACCGTCCAGGCGATCGCCGTCATGCTCGACCTCGCAAAAAACGGGCCGATTCTCGTCGTCGCCCCCACCTCGGTCTGCCACAACTGGGTCGCCGAGCTCGCCCGCTTCGCCCCGACTCTCCGCGTCCACGAGCTGAGAGAGGCCTCCGACCGAAAATCCCGGGTCGAAGATCTGAACCCCCACGACGTCCTGATCACAAGCTACGGTCTTCTGGCGATCGAGGAGGCGCTTCTGTCGGCCCCCCGATGGGCAATGGCCGTCTTCGACGAGGCCCAGGCCTTCAAGAACGCCGAGTCGAAACGCGCCCAGGCAGCAAGGAAGATCGGGGCCGAGTTCCGGCTGGCGCTGACCGGCACCCCCGTCGAAAACGACCTCGACGAGCTCTGGAGCCTCTTCAATATCCTGAACCCGAGGCTCCTTGGCTCGAGAGAGCGCTTCGCCTCCCGGTTCGCGGGGCCGATCGAGCGCTCCAAGGATGCCCGGGTCCTCTCCTCGCTCCGGGCCCTCGTCCGCCCCTTCATGCTCCGCCGCACGAAGACCGCCGTCCTCTCCGAACTCCCCCCCCGCACCGAGATCACCCTCGAAGTCGAGCTGCCCGCGGAGGAGCGGGCCTTCTACGAGGCCCTCCGGAGAAAGGCGCTTGAGGCGATCGGGACGATCGGCCAAGACGGAGGAAGCCAGCGGATCCACATCCTGGCCGAGATCATGAAGCTCAGACGCGCCCTCTGCCATCCGGCCCTGGTCGAGCCCCTCACCCTCCTTCCGGGCGCCAAGATCGAGGCCTTCCAGACCCTGGTCGAGGAGCTCCTCAAGAACCGCCACAAGGCTCTCGTCTTCAGCCAGTTCACGGGCACCCTCGAACGGGTGGCCCAGGCCCTCGACGCCCGGGGGATCTCCTACCAGTACCTCGACGGCGGCACCCCTCCCAAAGAACGGGAGCGGCGGGTCGAGGCCTTCCAGTCGGGGCAGGGCGACCTCTTTTTGATAAGCCTCAGGGCGGGGGGCACGGGCCTCAACCTCACCGCCGCCGACTACGTGATCCACCTCGACCCCTGGTGGAACCCGGCGGTGGAGGACCAGGCCTCGGACCGGGCCCACCGCATCGGCCAGCAGCGGCCGGTCACCATCTATCGTCTGATCGTCCGGGAGAGCATCGAGGAGAAGATCATCGACCTTCACAAGAGAAAGCGCGATTTAGCCTCCGACCTCCTCGAGGGAACCGAGCTCTCTGGCAAGCTCACAAACGACGAGCTGATCGCACTCATAGGGTCGTAGTCGCACATTGTCCGGGCGGTTCCCTGGTGTCACCTGTCGTTCTACCCTGGGGACTTCCCTTTAAGCGCCTCCGCGAGAAGCCCCAACGCTTCGCCGATCTTCGCGGCGGCCTCCGGAGAGGGGAGGGGAAGTTTGAGATGGCTTCTTCCCGTCGCAGGATCCCGCTCGACCAGGGGAGAGCCGGAGGCGGCCTCCGGATCGCGGGCGGCGGAGAGGGCCGAGGCGAGAAGGCTCCCGATGCCGGCTAAGGCGGCCCAGGGATCGGTTTCGCTTCCCGGGCTTCCCGGGCCCCCCGGGCTTTCCGCCCCCTTCGAGGGCTCTTTTTCCGGCTCGTCGATCCCTTCGCCGGAGGCTTGGCTCTCCTCCCCGGGAGTCTCACCGGTCGTTTGCGCCTCGCTCCTGCCCCCCGCCTCTTCGGCCGGCGTCATCGCTTCGGCCGTCCCGATCTGGCCGGTCACGCTCTCGATCTCCTTCATGAAGCGCGAAAGGCGCGAGCCTCCGAGCGAGACCTCGCCCGCCCCACCGTCGAGGATCCCCTCCGACAGCGACTGCTTGAAGGAGAGGATCTGGAGCATCCCCTCCTCGATCGCCCCCTTGGCCACGAAGTTCACGATCTGGACCGGGCGCTTCTGCCCCATCCGATGGATCCGGGCGATCCGCTGCTCGAGGATGGCCGGGTTCCAGGGAAGATCCATGTTCACAAGGATCGAGGCGTGCTGGAGGTTGAGGCCCGTGGAGCCCGCGTCGGTCGACAGGAAGACCCGGCAGGCGGGATCCTCGCGAAACTGCTCGACCAAGGCGGGTCTCCGGTCGGAAGGCACCCCTCCGTGGAAGCGGACGTACCCGATCCCGCGCGCCTCGAGACGGCGGACGATGATGTCGTGGCTCCGCGTCCACTGGCTGAAGACGACCGCCTTCGTCTCCGGCGACGAAAAGAGGGTGTCGAGAAGGGCGGCCAGCTCGTCGGCCTTCACCCCGTGGTCGGTCTCCGGATCGATGAGGTAGGTGCTGTTGCAGACCATGCGCATGTTCTGGAGCGCGCAGGTGAGCCGTCTCTGGTCGACCTCCGAGAGGTATCCCGTCCGGCGCCACCGCTTGGCGACCTCGGCCACGATATCGGCATTTTCCCGGTGGATCCGGAGCTGGGGTTCGGTCATGGGTACGAGAAGGTTCTGGTCGGTCCGCTCCGGGAGCTGGGCGAGCACCTCGGCCTTCCGGCGGCGCAGCATGACGGGCGCCAGCGTCTGGCCGATCTTTTCGAGCCCCGTATACCCCACGACCCTCCCGCTCTCGTCCTTCACCTGGTGTTCGTGGAGAAGCTTCCATGTGGGACCCAGCCTGTAGCGGTCGACGAACTGGACGATGGAGACGAGCTCTTCGAGCTTGTTCTCGAGCGGCGTTCCCGTCAGCACCACGGCATAGGGACTATCGATCCTCTTCAGGGCCCGGGAGGCGATGGTGTTCTAGTTCTTGACCCGCTGCGCCTCGTCGACGATCACCAGCTCGGGCCCCCAGGCCGAAATCAGATCGAGGTCGGGGGAGAGCTTTTCGAAGTTCGTGATCTTGCAGAAATCCTCCTCCAGAAACTCCTTTTCCCGATGGGGTCTCCCCCCGGAGATCACCCGGGAATCCCGGCCGGCAAACCGCCTGATCTCGCTCTGCCATTGGTACTTGAGGGAGGTCGGACAGACGACGAGCACCTTCGAGACCCCGAAGTGGCGGGACAGGATCTCCGCCGCCGCGATCGCCTGGACGGTCTTGCCGAGCCCCATCTCGTCGCCTATCAGCACCCGCCCCGTGCGGACGGCAAAAAGAGCGCCTTCGACCTGGTAGGGGTAGAGGGGCACCGAAAGAAGCGCGGCAAGCCGCTCCTTCCCCTCCGCTCCCCCGAAGAGCTCGTCGACCCTCTCCGCCCGGTGCAGGGCATCCCTTTGTGCGGCGACAAAGTCGAGCGCGTCGTCATGGGCCCGAAGGTCGTGGCCGACGCCTTTGACATAGGAAAGGAACCCCTCGAGATCCCCCAGACGAGCGGGGGGAAGGCGCCCGTCGCCGTCCATTTCGAAGAGGCCCCGGGCTTCTTTTTGGACGGCCTCCGGGCAGTCGGTTCCGCTCCTGAAACAAACGTGCAGGCCGCGGTCGTTTCTGAGGTAAAGCTCCGAGAAGGGGGGATGGTAGCCCCTGGCAAATGCCCGCTCGGCTCCGGGACGCCCCTCGAGGGAGGCCAGAACGAACTCGATGTGCTTGCAGGTTCCCAGCTCGTTTGTGGCATAGTCGGGACAGGTGCAGCGGTTGTCTCCCGGAGAGGCCCCTCGGATCTCGACGCGATAGGCGCTTTTCGAATGGGGATTGACGACGCGGTACTCCGAGAAAAACGGTTCGTTCCCGACATTTTCAAGAGTGAAGTTCTGCTCTCGGCCGAACTGGCGCCGAAGCCGCCTCTGCCACTCGACCGGAGAGAGATCCTTCGGAGGCACCGTGCGCGAGAGCTTGCGCTCCTTCGTTTTTTTATCAACTTCCTGGGAACGCGACCGTTTTTCCATCAAGACTCTCCCTTGGATTAACCGTGCCTTCTCTCAGATCCTGCCACTCATGTTCCTGAGGCGAAAAGAAGCCCTCCTGGGCCGGAGCTCCTACCTTCCCGGTCTCCGGGCCTGAGAGCTAACCGGAGAGGCCTTCGGCTTGGCCTGGGACTGGAGCTTGGCCGTCGCCGTCTTCGCTTTGGCCTTGGAAGGCGCTTTCGCCTTTGTCGCCCCGGCCTTCGTCGCGGCCTTCACGCTAGACCCGGAGACGTTTTTCCCGCGAGCGGCCGGGGGCTTTACCGGAGAGGCCATTGGTTTGGGCTTGGACTGGGGTTTGAGCTGGGCCTTGGCCGTCGTCGTCTTCTCTTGGGCCTTGGCAGGCGCTTTCGCCTTTGTCCCTCCGGCCTTCGTCGCGGCCTTCACGCTAGACCCGGAGACGTTTTTCCCGCGATCGGCCGGGGGCTTTACCGGAGAGGCCATTGGTTTGGGCTTGGACTGGGGTTTGAGCTGGGCCTTGGCCGTCGTCGTCTTTTCTTTGACCTTGGCAGGCGCTTTCGCCTTTGTCCCTCCGGCCTTCGTCGCGGCCTTCACACTAGACCCGGAGACGTTTTTCCCGCGAGCGGCCGGGGCCTTGCCTGTTGAAGACGGGGGTTGAGTTCCAGCCATTTCGATGCCGAAGAGATCGTCGAGCCCTTCGCCTTCGAGTCTCCGCCCTTTGGCCGGCGTCTTTTTCGTCCCGACGGGGAGCCTGGACGCCTCGGTGATCAGGTCGGCGGCCGCCACCTGCCGGAGGGTAAAGAGAAGTTCGGGCTGGGTGTCGAGCCGGGCGCCCACCCCGTAGAGAACGGCGGCCACATGCTTGCACATCGTCGCCCAGTCGGGGCAGGAGCAGGAAAGCGTTATCTCCTTCGGCGCGGGAAAGAGCCCGGAGTCGGGATGGCAGATCCGTTCCATCACCCCTTTCGAGAAGGTCCCCTGCAGAAGTTCGACCAGAGAGGCGATCGTCCCGGTGCACTCCTGCACTAGGGCGGTCCAGCGCCCCTTCGAAACGGGAGAGATCGAGATCTCGATCTTGTAGAGACTCGACCCCATCACCTGGGCCAACACCTTGCCCGGCGCGATGTCAAGGTCGACGATCGACCCGTTGCGCGCATAGCTCCGTCCTCGCGGCAGACGGTTCGCAAAGTCGCTGTAAGCCTCCAGATTGTCGCACCAGGACTTGCCCCAAAAGGTCTTCGCGATGGTCCGGCCCTCGATGACGACCGGGTTGAAGTTCTTCCCGGCCTTCTTGGCCTTGGCGGCAAGTTTCAGGGCTTCCTCCCGCCGCTTCGCGACGGGCACATAGGGCCTCCAGAATCCGTAGCTCATGGGTTAGTCTCCGATCGAGTGAATGTCGAGCCTGACCAGATCGAGCAGCTGGTCGTTGCTGAGCTCCGTCAGATTGATCTCGGCGCCGCCTTCGAGGACATCCCTCACCAGTTCGGTCTTCGAACGGATGAGTTCGTCGATGCGCTCTTCGACGGTGCCGCGACAAATAAACTTGTGCACCAGGACGTTCTTGTGCTGGCCGATACGCCAGGCCCGGTCGGTCGCCTGGTTCTCGACCGCCGGGTTCCACCAGCGGTCGAAGTGGACCACGTGGGAGGCGGCGGTCAGGTTGAGACCCGTCCCCCCGGCCTTGAGGGAGAGGACAAAGAAAGGGGACTCCTCGTCCTCCTGAAAACGCCTGACAAGTTCCCGGCGCTTGCCCACCGGGGTCCCGCCGTGGAGGATCAGCCCCTCCCGGCCGAAGATCCCCCCCAGAAAGGCCGCAAGAGGGGCGGTCGTCTCCTTGAACTGGGTGAAGACGAGCATCTTTTCCTGTTTTGCGGCCACGACCTCGGCGATTTCTCCGAGCCTTGCGAACTTGCCGCTCTCCTCCGGCCTCCAGGCCCCGTCTCCCAGCCACTGGGAGGGGTGGTTGCAGATCTGCTTGAACCGCATCAAAAAAGCCAGAACAAGACCCTTGCGCTCGATCCCCTCCGCCTCGGAAAGGGCGGTCTCGAGCTCTTTTACCGCCTTCTGGTAGAGGACGGCCTGGGGCGGGTTCAGGGAACAGAAGGCCATCAACTCCGTCTTGTCGGGAAGATCGGAGATGATGGACCTGTCGCTCTTGAGCCGCCGGAGAATGTAGGGCTTGACGAGAGTCCTGAGTGGACCGTAGTGCGTCCTTTCCTTCGTGAAGTCGGCGAACTGCTTTTTCGACCCCAACAGGCCCGGATGGGTAAAGTCGAAGAGGGACCAGAGGTCGGAGAGACGGTTTTCCACGGGGGTGCCGGTCAAGGCGATGCGCGCATGAGCCGAAAGACTCTTCACGGTCTTCGTCTGTTTCGCTCCGGGATTCTTGAGGGCCTGCGCCTCGTCGGCCACGACCAGGTGCCAGGGGATCTCCACGAGATTCGGGAGGCGCATGAGGGTCCCGTAGCTCGTGACGACCAGGTCTGTCTTTTCAAGGCTCTCGGCAGAGAGTCCCCGGAGCTCCTCCTGGGACATGACGGAAGGATGGGCCACGAGAAGGCGAAGCGACGGCGCGAACCGCAGGGCTTCCTGCTGCCAGTTGGCAAGAAGGGAGGCCGGAGCCACGAGAAGACTCGGGCGCGGGCGTTCGAGGGTCAGCAGGAGCGCCAGGACCTGGATCGTCTTGCCGAGTCCCATGTCGTCGGCCAGGCAGGCTCCCAACCCCATCTTTACGAGAAGGTTGAGCCAGCGGACTCCGGCCTTCTGGTAGGGGCGCAGGGTCGCCGAAAGCTTCTCTCCGGGATCGGCGGACGCCAGGGCCTCCGGAGATCGGAGGTTTGAGAGAAGCTCCGAGAGCCACTTTCCCGCAACGACCTCGGACCAGTCGGGATCTGCGGGAACCGACCCGTCGATGGAGGCGCCCGACAAAAGGCGGACGGCCTGCCCGAAGGAGAGACCGTCCCCTTCCAGCTCCTGTTCGACGCCCTCGAAGCGGGCAATGAGGCGCTCCAGCCGGGACCGGTCCACCTCGACCCACTGGCCGCGGATCCATTGCAAACCCTCATCGCTTGCGAGGAGCGCCCGGATCTCCTCCGGGGTGAGGCGCTCTCCGTCGAGCGTCACCTCCATATGGAAGTCGAGCAGGGCGTTCATGCCGAGGATTGAGGGATTTTTCTGGCCCACGGTCGCGGAAACCCTGGGTCTGGGAGGGCGCTCGGAGGACCAAGTCCTGGGCATGCGGACGACGATGCCGGAGGCCTCGAGCTTCGGCACGTCCTTCAGGAAACGAACGGCGTCCGGAACCTGCCACCGGAGGGGATGGTAGATCTCGCCGCTCGAGACCATCCCGGACAGCCACTCGCAGCTCTCCGCCGCCTTCTTAACCGGAAGGAGAAGAGAGAGGAGCTGGGCATTCTTCCTGCCCCCGGAAAACTCCGACAGGGCCTGGGAGAGGGGAAGATGCTGGGCCTTGCCATGCGCCGACAGACGGGAGGTGTAGGTGGCGAGAAAGGCGAAGGGAGCGTCCGGATCCTTGCGGTTTTCGGCGAGGTTGAAGTGGACTCGCCCCACGAGATTCCAGCCCGGATGCTTCGACTTGAGAAAGGCCTGGAGCGTGTGGCCGGAGGCTTCGAGCTCCTCCTTCACAGCCCCCTCGATCTCCGACCAAAGGGTGGCAAGGATCTCGGAGGAGAGATACTCTCCCCCCGTCATCGGAGGAAGGTCAAAGCAGAGTCTGTCGAGAAACGCCTCTTCGGGAAGGGCTACGGAGATCTCCGCCCCCTCGGTCAAGGCCGTAAGCGCCGTCACGTAGCGCCCGGCAAAGTCCCGCCAGAAGGCCAAGATCTGGGGAAGGGCCGTCGTCGCCTCTCCGGCGCCCAGCGCCAGAAGACCGCTCCCCTGTCCCCGGGAGAAGGCCTTTTCGAGCCGCCCCTCGAGCGCCTCGGGAAGAGAGGGCGCGTCCGCCTCCTCGCCGAACTGGAGATGCCCCCGGGGAGTCAGCCTGAGCGTCCGGTTCATCGATCTTCCCGAATTGCCAAAGACTCTCCCCCCACAGCCTGTCCTGCCGGGGAGAGCCTCAGAATCCCTGTAATATGGATCTGTTTTTGGAATACAGATTGAAGACGACCAGGCTCGCTCAACTCATCACCCGAGTCCGGAAAGAGGGTCCCGACCAGCGTTGTCTCATGGGTCACTTTGAGTGGCGTCCCCCCGATTTTTCCCTCGCGCACCCTGTCGTGCGTCGAGGGGTCGATTTCGCGCCTTCCCACTGGCCGGCGTCGTTGCGACCTGCCGATACGGAGAAAAGCGCCTCCGCAGCATCCCGTTATAACCCCAAAAATCATACCTCACCAGAGGCTTTTTTTCATCCTTACCTTTCCGTCAAGAGCCGAGACTTCCATTCTTCCCACGGAACGGCCCTGCCGTCCGACGAATCTCTACACGGCATGCTTTTTCTGGGCCTCTACATATTTTCTCAAAACCTCGTTGATCACTGTCTGGTATCCCTTCCCCTGCTTCTTGAAGAAATCGATCACGTCCGGATCGATACGAAGCGTGATCTGCTTTTTGAACCCCTTCCAAACCACAGCTTCCTCGAAAAAAGCTTCCGCTAGCGGAGGATTGTCGGAGGTGTCGATCTCATGATCCTGCATCTTTCGAACCCTGTTCCATTGAGTCTTCGAGGGAACCTTTTCCCTCCCGGAACCTTTCGTAACCTTGACGCTCATATTTGTTGGCCTTTCTTAGAGAGAGGGTGCGAATTCTCTCGGGAGAACGCTCCGTGAAAACAAGTACAACGATTTGATCTTCGATCTCTCCGATACCCTGCCATCGATCTTCGCCATATTCCTTTCTGGAGTCCCTCCGAACGAGAAGGCGATTTTGGAACGCTTTCAGACCATCGACAAAATCAAGCCCATGCTTCGAAATGTTTGTCATTCTCTTTGTTTCGTCCCACTCGAACTCCATACAAGATAGTACCTCCAAATGTAACTACAATCAAATAGCCACAAAAAAAACCGAACCATACCTCATACATGGGTGAGCGTGAATGCTCGATACTCTTTCCGCTCACAGGGATATCCCAAGTTTTCAAAACGCGCGAAAACCCGCGCGCGGGTTCATTCGCGTGTTTATTTCCTCAATTCATTGAGTTGAAGTGATCATTCAGGACGGAAAGCCATATCGAACAAAACGGCCCGCTCTCCCAATTTTCCTAAGTTTTCCTTTTCCTACAAGTCGTTGAAGAAGTCGATAAGCCTGATCGTCGCTGATCTGGAAGTAACTTGCCCCATCAGAGCGGGAAATCGACCTTTTCGTTTGAACGAAGGCCAGAAGTCTCTCTTCAAGAGCCTTCCCCTCTTCATGAGTGATGCGGGAATGGGAAAGAACCGTGAGAGTCCTGCAGCGGATCCTACTGAAATTGATTCTCCGGTGAATTCGACCCGTTTCATCTGTTGCGTCAGAGATTTCCGTTCACATTTTGGAGATTTATTTTTTGGAGAATCTTACGGAAGGGGCTTGCAATATGTCCATCAAGTATCCGTCAAGTACGCCCTTGAATTATTAAAGGCATGAATATTAATGATTTTTAAAGGAGACGACTGGCTGTTTTTCTTTAAAACAACCAGATAATCAAGTACCCATCAAGTACGCCCTGAGACCTCCGCCGCCCACCACGGGATATACTTCATCATCTTCGGCGCACCACCGGATCGCAGGGAAGTATTGCGCCTGCGGGAACAGATTCCATGATCAGCCGAGAAGCCAGGGACGATATTCCTGGAGTCGGTACCGAAGCGGTCGCACGCAGAACTGGTGCGTCAGAGATTCCCGTTCAAATTTCAGAGATTTATTTTTTGAGAGGATCTTACGGAAGGGGCTTAAAATATGGTAGGCACGGGCGGTTTCGAACCGCCGACCTCTACCGTGTCAAGGTATTAAAACCCATGGATTTTACTTGAGGTCAATCATGATTATTCATTATTTAAAATAAGATAGAAAACAGAGAAGAATCACGGTTAATCATCATTCTCCGATCTCACTGTGCCAAAATTGTGCCAAAGGAATCCGTCAATAACCCTCTCAAGTATGATTGCACATGGAATCAGACTCCTTATCCTCACTTCGACATCATGGGAAGTAGTACAGTCTGCTTGAGGGTCCTGTCCTTGCGTTCTTCAAGATCGATCCTCTGTTCCATCTCACTTCGAAATTCCGCACCATAAGGTGCGATGAAGACGTCCCACTGATCCGGCGAACGAAGCTCCGCGAACCGGCGCTCTGTGGTCAGGTAGACAACAACTTTTTTACCTTGCCGCAGAAGGCGGAGAACATTAAGCAGCGTCCCGGGACTTTTTCCGTCCCACACCATGAAACCATAAGTCGCTTCGAGCGCCATCGCCCGATCTTTCGCAGTGTAGAAGGCTCTCCCTTTATCGCGTGTCGTGGTGTCGATATTGCGTGTATTCCAATGACCGATGTTGTTGCGACATACGGATCCGGAGCAAAACACCTCCACTTTTTGGTAGCCTTTGCTGAAAAAGTACTGTTGCACCGCCTTGTCCGCCCCGTTGGCATCGCCCACGATCACAGGCAATTCCTTCTCCATGATTGTACGAAGCCTCTCAAGAACAGGCACAGTCAAGCGTGATATATGGCGAGAACCCCCGATAAAAACCTTAATCATCGATTGCTCCATGTAAAAGAACCGTTTCAGGAACGGTTTTCCACATAAGAGGGGTTAACCGATCCTCCCGGCCGGAACAAAATCGCCTGCGGGGGCTTCGTTCAAACTGATATACTCAAGGCGCCATTGATCCACTTTTCTGAGATCGGCCAATGTTATTGAAGTGTCGGCCACGGCATGACATTTCTCAAGCGCAATCTCATTTGAAGTCTCCGGAGTACCGTAGACGCTATGAAAAAGATCGATGAGATCTTTCGCAACTTTTTCAGCCGCCTTTCTTGCAGTGGAACCGCCTTCTATCGCATCGTAAACGACCGAAATGGAGAGGAGATACGGGTTGCCATCTGCCAATTCCCCGTTTCTTCCTCCACCCAGATCGAAAAAAAGCCCGACAAGATTGAGGGATTCCGGCTCCAATATCTTCTCTATTTTTTTCTCGACCGTCCTTTTTCCGATCGACTTCCGGAGTCTGTTTTCGAATGCGTTGGGGAAGGCGGGTCTTCCATAACGGGCTGCCAGCCATTGCTTCAACGCGCGCTTCTGATTATCTGCCAACTTAAAACTCGGATCTCCCATTCGAAATTTTGAGAATTTTCTCTTCTCGACCAGCATCCTACCCGAAAATCGGAGGTCGAGACATACTGATTGATCAGCGTCAGCGGAAAACAAAAGGTGCAAACGACGTGGATTCCTTGCATTCACGAATTTTGGATCAGAAGATGAAGCTATTTCGCCAACAATGACCTCAACGAACTCCTCAGCCTCATTCGGCAGATCGCAATCGTGAGAAATGACGACAACGCGATTTTCAGAATCCGGGGACTTAACCAAATCCAGTTTCCAAGCATCCCCGTCCGTCATGACATCCCCCTGCCGCCATAAGGTATCGCGCCCGAGCATCCCTGCCCCTTCTAAAATCTACTCAATGGAGCCCGGAATCGAAATATAGGACTGCCAGTCGCTGGTGAATTTGGACTTGGAGGAGGACAAACCGGATTTTTTATACGAATTCTCCATGGCTTTGGCTTCAATGATCAGGGTCTTTACATGCTCATCGCTGCTCTCGCCTGACCGGAAGAGATCCATCAGGGACCGCCCATCAAAGGTCTTCATTTTTAGCAATGACCCGGCACGCAAAACTTCTGATTTCCGAAAATCATCCGCTATCCGGCTAAATTCGGCAATCCGAGCACTTTTATCCTGTTCAGGGGTCGAGGTTCCTGACATCCACTTGTAAACGGTTTGGCGAGATACATCGAAAAGAAGGGCCAGATCCGAGACCGATGGGTCAAACACGCCGCGGATGTTTTTGATGTGCTCTGCACCTGTTCTCACATCAATCCGCTCAACATCTTTAAACGATGCATCAGACGAATCAATCATGAATGGAACACGCGTCTGAACATACGAACTCCATCCATGAGCATGATCCATTGAATAGTTACATCCAGTTCCAGTCAGAAGAAGAATTCCCATACTTATAACGGCATTTTTTACCACAAAAATCGGCTCTATCGATGGAACCGTTTGCGTGGGTGAGGGAAGGATATACATTATTTCCTCCAATTTTTCTCAGGACCAAATAGCCTTGGAATGGTCTGTGGTCGTGGCCTCAAAAGCATTTTTGATTGCTTTATGTAACGAGACGATCTGCTTTCCGATTTTGTCGAAATCAAGAGATATCTGACCCTCTGCGTAGTGATCCATATCAATGACAGCATGGGAACAGACTTCTTTAATATCAAACCGAGCCTTCGGCAACAGCCCATGAGGAACAATACCGGGTGGGTAACCAAGAGGTGCGGTCATCTGGTGAACTCGAGCCATGAGTGTTCCTTTTTGCAAAAGAGGACCGCACTCGGTCTCGAAGACGGATTCGTACAAAGCATACTTCCTTATTGCGCCAAAACGGATACCGCAAAGTCCTTCAGCGAGA
The DNA here is from genome assembly GCA_021801345.1 of Nitrospirota bacterium. GTDB lineage: Bacteria > Nitrospirota > Leptospirillia > Leptospirillales > Leptospirillaceae > UBA4572. The sequence continues at coordinate 26,907 of JAJYYA010000002.1, forward strand.
TACTGATCGACACTTTCACCCGGTTGCGGCAATACCGCATCAAGATACCGGAGTCCCAACCGACTCACATGATCAAGCTGCACTACTTCGTGGACTGTCTTGAGTCCACGCAACAGTTCCGGAATGAACTGCTCGTTCGTTTCGTAGTGCGTTGTATGGTAGGTTACTGAAAAATCGTTCAGTATAAATCCGGAGGTTCTATCCCCTTTTGTAATTAACCAGGATATTGCCGGAACAATGTTTGGAGAGATCATTTTTTGATCAGAGTGGGCAAACTGAAGATGCATCATTTGCAGCGGTTCAAAGAGGGTGTAGCCCTCCCGCCGAAGACGATCCTGAACATCGCTCACATACTTGTTCATAGTTGCGACAGGACTGAACTGAGCTTGAGCCAAGGCATAGTAGACAGGAGCATTGGACATCTTCACACTCACGACTATACTCCTAGCAATAAAAACGCATAGTAAAATTATCGATTGACACTATAGTTGACAGCATACACTCCAGTTGACACTCGAAACAAGCGGGAGTTTGACCGACAGAGATCAATGATCAACCTATTGGAGACTTCACCATCAGGACTTAGGGCCCGTAATGCAATAAAGTATCCGGTAGAAACTTGTGAGACTTTGCCAATGCATGCATCTCAAAATTGACCCGAGAACGTTATTGTTTTCAAGGCCCTTAACTCCAAATTTCTGGCTTTCTAAGGAAACCCATTATTGATGAACTGGAGAGACACTACCAATGACTGATTCCATAATCAGGATTGTTATAATCCTGTAGGGAATCCAACCCTTTAATCAAGAACGAAACTAGCCCAACTTTCGATTCGTTAAAAAATAATACAGGCGTGAAGGCACCTTAGTAATCATGAATGTCAATTTTACGTACTTGAACTGGAAGACAGTTCCTCGGCCTCCTTCTTCTCAGGGCGGAACCGGGAGACGACCCGGCGGAGAAGACTCCTGATGCCGAGCTTGTCGAGAATGCCCCGCTGTTCCGGCTCGGGCTTCGAGGAGACCCGGATGCGGTAGTCGAAGCCGGTATGGGGATCCCGGCCCGTGATGGTGGTCCTCAATAGGGTGCCGAACAGAGCGCAGAGCGTATTCCAGGAGCGCGTCTCGCCCTTTTCGCGGAGCCGGTGCTCGATGTTCGAGAGAAGGAAGTAGGCCAGAATCGAGATGAACAGGTGGGCCATGCAGCGGCTGGCCTTCTGGTGGAAGACGGGCCGGATACCAAGGTCGCTCTTGAGGTTCCGGAAGACGTCTTCCACCTGAGTCAGAGTCGTGTAGAGAGACCAGATCTGGCGGCCTGTCCTGTCGGCATGGCTGGTCTCGATGACGTAGGTGCCGGTGAGGAGATTCCGCTCCTCCCGCTTTACGTTCTGGGTCCAGACGAGGTCGGCGATCCGGGGTCCCGCCGGAGCCTTGGTTTTTCGGCCCTTCCCGGCCGGCGTCTTTGTCTCCTCGTTCTCGGAGACGTTTTGAGGGACCGGGTCTGCGGGGACGGGGACGACGGTGTAGTATTTGGCGACGGAGGGGAAGCGCGACAGGATCTTTCCGATCCGGAGGGAGACGGTATCGGGGCGGACGCAGGATCCTTTTTGGATGGAGCGTCGAAGCGCTTCGAGGGCGGTCGTAAAGCGGGTCTCCGAGAGTGCGTCCATGGCGTCCTCCTTGGCCTTGCGCGCCGTGGACAGGACCAAAACGCGGGCGACCGGTTCCGTCGCCGGGCTCGTCTTGTCCTGGACTTCTTCGGCCGTCACGGTCTCCGTCGGCGCCTCCGGCACGAGGATCTTGTGGAGCCAGACGCCCTCGTGAGCCCTCTCGGGATGGGGGGCGAACCATTCGAAGGTCTCGCGGGCCTTCTCGAAGAGTTCCGTGTACTCCTTCTCCACGGGACGGCGCTCCACCACGCAGTAGTGATAGCCTCTCGTCTTCATGAGGGCAATGTTCTCCTTCGTCGCGATGCCCCGGTCCATGACCAGGGTGGGCTTTTTCGCTCCGGGGAAGACGGAAAGGCCGGAGAGGGCCTCGAGACGGTCGAGAGCTTCGGGAAGGGTCTCTGGCTCCGACTGATTGCCGGGGCCGATTCGAGAGGCGATGGGGAAGCCCCTCTCGTCCACGACGAGCGAGAAGCTGATCAGCGGGCAGTCGGAGCGCTTCTCCTTGGAGTGGCCACGCTTGGCAAGGGCATTCCCCTTCGCCGCCCCTTCCAAGTAGACGTTCGAGAGGTCGTAGAGGAAGACGAGGGAGTCGGCCGGGAAAAGGGTCCGGGTGTTCTGGACCAGGGCGGCCTCGATAGCCTCCTTCTTCTCGAGAAGGCGATCGGAGATCGTATAGAGGGCGTCGGGCCCGACATCGAGGTGTTCCGGGGTTCCGAGGATCTCGCCCAGGGCGGTCGTCTCCCTCATCCACCGGTGGGTGGCCCGCTCGCTCCCCGGAGCCACGAGGCGGCCGACCGTCAGAGCACAGGCCAGGGCCTGTTCCTTGGGGGTGAAGCCCTGCCGGGCAAGAACATCGGAGATCCCCAGCTGCTCCCAGGCGTCGACGGCCAGGATCTCCGGGCCCAGGGAGCGGTTCTCCTCCGTCTGGAGGGAGTCGGGGTCAAGGGCGGCCCGGCCGGTAGGACGGGGGACCGGAGTCTTCTCCTTCTTGCCGGGGGTGAGATCCCCGCGCATGGCCGCCTCGACGATAGCCACAAGCTCCGGATCGGCGGTGAGGGTCAGCCCAGGGATTCCCGCTTTCGGAGAAGGAGTCTCTTCGAGCCTCTCCCGGAAAAGGGCTTCGAGCTCCTTGATGCGGCGGGGCTCGAGATCGAGCCGCCCCAGCGAAAAGAGAATGTGGGTACGGGGACCCTTCTCCGTCTGGAGGGTCTCGACGAGCTGGTGGGAGTGGTAGACCTTGCCGTTCTTCTTCTTGTTCTTGCAGGTGCGGATGAACATTGTTCCTCCGGGAGGAGTGTAAGATGCCGACACGCAAGGATAAAAACAAACAAGGAGTCTTTATTTCTGTAAGTGATTGTATATGAAAGAAATTACATTGTCAAGTACTATTTAAAAATAGTATGTACTTTTTGGGGTTTTTCAGAATATTAGAGAAGGGCTATTCGGGAATATCAGCGACTTAGAATTTTGGGGGAGTGGGATTTTGGGGCAAAACTATCATTTTTTCCGAAAGTTGGGCTAGAATCAAAGAAAGGAGAAATGATGACATTCGACACCTTGGCCGTGGCCACAGAACTCAAAGACGCCGGTTTTCCTCCAGAGCAGGCGGGAGCCTTGGCTCGCGCCTGGAGCCATGTCGCCTCGGG
>JAJYYA010000001.1 GCA_021801345.1 Nitrospirota bacterium
CCGGCGTGGTCGGACGCCTTTCCGAATACCACCAGATCGCTCTTCTCGAAGTTCATAACGCCCTCTCCGGGCCGGATGCCGTCCGCCGAATCTTTCTCCCCGGGGCGGGACAGGCCCCTCTTCCGCTCTCCCAGGTGGCCCGGGTCCGCTGGGGAACCGACCCCGCGGACGCGCTTGTCCGGGTGGCGGCCAACGGCTCTCCTGCGGTTTTGCTGAACATCTATCGGACCCACGGGGAGAGCGCGCTGGCCGTCGTCTCCCGTATCGAGTCCCGAAAGGTGACCTTCCGGCATCTCCTGCCTCCTGGCGTCGAAGCCCGGACGACCTACGACCAGGGACATGTCATCGGCCAGGCGATTTTTCATGTCGCCCTGGCCCTTCTTGTCGGCATGGCGGCCGCCTTCGCCGTCATCCTTTTTTTTCTCCGCCGCCTCCGGCCCTTTCTTCTCGTGGCTACCTTCGTGCCGATGATTCTGGTCATAACGCTGGGGGCTCTGTCTTTTCTTCACCAGTCGATCAATCTTCTGACCTTGGGGGGGCTGGCGGCAGGAACAGGGCTTGTCATCGACGACTTCGTGGTCGTTCTCGAGGGGGAAAACCGCATCCGAAGGCTTGTGAGGCCCTTTCTTTTTTCCTCGCTGGCCACGATGGTCGTCCTTCTCCCCCTTTTCGATCTGGGGGGGCTGGCGGGCGCTTTCTTTCGCCCTCTGGCCCTGACCCTCCTCCTCCTCCTTCTCGTCTCCCTTCTGGTCAATCTTTTGCTCACACCCGCCTTCTCCTCCGGCCTTTCGGTTCGCGAAGAAGCCAAGAGACCGGAGGAGGGAGCGGAGAAAGGAGCACGCTTTTTTGTGCGGCTCATGGAACGGGTGAGGGATCTGCGGTGGGCCGCGCTTCTTGCGCTTGTCCTCGTCGTCTCGGGGGGAGGGATCTTTCGTTTGAGCCTTCCGACGAACTTTATGCCTCGCATGGATGAAGGGGCCTTTCTCGTCGATATCCATGCCCCTCCCGGAACCTCGATCGAAGACAGCGATCGGGCCTTCTCCCGGATCGAGCGATTCCTTGCGGGGCTCCCCGAGGTGCGCTCGACCTCCCGGCGGCTGGGGGCCGAGATGGGCTTCTACATCACGGAACCGACGAAGGGGGACATCATCGTCCGGCTTCGCGATGCGAGACGCCGTTCGGTCTTCAAAGTGATCGCGGAGGTTCGGGCCTATGTTCGGGCGAAGGAGCCCGAGCTTGAGGTGGACTTCCCCCAGATTCTCGAAGACAGCCTCAACGACCTTGTCGGCACGGAGGCTCCGGTCGTCCTCCGCATCCACGGTGCGGACAGGTCGGCGATGGAGAAGGCCGTTCCCGCAGTCGAACGCCTTCTTGGTTCTGTGCCCGGTATCGTGGACGTGGCGCGGAGCTCCCGTCCGGTCCCGACCGCCTACCGGATCGGTGTGCGAAGCGAGGTGGCCGCATCCTATCACGTCGATCCGGCCCAGGTGATCGCCAATCTTCGCGCCGGCCTCTGGGGGACCCATGTCGGCTTCGTCATGGAGGGAAGCCTTCCGCGTCCTCTCCGGGTGCTTGAAAGTCCCGAGCCGTTTCGAACTCTCGAGGGGATCCGGCGTTTCCCCGTGGAGACCCCCTCCGGACTGATCCCCCTTTCCAGGCTCGCCTATATCACCGGCGAGCCCTTTATTTCCGAAGAGGACGACACGAACCTCGCCCCCGTCATCTCGATCGAGGGGAGAATCGCGGGAGCGGATCTCGGATCGGTGACCCGTCGCCTCGACCGCCGCCTTCCGGGACTTGTCCTTCCCCCATCGGTCTGGGTCGACACGGGAGGATACGCCCTCTGGCAGAAAAAAAGCTTCCGGGATCTTTCTCTTGCTTTGGCGGGGGCGGTTCTTCTTGCCATCGGGGTCATCTATGCGATGTCCCGGCGAGCCTCCCCTCCGATTCTTCTTCTGGCGGGCGTGCTCTTCTCCGTCCTCCTGGCTCTTCTGGCCCTTGCCTCAACCGGCCACTCCCTGAACATTTCCTCTTTCGTGGGATTGATTCTGGTGTCGGGGATCACGGTCGAGAACGGGCTTCTGGTGGTCGACCGGGCTCTCTCGGGGCAGGGAACGGCCCGGGATCGTTTTGTCTTGGCTCTGGCCGACCGGTGGCGGCCGCTTGTGATGACCCATGTCGCCAACGCCCTGGCTCTTCTCCCTCTGGCCGCGGGAACGGGAGCGGGTCTCGACATGGAGCGCTCCTTTGCGATTGCGGTTATGGGAGGTCTCGCCGGCTCACTCGCGGTCTCGACACTTCTTCTTCCTCTTCTCGGGGCAGGATTTTTCGCCCGCTCCTTCGAAAGGGCTCCGTCATGATGCGACCCATGAGATCAATCGTAATCGTCCTTTGCGGCCTTCTGGCGGTTGCGTGCCAGAAGAACGCGCCGCCCCGGGGCGGGTCTTCTCCCTCGCCCCCCGTGACCGCCCCGGTTCTCCGAGCCGGAGAGGATGTGGGCCGGGATCTCCTGGGACAGGTTCAGATCGATCCTCAGACGACCTCCCAGACCATGGCGAGACTCTCCGCACTTACGGTCCTCTCGATCGCTCATTTTCCGGGAGACAGGGTCAAGAAGGGGGAGACGATCATGGTGCTTCAGAGCCCGGATTTCTTTTCCGCCGAATCGGAGCTTTCGAGCATACTCTCCTCCCCCGGAGGCGGGGATGTTCCGGGGATCCGGAGGCTGGCCGTTCGCAAGCTCGTCCTGCTCGGCGCCTCTCAAAGGGAGATTGCCCGACTCGTCAGAACGCGCACGCCCACCGACCGCTACGAAGCCCGCGCTCCCCGCTCCGGGATCCTGACGCGTCTCGGACCGGCAGAGGGGGCAAGGGTTTCGACCGGCGATCTTCTGTTTGTGGTCTCCGACCTCGACCGGCTCTGGGTCCGGGCCTTTCTTTACCCCGGGGAGGAGCAGGGGCTTGCCGACGGAAGTCGGGTTCGGGTCTCCCCTCTCGACGACCCTTCGCGCGTTCTGGAGGGAACGATCCTCCGCGTTGCTCCGTATATCGATCCCCGCACCCGGACCATACCGCTCCGCATCGTCATCGACAACTCGCTGGGCCTTTTTCGCCCCGATGCATGGGTGCGCGTCCGCATTCCGGTCCGGCCCCGGGCGGGGGGCCGCCTCTTCCGGGTTCCCGGGGAGTCGGTCGTTCGGAGACAAGACGGAAAGACCGGCGTTTTTGTCGTCCGTTCTCCGGGGGGGATCCGTTTTATGCCGGTCTCGGTTTTCGGACGGGGGAAGGGGGAGGCGGTCGTTTCGGGCGAATTCCAGAAGGGAGACCGGGTTGTGACGCGGGGGCTTCTGCCTCTTGTGTCGAATGAGAACGGGAGGGTCGGGGGGAGGTCCTGATAGAGAGCACTTCCTGCGGTTCCGGGCACTGTCTGTTTAGGAGAGACGTGTTCTGAGGTCACGGGCCTCCCGGATGTCTGGCAGGGAAGGATCGGCCTCCGGATCGTCGATGAGATCTGAAAGACCCGACAGGAGTTCTCGGGTCCGCTCCTTCCGTGCGTCTGTGTCGATAAGTTTCGCCAAGCTTGTCAGTGCCTTGATCTCAAGGGCCCGGGCTCTTTGTCTTCGGCTGAGGACAAGTGCCGTTTCAAAGCATCCTTCCGCCTCGCCTCGATTTCCTTCAAGAAGAAGCGCTTCTCCTTTCAGACGCCAGAGTTCGGCATCGATGAATGTCGCTCCCGACTTTTGCGAAAATCTGAGACCCGACATGGCACACCCGGCCGCCTTTTTCGGCTCGCCCAGAAGGATCCAGCACTCGGCGAGGAGGGGAAGATATTTGTTCTCGGCGATGCGGTGATATATCCGGGCCCGACGAAGACCCAAAAGGACGAGGTCGAGTCCTTCGGGGTTGCCTTTTTTGACCATGGCCCATCCCCGGAAGGCCCGTTCCGAGCCCGACCACGCCGGGACTTTCATGGTCAGGATGGCCTGATGAAGTTCGTCGGCGATCTCGAGGACCCGGTCCGGAAGGCCGAGGTGGCAAAAGAGGACCATGGAGAATGTCAAAAGATGGCCTTTTTTTCTGTTGATGCCGGAGGAGCGGTCCTCCGACAGAAGGCGATCGGCCAGGTCCCGGGCCGACCGGTAGCGGCCAAGAGACCAAAGCGTCCAGAGGCGGTAGTCCAGTGCCTCCCGGACCGACGAGCGGGCCTCCGGACCCGTTCCGGGGTCCTGACCTAAGGCGATGGCGCGATCGAGGGATTCCAGGGAGTGAAGAAATCGTCCTTCCCAATAGGCGGTGCTTCCGTCGGCATGGAGACTGGCGATGCGAAAGTCGCGATGATAGCTCCGTTCGACGAGGCCGAGAAGGGAGTTGGCCATGTCGCGGGAGGCCCGGATGTCCGCCTTTCCGTAGCGGGAGTCCCACAGGTTGTAAAAGGCGTAGAAGGTCTCCTCCTTCATGGTTGTCCCCGATTCGGCCAGGGCGCAGGCCTTCTTGATCGTTCGCTCCCCCTCCTGGCTTCCTCGCCCCTCCATGTCGATCAGAAGTGTCCCGAGCTTCACCAAAAGGCGGATTTCCCGGGATCTGAGATCGGGTTCCGGGGGGCAAAGGGCGAGCACCTCCAGGGCTTTTTTGGAGAGTCGTGCGGCCTCCGGAAGGAAGCCGTTTGAAAGGGCGGATTCGGCGGCCCTCTCGAACCATGAGAGGGCGAGAGGGAGGTCGCCGGCCTCTTCGAAGTGGCGGGCGACGATCTCCGGAGTTGCTGATGCGCGTTCGGGGAAGCGGTCGCGGAGGGTCTCCGCGATCTGGCGGTGGAGGAGGCGGCAGTTGGCCTCCGAGAGGGTCTGGAGGGAGGCCTCGGCGATCAGGGCGTGGCGGAAGGCGAAGATCTCGCCGGAGGGGTCGGACTCCCTTTGGGCGAGCCCGGAGAGGAGGGCCCGGTCGAGGAGGGCGTCGAAGAGGTCGGGGGGCTCGGGGGAGAGGGCCCGGAGGAGATCCATGGGAACGGTCCGTCCGTAGACCGCGGCGCGCTGGAGAAGGAGGCGGGCGGAGGCCAGGCGGTCGAGCCGGGAGGCCAGCACCTCCGCAAGGGTCGAGGGAAGGAGGGGGGGAGAGGTCTCTCCGGCGGCCTCGATCCTCTCCCGGGTCAGC
>JAJYYA010000041.1 GCA_021801345.1 Nitrospirota bacterium
CATCGGGGGAACCACCCCGTCCTCCATCAACGGGTCGGTCACCAGCAACGGGATCCTGTACTTCATGAACCCCAACGGTCTGATCTTCGGATCGGGGAGCACGGTTTCGGCCTCCGGGGTCATGGCCTTTGGGTCGGCTACCCCCTGGGGAACGCCGACGGGGGCAGTCACGAACGCCGGGGTTCTGACCGCGACCAACAACGGAACGGTGGCCTTGGTCGGAAGCCAGGTCGCCAACTCCGGGACGATCACCGCCCCGGGAGGGGAGGTGCTCCTGGCGGCGGGGTCGACGGTCACCCCCCTCACCACCACGGGAGTCTCCTCCCTGTCGGTGGCGACGACGGGAGGGGGATTGGTAGACGACTCTGGGATCGTCTCGGCCGAGACGGTAGGCGGCAAGACCGGAACCATCCTGCTCCAGAGCGGCATGGGCTCCGGGACGACGACGCTTGAGTCGACCGCGGTGCTCGATGCCTCGGCTCCCAATGGGGGCAATGGGGGAGTTGTCCTGATTAACGGCAGCGGCGTGGTCATGAACAACGCGACGCCGGTCAATGTCTCGGCCCCTTACGGGACAGCCGGAACGGTCAAAATCGATCCGAACTATCTCCTTTCCGGGTCGACGCTCGAGATCTGCAACGCGACCGGACTCGAGTATCTCGACACCAACCAGACCTCCTATCTTGCCGACACGATCAATCTCGAAGGAAACATGAATCTTGCCTCCGGATCGACACCTTATAACTGGGTCCCGCTCGGGACGAGTTCCACCTCCGCCTTCACCGGAACCTTCAACGGGAACGGGCACACGGTGAGCGGGTACACGATCGGGACCTCGACGAGAAATTGCTCCGCAAATGATGTCGGCTTTATCGGCTATCTGGGAGCCACGGGGGTGGTCAAGTCCCTGGGGGTGGGGGGGACGGTCTATGCCAGTGGCAACTGCGTGGGTGGGGTCGTCGGGTTTAACAATGGCGGCACGGTGGAGTATTCCTACAATACGGGGGCGGTCACAGGAACCCTAAGCACCTCCATCGTGGGTGGGGTTGTTGGGCAAAATACCGGCATAGTGGAAACTTCTTATAACCAAGGTCCGGTGTCAGGAAATGTCTCCTTTATGGGTGGGGTTGTTGGGCAAAGCACGGGCACTGTGAAGTATTCCTACAATGCGGGGGCGGTCACAGGAACCCTATGCAACTCCTTCGTGGGTGGGGTCGTTGGGAATAACACCGGCATAGTGGAAACTTCTTACAACCAAGGTCCGGTGTCAAATTCTCACTCCTGTGCGGGTGGGGTTGTTGGGCAAAACACGGGCACGGTGGAAACTTCTTACAATACTGGGTCAGTGATGAGCAACTTTTTCGCGGGGGGGGTCGTCGGGGAAAATAAGGGCACGGTGGAATATACCTACAACACGGGAATGATATGTGGTGGGGCAATTGCAGCTTCGGGAGGGATCGTCGGGATTAACTATGGTACAGTCGAGTCTTCCTGGAACCAGGGAATAATATATGGATTAACTGCAGGTGGGATTGTCGGGATTAACTATCCCTCTGGTACTGTAAAAAACAATTATTATGAATGTGACTTGACCTCCTCCGCGATCGGAAGTAATTATGGCACCTACACGAACAATGGCCCGATTGCTAGTCCCGGATTGTGGTGCGCCCCTTCATGCTTTCCAAACCTTGGCCCATTCAACTCCTGGGGGGCCGGAGCGTTTACGGCTTCAGCCACAACCGCCCCCTGGTTCGTGGGGAGGGTGTCCGGAGCAGAATTCCCTTCTCCCATACTGGTGGCGGATCTGTCGACTGCGACCGTGACGGGAAGCGGGACCTCCGTCTATAACGGATCGACCGTCACTGCGGCGTATACTGCGACCTATACCATGGGAGGGACGTCTCTCTCGCCCAACGTCACGGTGACAACCTCGGTCGGACCCAATACGGGGACGTATCCGAACACTCCTGTCTTCACCATTTCCTCCGCACCGACGACACAGACGGGCGTGGACTCCGTGACCGTCGTGTCGGGCACATGGACGATCACCCAGGCGCCACTGACGGCCGCGACGACCGGATCTAAAACCTACGACGGGACGACTTCCCTCTCCCTAAGTGGGACAAACACGACCTTCACCGGGGTAGGGGGGCAGACCGCTACGCTTAATGCCGGATTAACCGGAACCCTGAACGCTGCAAATGTGGGAACAAGCCTCGGCGGAACTTTGACGGTGACAGGATCCGATCTGACGGGAGCCGGAGGGTTCAACGCCTTGAACTATACCCTCCCCACGACCTTCACGGGAGGGACCATCACCCCGGCAATGCTGACGGCGACGGCCAATGCCGCCTCCATGACCTACGGGGGAACGGTTCCGACGCTCTCGGGAACGGTGACGGGATTCGTGAACGGGCAGACCCTGTCAGGGGATAGCGGGTCGGCGAGCTGGTCGACCTCCGCAACATCTACGAGCAATGCCGGACAGTATGCGATCGCAGGGAACGTGACCCTTGGCTCCCCCTACTCGGGGGACTACACGATCACGTACGCCTCCGGGAACAGTACGGCGCTCACGATCAACAAAGCGATCCTGACGGCGGCGGCGAACCCCGCCTCGATGACCTACGGGGGAACGGTGCCGAGCGTATCGGGAACGGTCACGGGGTTCGTGAACGGGCAGACCCTGTCCACCGACGGCGGGTCGGCCGGCTGGTCGACCTCTGCGACATCTACGAGCAACGCCGGACAGTACGCGATCGCGGGGAACGTGACCCTTGGTTCCCCCTACTCGGGGGACTACACGATCACAAATGTCTCCGGAAACAGTACAGCGCTCACGATCGGCAGGGCGGATCTGACGGCGACGGCCACTCCCGCCTCGATGACCTACGGGGGCACGGTGCCGACCTTGTCGGGGAGTGTGACGGGCTTTGTGAACGGGCAGACCCTGGCCTCGGACGGCGGGCTCTGGAGCACGACGGCGACCTCCTCGAGCAGCGGCGGGAGCTATGGAATCGACCTCTCTCTCGCCAGCCCCTACTCGGGGGACTACACGATCATAAACGCCTTCGGGAATGCGACGGCCTTCACGATCGCGGGAGGGATCACAGGCAAGCAGATCGTCCCCGTCGTCCAGACGGTGGGCAGCGTCCAGAGCTTTCCCTCCTTTCCTGAAACATCCGGAACGACCGGGAACACCGGGAGTGCCGGGAGCGTCTCCGACTCGTCCTCCTCGTCGACCAACGCATCCGGAGCGACCGGGAGCACCTCGACCCCCTCCGGCTCCTCTTCGTCGACCAACACATCCGGCTCCACCACCTCCACGACTCTCTCCGAGTCCGGATCGAGCTCCCTGACGATCATGGAACCGACCGAGACGACGGACGGGATCCTTCTCTCCGTCGAAGAGCTGAAAAAGTGAGCGTGGGGGGGGGTGCGATCGATCCGGGGGAGAGAGGCTGAGACAGAAAAAAGCGACGAGACGCGACCCTGACCCTCTCGGGGACGGGGACCATCGGCAAGGCCACGCTGACTGAGAGTGCCAACACCGCCTCCATGCCCTTCGGGGGAATGGTTCCGACCCTGTCGAAAGCGGTCTGTCGACGGTCAGATCAAGGCCTCCGATGGCGGAACGGCGAGGTAGACCACCTCCGCAACATCTTTAAGCAGCGCCGGAGAGTACGGCATCGCGGGGAACGTGGCTCTCGGATCGGGGGGGGGCGACGCGATCGTCCAGGCTTCCGAAAATGCGTCGGATTTGACGATCATGCCCACCCACACCATACCCCTCGGCTCTCTTTTCGGGCAGACAGTTTCCATTCCGTTCTCCGGCACCCAGAGCCCCCCAGGAATCTCGCTTTCTGAGTTCCTCTCCTCCGACGTCCTCTTCGGAAACAAAGGCGAAAGTGCGGTACTCTCCACCCCCCACAATCTCCCTTTCGGTTTCGGGGGGAGCGCTTATCGAGGTGGAGACGCGAAGCCGTAAGAGCCCGTTCTTAGCGAGGACAATCCACCTGTCTCTTGCCTGACTCCAAATGCGGCATTCTTTGGGAGATCCTGCAAACACTCCGGTCTCCCGAAAATGCGATTATGAAAGCCTCCCCCCCGACACTCCATCCCTTTCCGTCAGGAGCCCTCCGCTCTCGTTTTGTCGGGATGTCCGGTCTCCTTCCTTGAGCCGTCACGATCCGTCTCTCTTTCTCTCCCGTGCGATGAATGAATGCCTCCGTTTTTTGAACGAATGTCTTTGTCGCACCCCTGAGTAAAGCGATCCGCAACAGAGTTCGCGTAGCTCGACTTTCTCGATCCCGGTAATTTTTGTTCTTTGCCTTCGTCCCGTGCCTTTGGTATGCTTTGGTTTGTCAAGGAGTTATGCGAATCGACTGGAGGTTTTTCGTGATCGACCCACAAGAGCTTAGCCCGATAGAGCAAACAGTAAAGTCTCTTGTGCTAAAAAGCGACGAAGGTATACGGGCGCACTACGAGAAGCACGTGTACCCGTTGCAGGATCTTGTGCTGTCAAAAACTCCCAAGCTTCCAGGACTTGTTTTGTCCGGCGGAACAGCCCTCTCCCGATTTATTTACAGGCACAGGTATTCGGACGATCTGGATTTTTATTTCTATGGGCAGGATGCTCCCGAAAGCATGTCGTCGTTTCATGCGAATCTGGAACAATTCAGGAACAAGCTTTCCGCCGCCGGGCTTAGCGTCAAGGTGGCCGAAAACAGCGAATACTTCAAGCAGTGGTTCGTCTCGCAGTCCGAAGACGAAAACTCCTTAAAAGTCGAGTTTGTCTACGAGTTGAGGAAATCGTTGGGCCAATCTGTCGACATGGGGGATTTCGCAAGAGACTCCTTGGAAAACCTCGCTGTAAACAAAGTCGGGACAACCCTCGGACGCAGTTTGGTCAGAGACACGATCGACCTCATGGTTATGAGCAAAGATATTTCCTTTGGGACGGCCATGGACTATTCTGCAAAAATCCATGGCGCCTTCGATAAGGAGGACTTGTATCTTATTGCCAAAAACGTAATCTCTCCACGAGATATCAAAGTGTACATGACGGAAGAACCGGATATTGCCGGAATCTTGAATTTTATGACGCACGTTACGACGGAAGCCCACAAGAGGATCGAGAGGGAGGGGGAGGTTCTCAAAAAAAAACTTCCGGGTGTTCTGTCCGATCTTTTTTGGGACGACTCTTCTCCGGGCCGGGCTCGCACGAAAATCGAGAGCGTTGATCTCGTTACGCCCGAGCAAGCTTCCCGAATCCTCGAATACGGGAGTTCGGTCTTGTTTGCCGCACTGGGGCCAAAAACTCTTCGGCACATGCAGTCCGTCGTTCCCTGGTCTTTAAGGCTGTCAAGCCAAAGGCGTCTGGTTATTCGCGCTTTGTCCGAGAGCTAAGTGCCCGTCAGGCTATTGAGTTAAGTTTATGGTGCGACTGGAAGGGCTGAACATCGGCACTTCTCCATGATAAGGGTCTGTTCGACACTGAGTTGGCCAAAGGCAGATTTCAATACTGCCTATTTGCCGCAAATCGAAAAACGTAAATGGTGAGTTTATTGCAAACGGTCCTTCGCCGTTCTGGTAGCAGGCGGAGACAGTCGCTTGTGGCGTCGAAGCCAGTACTCCAGCCTCAACAAGGTTCTCACGGTGTCCTATTTCGACAGCTTGGGTGTGCCCCGGCTCTCATGACCTCAACTTTTCGAACCGCCCGGTGCGGACCCGCATGCCGGGTGGTGTGGCAGGGGAGGGGGCAACCCCCCCATCCCGATTCCGATTCCGATCGGATCTTTGCAGGACTGAGGTCGGACAAGGGTCCGACCAGGGGCAATAAGGCCTGCGCGTTCTTTTGTCAAGGCGATGCCGGAAGCCGCTTCCGGATTCTGCACTTTCCGGCATGCGGGCCCGGAAACGATGTCGCGGCAACTTCAATGCGCTTGACCGGTTCGGAAAGGCGCGAGGCCCGAGAACGGGCGAAGGGCGAACAATCGTCAACTACCCCGCCGTGAACGGCGGAGCTTGAAAGGAGGTTCTTTTAAGCTCGGTTGACCAGGGTTTGCGGCGCAAGCCGCTCCGTTACGAACAGGTCGCAAAGACCCACCGGCGGATGCTTCCTCAGTCCGCCGCGTCTTTCAGGTCCGGATCATGCTGGCGAAAGGCAAAGCGCCGAAGGTTCGGATCGCCGTCCAAAAGGACGGGAGCCGGTTCGTGACATTCCCGAGGGGAGACGCCTCGCAAGAGGCGCGTTACCGCCGCAGGGCGAGTGCAATGTAAGTTGTTTTCGGAGGTTCCATGCAGGCATTTGTGCTCGACAAACACAAGAATCCCTTGATGCCCTGCCACCCGGCACGGGCAAGGGCGTTGCTTAAAAGGGGTCAGGCGGTGGTCCACAAGATCGCCCCCTTCACCATTCGGTTAAAAGATCGAGTTGGGGGAGAAGTTCAGCCCGTTCGGATCAAGCTCGATCCAGGAAGCAAGACAACCGGTATCGCCCTGGTCAGAGAAGAGGAAATTGTTTCTCTCGAAACAGGGGAGATCGAAAATACGGCCCATGTCCTGTTTTTGGCTGAACTCAACCACAGGTGTGGCAAGATCCGGGACCGGCTCACGGACCGGAGGGTCTTCAGGAGACGGCGACGGGGGAATCTCCGATATCGGGAACCCAGGTTTGACAATCGAACCAGACCGGACGGCTGGTTGGCTCCGTCCCTCCAGCACCGCGTCGATACCACCATGGCTTGGGTGAACCGCTTCCGAAAACTCTCTCCGGTCACTGGCATTAGTCAGGAACTGGTGCGATTCGATCTTCAGAAGATCGAAAATCCGGAAATAGCCGGAGTCGAGTATCAGCATGGGACGCTGGCCGGATACGAAATCCGGGGGTATCTATTGGAGAAGTGGTCCCGGACCTGTGCCTACTGCGGGCAGACGGACGTACCGCTGGAGATTGACCACATCCATCCACGTTCAAAGGGCGGGTCGGGCCGGGTCTCGAACCTGACGCTCGCCTGTCACGTAGGCAACCAGAAGAAAGGGAGCAGGGACATTTCCGAGTTTCTGGCCACGAAACCAGAGGCATTGAAGCGGATTCTGTCCCAAACAAAAAAACCTCTTCGGGATGCGTCCGCAGTCAACTCTACCCGGTGGGCCTTGTTCGAGGCGTTAAAAGGAACGGGGCTTCCCGTAGAGACCGGATCCGGAGGACAGACCAAATGGAACAGGACCCGGTTTGAACTGCCAAAGACCCATAGCCTCGACGCGGCCTGTGTCGGGCATGTGGACAAGGTTGTAAAGGGAGACCAGCTCGTCCTGTCGATCAAGGCCACAGGACGAGGCTCATACCAGCGGACCCGACTGGATGCGTTCGGATTTCCGAGAGGCTTCCTGACCCGTAAAAAGGCCCACTTCGGGTTCGTCACCGGAGACTTGGTGAAGGCGGTCGTCACCACTGGCAAGAAGATCGGATCTTCCCTCGGCAGGGTCGCCGTCCGGTCCTCCGGGAGATTCAATATCCAGAGAACAGGAACGGTGGTTCAGGGGATTTCACACAAAGCCTGTCGACGTCTGCAACGGGCTGACGGCTATGGGTATACAGTCGTCACACCCAACCGAAAGGAGAGCGCATTCCTCCCCGGCGTAAACGCCGAGGTCTCCAGTGCGCGCAGAGGATGACCTGTAACGATCGAGCCGATTGGGGCTACCCCGGAGCGAGGTGGTGGAAATTCGATTTCCATACCCATACGCCGATATCGAAGGATACGCCCTGGCATGCTCTGATCGGCAAAGGGGACGAACCGAGTCCCGAGCAGTGGCTGCAACGTTACATGGATGCTGGCATCGACTGTGTCGCCGTCACCGATCACAACAGCGGCGCCTGGATCGACCCCCTAAAAACGGCTTACGAAAAGATGTATCGGGCCAAAGGGCCGGGGTTCCGGGAACTGCACCTGTTTCCTGGCGTCGAGATCTCCGTCAACGCGGGCTTCCACATGTTGGCCATTTTCGAGAAGAGTAAAACCACCGCCGATATCGATACCTTGCTTGGTAAGGTTGATTATGCCGGAACCAAGGGCGACAGTGACGGGGTCACGCGCAAGTCTCCCATCGAAGTCATTCAGGCGGTGCTCGATGCAGACGGAATTCCGATTCCCGCCCATGTGGACGATGAAAAAGGTTTGTTGCGCATACAGGACCATGACCAGGGCAAGGCAGCGCTTGATTCAAACACCCTTCGTCAGGTGCTCGAATGCCCGGACATTCTTGCCATAGAGGTCGTCGACCGCGCACGCTCCAAGCCCACCCTGTACGCCGAATTGGGGCTTACATGGTCGGAAGTGATCGGTTCGGACTGCCACAACTTCCGCAATGGGAACCTGCCAGGTTCTCGCTATACCTGGATAAAGATGGCGATACCCTCGCTGGAAGGGGTGCGTCTGGCATTGATGGACGGGGAAGGATTTTCGATCCGGCGCAATGATGATCCAGTACGATTCGATCCGTTTTCGCTGCCAGAGCATTTCATCGAGGCCCTCGAAATCACCGAGGCGCGCTATATGGGGCGCGGTTCACCGGCAAATCTGAAATTCAATCCCTGGTTTAATGCACTGATTGGCGGACGGGGTACGGGCAAGTCGACAGTGGTGCACCTGTCGCGGCTGGTCTTGCGACGCGAAGGCGAGTTGAAACATCTGGATGTGAAAAGCGAGCCACGTATGACGTTCGAGAGATTCAATCGGGTGGCACGAAACCGCGCCGACGAAGGAGGCTTGAAGGACAATACGTCGGCAACATTGACCCTGATGCGCGATGGTGTTCGTCACCTTCTGCATTGGCGTCAAGGTGGAGCCGGCGTGGCTGTGGAGGAAGAGGGCGACAACGGCCTTCAGGCGTCTAGCAGCCAGAGCATTACATCAGAGCGCTTCCCGGTACGCATCTTTAGCCAGGGGCAGATCGCCGCATTGGCAGATGAGGGCCAGGAGGCGCTACTGGGCGTCATTGATGAGGCGGCGGGCATCTCGACACAGAAGGCGGCTCTGGATGAGGCCCGGAGTAAATTCCTTGCACTGCGCTCTCAGGTGCGCGAGCTGGAGAGTCAACTCCAGGGCCGTGATGTGTTGACCGTGCAACTCGATGACGTGAAGCGCAAGCTGCAGCGCTTCGAGGAAGCGCACCACGCCGAAATTCTGAAAGGCTACCAGCGGTACAACCGGCAACGGCGAGAGATCGATCGGCAGTTCGAGACAGCCGGAGAGATCGCCCAGCGTATCGAGGCATCGACTGAAACGCTGCAACCCGAGGACTTGCCCGATGGGTTGTTCGATGCCACAAAGCCGGAAGACGCTGAAGCACTCGCGGTCGTCGCTGCTTTAGCCGGGGTTGTGCGTTCTGCAGCGGCCGTTGTGAGCGAAAGTGCCCAGAAGCTTCGGGCTGCGGTCGCCGTCCAGCGTACCGAGTTGGCGAGGACTGCGTGGCAGGGGGCAGTTGATAAGGCTGCCAACGATTACCAGACTTTGGTCGACGCACTTAAGGAACAAGGCGTGACCGATCCGAGCGAATACGGTCGTCTGGTACAGGAGCGCCAACGGTTGGACGGCGAAATAAAGCGGCTGGCATCGCTTGAAGATCGGCGCGACAAGATGGCGGAACAGGGCCGGGCGCAGCTTGCGAAGGTGCTGGAAGCGCGGCGTGCGATCAGTCGAGCCCGCCAGGGCTTTCTCGCCCAAGCCTTGGCGCAGAATCCGTTCGTACGTATCGGCCTGCTGCCTTATGGCCGCGATCCCTTGTCGGCAGAGCGCTCAATGAGGGAGCTTCTGGGGGCGCCTCCCGATAAGTATAACGACGACATCTTCTTGGCGGCCGATGATAACCTGTCGGCAAAAGGATTAGTGGCCGAGTTGTATCGGGATTTGCCCGACGAAGCCTCGCAGACAACAGTCGAGCTCGAAAGCAGGTTGCAAGTCATGCGCGAACGACTGACGAGGGCTTGCCAGGGGGAGGGGAACCCCTTTGGGGCCTGGTTTAGCAAATTCCTCTTGGCCGAGTCTGGTAAGCGTCCCGAATTGTTGGATCGCGTGCTGACCTGGTTCCCCGAAGATTCTTTGCAAGTGCAGTACAGCCGGAAGGGTGACGGGACAAATTTCCAGTCGATCACACAGGCGTCAGCCGGACAACGAGCGGCGGCGATGCTCGCCTTCCTGCTCGCGCATGGCGAGGAGCCGCTCATTCTCGACCAGCCGGAAGACGACCTGGACAACCACCTGATTTACGACCTTGTCGTGCGTCAGATCCGTGAAAACAAGCTGAGGCGACAAATTATAGTGGTTACACACAATCCTAACATTGTCGTCAACGGAGACGCCGAGATGCTTCATGCGCTCGACTTTGCCGCGGGACAGTGCCTGGTCGCCCAATCGGGCTCGCTGCAGGAAAAAACGATGCGAGAAGAGGTGTGCCGGGTTATGGAAGGCGGGCACGAGGCATTCGAACGCCGATACCGCCGGTTGGGTCGGGAGGTTCATTGATGTTCGACAGTGCCCGGGAATTGTTGGACAAGATACGGCTCGGCGAGGATTCCTTTCTGGAACTTAAGGAAGTCCGTTTTGCCGGCGAAAACGTCAGCGCGCCCCATCGGGATTCCGTTTCCGACGTACTCGCCGCCTTTGCCAATGGACGGGGGGGCGTCCTCGTTCTGGGGGTGGATGATGCGACCCGTGAGGTTCTCGGCATTCCGGTGGGGCGGCTGGATGCCGTCGAGAGGTTTGTCTTTGAGGTGTGCGCACAGAGAGTCGATCCGCCCTTGGCGCCCGATATTGAGCGACTATGGCTTCCATCCACGACGGGCGAAGAGTTGGCCATCCTTAAGGTTGAGGTTCAGCGCAGTCTGTTCGTTCATCGAAGCCCGGGAGGCTATCTGCACCGTGTCGGCAGTTCCAGGCGGGTGATGCCTCCTGAATATCTGGCGCGGCTGTTCCAGCAGCGCAGTCAGGCACGCATTATTCGGTTCGACGAGCAAATCGTTCCCAAAGCAACTCTGGATGACCTGAGCTCCGACCTGTGGAAGCGTTTTGCAAATTCCCGCACGATTGGCGACCGAGAAGCTTTATTGAACAAGCTCGGCATGGCCAGAAGCGACGACGATAACATCCCGAGGCCAACCGTTGCCGGTGTCCTGATGGCGACCCGAGACCCCAGAGCCTGGCTGCCCAATACCTATATCCAGGCCGTTTCCTATAGGGGAACGGATATTCGTCCGGATGCCGAAGGCGCCGCCTATCAGCTCGATGCCGCAGATGTTTCGGGTCCGCTGGATTTTCAGGTCGTCGAGGCATGCCGCTTCGTCGTCAGGAACATGAAGGTCGCGGCATTCAAGGAACAGGGACGCGTCGACAAGCCCCGGTTCGATACGACGGCGATCTTCGAGGCCATTGTCAACGCTGTCGCCCATCGGGATTATTCGATCCACGGATCGAAGATCAGGTTGCGTATGTTTGAGGACCGGCTGGAATTGTATTCACCCGGAGCGATTCCCAACACCATGACAGTCGAAAGCCTGCCATACCGTCAATCCGCGCGGAACGAGGCGATTTCCAGTTTGCTTGCGAAGTGCCCGGTTCCGACCGAAGCCCCCTGGCTCGTTACGGATCGCAGAACCATGATGGACAAACGCGGCGAGGGCGTACAAATCATTCTCGATAACAGTCGGCGCCTGTCCGGCAAGATGCCGGAGTATCGTCTGATCGACGAATCGGAGCTCATGCTGACGATTTACGCCGCAGACTTGTGAGTTTTGAGAGGCGCGCAATTCGAACCGGACGGGCTCCTGATCGCAAGATCCACGGAGGGGGGCATTTTTTCTGGCTCGTGTGCAGAAGGACTACCCTTTCTCATCCTTCCGACAGAGGTCCTTTAGCGGGAATCCCCTCCCTGAAAAAAAGACCCCTTCTGACAGTGCGAGCGGGACCCTGTCTTGGCTGGAATTGAGAAGCATAACTTGGACAGAATCAGCCGAATCCCTCCCGTTTGCGTGAGGTCGACTGACAGGGCCCCGCCCTGAGCGCTGGCTTCGCCTGGCGGAACAATCGTGCTAATCAGGTTTTGTACTTGTAGTCCCATTGAGCTAAAGTCCCAGCTCGATAGGGAGTCTGTTCCATGAAAAAAGCCCTCCTTAATTTGGAGGGCTTTTTTTGTGCCGAGGTCAATGTGGGGAAGACTACGCGACCTGGTAGATGCGGACCTCGGGATCCTTCTTTAAAAGGGGGGAGAGCTCCGAGACGACGTCCTTTGTAAAAAGAGGAGTTTTCAGGTAGGACTGGGCATTTTCGACGGAGGTGAATCCGTGGAGAACCTGAACGTCCTCGGTCCGGACAAGAAGCTCCTTTGACGTGGCTCCGGCAACTCCGGAAAGAAACGGCTGTTTGTATTTCTGGTAAACCTTGGCCGCGGCCGGACGGTCGGAGTCGTTGATGGAGAGAGTGATCTCAAGATAGGCTTTTGTAGTCATACAATCCTCCTGTTGTCGATGGAATGGGCCCTCTGACCTTTTGGACAATTCAATCCTAGCAACAAGAAGATTGATTGTAAACACTCGTGAAAGGTGACAAATTTTAAAACATATGCCGTTTGGCCTAGTATCGGGGAAGAGACCTGTCGACATGGAGGGCATAAGCGTCGATGCCTCCCGTGAGGTTCTTCACCCGTTCAAAGCCCATTTTTTTGAGAAAGTGGCAGGCCTGGAGGCTGCGTGCTCCGTGGTGACAGTAGACGACGACATCTTTTTCCTTGTCGATCTCAGAGAGCTTTCTGGGAAGTTCGGCTAGCGGAATATGAAGGGCATCGGGGAGCTTGACGCGGGAATGCTCCCAGTTTTCCCGTACGTCGATGATGACAAGGTCCTCGCCGTTGTCGAGTCGAGACTTCAGCTCTGTGGGATGAAGCTCAAGGTCTTTTCTGCCTGAAAGAAATCCAAACATGGGAACCATCCTTTATATGAGGGGAAGGGGGGGCCCTTCCCCGAAAGGGTGACGGAATTTCGGCCGTCGTTATTTTGTGACGGAGAGATCTCTGTCTATGGACAGATCGGTTGTGTCGAGCGAAGAGAGAATGCCGTGGGCCGCCCGGCCTTTGCCCAGAACGGCATCGATATTTCCCCGCTTTACGAAGACCGGAGTCGACCCGCTCGAGGTCGTGAGTCTAAATTTTACCGTGTGCCCGGAGACGGAAACAACCTTGAGCGTCGCATATCCTCCAAAAAGGGATGCGGGTTTTCCGGGGGAGATCCGGATGGGACGCGTGTTATAAATCATCCCCCCGATATGGTGGGCGATGGGGCAGGCGATAGGAAAATAAGCGACATGAGCTATTCCGAACGGGTCGCTGTTGGTCTTCCATTGGGACACGCCCCCGTAGACCCAGAGGCGGACTCCGTTTGCGCCAAGGGCGTCATGCGGCCAGAGTACGACTGCCGTGCGACCGTCGATGGCGACCATTCTCTTCCGGATAGAAGGATTTTCCGGGAGGGTCGGACTGTTCTGGGCTTTGAGCACATGGGTTTTTCCCGTCTTTCCATGCTCCAGGAAAACGATTGTCACAGTCTTTTTGTCTGGATCGACCGACTTTACTACAATGCCTGTTCCCCCATGGACAATCTTCTGCCCGGCCTTGGCCCATCCCTCGAAGATCCGGCGCTTGGCCCACCATTCGGATCGGATCGAGGTGCCGGTCAGGGAGGCAAAGGTGACACCCGTCTTGTCTGTCGAGCGAATGACGCCCTGCAGGTAGGTCAGGGGACGCTGGTCGGGATGGGCGGCGTCGGACTTTTCCCACCGCTCGGAGAGTGCCCAGGGGCGGATCGAGACCCCGTCGAAGGTGCGCCAGTTGACGACCGGGTCGGGGACGACCTTGGGCACAGGGGGAAGAAGAAGCGTATAGAGATGGTTGCCCACGACGGTGAATTTTTTCGGAGCGACCAGGAGGTTTTGTCGGACCTGGATGCGTGCATCGTAGTCGACGAAGTAATAGCGTTTCCCGAGGAAGAAGTCGCTGGCGCCGGTCATGGGAAGCTCGCCCCGGGCGGGTGAGGCGTCGAAGTAGAGGCCTCCGGGGGGAATGACGATCGATTTGCCATCGATTTTGGATCCCCGGATGACGAGCATCTCGTACTTGGGGATGGTGACTCCCATCGCATTGGTGATTTTTTTGCCGTCGATCCACCCCGGGATTCCTGCGAAGTCGAAGACGGGAGCGCGAGGCACGAGCGTTGCCCCCGGGAATGTCGGTGAGGAGCCCCCGTCGACCGGGTAGAAAAGTCCCGGGGGAAAGGGAGGCATCACGGGATCTGCGGCCTGGGCCGTCGGCAATTCCGATGTTGCGATGAGGGCCAGTGCCCCAAAGGTGGCCGCGGCATGGATCAAAAAGCGTCCGGGACGATGCGTGAGAGACTGTTCTGATTTGAGGTTCATGAAGGGAGTCCTTTCGTTTGGGTAAGGGGGAGTCTCCTAACGGGAGACGGGAGAAAATCCGTAGCTCCTGTAAATTTTCTGTGCCATGCGTGTCGTGAGAAATGAGAGCCATTCCTTCCCGGCCTTTTCGTGGGGGGGGCGGGAAAGGAGGGCGGCCTCGTAGGTCGCCTCGGTGTTCTGGCTGTCGGGAATCCGGACAAGCGTGATGGGCCGCTTGAGGGACTTTTGGAAGAGGACCTCGGAGATCCATGTGATGCCGGCATCGGAGCGTCCGTCGAGGATTCTGACGGCGGTCTCCCGATGATGGATATGAGTCAGATAGGTTGTTCCCTCCTTGCGTTTCGTGACGAAGATCTCGCGGACGAGTGCCTCCCCGCCAGCCTTCTTAAGCGAGCTTCTGATCTGCTTTCCGATCCCCTCCCACTTGGGGTTCGGAAGGGAGAGGCGAAGGGTCGGGGCCCCAAGATCTTTCAGCGAATGGATGTGGTGGGGGTTCCCGGCCCGGACCATGAGGCCCAGCGTGTTTTTGGCATAGGGGGTGACCGAGTCTTTCCGGACAATTCCGGCCCGGACCATTTCCTTCATCCGGACCTTCCCGCTTTCATAGATATCGGGGGCGATGCGAAGATGAAGGTTGCCGATCGTCAGCCCCCCTTCCTTGATCTGACGCGCCAGAATGCCGGGGGGAAGGGTCTCGTAGAAGACGTGACGAACATCGGGAAACCGTTTTTTGAAGGCGCTGATCAGATCCGGCATCACCATGAACTGGTTTCCGGCGACGAAAAGGACGAGGTTGGCGTGGAGAGGGTCTCCGTGGAGGTCCGGGACGTTGTTGACGCCGTAGACGGTGAAGGGAACTCCCACGGGTTTCGGGTGGTGCCAGGGGGCATGGTTCGTGGCGCCATCGGCCCAGACGGGTCCGGGAGCGGCAAATGAGAGTCCTCCCAGAAAAAGGGATGCGGTCAGAAAAGCTGCCCGCAGGGACCGCAGGGAATTGTGAGGGTCTGTCGTCATAGTCGGCTCCTTGCTGTAAGGGAGGGTCATTGTGTCCGAGCCCCTATTGTAACTCCAAAAAACAGCCGATAAAGACATTGTTTCTTATGCAGAAAAAAAGGATTGCAAATTGATCCAAAATTTGAGAGGTGCAAGATGAAACTCCCAGTATTAAAAGGTCGACTGCAAGAAGCTGTCGTCGTATTGATCTTCATCATATCCCTTCTTGTCGCGGGGGCAAGAAGTGCCCAGGCCTCCCCCGGAAGTGCCAACACCCCGGGCCTGTCGGCCGAGGTCGAGGGAATGGACAATGTCAATACGCAGGGAGCCGTCGGGACGATTTTCTATGGGGGCGGCGTGACTCTTCAGTATTGGATCTCCCCGGGAGTCGGTGTCCGGCTTGGGGCGGACTACTTGACGAACAGCAAGACGACTGGTCCCCTCCCGCAGAATATTCTTCCCTTCTATTCCGGGCTCATGATCAATCTCCTCTCCGGATCGATGGGCTCTCTTGACCTCGTGGGAGACTTTGGACAGGTGTTAAACAACGGACTCGACAATACCTACTTCGATGCAGGACTTCAGCTCAATAGTCTGCTTTCAAGTCGCCGGCAGTTTTTCCTGGATATTCGCTTCCGGGAGGACGGTGTGGGGACGATGACGACTCCCTGGCAGTTTGTGACGGCGGGTCTGGGGATCAACTTTTTCTGAGCGCGACTTTCCGCAGTATGATTTGGATCATAGTGGCTTCGGGGTTCTGTCAGGTAGGATAAACTTCCGAAAGTGGGATTGAGCGGAGGAGTTCCGGAACATTCGGAGCCACATGGTTTGTGCGTCAGCGGAAGGAGAATCAGAAAATGGCAATCAACACGGAGATGATCAAGGCCCACGGGGCGGCTATCAAGGGACTCGGAACACAGGTGACGTCCTACTTCTACGACTACATGTTCACCCATTTTCCCGAGGTCCGGAAGATGTTTCCGGAGACGATGACGACCCAGCAGGAACGGCTCTTCAACTCTCTTGTCTACATCGCCACCAACATCGACAACCCGTCGGCTCTTGTCCCCTACCTCGAACGTCTCGGAGAGGGTCACATCAAGTATGACACCCGTCCGGAGCACTACGATGCGGTGGGAGTGAGCCTCATGAAGACTCTCGAGCACTTTCTGGGATCCGGCTGGACCCCCGAGGTTGCGGCCACCTGGAGCGAGGCCTATAACCTTGCCGCCAAGGTCATGGCCGAAGCGGCCTCTAAGGCGATGGATCCGTCTCGCTACAAGCCGCTTTCCTCTAACGGGACACCTGTGGCCTAGTTTACGTCTCAAGGAAGACCCTCCGGTCTCGAAAGGCTCCGCATCACGTCCGAATAGGTCGTGACCGGAGCCTTTTTTGTGGACGTTTTTGTATTTATGCTTTATTGAAAAAGCTTTAGTTTGGCGTTGCCCCTGTGCTCATGAAGGGTCGTTTGAGATCGTCCTCGCAAATGTTTTAAAATATCCCCTCAATCGATGGGGCGATCATACGGTCAGGCGGTCAGGCGGTCAGGTTGCGGAAGAGACCGGAAGACAGGATGCCGGTTCGGACCTGCAGGAAGGATAATGGATGCTTGAATGGATCAGAAAAGAGGCCGTAGAGCGCCCTCGCGTGATCGGCGTGCTGATACTTTTGACGGGCGGGATCTTTGTCCTGTCGATGGGGTGGTGGGGATTTTCCCAGAGCGGCGCGTCGGGGAAGGATGTCGTGGCCAAGGTCGACGGCGTACCCATCAATGTGAAGGACTACTCCCGCGACTACCTGATCATGAAGGACAACTACAAGAGGCTCCTGCGAGGGGAGCTCGGGGCAAAGATTCTGAAAGACCTGAACTTCCCCGGCATCGTTCTCCGGAACATGATCTATCGCCAGCTGTGGATCGATGAAGGGAAGTCTCTGGGGATCACCGTCTCCGACAAGACCGTCGTGGATGAGATCGCAAAGATCCCGTTTTTTCAGGCCGGCTCCCCTCCGGTCTTTTCGAAGGAGGCCTATGTGACCTTCCTCAAGGAGACGCATCAGAGCGCCAGAAGCTTCGAGCGGTCCGTCCGTCTCGACGTCCTCGTCCAGCGTGCCCAGCTTTTCGTCCGGGCCTCCCAGACGATCGGCGCGGTTCCGCTCGCTCCCGGCCAGACCCCTCCGGATCCGGCCTCCGAACGTTCGCGCATCCAGAACGAGACGGTGGAGGCTCTTCAGAACCAGCTCGAATCGAAGGCGCACATTGATATTGACCAGAAGGTTTTCAAGGCGCTTTCCCGCCAGCTTCTCTGACATTTTGTATCCCGGACAATAAGGATATTCTCCCATGCCCCTTCCCCTTGCCACCGAGCACCTTCGACACGGCGCCCGCATGACCGATTTCCACGGCTACGAGTTGCCTCTCTCCTTCACGTCCATTCTCGAAGAGGCGCGGGGGGTGAGGGAGGCGGCAGGACTTTTCGACATCTCCCATATGGGACATTTTCTCGTGAGGGGGCCCGGAGCCCGCAGTGCGGTGAACGCTCTCGTCACCTCCGACCTCGAAGCCGTTCCCTTCGGGAAGAGCCTCTACGGGATCCTTCCGGACGAAAACGGGGGGACGGTGGACGACCTGATCGCCGCAGCCCAGGATCAAAATACGGTTCATATCATCGTGAACGCGGGGACGCGGGAAGGCGACTACGCGTTTATCCGGGAACGTCTCGCGCCCTCTCTCTCCCTCGAAGATCTTTCTTCGGGACAGGTGGCGCTGGCGCTCCAGGGCCCCCGCTCCCAGGAGATCGTGCGTCTTCTGGGCGAGGGCTTCGAAACGATGGCCCGCCGGGAAGTCCGTCATCCCGTCTCGGAAGATCTTCCCCTCTGGGTGAGCCGGACCGGATATACCGGGGAGGACGGCTGGGAGTTTTTCGGTCCCGCCTCACTCGTTTCGAAATACTATCGGCTCTTGTCCGATGAGGGACCGGCGCACGGACTTGTGCAGGCAGGGTTGGGAGCCCGCGACCTGCTTCGGCTTGAAATGGGGTACCCCCTCTACGGACAGGAGCTTTCCCGGGAGAGGACGCCCTTCGATGCCGGACTGGACTTTGCCGTCAATCTCAAGAAGAAGAGCTTTACCGCCCGGGAGCAGGTTCTCGCCTCGAAAGCCGACCCTGACCGGGAGCGTCTTGCAGGATTTGTTCTTCTCGAACGGGGAATCCCCCGAACCCATTGTCCCGTCTTTGATGCGGAGACGGGACGACGTGTCGGAGAGGTGACATCGGGAGGGCACTCTCCCCGGGTGGGCGGGGGATTCGGACTGGCGTATCTGGCCTCCCCCTTCTGGCAGGAGTTCCAGAACGGACGGGAGGCCGAAGTCGAGATTCATGGAAAGCGCCATCGGGCCCGGATGCATCCCCGGCCCTTTGTAGGCGCGACCCGGAAAAATCCCCCTGCCTGATCTTTTTGGCAGGAACACTATTGACCATCACCCGAAGGAGAATGAACGGTGAGTTCCGAGCGACGCTATACCCCCACACATGAATGGATCGAGCCGGCATCCTCCCCGGGGGCCATGAAGGTGGGCATTACCGACTTTGCGCAAAAGGAGATTACCGACGTCGTCTTCGTGGAGCTTCCCAAGATCGGCAAGAAGGTCGAAAAAGGGGGAGAGGTGGCCATCATCGAGTCGGTCAAGGCGGCGTTTTCGATCTATGCCCCTCTCGGGGGAGAGGTCGTGGCGGTCAACGACAAAATTGAGAGCGATCCGGGTCTCGTGAACGAAGATCCTTATGGAAAGGGCTGGCTTTTTGAGCTCAAGGTCGCCGACCCGACCCTTTTGACGGAGCTTCCCGACGAGGGAGCCTACCAGAAGCTTCTTCTCTCCGGAGGGGGGGGGCACTAGGAACATGGCCGACTTTATTCCCCATACTCCCGCAGAAATTCGGGAGATGCTCTCCCGCATCGGTCTGAACGAGCTCTCCGACCTTCTGTCCATCTATCCGGAGACCGGATCGGGCTCTTCGACTCTCGCCGCATTGGGGGAGGGGATGGACGAGAGGACGCTCCTTCGCTGGTTCTCCGGGTTTGCGGAAAAGAATCTCGATGCCTCCAAAGCCGTCGTCTTTCGCGGAGCGGGTGCCTACGATCATTTTATTCCCTCTGCGACAGGAGCCCTGATCGGGCGTGGGGAGTTTCTGACCTCCTATACGCCCTATCAGCCGGAGGCCTCCCAAGGTCTTCTTCAGGCGATCTTCGAGTTTCAGACGGCCATATCCCGTCTGTACGGCATGGATCTCTCCAATGCCTCCCTCTATGACGGAGCCACGGCTCTGGCCGAAGCGGTTCTCGTGGCGGTGAGGGAGACCGACCGGCACAGGGTCGTCCTTTCGGAGGGCCTCGATCCTTCCGTGCGCGAGGTTGTCCATACCTATCTCGAAGGGCTCTCTGTCCGGATAGAAACCCTCCCTCTTGAAAGAGGAAGAACCTCCCTCGCACGTCTTCGTGAGGTTGCGGGAGACGATCTGGCCTGCTTTGTCGGAGCCACGCCGACCTTTTTCGGGACGATCGACGACTTTTCGGGGATGGCCGACCTTTTGCACAAGGCGGGGTCCCTCTTCGTCATCCACGCCAACCCGCACACCCTGGCTCTCTTGCGCACGCCCGGAGAGTGGGGGGCCGACATCGCCACGGGGGAGGGACAGTCGCTGGGGCTTCCCCTCTCTTCGGGCGGCCCCTATCTCGGTCTCATGACCGCGAGGAAAAAGTTCGTCCGGCGGATACCCGGGCGGCTTGCGGGGCTGACGAAAGACTCCGAAGGCCGTCCCTGCTTCGTCCTGACCCTTCAGGCCCGCGAGCAGCACATTCGCCGGGAAAAGGCCAACTCCAACATCTGCAGCAATGAGACCCTCCTTGCGATCGCTTCCCTTGTTTCCCTGGCGCTCCTCGGGCCAGGCGGACTTTCCCGGGCGGCGTCCGGCTCCTTTTTCAACGCGCACGAACTCGAGCGCCGACTGACCGGCGTCCCGGGCGTTCGCAACATCTTTCCCGAGACCCCCTTCTTTCACGAATTTGTCGTGGAGATGGAGGCTCCGGCAAAGGATCTGAGCCGGTTTCTTCTCGATCGGGGGATTCTGGGAGGACTTCCGCTTTCGCCTCTTTTGGGGCCGGAATGGTCCGGTCGGAGTCTGTGGTGCGCCACCGAAATCCGTACCCCTGCGGAGATCGACCGGGCGGTCTCGCTCGTGCGGGAATTTCTCGGACAACGATAGGAAATCAGAAGGGAAGTGAAGGAGTCGATGTCGAAGGCGATGACGGAAAACGGGAATGCGGGGGAGGGAATAAAGCGGCCCCCGATGGAACCGACGCTCTGGGAAAAGTCCCGTCCGGGTGCCCGGGGCGTTTTACCCCCCGGGGTCGATCCCGACACGGTGACGGGACGGATCCCCAAAGAGCTTCTCCGGGGAGCGCCGCCTCCCCTTCCCGAGCTCTCGGAGCTCGAGGTCGTTCGGCATTTCACGCGGCTGTCCCATCTCTCCCGCGGTGTCGATACCCATTTCTATCCCTTGGGCTCCTGCACCATGAAGTACAACCCGAAGGTGATGGACAGGATTCCCGAGATCCCGGGATTCCGGGATCTTCATCCCCGGACCGATGAGGAGGGAATGCAGGGGCTTCTCGAAGCTCTTTCCCTTTGCGAGGAGAGTCTGGGCGCACTTCTGGGAATGGAGGCGGTGACGCTGGCTCCGGCGGCGGGAGCCCATGGAGAGCTCGCGGGGATTCTGATTGCCCGTCAGTATTTTGACGCAAAGGGCGACCGCGAACGCACCGAGATTCTCATCCCCGACTCGGCCCATGGGACAAATCCCGCCAGTGCCGCCATGGGAGGATTTACCGTTCGGGTCGTCGCCTCGGGATCCGACGGGGGTGTCGATCTGTCCGCCCTCGAGAAGGCGCTTTCGCCTCGTACCGCCATGGTCATGATGACCGTCCCCAATACCCTTGGCCTCTTCGAGAAAAACATCTCCACGATGGTCGAGAAGGTGCACCAGTCCGGAGCGCTTCTCTACATGGACGGGGCCAACTTCAACGCGTTCATGGGAGTGCTCCGTCCCGGAGACCTCGGGTTTGATATTGTCCATATCAATACCCACAAGACGCTGGCGACCCCCCATGGGGGCGGGGGGCCCGGGTCGGGTCCGGTGGGGGTCAGGAAAACGCTCGAACCCTTCCTCCCCTCGCCCCGGATCCGGAAGGAGGGGGGGCGCTTTCGTCTCGAGAGTCCGGCGACCTCCATCGGCCCCCTTCGATCCTTTCTCGGGTCGACGCTGGTCCTTCTCAGGGCGCTGGGATACATGAAGATGCTCGGAGGGGAGGGTCTCCGGCAGGTGGCGGTCCATGCACTCCTGAACGCCAACTATCTTCGCGCCCTTCTCGACGGGGTGCTTCCCCGGACAGGAGAGGGGTTGTGTGCCCATGAATTTGTCCTCTCCGCCCGGGACCTCGCCTCCCGGGGGCTCCATGCGTCGGATCTTGCGAAGGAGATCCTCGATGCCGGGTACTACGCCCCCACCATCTCCTTCCCCCTGATCGTTCCGGAGGCGCTGATGATCGAGCCCACCGAGACGGAGTCCAAGGAGACGCTTGACAAATTTGCCCGCGACTTCCGGACGATTGTCGAGAAGGCGATGAACGCGCCGGACTCGGTCAAGAAAGCCCCCCGTCTGACCCCCGTTGCCCGTCCGGACGAGGTTGGCGCAGCACGGGATCCGGTTCTGACCGATCCCGGATCCCTTTAAGACGGCGAGGATGGGAGATCCTTCCGCGCTCTCCGGAGCAGGTCGGCCCGTCATGCTTTTGGACGCGGACGGGACGGCGCGCGATCAGATGGATCGGGACCGGGAGATCCTCTCCCGCATGACGCGCTGGCGTCGTCCGGTGCTTCGGCTCTACCGGATCCGCTCGGGGGTGACCGTGGGGCGAACCTGGGCGGGAGATCTTCCGCCCGACTGGCCGACGTTGTCTGAAGGGCCGGTCGTTCGCCCAACCGGGGGAGGGGCGGTCCTTCACGGAGCCGACCTCTGCCTCTCCCTCTTTGTTCCGTGGAGCCCGGCCTTCCCTCGGGGGCAAAACTGGCCCCGATTCTATGAGCGGCTCCACCGCTGGATCGGGGACGGTCTCAGACAGTCGGGGATCCAGAGTCGCGAAGTCTCCGTTTGCAAAGATCCGTCAGGGCGGCGGAGCAACCAGAATCCCTCCGGCCTCTGCTTCTCTGAGCCTGTCCGGGGAGACCGTGAGGCCGACGGAAGAAAGATCCTCGGAGGAGCCCTGGGGCTTTTCCGGGACGGGCTCCTCTATCAGGGATCGATCTGCCCTCCGGATCCTTTATCTCCCTTGTCACGGCTCTTCGAAGGGTGGTATTGTCTTGAGGGAAGAGAGCCCCTTGCAAGAGTGCTGTTTTTTGAAAGGAATGAGGATGCCGGCTCCAAAACATGCCGAACGCCTTGACCTGACGAGTGACTTCGATGTTCCAGATGAGCCTTTGGCCATGGATGTTCGGGATGCGAACGGTCGTCTTGTGGTTCGCGCGGGGGAGAGACCTTCTCGCTCCCTTCTCGAACGGCTCAGGAAAATGGGGGTTCTTGAGGTTTATGTTCGGACTCCGGAGGCGTCCGCCCCTGACTACTGGCAGAAATGGGGGGCGGAGTGGCTTGCCCAAGTCCGTTCCCAGTTAGTTCTCCTGACCCCGGAAAACGGGGTGTCTCCCGAAGACCTGCAACGCTTCGACAGGGTCCTTTCTGAGGCCGTTGAGGAGTTCTCGCGGGAGAAGGGGAGTGCGACACGCGCCTGACCCCTCAAAGGCCTGGAAGTGGGGGCAGATCCACAATCCCAGACGATCTCGGTGAAGGAATTCCGTGAGCTCCGAACCCTTTCCTCCCATCCCCCGAACCCCCGCTCCCCGTCCTCCGACGGACAGGCTCTTTGAGCGACTCTCCTCCATCGACCATCTTCCGACCCTGCCGGCCATCGCCCAGAAGGCTCTCACCTATCTCGACGATCCCGAGCTCTCGATGCTCCGTCTTTCGAAGATCATCGAGGAGGATCAGTCGATGGCCTCTCGCATCCTCAAGGTCGCCAACTCTCCGTTCTATTCCCGCTCGGGAAAGGTCGGATCGATCCGGGAGGCGGTGCTTCTTCTGGGGATCAACGGGATCCGGGGCCTCATTTTGTCGATGTCCGTCTTCGAAAAGATCGAAGGCCATGCCGGGACCATCAAACTCTGGAAGCATTCCTTTGCGGTTTCGGTCATCTCCCGCATGATCGGGGAGACCCTGCGCATGGGGTCTCTTGAAGACCTTGGGACGGCCGGGCTGCTCCACGACTTCGGGAAGGTCATCTTCTACCTCGACTTCGAGTCCTGGATGTCCGACGTCTTCGACCGGGACAAAAACATTCCCGACTGGCGTTTCGAGGAAGACTTTTTTGGGGCGAGCCACGCTTTTGTGGGCTTTCGGCTATCCTACTTCTGGCGCTTTCCCTCCTCCATCAGGATTCCGATCGGATGGCACAACAATCCCGTCCGAGCCCCCTCCTACCAGCTTGAGTCGGCGATCGTCGCATTGGCGGACGGGCTGGCCTCCATGACGGGATACGGCCTGCTTGAGGCCCCGGCCCCCGACTCCACCATGATGGAGTCGATCCGGATTCTCGAACTGTCCGACGACAGGCTTGAATCCATCTTCCGGGCGCTGCTCGAAGACCTTCCGAAGCTCGAGCTGCCGGAAGTCTAGGGTGGAACCCTCCTCCCCGGGGCTCACTCTCCTTAGCTCGGAGGCTCTTGTCGGGGCGCTGTCTCTCGCCATGGATCGGGAATTTCCGGCCTGGGGGGTCCTTCTCGACCCCGGCCCCGCTCCCGAGTGGCCCTTCTTTGAGAAATGGCTGGATGAAGGCCGCCACGGGTCGCTCTCCTACATGGAGCGAACCGCGCTCCGAAGGCGCGAGATGCGTCTGGGCTATCCCGGAATGCGCACCCTCATCATCGCCCTGCTTCCCCACGATCCCCGATCCATGGAGGAGCCTCCCGCCGAAAAGACCGTACGCATTGCCCGCTATGCCATCGGTCCGGATTACCACCTCCTCTTTGAGCAGGCCTTCGGCCGCGTTCTCTCCGCCGTACAATCCTTCCTCCCCTCGGGAGAGGCCCCGCTTATCAAGGCCGATCACGGGGCGCTTCTGGAAAAGTCCCTGGCGCGACGCGCAGGTCTTGGTGCCATAGGAAAGAATACCCTCCTGATCCGCCCGGGTTCGGGGTCCTACTTCACGATCGGGTCGCTCCTTCTCCGCACCCCCCTTCCCGCCCGGATCGGCCCCTATGGAGCTTCCGACATCTGCGGAGGCTGCTCGCGGTGTATCGCGGCCTGTCCGACGGGGGCGCTTGAGGCTCCCTACCGCCTCGATGCGCGTCGCTGTCTCTCGTATCTGACGATCGAGCGCCCGGGAGAAGATCGCGAGGGACTCAGAAGGGATAAGGGGGGAGGATGGCTGTTCGGGTGCGATCTCTGCCAGGAGGTCTGTCCCTATAATGCCAGCACCTCGGAAAAAAGCGGGGAGAGGGGGCTCGGGGGCCTTTTTGTCGATCCCGGAAGCTCGCTTGAGGATCTCGGAGATCTCAGGCGCGAGCATGGGGCCCTCTCCCGCGTCTCCCGCTCCCGGCTTGCCCGACGGCTTCAGGAGATCAACGGAGGCTGAGTCGGGAGTTTTTTGGGTAAAGGTTGGTGAAACTTCGTGAAATCGGCTATGATCTACGGAGTGAAGGGCCCTTTGCGCGCGCGTCGCTGTCTAGGACAACGGGCCGGTGGCGGGGGGACGATTACGCTTATCCGGATCAGGGAGAATTCATGGGGAAAAACGTCGCTCCTCCTCAGGAGCTGACCGACCGCTTCATCGGCCGGTCGGCGCGAGTGAGGGATCTTTTGTCCCTCGTGACCCGGGTGGCCAGAAGCGACTCGACGGTTCTGATCACCGGGGAGAGCGGAACGGGCAAGGAGAGGATCGCCCGGATCCTGCACGATGCGAGTCCGAGATCGGGGGCGCCCTTTGTACCCATCAACTGCGGGGCAATCCCGGAAGGGCTCATGGAAAGCGAACTCTTCGGCCACGAGAAGGGCGCCTTTACGGGGGCCGTGACCGGCCGGTCGGGGCGCTTCGAGATCGCCTCCGGCGGGACGATCTTCTTCGACGAGATCGGAGAGCTCCCTCTGTCCCTGCAGGTGAAGCTTCTTCGCGTCCTTCAGGAGAAGACCTACGAGCGGGTGGGGGGATCGAAAGCCCTGACCGCGAATGTCCGGGTCTTGGCCGCGACCCACAGGAACCTCGAGGAGATGAGCCGAGAGGGACGGTTCCGGGAAGACCTCTTCTATCGTCTTTCGGTCATCCCCGTCGAGATCCCTCCCCTTCGGGAACGAAAAGAGGACATCCCTCTTCTCGTCGCATTCTTCCTTCGGCGATGGGAGGAGGAGGGGCGGGGAGAGACCGTCGTCCTCGGGGAGGGGACTCTCGAGGCCCTCTCCGACTATGCCTGGCCCGGCAATGTCCGTGAGCTCGAGAATGTCATGGAGCGACTTCTCGTCCTCCTTGGGGGCGAGACGGTGACCCCCGCCGACCTTCCGGAGAAGATCCTCAAGAACAGACACCCGGAGCCCCCCTCCCCTGCACAACAGACCTCTGCAGCGTCTTTCCCTGCGGCGGAGCCCCTTCCTCCTCCCCCCGCCATTATGCCGGTCCCGGCTGAGGGGATTGCGGAGGCTTCGGAGGCTCTGCGCCTGACCCGGGCGATCGATCCCGGAGGTGACTTCAACCTGACATCCTTCATGGGGGATGTCGAGCGGACCCTGGTATTGAAGGCTCTTGAAAAGGCGGGGGGAAACCGTTCCCGGGCGGCGGAGATTCTGGGGATCAACCGGACGACCCTGATCGAAAAACTCAAGCGATTCGGGATCTCCTGAAATGGATCCCGGACCCCCCCAGGAGAAGGAAGAGAGAAGAAAGACCGGTTTCTGGCAGGAAAGGTTCAAAAGAATCATTTCGGAAACTGAGCCGGAGAGGATCGTCCTCGCCGCGATTGTTCTGGTGGGAGCCCTCCTCGTCTTCGCGGCAGTCCACTCCTACAACTCGACTAGGATCGTCCGGAAGACCCTCACGCAGGCTCAGCACTTCGAGCAGAGTGCCAACTTTCTCTCTCTCTATCTTCTCGCCATGGATGACGCCGAGACGGGACAGAGAGGCTATCTGCTCACCGAAAATCCCGTCTACCTTGGCCCCTATTTTACCGGAGTCACCCGCTCCCGGGCCTTCGAAAAGACGCTCCTTGCCTTTTTTCCGGCTCCTTCCGCCACGCGGGACGATCTTCTCATGGTCTTCCGATCCGCCGCCGGAAAGCGTGCGGAGCTGGCTCGAACGATCGCCCTTGCGGAGGCGGGCAACCGGACCGGGGCGCTTGCGATCGTCAGAAACGGCCGGGGGAAGAATCTTATGGACCAGGTCCGGTCCGGCATCCGGAAGGTTCGGGACCGGGAGGGAGGCAAGGTCTTTCGGGAGCGGAGCCTTCTGGCCGAAAGACTTCGGCACGAGGAGCGGAACCTCATCCTTACGGGAGCCGCCCTCTTCTCTCTGGCATGGCTTCTCTGGAAGTTTTTCGCGCTTTCGATGGACCGGAAGCGGAAGGTCCGGGAGAGCCTCGAGCGGGAGACCGCCCAGGATCGTCTGACGGGGCTTGCCAATCGAAAGGGACTCCTTGATTTTCTGCTGCGGACGATTCCCGGGACCCTCGAAAAAAATGAGATGCTGGGGGTGCTCTTTATCGACCTCGACGGCTTCAAGTCGGTCAACGACCGGCATGGCCATGAAGCCGGAGACCGCGTCCTGATCGAGGTGGCCCGGCGTTTTTCGACGGTAATCCGCAAAGAGGACTTTCTTGCCCGTCTGGGAGGGGACGAGTTCGTCCTCTGTCTTCCCTCCCTCGACTCCCCGGAGAAAGCCTCCGAACTGGCGCATCGGCTCATCGAGTCTCTCGACTCCCCGTTTTTTTCGCCGATCGGCAAAGGCGTTCTCTCGTGCTCCGTGGGAGTGGCCTTCGTGCCCGGGGACGGCCGCTCCCCTTCAGAGATCGTCTCCGCCGCCGATATGGCGATGTACCAGAGCAAGAGAGAGGGAAAGAGACGGGTCAGCTTCTACTGTCCCGGAGGGCGAGGGGCGATGTCCGCACTTCCCCTCTCGAGTTAAGGAATCCAAGTCAAAAGGCAGGGCGAAGATGGCGGAAAGTAGAGGTTCCGGGAGAGGGCCAACGGAAGATTTCCCGGCGAAAAGAAGCCAGGGGGGGCGGATCCCTTCCCGGGAAAAAGGGGGAGGAGCCCCCTTTCTGGCCATTCTTCTTCTCCTTGTCGTCTCGACAGTCGACCCGGCCGGAGTCCTGGCGTCCTCCCTCCCTTCGGACTCCGGAGCCTCCCGATTCAACGAAAAGGGCACAGACCAGAGTCTTTTCCGTCAGGCCAAGATCGACTTTCGGGGGGGACACGATCGGCTGGCCGAAAAGGCGATCATGGAGCTTTTGAAGGATCATCCGGGATCGATCCTGACGGGTCCAGCCCTGCTTGTGCTGGCCCGGATCGACGCGAGACGCTCCCTTGCCTCGCAAAACCCCGCCTTCAGGCCGACTCTGGATCTCTTCGAGCGGGCGGGCCGGGTTCCCCCCGTCGGCTGGGACAAGGGGGAGGTGCTCTTCCGGATGGGGCAGTACCTGATCAGGAAGAGATTCGGGGCGGAGGGAAGGGGGCTTCTCGAGAGGCTTCGCTCCGAGAGCCCCGACAGCCCCTGGAGCTATCGGGCGCTTCTGGCCATCGCCGACTCCTATCGCCAGAAGGGAGATCTCGCGCGCGCCGAAAAGGCGCTCGTGCAGGCCGATCCCGACCGCTCTCCTGCGGCGCGAACTCCGGGCGACCGCCTCCGGTGGCTCTACGAGGAAGGTCATGTCCGGCTCGACCGCGGAAATGTGGCCGGAGCCGGAGAGGTCTTCCTCCGGGCGCTGACGATTGCCCACGACTATCCCTACTCCCATCCGGGGGACCTTTTTCTCCTGGCCCGATATGCCTACCGGGCCCATCACGACCTTCGCGCAGTGACCCTCTTTCGCCGATTTGCCCGACTTTTCCCCAACGACCCCCGCCTCTCCCTGGCCATGTACTACCGCTCCCGTCTTTCGGGTCGTCTGGGACATCCGGACAGGGAGCGCGCCCGCCTCCGGGAGCTGACGATCGATTCCCCCCACTCTCCCGGGAGCCATATGGCCAGGATCCGTCTCGTTTCCATGACCTTCTTCGAGAACGCCCCTCCTCCGGGCGCCTGGGACAAAACGCTTCTTGCCCGGGCGCTCTCGGTTCTTTCCCGGATCTCAAAGAGCGAAAGCAATGCCCGGATCGCCCAGAGGGCCGACCTTCTTAGAATCAGCCTCCTCTCGCGTTCGGGCCATCCGGACCAGGCCCTTCGAGAGCTCGTCCGCATCTCGGAGGGGGTCGATAGCGACTCCGACTTCGGCCGTCGGCTGGAGAGGCTCAAAAGTCAGGTCACCCTGGCCCGGGCGATGGCCCTGACGCATCCGCTCAAGCCCCGGGCCCTCCTTGAGATCTACCGGGTCTCAAAGCGGGAGCTGCCCTCTGTGACCGACCCCAAGGGAGCCCCGCTTTACATGGCCCTGGCCCGGGCCTATCGCAAGACGGGAGAAAAGGATCGGGCGATGGCCCTCATCTCGTCCGTCGTCTCGGCGGCCCGGGCCTATCCCGGAGATCCTTCTCTCCGGAACCAGGCCGCGACGAGGGAGTTCCGATGGCGAGTCGGGGACAAGGAGCCCGAAAAGGCGATGGATCTCGCCCTGGAAATGGCTTCGGACGGGTCGGGGGCGCCGAAGGTCCGGGAAGCCTGGTTCGATCGGGCCTGGAAGCAGGCCCGGGCGGCGGGAAACACGGAGGGCGAGCGGAGGGTTCTCGCGGCCTGGGAGAGTTCGGGGGTTCCTGTCAAAAAGCCCGATCTTCTTAAAGCCCGGCTCGGCCTTCTGGAAATCGCGGCCGGAGACACCGATCGCGGGCGGTCCGAGCTGCGCGACTCCCTTCCCGGCCTTTTGGTCCACCCGGGGGGCGGACCGGAACTTGCGGCGGCGCTCTATCGTCTGGGCGAGCTCGCCCGGGAGGAGGGGGATCCCTCCAAGGCGCGCGCGTATTGGGAGAAGTTCCTCTCCTGCTGTTCGGCGGATCCTCGCGGCGGATGGGTGATGTACCAGCTGGGGCAGGCGGCCTTGGCAAAAGGTCGGCGCGAGGAGGCCCTTGCGTGGTTTCGCAAGACGGTGAAAGGCTATCCGGGGGAGGATGTGGCGAAGCTTGCCGGGATGAGGATCACCGAGATCACCTTGGGGAAAACTCCGTGAAGGACGAGGATCCGCTTTCAGGGGAGGACCGGGAAGAGATATTGCGACAGGCCTTCCGCTCCTTCCAGTCGGCCTCGGAGTCTCTGGTCTCCTCCTATGCGGCTCTCGAGCGGCGCATCGCCGAACTCTCCGAGGACCTGACCCGGACCCACAAGGACCTCGATCGGCAGGGAAGCTTTCTCGAGGCGATTCTCGAGAGCCTGTCCGCGGGGGTGGCGGTCCTTCTTCCGGGGGGAGCCCCCCTCTACCGAAACCCGGCCATGGACGGCTTTGCCGATCCGCTCTCCCCGGACTTTCTGCCGCTTCTTTCCGAAAAAGGGCTCTGGCCTCCGGACGGGGAGGAGCGGCGGGAGGTCGTCGTCGCCCTCGACCACGGGGGGAGGTCCTGGGTGGCGGTCCGGCGTCCGGTAGAAGGTCCGGACGGACGGACGATCGGCTACGTGCTGGTCTTTACCGATGCGACGAGGCTTCGGGAGATGGAGGAGGAGGTCAATCGCGACCGGCGTCTCCGGGCCATGGGCGAGATGATCGCCCAGATCGCCCACGAGCTTCGGAGCCCGCTGGGGAGCCTCGAGCTTTTTCGCTCGCTCCTCGAACAGGCCGTCCCTGCCCCCGAAGGGCGCGAGTATCTTGGGCACATGGCGACCTCGATCGCCTCCATGGACCGTCTTGTGGGGAACCTCCTCTACCATACGAGAACGCCCGCGCTCCAGAGGGAGGAGGTCGACGGAGCGGAGCTCCTCGAGAGACTCTCTCGGGACCTCTCCCGCATGGCCTCCTCCGCCTCCCGCGACCGGGAACCCCCGGAAATCCGTTGCGTACTTCCGAAGGATCCCCTGAGTCTTTGGGCCGACGGCGACCTCCTCTACCATGCCCTCCTGAACCTCTCCACCAACGCCCTTGAGGCGGTGAATGCCTCCCCGCCTCCCCCGGGGCCCCCTTCCCGGAAAAGGACAATCCGGCTCGAAGGAGAGCGTGGCCCCAGGGGAGAGGTCCTCTTCAAGGTCTTCGATAATGGCATGGGTATTGCTAATGATATCGTCGAGCGCATCTTTGACCCCTTTTTCACGACGCGGGCCAAGGGGACGGGACTGGGATTGTCCATCGTGCACAACATTGCGGTCGCTCATACGGGTGATGTCAGGCATTATCGGGAAGACGGCTGGACGGCATTTGTCCTGACGATTCCCCCGCTTCGGACGGAAGAGGTTCCGGGCGGGATGCGGGGAGGGTGAAGGTGGGAACAGTGGAATCCGGAAGCGTTCTGGTCGTCGACGACGAGCCGGAGATGGCGATTGCCCTGGGGGAGACCCTGCGCCGGGACGGGTTTCGGGTGAGCCTGGCCCAGAACGGCAGAGAGGCGATGGAGAAGCTGTCCCGCGAGGAGTATGGCTGGGTGATCAGCGATGTCCGGATGCCTTCGGTCGACGGGATGGAGCTGCTCTCCCATCTCCGGGAGACCGCCCCCCTCACGCGTGTCATTCTTATGACGGGATACGGGACCGTTCCCCAGGCGGTGGCGGCGATGCAGCAGGGAGCCGTCAATTTTCTGACGAAGCCGTTCAAGGCGGAGGATCTCCGGAAGATCCTCCGGCCCTCGCCTTCCCCCGCTTCTCCGGCCTCTGCGGGGCGGACCGGACCCTGGGAGTCGGTCTCCCGCCCCATCCTTACCCGGGATCCGGTCATGATCCGCATCCTCGGTATGGTCGATGCCGTCGCCTCCACCCCGGCCACCGTCCTCATCGAAGGAGAGAGCGGCACCGGCAAGGAGCTCGTGGCTCGGTACCTTCACGAGCGCTCCCCCCGGGCCCATCGTCCCTTTGTGGCGGTCAACTGCGCCGCTCTCCCCGACAATCTCCTCGAGAGCGAGCTGTTCGGCTACGAGAAGGGGGCCTTTTCCGGGGCGGCGGTCAGAAAGATCGGAAAGTTCGAGCTCGCCCATACCGGGACGATTCTTCTCGACGAGATCGGCGAGATGGAGATCGCCCTCCAGGCGAAGCTCCTGCGCGTGATCCAGGAGCGGGAGATCGATCGCGTGGGAGGAACCCGTCCCGTTCCGGTCGATATCCGGATTGTGGCCACCACCAACAGGAACCTGAAGGAAGAGGTCCGGGCGGGGCGGTTCCGGGAGGATCTGTATTACCGCCTGCGGGTCTTTCCCGTTCTTTTGCCGCCGCTTCGGGAACGGCCGGAGGACATCGCCCTTCTGGCCGAGCGCTTTCGCCTCTCCTTCGAACAGTCCCACATGGCGGTGGGCTCCTTCACGCCGGAGGCGATGGGCCTTCTCGTCCGCCATTCGTGGCCGGGAAATGTCCGGGAGCTCGAAAACGTCGTGACCCGGGCGGCCTTTCTGGCGGCGGGGCGATCCATTCGCCCAGAATATCTGGAGGATCTTCTCGATCCGGGAGAGGTCCGTCCGGAGAGGGATCTTCCGGAGGCAATCGAGGAGGGGATCCGGCCCGGCCGCTCCGTCTGGGAGGTCGAACGGGAGCTGATCCTTAGAACGCTTGCCTCCTGCGGGGGCAACAAGGCCCAGTCGGCAAGGCTTCTGGGGATCAATGTACGCACGCTCCGGAACAAGCTCTCCGAGTATGGGATCGTCCTGGGCGAAAACGGAGAGTCGTAGGCGGAAAAAATTCCCCGCCTCCCCGGGAATCCTTTCCCGAATCTCCGATCCCGTCGGGCGGACGCTCCCGGGGAAAGGCTCTGGATTGGACCTCTCGTTTTATGGCACGAAAATTGCTTATGTAATGTCTGTCTGCCCCTGCGGGGGGAAAGGAGTGTGTGATGAGCCAGGTTCACCTGTTCGATCGGACGACAGATCTTCTCAAGGTGACGATGGATATCCGTTCGCAGCGCCACCTTCTTCTTGTGGGCAATATTGCCAACCAGGATACCCCCGGCTACCAGGCCCGGGATATCTCCTTCAAGGATCAGCTGGCCCGGGCTCTCGAGGCCCCCACCCGGGAGAAGCTCGACCAGACGGAAGGGAGCCTGACCATCAATACCGACGAAACGGTCGGGAACGACCTCAATACGGTCAATATCGAGCTTGAGATGCAGAAGCTTGCCTCAAATACCGGCAACTACAATGCCCTCGCCTCAATGGCCGGGTGGAAGTACCGGATGATGGGCGACTCCATTTCGGGCGAAGGGAGATAGCGATGGGATTCTCTGACGCACTGAGGATCTCCGCCTCCGGTCTCGAGGCGGAACGGGTTCGGCTCAATGTGCTGGCGGGCAACCTCGCCAACGCCGACGCCACCCGGGGCAATCCGAACGGAACCTATGAACGCCGGGACGTGATCTTCGCCGCGGTCGCCCCCGGCCGCTCCTTCTCGGATATCCTGAACTCCCCGAAGGAGAGTCCGGTCAAGGAGGTGCGGGTACTGGGCATGGTCCGCGACCCGCGCCCCCTGACGAAGGTCTACGACCCCAACAATCCGGACGCCGACCGCGACGGATATGTGAGGCATCCCAACGTCTCGAAGCTCGAGGAGATGACCAACCTCATCGACGCCTCCCGGGCCTATGAGGCGAATTTGACAGCCCTCGACACCACCAAGCGGATGGCGTCGAAGGACCTGACGATCCATGTGTAGTGTGAGAAGGGGCGAGGAGGTCTTCCATGGAGTTTGATCCGCGCATAGGCCGGTCTCTTCGTGCCGACGGACCGGCCCCGGAGGAGAAAACTCCGGTTCCCGGCCACTCGGGGGAGGAGTCCTTCGTGAATGTTCTCAAGGACTCGATCGCCCGGGTGAACTCCCTTCAGACCGAGGCCGACAAGACGATCCAGGACTTTTCGACCGGCCAGAACGGAGTGACGCTCCACCAGACGATGATCGAGATGGCACAGGCCGACGTGTCGTTCCACCTGATGATGCAGGTCCGGGACCGGATCGTGAAGGCCTACCAGGAAATGGAGAACATGCCGCTGTAAAATAAGCGGGGAGGGGTTTGGCATGGAAGTGTTCAGAAAGATGATGGAGACGGTCTCGATGTG
This sequence comes from Nitrospirota bacterium, assembly GCA_021801345.1. Taxonomy (GTDB): domain Bacteria; phylum Nitrospirota; class Leptospirillia; order Leptospirillales; family Leptospirillaceae; genus UBA4572. The sequence continues at coordinate 33,923 of JAJYYA010000041.1, forward strand.
GTTCGGCCGTCTGTCCATGGTTCAGAAGGTCGTGGCGGGCGTTCTCGGGACGCTTCTCTTCGCTCTGGCGATCTTCCTCGGGACGGTCGGAAAGGGGGCGGACAAAGCGGTCCTCTACTCGCGGCTCTCGCCGACGGACAGCTTCGAGATTACCCAGAAGCTCGACCGCATGGGGATCTCCTACGACACCGACGCCAAAGGCACGGTGATCCGCGTTCCGAAAAAGCAGGTCTACACCCTCCGGATGGAGCTCGCCGACGAGGGGCTTCCGCGCCATCACGGGGCCGGATTCGACATCTTCAACCATCCCTCCCTGACCACGACCGACTTTGTCCAGCACGTGCAGTACCTCCAGGCCCTGCAGTCCGAGCTCGACCGGACGATCGAGGAGATGAGCCCGATCGCCCTGGCCCGCGTCTCGATCGTCCTGCCCCGCCGATCGGTCTTCCTTCGCCACCAGGCCGGGGCGCACGCCTCCGTTCTGGTTCGCCTCAAGCCCGGAAGATCCCTGTCCCGGCCTCAGGTCAAGGGCATTGTCCACCTTGTGGCCAACGCCGTCGAGGGGCTGACCCCCGACCATGTAACCGTTGTCGACAACACCGGAACGATCCTCAACGACAAGCGCCCGGGGCTTGTTCCCGGAGAGCTCACCAAGGCCCAGCTGGCCTACCAGGCCATGGTCGAGCACCGCCTCAGAAACCGGGTCCAGTCCATGCTCGACCAGGTTCTGGGCGAAGGACAGTCGGTGGTAAGGGTGAACGCCACCCTCGACTTTCGCCGGGTCGAGGAGACTCGCGAGCTCTACGATCCCAAAGGGCGGGCCCTTTCCGAACGCGAGAAGCTCCGGGAGAAGTCCTCCGGCTCCCGGATCGTTCCTGTCGGGGTTCCCGGGGTTTTAAGCAATATTCCGGGAGCGAACGGAAAGGTCGCCTCGCCTCCTCTTGGCCCCAAGGACGGAACCCAGACGAAGTACTCCAAGAAGAAGGACATCGAGCACTATGATGTCAGCCACACCATGAGCCATATCGTCCTTCCCACCGGCACCGTCTCCCGGGTCTCCGTCTCCGTTCTGGTCAACGGGAAGACGCGGGTCGTGGAGGGAAAGAAGGGGGAAACCCGGATCTACGAGCCCCGGACGGCCGAGGAGCTCGCCTCCTTTACCCGGATCGTCCAGAACGCCATCGGCTACGACCAGGCCCGCGGAGACACCGTCGTGGTCGACTCGGTTCCCTTTGTCGCCGCGGCGCCCGAGGAAAAGACTCAGGAGGTCCGCATGGCGGAGCGCCTGAAGCCCTTCATGCCGCTGCTTGAGATCTTCCTGGGAGGCCTTCTGGTCCTGGTCTTCAGCCTCTTTATCCTGAAGCCCATCCTCCAGAGCATGATGACAAAGTCGATGCCCATGCCGGCCCAGGGTCCGGTGGGTCTCCCGATCCCCGATCGGGACGAAGAAGGGGAGTCGCTCTCCTCCAGCAAGGACGATATTGCCCGGATGACCCAGGAGGATCCCTCCCAGGCGGCCCAGGTGCTTCGTCTCTGGCTCAAGGAAAAGTAGGAGGAGCGGACGGTGGCAAAGAGAAAGCTCTCGGGGCTCGAGAAGGCGGCCATATTCGTGGCGGCCGTGGGCCCCGAGGTGGCGGCGGAGATCCTCAAGCAGCTCGACATCAAGGAGGTCGGCGTGATCTCGAGCCTGATCGCCCAGATGGGCGAGGTCAGCACCGAGGAGATCGACGAGGTGATGGGCGAGTTCTCGGTGGTCTACAAGGCGACCCGGGGACTTCCCCGCATGGGAGAGAAGTACATGCGGGAGATTCTCGAGAAGTCTCTGGGGAAGGAGCAGGCCGACCAGATCTTCGAGAGCATGAACGATCAGGAGGGGACCAACCTCCAGTCGCTCAAGTGGATGGATCCCAAGTCGATTTCAAATCTGATCAGAAACGAGCATCCCCAGACGATCGCCCTGATCCTGAACTACCTCAACCCGAACCAGACGGCGAACGTCCTGGCCTATCTTCCGGAGACGCTCAAGGCCGACGTGGTCTTCCGGATGGCGACGCTCGAGGATATCAACCCCCAGGTCGTCCGGGACCTCGAGGAGGTTCTCTCCACCGAGATCCAGATGATGGGAGGTTCTCTCACGAGCCTCGGGGTGAGCCGGATCGAGAAGACGGCCAACCTGCTAAACGAGATGGATCGCTCCACCTCGGAGGGGATCCTCGACTTCATCAGCCAGAACGACCAGGCGGTGGCGGAGCAGATCCGCTCCCTCATGTTCGTCTTCGACGACCTCGTCATGGTCGACAACAGGGGAATACAGGCCCTGCTCCAGAGCGTCTCCCGCGACGTTCTTACAAAGGCGATGCGCGGGGCCGGAGATGCCGTCAAGGAGAAGATCCTTTCCAACATGTCGACCCGGGCCCAGACGGCTCTCAAAGACGATATCGATTCGATGGGAGGGATCCCCCTCAAGGATGTGGAGACGGCTCAGGCGGAGATCATGAAGGCGGTTCGCCGTCTCGAGGCCGAAGGAAAGCTTGTGATCCTCGGACGGGGAGGGGAGCAGATTGTCTAGCATCGGCCGTTCCTTCTCCGAGTGGAATCCCGAAAGCCTCCGGAAGGGGCCCTCTTCGGCAAGTGCGGGGGGGGCGACCCACTCTGGGGCTCCCGCCGACTCGACCGGGGGACGGTCTCCCAAAAAGGAGCCGCAGGAGAGGAAGAAAAACTCCCAGGAGCCCGCGGGAAAGGACGAGAACCCCGAGGACCCAGAGCTCTTTGCCCTCTCCGAGCGGATGGCGGAGGTCGAGGCGCGGGCGCGGAAGGAAGGCTTTGAGGCGGGGTACGCGGACGGCCAGAAGAAAATTTCGGAGGATCTGGCCCCCCTCCGGGAGTCCTGGCTGGCCTGGGCCGACGGGGTCGGCTCCTTCGAGGAGAAGCGTCTTGAGGCCTTGGCCCCCCGTCTGGTGTCGATCCTCGAGAAGGCCTTCGAGAAGATCCTGGGAGAGCGTCTGGCCACTCCCGAGGGCCTCCGGAGCCTTCTGGGACGGCTGGTTCGGGAGTACGCCGCGGGGAGAACGGCCGATCTCCTGACGTCTTTTGAGGACTTCCAGCTTGTGTCCCGCTTCGATCCGGGATTTGTCTCCGATCTCGCAAGCCGGGGAGTTCGGCTTTCGGCCTCTCCCGACCTCACCGGCCACCGGATCGAGCTCCGGTTCCAGGACCGGATCGTCTCCTTCGACCCTTTTGAGACGGTGGGAAGTTTCCGGAGCGCCCTCTCGAGGGGGGTTCCGGCCGAGAGCCTAGCGGAAGAGGAGGGGGGCGATGCCAACAATCGGCCTTGATCCCGAGGTCGGCCAACAGTGGCTCGACACGGTGGCGACATCCATGGAGAACTCCCTCTCCGACTTCATTCCGGAGCAGGAGGGGGGACTTGTCGTCCAGGGGGTGGGTCTCATGATCGAGGCCAAGGGGATGAGCCTCGGAATCGGGGAGATCTGCACACTCCTCTCCGACCCTCCGGTCGATGCCGAAGTCGTGGGGTTCCGGGAGGGGCGGACCCTTCTCATGCCCCTGGGCGACCTCGAGGGGGTTCGTCCCGGGACCCGGCTGGTCCGGAAGAGCCGGATCACCTCGGTCCGGCTCTCCCCTTTGTGGCTCGGCCGGGTGCTCGATCCTCTGGGCCGCCCCCTCGACGGGCGACCCCTCCCTCCGGGAACGATCGAGGTTCCCCTGCGGGGCCGCTCCCAGAATCCGCTCCTGCGACGCCGGATCGAGAAACCGCTGGATCTGTCCGTCCGCTCGATCAATGCGCTTGCTACCGTGGGAGAAGGCCAGAAGATCGGGATCTTTGCCGGTCCCGGGGTGGGGAAGAGCACTCTGATGGGGATGATGGCCCGGAACGCCTCCGTGGACGTCAACGTCATCGCCCTGATCGGGGAGCGGGGCCGGGAGGTCAGGGAGTTTCTGGAGAGAGACCTGGGGCCGGAAGGGCTCTCCCGGACGGTTCTGGTGGTGGCGACGGGGGAACTTCCCCCTCTCCTCAAGACCCGGGCGACCCACTTTGCCATGGCGATTGCCGAGATGTTCCGCGACCGGGGTCAGAGCGTCCTCTTTATGATGGACTCGCTGACCCGCTATGCCGGAGCCCTGCGGGAGATCGGACTGGCGACCGGGGAGCCCCCCTCCGCCCGGGGGTTTACTCCCTCGGTCTTTGCCCAGCTTCCCCGTCTTGTCGAACGGGCGGGCTGCGGGGAGGGACCGGGTTCGATCACCGGGATCTATACCGTGCTCGTGGAGGGGGAGGAGCTTCCGGACGACCCCCTCTCGGAGGCCCTGACCGCGATTCTCGACGGCCACATCCATCTCTCCCGGACACTGGCCCATGAGGGGATCTTCCCGGCGGTCGAACCGATGGCCAGCCTCTCCCGGGTGATGACCGACATCGTGGACGCAGATCGCGTCTCCCTGGTCCGGGAATGGCGGCGGCTCTATGGCCTCTACCGGCGCTCGGAGGATCTGATCCGCATCGGGGCTTACGTTTCTGGAACGGACTCCGAACTCGACCGTTCTGTGAGGCTGCACGAGGCGATGGACCAATTCCTTCGCCAGGGACGGGAGGAGCGGGTCGACCTCGAGAGCGCCTTCGCCGACCTTGCCGCCTCTCTCGAGGAGACCTCCCTTCCCGAGGTCTAGGGATCGGGAGTCTTGTCCGGGATACTTGGGAGGAATGTGAATGGCCGATGGACGGTTCCGTCTCTCTTCGGTCCTCTCTCTCAGGGAGAGCGCGCTCGAGAAGGTCGAGAACGAGCTTGCGAGGATCGCCCGGGAGATCGCCCGCGAAAGGGCGGAGTCCGAATCCCTCGAGCGTCTCAGGCAGGAGGCGATCGCCTCCTTCTCGGGGCTTTCGGGGGAGGATTCCGGGCTCAGGACGCCTTTTTACGAATGGCTCGCCCATATGGGGGGGCTGATCGCGGAGCAGGAGCGGCGGGTACGCCTTCTCGGGGAAAGCCAGGACCAGTGCCGCAAGGAGTGGCAAGCGGCCCGCATGGAGAAGGAGAAGATCCTGATCCTCAAGGAGCGGTTCGACGGAGAGGCGCGACGTCGGGAGGGGCGACGGGAGAGGCAGAGCATAGAAGGCTGGATCGTGTCGAAGCGGACGCCGGAACAAGGCAGTCAAGAGGAGGGCCAATGAACGGAAGAGCTACGGGAGTCAGGGTGCTGGCCGCGACCGTTCTGCTCCTCTTCCCGCTGTCCGGCAGGGGGTTCTCCGCCCCCGCAGGGGGGGCACCCTCCCAGACGCCCGCCTCCGTCTCCGACGGAAGCGGCGAGGAGCGCCGGATCCTCCTTATGAAGCAGGACCTCGAGAAGGAGATCGAGGAGAACAAGGCTCTTCTTGAGAAGATCGACAAGAGGCTCTCTCTTTACCGGTCGCTCAAGAAAAAAAGTGTCAGAAATCTCGTCAAACTCTACGAATCAATGGCCCCAAGGACGGCGGCCTCCCAGATAGACGTCATGTCGAAGACGCTTCGCCTGACGCTCTTTTCCGGGATGGATCCACGGAAGGCATCGCGCATCATGCGGTACGTGGACCCCCGCGTGGCGGCAGAGATCTCGGCCCAGATGGCCGGGATCCCGCCGACGCCGGGAGGCGGACAATGAACCTCCTTAGAAAGGGGCGCCGTCATGGGAACCATCCTCTCCTCACCCCCCGCGGGAAAGCCGCCGGCCAACCAGGCCTCGTCTTCCGACGCAGCTCTCGCAGCCAAAAAGTCCAGGAAGGCACCTAAGGCCTCCTCTCCCGGTCCTTCGGGGACGGCGAAGAAAGCGGAGGAGCCGCGCTCCTTTGCGGCCGTCTACCGGAAAACCCTCGCCCCCTCCCGGACCTCCGGCATGGAGGAGTCCGCCGAGGCCTCTCCGGAAAAAGGGGCCAGGAAGTCCCCCCCGGCGGATCGGGAACTTCATCTTCGCCATGAAAAGAGCCGAAAGAAGAAGGTCCGGACGCAAGCGGAAGCCTCTTTAGAGCCATTGGTCGTTCCTGTGGGGGAGAAAAGCGCGAAGACGGCGCATCTTGCGGCTTCCCCGTCGGGGCGCTCGCCCTCCGGATCCGCCAAACCCTTGACTCCGGTCCTTTGGGGACCACAGAACGGCCGCGCGGCTTTGGAGAAAATCTCCGGAGGCCGCTCCGGGGAGGAGACGCCAGACTCTCCTGCCGCATCGAAAGTCGTTCCCGGAACCGATGCCTCCTTTGCCCGGGCGATGGGGGCGACGGCGCCTGCGCCCCAGGTCGCCAGGAAAGCGCTCTCCAGAGAGGCTTCCACAGGCGGAGAGAAGCCGGAAAAGACTGTCTCCAGAGAGGCGGGGAGGGCAAATGGCCCGGAGACGCTCTCCGGCGAGGCTTCCGGACTCTCCCTAAAGGATCTTTCGTCCGCGTCCGAAGGGGGCGGGCTCTCGACGGCCCCTCTCTTCTCCCAAGCGGCCCAGGCTCCGGCGGGCACGCCGGCCTCTGCCAAGCAGTCGATTCCCGACGGGGCGCTTTTGGCCTCCGGGGCCGAGGGGTCGGGTGTGACCTCCCTCGCCGGCGCCGAAACGGCAAAGGCCGAGCCTTCCGGAGCTCCCCCCGTTCTTCCCTCCGACCTCTCCGGCCGGGTCTCGACCTTGGCCTCGGGGGGCGGGGGACAGGTCGCGCTTGAGGTGCGCCCTCCCCATCTGGGCCCCGTCGGCGTCCGCGTCCATGTCGATCCGACAACGCGCCTCGTCAAGGTGGAGCTCTCCTCGCACGATCCCCACATCCGCCATCTTCTCTCGGAAAAAGAGGGAGCCATCAAGGAAAGTCTTTCCCAGAGCGGATTTGTCCTCGACCGCTTCCAGGTTGCCTCCCAATCGGCCCCCGCCGCGACCGCATTCGATGCCGCCTCGGGCCTTGCCTCCCCGGGGGGAGCCCAAAGCGCCGACCTGGGGGGGAGAGGGTCGGAGGACTCCGGGAACAGTCCGAACTCCCAAGGCGCCTCCACCGCCGATCCGGGCGCCTTTTCCCGTCAGGGGGCGAACCAGTCGGGCCGGGACCAGGGCGGGGGGCAGGGATTGGCCGGGGGAGGGCCGGCCGGACCCTCCTATGCGGGCGAAGAGCCGGAAGAGCTTCTCTCCGCACTTCCGGCCGGAGACAGAGGCCTGTCCCGGCAGGCCGGATACCATCGCATCGCCTGAACATTCGAATTCTAAGGAGACGGCCATGATCGTCAAGAGCCAGCAAAACGACATTGCGACAATCCGGAAAGAGTCCGAAAAGAGGCTCTCTCCGTCGGCACTTCCTCCCCCGCAAAAGAAAAAGCTCGGGATGGAAGACTATATGAACATCATGATCCGGCAGCTTCAGTACCAGGATCCTTTTCATCCGATGGACAACCGGAAGTTCGCTTCCCAGCTCGCCCAGTTTTCGCAGCTCGACCAGCTCGTCCACATGAACAAGAAAATGGAGGGAATGGCGAGCCAGGGACGGGAGACGGACGCCCTTCAGATGGTGGGATTTCTGGGGAGAGAGGTCTTCCTGAAGGGGAACCGCTTCATCAAGGACCCTCACGGGGAGGCGACTCTCGTCTTCCATCTCGACCGGCCGGCGCACAACGCGACCGTTTATGTCTACGGAGCCAGGCACTCGCTTGTGCGGAGCTTCAAGGTGGGCCCCATGGATGCGGGCGATCAGCATGTGGCCTGGGATGGCCTTTCAAACAAGGGAACAAAGGCTCCGGCAGGAGGGTACGAGTTCGAGGTGGTGGCCCGGGATGCGAAAAATCGTCCCGTTCCCGCAGCTCCCCTGCGGACGGGAGTCGTCACCGGAGTGGTTTTTTCAGGGAAGAAGCCCCTGCTCGAGGTCAATGGAGAGAAGGTGGACCTGACCCAGATCACCCATGTCGGAGTGGGACAGAAGGCCAAAAAGGCCCCTCCCGTCGACGCTCCCCAGGGGAGAACGCCGATCCCGACAAAGCTTCCCGCGGTGCCTCTCAGGCCGTCTGCCGGAGCCTATGCCAAGGCGCCGGGACGTCCGGGCCCCACAATGCACCATACGCTGTAACGGCTCGCCCGGCGAACGATAAGCCTGGCGGGTCACACCAAGGTAGCACTCATTTATTAAGGAGGATCGACCATGGGTATCCTGTCGTCCATGTATGTCGCCAACAGCGGTCTCTCGGCCATGGGAACGGACATGTCCGTCATCGGTAACAATATCAGCAACATGAACACGAACGGCTTCAAGGCCGGACGGGCCGTCTTTGCCAATATCTACGGTCAGACCCTGGCCGGGAAGTCCAACGCCGTCGGCCCTTCCCAGCCGGGCTCGGGCGTCTATGTCGAGTCGATCGAGCCGCTCTTCACCCAAGGGTCGGTCCAGACCACGAGCAATGCCCTCGACCTCGCCATCCAGGGGAACGGGTTCTTCTCCTTCCGGAATGCCCAGGGGGCGACCCTTTACGGAAGAAACGGAGCCCTCTCGCTCGATCGCAACGGAAAGATCGTCGACCAGGGAGGACACATTCTCCAGGGGTACGGGGCCGATGCCCGGGGCAAGATCCTGCCCAAGATCGGCGATCTGGGCGTTCCCCAGTCGACCATTCCGCCCAAGGCGTCCCAGAATGTCTATTCGCGGATCAACCTCGATGCGAACATGACGGAAAAGCTCAAGACCGGCAAGACCTTCTCGAAGTCGAGCAACATCTTCGACTCTTTGGGAATCGAACACCTGCTCACCTACAAGTTCCATCCGACAAACCAGGTCGGGGTCTGGGCGGTGGAGGCGACGCTCGACGGCGCGACCCTGTCGAAAGGGGGCGGGTCGGTCTCCTACGTGCCCTCAACCGGAGGCAAGCCCGTCACCCTCAAGGGGATGGTCGCAAGCGTCGCTTTCGACGGAAACGGGAATGTCGAGACGGTGAGCTACGGAGGCTCGAAGGTCTCGAAGACCCTCGACGGAGTGGACAACGTGACCTACACGATGGCCCTTAAGGACAAGGCCAAGACGCCGGTAAACTTCTCCCTCTTTATTCCCAAGGCGGGACAGAAGGTGGCGGAGAACTCCAAGTCCGGAACGACGCAGCAGGTGCTCGACCTCACGCAGTATGCCGAGCCCTCGACCACCATCGAAGAGACCCAGGACGGCTACAAGGCCGGGGATCTCTCCAATATCGCCATCGACAGGGCAGGAAGGATCGTGGGCTCTTTCTCGAATGGGACGGAGCACAATCTCGGGGCGATCGCCGTCTCGACCTTCAACAACCCGAACGGACTGGTCAGCGTCGGCGCCAACCTCTACAAGGAGAGCATCGGCTCGGGCATCGCCAATGTGGGGCGTGCGGGCCAGGGAGGACGGGGTCAGGTTCTGGCCAACTCCCTCGAACAGTCCAACGTCGATCTCGGTCGTCAAATGATTGACATGATCTCGGCGGAACGGGGATACCAGGCCAACGCCTCGGTGATCTCGGCCGACAACCAGCTCATGAATACGCTGTTGACAAGAATCGGGTAAGCGTTAGTAAATAAAGGAGAAATATTCTTTGAGAGGCCCTTCGGAGATTCCTCCGGAGGGCCTCTTTTTGTTTTGGTATGCGAATTGCTTATGATAGGTCAGAAGCGACAGCGCTCGGGGACAACACCTCCGGAGCGCACCAACGGGAACCCGATCGGGAGAGCGAGATGGCCGAGGACGAGGGCGAGGAAAAGAAGGAAGAAAAAAAAGGGTCGAAGAAGCTGATCATCATCGCCGTGGCGGTGCTGCTTCTGCTGGGGGGCGGAGGGGGCTTCTTCTTCCTGCACCACAAGAAGGGAGCGGCAAAAAAAGGGAGCGGCGGCGAGGCGCACCATCAGCTGACCCCGAAGGAGATGGAGAAGATGATCAAGGAGCACCCGATCATCGATCTCAAGCCCTTTGTCGTCAATCTGTCGGCTCCTGCCGGGGCGGCTCCCCAGTACCTCAAGGTCAAGATCGCGCTGAAGCTCGACCGGGCGGTGACGGCGAAGGAGGTCGACTACCGCATGCCCGAGATCCAGAGCGCCATCTTGATTCTTCTGGGCGCACAGACCGCCGACAGCATACAGACGACCGGGGGCAAGCTCTCCCTCAAGGACGCCATCCGACATCGGATCAACGCCAGGCTTGACTCGGGCAAGGTAACCGACGTCTACTTCACGGAGTTCGTCGTCCAGTAAGGGGCGGCCGCCTCGGGCGGTCCCCGGAAGAGACCCCACATGAAGGCCCATCGGGCCGGGAGGAACCATGGCAGAAGAACCGTTGGATGAAGAGGCCCTGGCACGGGCCTGGGAAGAGGATCTGGCGAAAGGGGGACTCGAAGAGGAGAAGGCGTCGGAGCCGGCGCCGCCCAAGACCCACGAGGCTCCGCTCTCTCTCGACTATCTGCTCGACGTGCCGCTGACGATCTCGGTCCGCGTCGGAGAGTCACGGATGCTGATCAAGGATCTTCTCCAGCTGGGACAAGGATCGGTGGTCGAACTCGACAAGCTCGCGGGCGAGCCGATGGAGGTTCTGATCAACGACCAGCTGGTGGCCAGGGGGGACGTGGTCCTGGTGAACGACAAGTACGGAATCCGGCTCACCGATATCGTGAGCCCGATCGATAGGGTCAAAAGGCTCTAACACGGATTGCGGAGATCCCCGGAAGTGCCGGGAGTCTCAAAAAACACGGCGTCCAGGACTGGGCGCCAGACGGAGGAATGCACGATGATCACCCCATCCCACGGACACGAGGTCAGCCTGATGATGATCGGGGCCAAGCTCCTGGGCTCGCTCTTCTTTGTCCTGGCTCTCTTCCTCATCGGAGTCTGGCTGGTCCGGCTCCTGCAGAAGCAGAAACTTCTCTCCCCCCGGCGAAGCGAGAACGAGATCGAGATCCGGTCGACCCGGAGCCTTGGTCCCAAGTCCCAGATCGCCTTGGTGAGCGTCGCCGGGAACTCCTTTTTGGTGGGGGTCGCCCCCTCCGGGATCTCGCTTTTGGGCAAGGTCGAGGAGAACGTCGGGCAGCGGTCCCAGGTGCCTCCGTCCGCTCCTCCCCGGACCCTTCCTGCGGCGCCTCCCCCGACCCAGCCATCACGGAGCCAGACGGGCGATCCCGCCTCCTTCGATGCGGCCGTCCGCGAAGCGCTCGACCGGATCGGAGCCCTCTCCCGCGAACGGTCAACCCGTGAAAGGGCTCCCCGGTGGACGGTCTGAAATCTCTTGCGAAAGGACTGCGGCTTCTTCTTCCGCTCCTTTTCTTCGTCCTGACCGCCCTCCATACGGCCACCGCCGGAGAGTTCCCCCCGGTGGCGCCCGTGGCGCCGGTCGCTCCCCTTCCCGACATCCACCTCTCCTTCGGGAACGGGAGCCCCGAGCCGTCGCAGGTGGCGATGACCGTCGAACTCTTCCTGCTGCTGACGGTCCTTTCGCTGGCCCCCGCCATCCTGGTGATGATGACCTCCTTCACCCGGATCGTGGTCGTCCTCTCCTTCCTGCGGCAGGCCCTCGGCACGGCTCAGGTGCCGCCGAACCAGGTGATGGTGGGGCTTTCGCTCTTCTTGACCTTCTTCATCATGGCGCCGGTGTGGCAGACGATGAACAAGACGGCGATCCAGCCCTATCTTGCCAAGCAGATCGCCCCCGATGTGGCGCTCGCCCGCGGGATGGCCCCGGTCAGGGACTTCATGTTCCGTCAGGTCAGGAAGAAGGATCTGGCCATGTTCGAACGGATCGCCCATCTTCCCGAGAGCCCGGCGACCCGCGACGACATCCCGACCTACGTCCTGATCCCGGCCTTTGTGGTGAGCGAGCTCTCCACCGCCTTCGAGATGGGATTTCTCATCTATCTGCCCTTCCTCATCCTCGACGTCGTGGTCTCCTCCGTTCTGATGTCGATGGGTATGATGATGCTGCCTCCGACGGTGGTCTCTCTGCCCTTCAAGATCCTGCTCTTTGTGCTCGTGGACGGATGGAGCCTCATCGTGGGCTCGCTGGTCCAGAGCTTCCACTAGATCCCCAAGGAGGATTCCATGAACATTCAGACGGCGGTCGACATGACCCACGAGGCGATGCGGATCGCCCTTGTCATCACCCTTCCGGTTCTTCTCGTCAGCCTCGCAGTCGGTGTGGTCGTAAGCCTTCTTCAGGCGGTGACCCAGATCAACGAGATGACGCTCTCCTTCCTGCCCAAGGTGGCGGCGGTGGGAGGGGTGCTCCTGGCCCTCATGCCCTGGATGGTGCGCGTCATGGTGGACTACACCCACGGCATCTTCGCCGGTCTTCCCGGGCTCGTGCGGTGAACAGCCCTTTTCTCTCGCTCTTTTCCCTGTCGCGGTGGGATCCGGAGCTCTTCGTCCTGATCCTCTCCCGCACGAGCGGAGTCTTGATCGCCATGCCCGCCTTCAACTCCCGGGCGGTGCCGGCGAAGGTGAAGGGTCTCGTGGCCGTGGCTCTTTCCGCCCTGCTCTTTCCCGTGGTGGGGGGGCACATGGCCTTTCGGGATACCGACTACGATACGCTTCTGCTCTCGATCCTCACCGAGTTTGTCGTCGGCGTCTCCATGGGCTTTGCCGCCTACCTCATCTTTGCGGCCGTGGCTCTGGGCGGTCAGCTGGCCGGCGTCCAGGCGGGATTCGGGATCGTCGACGTGATCAATCCCCTCGGAGTGGCGGAGGTTCCCCTCCTCGGCAATTTTCAGACACAGGTGGCCTTTTTGATCTTTCTCGCAACAAATGCCCAGTATGCGATGCTCTGGGCTCTGGCCCGCTCCTACGATGTCGTCGGAGTGGGGGGCGCGACCTTCGGAGGGAGCTATTTTGCCGGGATTACAGACCTTTTTGGCCACATGATGTCGCTTGGCCTGGTTCTTGCATCTCCCTTCATCGTGGGAGGGGTCATTCTGAACCTTGTACTGGGATTCCTCTCCAAGATGATGCCCCAGATGAACCTGATCTCTCTGGGGCTTCCGGTGATGGTGATCGGCGGGCTCGTCCTGACGCTTCTGGGCCTCCCCTTCCTGGGGACGGTCCTCGGGCAGGCCATGGACAAGATAGCGCCGACTCTGGACGATCTGGTGAGAGTGATGGCGGGCCATGGCGGACAATGAGAACGACGGACAGCTAAAGCAGGAAGAGCCGACAAGCCGGCGCCTCGAAAAGGCGCGCGAGGAGGGGCAGGTCACCCGGAGCCGGGAGGTCGGCTTTTTCTTCTTCCTGATGGCCTCACTCGTTCTCATGGCAAGCTACGGCGCACGACTCGTCACGGGGCTCCGCGACGACATGGCCTTCTATCTTGGCCATTCCGGAACGATCTCCCTGACGCCCGACGGGATCACCCCCTTCGTCAAGGGGCTCGTCTTCCACGAAATGCGCCAGACCTTCCCCCTTTTCGGAGGGTTCCTAGCCTTCGGAGTCGCGGCCTTCGTTATCCAGGGGGGGATCCTCTTTTCTCCCAAGGCTGCCGCCATAAAGTGGAACCGGGTCTCTCCCTCGGCCGGGGTAAAGCGCATCCTTTCCTGGCGGGCTCTCGAGGAGCTTATTCGTTATACGATCAAGGTCGTCGTCTCGCTTCTCATTCTTTTCTATGCCCTCAAGCAGAACTGGCTCACGCTTCCGGCGCTGATGGAGACGGGCGCCCACAGGATGGTGGGGGCTCTTTACCACTTTACCTTCAGGGTTCTTGTCTCCTTTCTGCCCCTTTACTTTGCCCTCGCCATCGGCGACTACCTCTTCCAGCGCTTCATGATGATGCGGGGTCTGCGCATGAGCCGCTCCGAGATCAAGGAGGAGACGAAGGAGACGGAAGGAGATCCGCATGTCCGGGCGCGGATCCGGTCGATCCAGAGGGCGATGGCGCGGCGTCGCATGATGTCGAAGATCAAGGGCGCGACGGTGGTCATTACCAACCCGACGCACTTTGCCGTCGTTTTGAAATACCATCCGGAGACAATGGTCGCGCCGGTGGTGGTGGCCAAGGGGGCCGACGAGGTCGCCTTCCGCATCCGGGAGGTGGCCCGGGAGCTTGGCGTTCCGATCGTCGAGGATCCTCCGACCGCCCGGGGGCTCTTCCGGGAGTGTCCGCTCGACCGGGAGATCCCGTTCGCATTCTACGAGACGGTGGCACGGATCCTTTCCATCCTCTATCAAAAATCCGGGGGGGCTCTCCCCGTCAGGGAGTCGTAAAAAATGAAAGCGCTTCTTGCGGGCCGTTCGGCCGACATCTTTGTCTTTATCGGGGTCGTGGGCCTTCTCTCCATCATGATCGTGCCCCTTCCCTCCTTTATGCTCGATCTTCTCCTGTCGACCAACATCGCCTTTTCTCTCGTGATCCTCCTGGTGGCGCTGACCACCCGGTCCATCCTCGAGTTCAATCTTTTTCCCACGATCCTCCTTCTTTCGACCCTCTTCCGGCTCTCCCTCAATGTGGCGAGCACCCGGCTCATTCTTCTTCACGGGCAGAACGGAACGGTCGCGGCCGGCCACGTGATCGAGTCGTTCGGGCGCTTCGTGATCGGCGGCTCCTACGCCGTCGGCCTTGTCATCTTCCTGATTTTCGTGGTGATCAACTTCGTGGTGGTGACCCGCGGCGCCGGCCGTATCGCCGAGGTGGCCGCCCGCTTTACCCTCGACGCCCTCCCGGGAAAGCAGATGGCCATCGACGCCGATCTCAACTCGGGGGCGATCAAGGAGGAGGATGCCCGGAAGCGCCGCAAGGATCTGTCCCGGGAGTCTGAGTTCTACGGGGCCATGGACGGCGCCTCGAAGTTTGTGAGAGGCGATGCCATCGCCGCCGTCCTTATTCTTTTCATCAACATCGTGGGCGGACTCATTATCGGGACCCTCCTTATGGGGATGGCGGTGGGGGACGCCCTGCAGGTCTATACGCTCCTGACCATCGGCGAAGGGCTTGTGGCGCAGATTCCGGCGCTCATCGTGAGCGTTGCGGCCGGCATTGTCGTGACCCGCTCCTCCTCCCAAAACGAGCTGGGCACCGATATGCAAGAGCAGCTCTTCTCCCGGAGCCGGGCCATGGGCGGAGCCTCCGGGATTTTGCTCTTCCTCTCGGCCGTTCCCGGCCTTCCCCATCTGGCCTTCCTCATGATGGGGGGGATCCTTGGGGGAGTCGCCTGGTCTGTCAGCAAGAACCGGAAGAAAACCGAGACTCTCCGCAAGGAGGAGGAGTCCAAGGCCCCTCCCGCCCCCGAGAACATCGAGCAGTTTCTCTCTCTCGACCTTCTGGAGATCAACGTGGGCTACGGTCTGGTGAGCCTGGTCGAGGGAGGGGAGGGGGGCGACCTGACGGAGAGGATCAAGGGGATCCGGCGCCAGCTTGCGGGGGAGCTCGGGATCATCATTCCTCCGATCCACATCCGGGACAACCTTCAGCTCAAGCCCGAGGAGTATCTGATCCTCCTCAAGGGCAATCCCGTGGGCCGATGGGAGCTCAAGCCCGGCTTCATGCTCGCCATGAATGCCGGAGGGGCGGCTGAGGGGATCTCTGGCACTCCTGTCAAGGAACCGACATTCGGGCTCCCGGCCTTCTGGATCAGCCCGGAAAATCAGGAGAGCGCCGAGGGCTCGGGGCTGACCGTGGTCGATCCCGTGACCGTGCTTGCGACCCATCTGACGGAGATTCTCCGCTCCCATGCCGACGAACTGGTCGGCCGTCAGGAGACCCAGCGTCTTCTCGACGCCCTGGCCAAGGACTACCCCAAGCTCGTGGAGGACCTTGTCCCGGGACAGATCAACCTGGGGACCCTGGTCTCGGTGCTCCACGCCCTTCTCTCCGAACGGGTCTCGATTCGGGACATGCGGACGATCCTCGAAAGCCTTTCCGACCAGATCGCCTCCGGACGGGACTCCAAGGACGTCTCCCTTCTGGCCGAAGGGGTGCGTCAGGCGCTCGGACGGACGATCGTGAACCCCTATCTTGCCGGGCGGAGCCGGCAGCTTCCGGTGATCAGTCTCGACGGGCGATGGGAGGAGCTTCTCCAGAAGACTCTGAGCTCCGGCGGGGGGGGGACGGGGAGGCCCCTGGCCCTCGATCCCGGACTGGTCCAGAAATTGCTAACCAACCTGGGGAGGGTTCTCGAATCCCAGGGGAAGAAGGGCGTGCAGGGAGTTCTTCTGGTTGCGCCCCAGGCCCGGTTCGGGATCCGCCGGCTCGTGGAGAGATACTTCCCCTCCCTGCCGGTGCTTTCTCCTCAGGAGATTCCGGCGGATATTTCGATTCAGTCGTCGGATGTCGTACGATATCAGGAGGCGTAGAGGATGTTGATCAAGACGTTCGAGGGGGCCGACATGAACGACGCCCTGAAGAAGGTCAAGAAGGAGCTGGGGGGGGATGCGGTGATCCTCTCCTCCCGCAAGTCCCACTCGGAGACTTCGGGCGGGGGACGGGGCGGGGTCGTCGTGACGGCGGGACTCCCCCAGATCGATCCCCCCTGGGCCCAGCATCTTCCCGGGGCCCCCGAGGAGGCTCCCGGCGGGGTCCGGCTCTCGGAGATGGACGCGCTTCGGGAGATGGTCGAACGCATGGAGCGGGAGTGGGGAGCCGGCTCTTCCCAGGCGCTTCGCGAGCTGATCGCCCGTATCGGAGAGATTTCGGACCAGGGCGCAGCCCTGTCGGGTCCTCCCTTCGATCCCGAGGAGGAGGCCCGGAAGGTTCTTGTCGAGGCGGGGTTCTCCGAGGCCGACCGCTTCGAACTTCTCGAGGGTTTTCGCCTGCTCTCCTACCAGCCGGTCGAGTGGAGCCCTGCCCAGGTGCGCTCCCTTCTGCAGTTTCTCGTCTCCCAGAAGGTCGATGTCACCGGCTCTCTCGTCGGGCAGGGGGGGCGTCCGGGACGTCCGAAGATCATTCTTTTCGTCGGTCCCACGGGGGTCGGAAAGACCACGACCGTGGCCAAGATTGCGGCGGGGCTCGTCGCCCGCCACCGCAGGCGGGTGGGTCTTCTGAACCTCGATACTTACCGGATCGGGGCGGTGGAGCAGCTCCGGATCTACGGCGACCTGATGGGCGTTCCCGTGGAGGTCGCCAATACGGCGGCCCGTCTCTCGGAATCGATCGCCCGCCTCTCGGAAAACGACGTCATTCTCGTCGACTCGGCCGGACGCTCCGAGGGCGGAGGGGAGGAGCTGCTTCCCTTTCTCTCCGTCCTTACGGCCGGACAGGAGTGGGACCTGTCCGTTGTCCTGGTCGTCTCGGCGGGCCAGAAGTCTCTGGACCTCGAACGGACGGCCACCTCCTACCAGAAGCTCCGGCCGGAGGCTCTTGTCGTGACGAAGATCGACGAAACGGGCTCTCTCGGATCGCTCTATGGTCTTCTCGCCCATGGCCGTCTTCCGGTTGCTTACGTGACGACGGGCCAGAAGGTGCCTGAAGATATCGAGGTTGCCCATGGGGGTCGCCTTGCGGAATGGATGATTGAAGGATGGAGCTGCGATGGATCAGGCGTCCGGGCTTAGAGGCGGAGAAAGCGGTGTGTCGGGGGGGAGGCGTCTGCACCTCCCCCGGGTGATCTCGATCACCAGCGGCAAGGGGGGCGTCGGCAAGACGAATGTGTCGGCCAACATGGCCTATATCATGGCGACGCGATTTGGCCTTCGGGTCATGGTCCTCGATGCCGATCTGGGGCTCGGGAATATGGATGTCCTCTTCAACATCCGTGCGGCCCACACCCTCCAGGACGTGCTTATGGGAAAGATGCGCCTGCACGAAATCCTGGTCCCGGGTCCGGGAGGCATCCTCATTCTTCCGGCCGCCTCGGGGGTGGAGGAGATGACCAGCCTCTCCCCGGAGCAGAACCTCCGGCTTCTCGAGGAGTTCGAAAACCTCTCGATGGGTCTGGACGTCCTTCTGATCGATACCGGCGCCGGGATTTCGGAAAATGTCCTGACCTTCAATCTCGCGAGCCGCGAGACGCTTGTCGTCGTGACTCCCGAGCCGACCAGCCGGACAGATGCCTTCGCCCTCATGAAGGTGCTCTTCAGAAGGCAGCCGGAAAAGCCCTTTCTCTTCCTTGCCAACATGGTCAGGGACCGGCAGGAGGGGGTCGGACTGTTCGATCTTGTTTCGAAGGTGGCGGACAGCTATCTTCCCGGCCTCTCCCTCTCTTTTGCCGGCCATCTTCCGGCCGACCCCTCCCTGACCCAGGCGGTCCGCGCCCAGCGCGCGATCGCCGAGATGTTGCCTGGAGCGCCTTTTTCAAAGGCCATGGAGCAGATTGTCCGAACCCTCCTCTCCCGTCCTCCCCGCGAAGGGGGGGAGGGGGGGGTGGGGCTGTGGATGAAGCGTCTCATGACCGCCGGAGAGCCCTCCTCCAAGAGCGCCCCCGGATAACCTCTTTGACCAAATGCCCCGGATGCCCCGGATGCCGAAGCGTGCTTGTTGTGAAGTCATTGGCGAATGGATAGAATGATCAGAAGTGAAAAAATTTGGCTGCCCGTCCGGCCTGAAAGCTCGGGGGCAAAGGGTGGATCCGGAGGATGACGCCGCTCCTTTTTCAGGGGGGCCGGGTGTGGAGAGAGGCCTTTGGAACTCGACGATCAGATGATCAAGGAATTCGCCGGGACGATCAAGTACCATGCCATGCGCTATTCGCACCGGCTCCCCCCCGAACTCGGGGTGGAGGATCTGATCAGCGTGGGGCTTCACAGCCTTGTCGAAAGCGCTCGACGGTTCGACCCGTCGCGAGGGCTCAAGTTCAAGACCATGGCCGAACACCGGATCCGGGGGGCGATGCTCGACGAGATCCGCTCGATGGACTGGGTGCCGCGATCGATCCGGGAGAAGCAGTCCGAGGTTCAGGCCGCCCGGGAGGCCCTCGAGCGGGAACTGGGACGTTCTGCGTCCGACTCCGAGCTCGCCCGGCGCCTCGATCTCTCCCCGGAGGAGCTGGAAAGCCTTCTTTTCGAGATCGATCCTCATCCCGTCCTGTCTCTCGACGACTTTTTCGGTCCGGAGGAAACGGAAGGGGAGTCTCTCGGAGAGCATATTCCGGGGCCGAAGGACGAGGATCCGCTCTCCCGCCTTCTTCAGGGGGAGGCCCTCGAGGCTCTCTCCGGAGCCCTTGAGGCCCTTCCGGAAAAGCAGCGTCTGGTCCTGACCCTTTATTATTACGAAGAGCTCACGATGAAGGAGGTGGCCCAGGTTCTCGAGGTCAGCGAGTCCCGGGTCTCCCAGATACACTCGCAGGCGCTCAGGACGATCCGGGGTCTTCTCGGAGAACGAAAAAAGGAGCCGGGGAAGACGGGGAAAAACATTGGCTCAGGTAAATGACGGATCTGTCCGATAAGACCACAAAGGGGTGCCCCCTGGCCCCCCCAATGCCTTCGAGGAAGGAGTTTCGATGATCGATTTTGGGATGAGGGTTCTGGTTGTGGACGACTTTTCCACGATGCGCCGGATCGTGAAGAATACGTTGCGCCAGATCGGCTTCACGAACATCGAGGAGGCTGAAGACGGTCAGAAGGCCTACGACCGCCTGTCGGTGGAAAAGTTCGACTTTGTCGTCAGCGACTGGAACATGCCGAACATGACGGGGATCGACCTTCTCCGGAAGGTGCGCGCCACGCCGCAGATCAAGGACATTCCCTTTCTCATGGTGACGGCCGAGGCGAAGCAGGAGAACATCGTGGAGGCGATCAAGGCGGGAGTGTCGAACTATATCGTCAAGCCCTTCACCGTGGCGACGCTCGACGAGAAGATCAAGAAGATTTTCAAGGAAAAATAGGCAACGCCAATAAGCACAGGATCCGCAGGAGGAGATCGTCATGGGGGATGGCTTCGATAACGATGAGATGAAGGAGATCGTCCAGGACTTTCTTCAGGAAGCCACGGAGATGCTCGAAGGGCTCGACAATTATTTTGTCCAGCTCGAGAACAATCCCGAGGACAAGACGCTCTTAAACGAGATCTTCCGGACTGCGCACAGCATCAAGGGATCTGCCGGCTTCATCAATCTGACCCGGATCGTCGAGGTCGCCCACCATGCGGAAAATGTTCTCAACCAGCTCAGAAGCGGCAACATGCGCGCAGAGCCCGCCGTCATCGACATCATTCTCGAGGCGATGGACGCCCTCAAGGTCCTGGTGAACGAGGTCAAGACCGGGGAGCAGGCCGACGTCGACATCGAGGGGATCAACATGAAACTCGATCTTCTCCTCCAGTGGGGAGAGGATGCCGGTGCCGGCGACGGATCCGGTGGGGAGCCTTCCGGAGGCGAGGAGATGGCGGCCGCCGTCCGGGAAGAACAGGCGATCGACCGTGTTGCGTCGGCCTCCTCTTCGGACTCTCAGGCTCCTGCCGCCTCGCATGAGGCTCCTCCCGCCGCCCCTCCCTCTCCTCCTCCCCCGCCGCCGCCCTCCCCGCCGCCTTCTTCCCGGCCTCAGCCGCCGGAACCCTCCGGTCCCCAGCGCGTCACCCCTGCCGCCTCCCGGGAGGAGGCCCAGGGGGCGGAGGCCCCCGGAGGGGCCAAGGCCGCCGAAGGCGCCGGAGAGTCCGATCAGACCATCCGAGTCGAGATCAGCCGCCTCGACAGCGTGATGAACTTGGTCGGCGAGCTTGTCCTGGGACGCAACAGGCTTGTGAAGCTCTCGGGCGACGTCGACGGGGTGGTCGACTTCGAGCAGCGGATCAAGGAGGTGGCCGAGGCGATCTCCCAGCTCAATCGGGTGACGACCGACCTTCAGACCGCCGTGATCAAGACCCGGATGCAGCCGATCAAGAAGGTCCTGGGGAAGTTTCCCCGCATGGTTCGCGACCTCTCCCGCAAGATGGGAAAGAGTATCCGGCTCGAGCTCGTCGGTGAAGAGACCGAGCTCGACAAGTCCGTGATCGAGGAGATCGGCGACCCCTTGGTCCACATCATCCGAAACTCCATCGACCACGGAGTCGAACTTCCCGACGACCGCATCGCCCAGGGGAAGGATCCCGAAGGGGTGGTCCGGATCTCCGCCTACCAGGAGGGGAACTCCATCGTTATCGAGATCGTCGACGACGGCCGGGGAATCGATGTCGAGAAGGTCAAGAAAAAGGCAGTCGAACGGGGGATCCTCACCGAGGCCGACGCCCGGAGGATGACCGATGCCGAGGCGGTCAACATCATCTTCCTCCCGGGATTCTCGACGGCGGACAAGGTGACGGACGTCTCGGGCCGGGGCGTGGGAATGGACGTCGTCCGGACCAATATCAGCAAGATCAACGGATCGGTGGAGGTCTCGACCCAGAAGGGGCTCGGCTCGACCTTCACGATCCGCCTCCCGCTGACCATCGCCATCATTCAGGCCCTGATGGTCACCATCCTCCCCGAGACCTATGCGATCCCGCTGGCCAGTGTGGTGGAAACGGTCAAGATTACCGAAAAGGACATCAAGACCATTTCGGGGAGCGAGGTCTTGAACCTCCGCCAGCAGGTCCTTCCCCTCATCCGCCTGCGGGACGAGTTCAAGGTGCCCCAGGAGGAGGCGGGGAGCACGCCGGCCGGAACTTACGTTGTGGTGGTCCAGATCGGATCGAAGAACCTCGGTCTCGTGGTCGATCGCCTTCCCTACCAGGAGGAGGTGGTCATCAAGTCCATGGGGCCCATCCTTGCAGGAATCCGCGGGCTCGCGGGGGCGACCATCACCGGGGACGGGAAGGTTGTCATCATTCTCGACGTGGGGGAGATCCTTCAGGATGTCTCGCTTCGCTTAAAGACGACCTCTCCCCAGATGGGGGCAGGAGAAGCGGCAATGCTGGGCAATGGGGGGTAGTCGGCCCTGACAGGGGGGACTCCCTCCTTTCATGGGGATGGCGGCATTAAGGCCGGGAGTCCGGCCACCACGAGGAGGAAGAAGATGGAGGAACGCAGACAACATCTGCGCATGCGCCTCTCGGTCAAGCTTGGTGTCGCAACGGCTCTTGCCCTTGTCCTCGTCCTCGGGGTGACCTACACGCTCTTCTACCGGTCGGCCAAGGACGACCTCTCCCGGATCGAGACCGGGAAGATGACAATGATGGGCCAGTCGATCGTCCGCGGGCTCGGTACGATCATGTACTCGATCAATGCTCCGGCCCTGTCGCAAAAGCTCGTGGCCGATCAGAAGTCGTTGCCGGGGGTTGTCCGGGTCCAGGTGCTTCGGCCCGACGGCACCCAGTCCTTCTACGACAATGCCACGATCAACAGGGTCAACGCGTGGCGCCACTACAAGGCCTACTCTCCCCGGATGTTTTTCGCCCACCCGGGCCACGACGAGCGGGCGATCGCTCAAAAGGCCCGCTTCCAGGACGTTGTGAAGTATGCCAGGTCGGCCACCTACAACGAGGTGATCGATGGCAAGCCGGTTTTGACGAGGCTCTTTCCGATCCGGTACGAGAAAAACTGCGCCCTCTGTCATGGCTATGCCTCCCATGAGCCGACCCTGGCGGTTCTCCGGGTCAGTATGGAGCGGAGCTCCTTCGAGGGGGATCTCTCGAGGCTCAAGCTGCAGGCCGCGGGCTATGCGCTGGGAACGGTCGGCATCCTTCTTCTGATCCTGACCTTCTTTATCCGAACGATGGCGGTCAGGCCCATCGGGGGGCTCGTCCGGGTCATCGAGCGGACGGCGGAGGGCGACCTCACCCAGCAGATGGAGAGCCAGGCCGGGGATGAGGTGGGCGACCTCGTCAATCATTTCGGCCGGATGGTCGAACATCTGCGCGACCTGGTCAAAAAGGTGACCAACGAATCCTCCTGCGTCGAGGTGGGCTCGAAGAATATGATCGGCTCTCTGGAGAATATCCGGGGGAAGGCGACGGCCCAGATGCAGCAGATCGATTCGGCCAAGAAGGCGGTCGACGATCTGGGACGCTCCCTGGCCGATGTGGCCCAGGTGACGCGCCAGGCCTCCGATCTTTCGATGCGGGCAAGCCAGGAGGCCAACGCCGGGGGAGAGACCGTCTCCGAGATGGTGCGGGAGCTGAGCCGGATCGAAACGGTGATTCTGGAGGCGGGAGAGAAGATCCTCGACCTTGGGAAGAGATCGGATCAGATCTCCCAGATCGTCAACATCATCAATGAAATCGCCGAACAGACCAACCTTCTGGCGCTCAATGCGGCGATCGAAGCGGCGAGGGCCGGAGAGCAGGGGCGCGGATTTGCCGTGGTGGCCGACGAGGTGCGGAAGCTTGCCGAGCGGACGACCCGCTCCACCCGTGAGATCTCCGAGACAATCTCCCAGCTTCAGGGACTGACCGACCAGTCGGTGAAGGTGATGGACCGCGGCTCGAAGGAGATGAAGCTCCTGATCGTCGAGACCCAGAAGACGGCCGATGTCTTCTCCCGCATTGTGGCATCGGCCTCCGATGTCTCGGGCCGGGTGAACCAGATCGCCGAAAGAACGGGCGAACAGACCCGATCGATCGAGCATGTGGGCAAGGTGGTCGACCAGACAGCCCGCGATGCCCGGGAGACGGTCTCAAATGTCACGGAGGCGGTCGATGCCGGAGAGGGCCTTCAGAAGCAGATGGAAGAGCTCAACTTGTATCTCTCCCGGTTCAAGGTCTAGGGAACGTTTCGCAATCCGAAGGAGCAAGGGATGGAAAAGATGGAAACGGCAGTCGTTCCCGTGAGCGAGAGAGGAGATCTGGCCGTTGAAAGGACGGCGACTCCCGGCATGGTGGACTTCGGCGAAAGCATTCTTCAGCTCGTCAGCTTCAAGCTGGGCGAGGAGGAGTATGCGCTCGACGTGATGAATGTACGGGAGATCAACCGGATCTCCGATGTGACCCGGGTCCCGAAGGCCCCCTACTTCGTGGAGGGGGTCATGAACCTTCGGGGAAAGATCCTGCCGGTCATCAACCTCCGCAAGCGCTTCGGATTTCCTCCGTCGAGCACCGATCCCGAGGAGGCAAGGACGATTGTCGTCTTCCAGGAGGGGGTCATGGTGGGACTGGCGGTCGACCAGGTCTTTCAGGTCATCCGTATCGGCAGGGACAAGATCGAGAACAACGAGGGAATCGGCCTGGGCAATGTTCTCGATGCGGTCATGGCGGGGGTGGCCCACCTGGGCGACAGGCTCGTCGTCCTCCTCAATCTCCCGAAATTGCTGGAAACAATCCAGCGCGATGCCGGAAGACGGTAGATGGCACAGGCAGGCTAGGGGATCCGGATGGATATTACAACGAT
This sequence comes from Nitrospirota bacterium, assembly GCA_021801345.1. Taxonomy (GTDB): domain Bacteria; phylum Nitrospirota; class Leptospirillia; order Leptospirillales; family Leptospirillaceae; genus UBA4572. The sequence goes on from JAJYYA010000041.1 coordinate 58,060, forward strand.
CCTGGGACTTGTCATCGGGCTCGGGGCGATCCTTCTCGGAGCGACCCTTGAGGGACTTCCGCTTACGACCATTCTTCAGCCGACGGCGGCGATGATCGTCTTTGGAGGGACCTTCGGGGCGACGCTTCTGCAGTTTCCCCTGAACTTCATCATCAAGTCTCTCAAGATGGCCCCCCGGATCTTCTTCTCGAAGGCCGCCGATCCGGGTCCCATCATCCAGAAGATCCAGGATCTCTCGAAGACGAGCCGGAAGGAAGGGCTTTTAAAGCTCGAGGCCCATCTCGAGGATCCGGAGATCAAGGAGGATCCCTACTTTGCCCGGGGGGTCCGGATGGTGATGGACGGAACGGAGATCTCCAAGGTTCGGGAGGCTCTCGAGGTGGAGGCCCACTACATCGAGGAGGAGGAGGGGGTCGTCTACAAGGTCTACGAGTCGATGGGCGGGTATGCCCCGACCATCGGAATTCTCGGAGCCGTTCTGGGGCTGATCCACGTCATGAGCAACATGGGGGACCCGGCCAAGCTTGCCGAAGGGATCGCCACCGCCTTTGTCGCCACGGTCTACGGTGTGGGGTCGGCCAATCTGGCCTACCTCCCCATCGGAGGCAAACTCAAGCTCAAGGGACGGGGCGAGGCGAAGCTTCGGGAAATCATCGTCGACGGCTTAGTCGGCATCGGTCAGGGAGAGAACCCCGGCATGATCGAGGAGAGGCTCCTGGGATTCCTCAATGATGCCGAGCGCGTCAAGTACGAACAAACCTACCGGAAGGGCAAGTAGCCCCTCCGGTCGAACCGGAGGGGAGGGTTGCCATGGCAAAGAAGGCCAAACACGAGGAGCACGAAAACCTCGAACGGTGGCTTGTCTCTTACGCCGACTTCATCACCCTCCTTTTTACCTTCTTCGTGATGATGTACGCCATCTCAGCGGTGAACACGGGAAAGTACAAGGTTCTTTCGAACGCCATTGTCGCGACCTTTACCCACAAGACCGTCACCGCCCACATGCATGTGATCATCCCTCACAGCCGGGTCACGCCCGGAAAGGCCAATCCCAAGGTCAAGACCGTCCTCTTTCGCGCGATGCAGCTCGTCCAGGACAAGTCCTCCTCGCACGGGGCATTGAAGGTCGTCAAGTCGAGCGAGGGGATCCGCATTCAGATCCAGGCGGCCTTTCTCTTCCGGACGGGACGTGCGAGCGTCCGAAAGCAGGCGCTTCCCGTTCTCAAGAACATCGCCGCCCTTCTCACCAAGACAAAGAGGGATATCCGGGTCGAGGGCCATACCGACAATGTCCCGATCCACGGCCGCTACAAGAACAACTGGGTCCTCTCCTCGATGCGGGCTGTCAATGTTCTGACGACCCTGATCGGACAGGGACCCCTCGATCCCCATCGCGGGAGCGCCGCCGGCTATGGAGAGTATCGACCCTTGGTCCCCAATACGACCCCCGAAAATCGTCAGAAGAACCGACGGGTCGAGATCGTGGTGCTCAAGGAGAAGCAGCCGGATGCCGGACCGTCTCCGGAGCCGATTCCGGCGGTCACCTCGCCGCTTGAGGGGATTGCGCCGACCGATATGGGGGGAGGCGGAGCCTCTGCCTCCCCCTCCTCTCCCGCTCCGGTCCCTCCGGTTCCGACCGAGCTTCCGGCGCCGAAAATTTGAGGGAGGTCGTCCATGGCCATTCTTCCTGTTGTGGGTCTCGAGCAGGTGATTGCACAGTCGCCGGCGCTGCTCTCGGAGAGGGTCCGCGAACAAAAGAAAGAGGAGGGGCGTCCTGAAGAAGCGACCCCTCGGCGCTCCGGAGAGAGTCCTGAGCCCCCGCCCGTCGAGGGAGTCCGTCCTGTCTCCCCTGTCGGGGAAAATGACGGGACGGGAGAGAATGTGGAGAAAGAGGAGGAAACGGAGTATCCTGTCGGAAAGAACGGACGTTTTTCCGGAAAGGGCGGAAGTCGCGGGAGAAAGATGCCCCGCCACCGCCTCGATATCGAGGCCTGATGACGGGAGAGAGGATGGGGCTTTCGGAATTTGAGGTGATCACCGGCATGGTCGAGGCAGTCCTGATCATTATGGGAGTTGTCCTCATGGTACGCCTCCGCATGCTCCGCAAGGCCGTGCGAACCCGGAACAGGATCGGGACCGACGAGAGCCCTTCTTTTCAGGACAATCCCCGAGACTCCTCTGTCGCTTCCGCCGGGTTGCGGGAGGAGGAAGAGGCCTTCCGGAAGGAGCAGGGCAGGGAGAGGAAACGCTTTGAGTCCCTGATCCGGGATGCCGAGAAGATGCGGGCAGAGCTCCAGGTTCTTTTCTACGACATCGAGTCGCTGGTCGATGAGCTTGGCCGCATGCGGGAGGCGGCCCCTTCGTCTCCTCGCCCCGCGGAGCCGGGAAGTCCTGTCCCCCCAGCCGGAGAGGAGGGAGGGGGCATGTTCATTCTTCCCGACGATGACGAGGTCGCCCGCGGGATCCCACCCCTCGGAGCTTCCGACAGGGACAGGCCGCTCAAGGAGACGGTTCTCGCCCTTTCCCGGGAAGGGCATTCCGTTCCCGAGATTGCCCAGGCGATCGGACGAAGCGAGGGAGAGGTCTCCTTTCTTTTGTCCATGGAGAGGGTCGGCCAGTCCAGCTAGTCCGGCCAGGGGAGCAAAGGCCTGAGGGAAGGGGCCAATGTCTCGTGCGCACCCCCCTTCCGGAAGAGCTCTCCCGGGAATCTTCCTCAATCACGCAGGGAGGATCATGGATCCTGTCGGACAAAGCCAGTCTCCTCCCTCCCCGCCCCGGGACTCGAGGCCCTTCGAGCTGCTGTTCTGGCTCCTCGACCTCTCGAAGGCGGCTCTTCCCCGCGGGACGGTCAAGACCTCCCTCTCTCCGGAGATCCTCGCGAAGGCCTTCTTCGGCGGGGATTCTCCCGGTCCCCTTCGCTTCCTTCCGCTTCCCCCCGGCCCCGCAAAACTCCTTGAGAAAATGCTCGACTCCGCCTCTTCTTCAACCAAAAAGAGTTCGATCGACGTGGTGGTTGTGCGCAAGGAGAACCACCTGGAGTGGCTCTTCTCCTCAAAGGGAGGGGGTCTCCGTTTTGTCTCGCCTCTCCTTCGCTCCCGGCATGAGGCCATCGGCCTCGAACCGAGTGATCTTGGCACCGGAGAGAGCCCCCCCGCCTCTCCTTCCCCTCCCGTCGACAAGGGGAGTCCCTGGCAGTCCGGATCTCTCCCGTCTCTTCCGGAGGAGGGTCGGAGCGAGGAGTCGGTCAATGAACGAGGAGCCCTCAGAAGCCATGGGAGCCTCGGGGCGGGGCCGGTCGTGGCATGGCCGGCCTATCTTCCGGGGCGGACGATCGAGTTTTCGGTCCGCTGGTATGTTCCCGAGGGGGAGGGCGGGGAGGAGGGAAGAGCCATCAGCTTCACCCTCGACATTCCCTGGGAGGGCCCCGACGGAAACTCTCCCAAAGAGTCCGTCCGCCTGATGGGGCAATTTCTCCCGAAGGGGGAGATGACCCTTTCAGGACGGGCTCTCCCTCAGTCGTTCTGCGACCACGTGGAAGCCCGAGGCCCGCTTCTCAAGCAGAGCCTTCGCGTCTACCCCGGGATCGATCTGACTCTCCGGCTGACGGGGAAGGGCTCGGGAGGTCCGGCATGACGCCGGAGGCGGAAAACGCGAAAGGCGATCCGCCGGAGAGTCCGGAGCGGATGAGTCTTTCGATCGCACTGCGCTATCTTCCGGGAGTCGACGAGGCGCCGATCGTTCTTGTGAGCGGGCAGGGAGAGATCGCCCGGGGGATCGTCCTTCTGGCCAAAAGCCTCAGGATCCCCGTGGTCTCGGAGCCCGACCTCTCCCGAAAGCTTCTTCGGGTGCCTCCGGGCCATCCCGTCCCCGAGGAGCTCTATGAAGCCGTCGCCGTGATCCTGGCGGCCCTCTTTGTTTCGGGGAGCCCGCCTCAGCCCGGGAAGGGGAGCGTGTAGCCTCGGTGGCGTTATTAAGACAGATCGCCTCCTTTGGTCCCTTTTCCAAAGATCCCTTCTTCTGATAGACTTTTCCCCATGGAAACCCTTTCTCTCCCGATGCTTGTCGATCATCTGCGAAGGCTTTTGGGCCTTTCCTACCGAGATCTGGCGAATCTGGCCGAGATACCGGCCCCCTCGAACATCCGGGAGTGGGTCCGGGGCCTCCCCTCGCGCCTTTCGAGCGAGCGTCAGCGGCGTGTTCTCGCAGCGGTAGGAATTGAGAGCCGGACAGGGGCTCTTTGTCCCGGGATCCACCGTTGGAGAATGACCGGCGAGACGCTTCGCCTTCTCCCGTCGCTTCTTGAGACCTTCTCGGCGCCTCACGCGACGCTCTCCCTTGCCCGTCCTCAAAAGGAGCAGGGTCTGTTCGCCCGTTCGGCACTCCTCCTCTCCTGGGACGATGTCCGGGTGATCCTTCTTTCGGACGGAACTCCCGAGACGGAGCCCGCCTCGCTTGTCCGCCACATTCCGGGCGCTGTCCCGACAGCGAGAGAGACGCTTCTCTCCGGAGAGGAGATGACTCTTCTGGAAGACCCGGCGCTTTCCCCCGAACGTCTCGATGCGCTCATGCGGCAAGGCTCCCAAACGACTGGGGCGTGGACCTTCGAGCGGCTCTTCGAGCGACTTTGGGCCGAAGGAATCGAGCCTGCCGAGGCGGCGCGACGGCTGGGGTTCTAAAAGCCTGATTTTTGTCGATAATCCAAGGAGGGAAAGATGCCGTACGAAGGAGGGGGCGATGCCCCGGCAGGAAAAGGGGCAGGGAGCCGGAAGGGCGTCCTCTACCAGTTCAAAATCACCCTGAAAGATGTCCGTCCTCCGGTCTGGAGACGATTTCTTGTGCCGGACTGGATCACTCTCGAGGACTTTGGCGAGGTGGTCGAGGATGTCATGGGATGGTACGGACTCCATCTGCACGAGTTCATCGTCAAAGGGGTCCGGTACGGGTCGCCCGACACCGGCGATCCCGACTTTGACTCGGAAGTGGTGGACGAAGGGTCGGTGACTCTCCGAAAGCTCCGTCTTTCCGTCAAGGAGAGGATCCGATACGATTACGACTTCGGCGACGATTGGAGACACGATCTTCTGCTCGAAAAAATCCTTCCGTCGGACGGTCGGATCCTACCCGTATGCCTCAAGGGAGCCCGGGACTGTCCCCCCGAGGACAGCGGCGGCCCCTGGGGCTACCAGGAGCTTCTGGAGGTTCTGAAGGATCCGGAGCATAAGAGTTACGCGTCCATGAAGGAGTGGATCGGAGAAGAGTTCGATCCCGAAGAGTTCGACCTGGAATCCCTCAATGAGATTCTGTCGTCGAGAGGCTGGACCGCGTAGGGAATCCTCGGGAAAGGCTCGGAGAGGCGGGGGAGGACAAAGGGAGAGCCCGGCCCCGCAAAGAGGGCAGGAAGATTCTTGAGCGTGACAGGCCAACCCTTTGACGGAATCGAGAAGAGGAACAACGATGGATGAATCAAGCAAAGACAAGAGTCCATTTTATCCGGGGCAACCTGTTCCTGTAGAACTTTTTACCGGGCGCCAAGAGGTGGTTGAACGAATTTTGACGCGGGGAGCCGGCCAAGTCGTTCAAGGGAAACCGATGTCGTTTTTCATTCAGGGAGAATACGGCATTGGGAAGAGTTCTCTTGCGAGCTACCTTCAGAACATAGTGGAAAAAGAGTATTCGTTGCACAGCATATATGTTTCGCTCAGTGGAGTGCATGATCTCCAGGGCGTTTCCGAAGCGATCTTGCAGGCAACGGTCCGGTCGGGAGCATTCGACCCCCGTATATCCGAGAAGATTAATCGTTGGCTGTCGAGGTATATCGGAAAACAGCAGTTGTTCGGCTTGACCCTCAATCTGGAAGCGTTAAAAAAAGATAACCCTTCGATCACTTCCTATCTCGGAATCCTTGATTTTTTGAGGGAAACCCTCATGAAAATGGGAGATTTGGGGACCAAGGGACTCTTCCTCATATTTGATGAAATCAATGGAATAGCCTCTCAGCCTGAGTTCGCAAGTTTCCTCAAGGGATTGGTGGATCAGAACGCTCTTTCGAAAAAACCCTTACCCATTCTCCTCATGCTTTGCGGTACCGAAGATCGCCGAGCCGAACTCATAAAAAGTTCTGAACCTCTTGGAAGAATTTTCGATGTCATTACGATTAGCCCCCTGAAGGAAAATGAAATGGAGAATTTTTTCAACAAAGCCTTTCATTCTGTGCACATGACAGTCGAAAAGGAGGCTCTTTCCACGCTCACATATTATTCGGCGGGCTTTCCCAAGATCATGCATTTAGTCGGGGATATGGCCTATTGGATCGACAAAGACCGAATTATTGATATGAAAGATACGCGTGATGCCGTCATTGCTGCCGCCGAAGACTTCGGGAAAAAATATGTCAATGCTCAGATATATGATGCGCTCAAAAGCGAAGATTATAGAAGTATATTGGCAAAGATTGGAAAGGAAGGTCCTGACCGGTTGAGTTTTAAAAAGTCGGACATCGGGAGTCTTTTGACAGAACAGGAGAAGAATAAGTTCCACAATTTTTTGCAAAAGATGAAACGATTGAATGTTCTGCATTCAGGAAACGAGCGCGGAGAATACGTATTTAATCTGCGAATGGTGAGGTTGTATATCTGGCTTCAGGCGACAATCGAGTCAAAGGGGCGATAGAAAACGTACTGTGTTTGTAAAAGCTTGTAAAATAATGACGTTGTCTGCTAATGCTAATAAAGGATGCCCGGTCTGAAAAATAGTGGGTCCGACCTCGACATATCGACCCTCGTCACGATCCGGAAAGAGGCGGCAACCGCCGTTTCTCGAAACTCTCTGGCGAGGAAGGATCTGAGGTTGTAAGAAGGATGCGCCAGGTCGCTCCCATATCTTTGTGCTCAAACGTCGAAGAGATGGGTCAAGGTCGGGTTTTTGAGACGAGAGGCGGTCTTCGATTCATTCCGGATAACATCAATGGGGTGTTTCGGCAACCGGGAGTCCTGATCTGTCCCCCCCCTCCCGGGAGGAGATCGCGGGAGGAATATTCTTTGGGGGGCTCCCAGAAAAACCGGACGACAAAATAAGGAGATCAAATGGGCGGATCGGACCAGGTCCCGGCGGCGCTTTTGGCCAGATATAACGAAATCGTTGCCCTCACGGACAAATGCTGCGCAGATCTTTTGACGAAGGAGTACGGCGACCTGAGTCGTCGCATGGCGGCCAAGCTTTGCCGCAAACGTCCCTCGCCGGTGACCTCCGGCAAGGCCGGGGGCTGGGCCTGCGGAATCGTTTACTCGTTGGGGCGCGTCAACTTCCTCTTCGACAGGAGTCAGGATCTCACTCTGCGGGCGGAGGATCTCTGCCGGCACTTTGAGGTGAGCACGAGTACCGGCACAGCAAAGTCAAAAGCCATCATGGATGCCCTGGAGATCGGGGTGATGGATCCGCACTGGACCCTGCCGAGCCGCATGGCAGACAACCCGATGGTCTGGCTAATCCAGGTGGACGGGATCGTGGTCGATGCCCGGAGATTGCCAAGGGGGATCCAGGAAGAAGCCGTCCGGCGGGGGATCATTCCCTACCTTCCGTAAACCCGGTGGCAAGGTTGGTTCGGTCCAATCACCCCCGGACGCGGGTCACTAAAACTCGAAGGAGAAATCTTGGGCGCAGAAATTGGCCGAAATGACCCCTGTCCCTGCGGCAGCGGGAAAAAATATAAGAAATGCTGCCTTTCCCGGGGGGATCTCCGGCGGGATCTGGAACTCCGGAGGCAGAAGATCCGGACCTTTCTTCTCGATCTGAGCCGGGACAAGGACCTGCGTTCGCCCCTTTACCCCCTCGACCTGGATCTGGTCGCGAAGGGATGGAAGGACTTTTTTCCCGAGAAGGCGTGGAGGGAGGTCGACAAGACCTCTGAAAATTTCCAGTTGTTTTTTCTGCCGTGGTTCCTCTACCGCTGGTATCCGGGATGGCTTTCCGACCGCAAGGGGGAGAAGGAGGGAGGAAAGACCGGAGGCCTAAGCCAGATCAGAAACTACCTTGAAAAAAAGGGGTCCCTTCTGCCGGAGGATGTTCGAACCCTCTTTACGGAAGGGCCTGAGACTCCTCTCTCCGGATTCATCGTCAGAAAGGTCTGGTCGGGCGGGTTCTTGGCGGGAGATCTCCTGACGCAAGACGTCCACCAGATCCTCGATCTCGAGGCGTCGCGCGCTCTCTTGCCGGGAGACTGTTTCTTCGGTCTGGTCGTGAATCTCGGAAAATTCTCTCTCATCGAAACGCCTGCCGTGACCGTCCTCCAGCCAATCGATGCTCTGACCTTCGTCAAACTCCGGAAAGTCCTCGAAAAAAAAGTTGGGAGACGTCTCACCCGGAGGGATGTCGATAGCTTCGAACCCTCTCTTCTGGCTCTTTACAGGAGGATTCTCCTGGTGAGCTCCGAGGAAATCTCCCCGGAAAATGCGGTTGCCAGGGTCAATACAGACCAGGAACCCCTCCTCCTCCACACCCTGCATTACGATATTGCCTCCTGCCAGAGCGTCTTCGACGCCCTCAAGCATCTTGCCCTCGTCTTCATGACGGAGGAGGAGGTTCAGGACGGAGTCAGTCGGGACGCAAAGGGACGGATGACGGGGGCCCGGTTCCGCTGGTTCAAGGCAGGAAACGCCATGCACCCCACCTGGACAAATACCGTCATGGGCGCGATCACTCTTACGGAGAACGCTCTCGATGTGGAGGTCAACTCCAAAAGGCGGTCGGAGATTTTTCAGACGATCGCGGAAAAGACGCTGAAAGGGCTGGCGACGTTAAGCAGGATCGACGTCAAAGAGTTTGACACGGAAAACCCTGTGACCCCGGCGGGGGTCAGAAACATGGCGTTTGTGAACTCTCTTCCGATCGGTCTCGACTCCCCGGAGGATTCCTTGTCTCCCGATGAGCGCTCCTTTGTTCTCGAGACCGCTCTCTACGAACATGAGCGGTGGCTCGAGGAGCCGAATCCGCATCTCGACGGAAAGAAGCCCATCGATGTGCGAAGCGATCCGGATTATCGGGAGTTCCTCGAGATTCTCCTCTACCAGAAGGAAAAGGATCTAAGCGGTGTTGCGCCGCAAAGCGCCGGGGTCATCGTCGGGCACCTCTATGAAAAATTGGGGTGGTTGACTCAGACTCCGGCCCCCCGAGCGCCCGCCGAAAGTTCTCGGTAGGTAAAGGGCGGCTGGTCGCCCAAGGCGTCGCCTCGCGAAGATTCTTGCCGGAGGCTCCGGCGGGGAGCGCCGGTGTCTCTTTTGTCGGAGTTCTCTCCCTCCGTCTTCCCGAGCCCTCTTCCCCGACTCCTCCCGGACTGTCAATCGAGTGACATGTGGCCGGAGGGACGGGATCGTCTTTCGGGGACGCTCTCTTTCCAGAGAAGATCGTGAGCCAGGAGACTGTCCCCCGTCCCGGGAGACCGTTTCTCTCTCCTCTGTGCCCTTCCGATCTTTCCTTTTCGGCTCTTTTTTCATATCGATAGAACTTCCCCCCCGGGCTCCCGTCGTCGGCAAGACCTCTCCGTCTCTAAGGTTACCCCCTTCCATGAATCCTTCCGGACCGTCCCCCCTCTCCCGTCCATTTTTTCGGAGAGCCCCTCCTGCGAGCACTCTTTGGACTCAATCGCCGTCTGATTTCAGGATGCGGGCGTGCCGACGTGCGCCTATTCCGGAAGCGGAATTTTTTTCCCGTCTTCAGGGGAAAGAAATGACCTCTCTTTCTTGCATTTTTTTAAATATTTAGCACTAAAAGATTATTTATTGTTGGCACGCATATTGCTTTAAGTTTTGCCGAGGAGGTGTCGCCATGAGACGAGCCGAGTTTGCCCTTGTATCGGGAGCCCAGGGACAGGAACAGATGATGGACGTCCTGTCCAACAATCTGGCCAATGTGAATACTCCGGGGTTTCGGAAGGACCGGGTCACATTCCGGACCTATCTGCCTCACCGGGAGTATCTCCACCGGACTCCGTCTGAGCGTCCGGGATTCAACCTGACCCCTTACGGAACCTTCCCGACTCCCTGGGGAATGGCCGGTTCCGACATCCCCCACTCGGGGGTGGACAGGATCTACGTGCGCCACGACGAGGGGGAGTTCCAGAGCACAGGGAATCCGCTCGACGTGGCCCTGTCCGGAAAGGGATTCCTGACGGTCAGGACGCCGGGGGGAACGCTTCTGACAAGAAACGGCCACCTCACCGTCGACGAACAGGGACGCCTTTCCACGCATGAAGGATATCCGGTTCTCGGGACGGACGGGAAGGAGATACACCTGCCCCCTGGAGCCGACCAGATCCGGATCGATTCGGCCGGAAAGATCTTTTCTGGAGAGAAATTGGCCGGTCAACTGGCCATCAGCTTTCCCGAAAAGGGGCTTGAAAGCCTTGCGAAGGTGGGAAGCGGTCTCTTCTTTTCACCCGGAGGGCTTGTGAAGGGAGAGGCGCACGTCATGGAGGGCGGGGTCGAGGGCTCCAACGTGAAGGGGACGTCGGAGATGGTCCGGATGATTCAGGGAATGCGGACCTACCAGACCGATCTCCAGGCTCTGCACACACTGAACAATCTGACCAATCGAACCGTCAACGACATGACGGTCATCGCCTGACACTCTGAAAAAGGGAGGATCCATGTTTCGATCACTCTGGAATGCGGCGTCCGGCATGGAGTCGCAACAGGCCAACCTCGACGTCATCACCAACAATCTGGCCAACGTCAACACCACCGGATACAAGCGCCAGCGGGCCAACTTCCAGGATCTGATGTACCAGACGATGGTTCCGGCGGGCGAGGCCTCCTCCCTCGAAGGCAACCAGGTTCCGACCGGCCTTCAGGTGGGGATGGGAAGCCGCCTGGCTTCGGTCCAGAAGGTCTTCCTTCAGGGGTCGCTTCGCACGACCAACAACCCGCTCGACGTGGCGATCCAGGGAAACGGATTCTTTGCGTTAAAGCTTCCGGACGGCCGTCAGGCCTACACCCGGGACGGGACCTTCAATATCGACCATCAGGGAAGAATCGTCACTCCGGACGGCCTCACGACCGATCCCCAGATCGTGGTGCCGAAGACGGCCAAGTCGATCCATATCGCCGCGGACGGCGAGGTGACGGCCAACGTGGCGGGACAAAGCGCGCCGGTAAAGCTCGGCCAGCTCGTTCTGGCTCAGTTCATCAACCCGGCAGGGCTTTCCTCGCGGGGAAACAATGTCTATATGGAGACGGCCGCCTCGGGCAAGCCTACGCTCTCAAGTCCGGGTGTCAACGGAGCCGGACGACTCCAGTCGGGCTTCCTTGAGGCCTCGAACGTCAATGTCGCAGAAGAGCTGGTCAACATGGTCATCGGCCAGCGGGCCTACCAGATGGATGCCTCGAGCATCCGGACGGTCAATCGCATGCTGGGCTACACCGCCAGCCTCTAGGAGGATGCCATGAAAACACGGAATTGGATCTTTGGAGCGACTCTCGGCATCGGGCTCTCCCTTGCCTTTGTCACGGTGCCGGGCGGAAGCCGGCTCGACGTGGCCGCCGGAGCCCTCCCGCTCTTTTCCCGGACCACCTCGGGGGATGTCGCCTTCGACCGCCGGGCGATCCTCGCCCGCATCCGGCAGGATCTGGGGCTCGCGACGGCTTCGCAGGTCGCTCTCTCGCACCTCCCCCCCACGGTCAGGGGGCCGAAAGAGGGTCCTCTTTCCGTCGTGCTGACCCGGGAGGCCGATGAGGGATCGGGCCGCTATCTCTATCTTCTCGATCTCATCGAGAACGGAGTGGCCCGGGAATCCTTCTACCTGAATGTCCGCGTCCGGCAGGCGGGAGAGGCCCGGTCGACCGGGGGCGAGACCGCGTCGTCGGTTCTTTCGGTCGAAGGCGATGCCGACGGCTCCCGCTCCATTGTCAAGGCGGGGGATACCGTCCATGTGACCGCAAGGGGCGAAGGCTTTCTCATCCGATTCTCCGGGATTGCCCAGGGGGACGGATCTCTGGGAGAGGTGGTTCCCGTGGTGAACCCCGTCTCGGGAACGAGTCTGTCGGGTCGCGTGACCGGCCATGATCGGGTCGTGGTCGCCCTGGGGGGAGGACGGTCGTGAAGGGGAGAGCCGATAAAGGAGGTCCCCGGAAAGCCGCATTCGCGGTCCTTTTGACGGGAGCCCTTCTCCTGGGAGGCTGCATGGTGCAGAAGGCGCAGGTTCAGCATGTCAACTATGCCGACACCGCGCCCCATCCCCTGCCTCCGATCCAGAGGGAAAAGTCCTTCGACGGCTCGCTCTATGCTCCCGGGGGCCTGGGCGATCTGGCGAGCGACGATGTGGCTGCCCGGGAAGGGGACCCGGTCATTATCCGCTTCGGTTTAAAGAACGGTTATCCCGGCATTCCCCAGAGTCGGGTCACCCGCATGACAGGTCAGGTCGTTCGGGTCGAGCCTTCGGGAAGCCTTCTCGTCTCCGCCCAAAGAACGGTGCGGGACGGATCGTCGCTCCGGAGGATCGTCCTGGTGGGACGGGTCGCGCGGACCTCTCTCGAGAGTTCGAACGAGGTTCCGGTGTCAGAGATCTCCATGCTCCGCTTTCGCTCCGACAGCGAGTCCGGGGGGGGAAGATCCCATCGCAGCTTCTCTGCTCCTCCCTCCGCCGTCAAAGCGGCGGGGAAGGCGGTCGCGAAGGCGGCCAAGGCGGCCAAGATGGTTGCAAATACTAAAGGAAGTGGACAATGAACTCCCGGTCGAAATGGATTTTGGGACTGCTTGTCGCAGTTGGCATTGTTCTTGCTAATCAAGAGGCGAGGGGTGAGAGGATCGGGGACCTTGCCCGGGTCCAGGGGATGACCGACAACCCCCTCGTGGGGTACGGGCTTGTCGTGGGTCTCCCTGGAACCGGAGATACAAAGCAGAGTCCCTTCACCAGGCGCTCTCTCGTCTCCGCCATCTCCCGGCTCGGGGTGAACGCCCGGGACCTCCTGGCGGGAATACGGGGCCACAATGTGGCGGCGGTGATGGTAACCGCCCGCCTCTCCCCCTTCCAGCGGAAAGGGGCCCGCTTCACAGTCAGGGTGGCCTCGGTGGGAGACGCGACCTCGCTTGCGGGGGGGACCCTGCTCATGACCTCGCTTCGCGCTCCCAATGGCCAGGTCTATGCGACGGCACAGGGGCCGGTCGATACCAGCGCTCCAGGGCGTGTCGGAGAACGCGTGAATGCCTCCGATCCTCCGGAAGGCCGTCGGACGAGCGGGATGGTGAGCCAAGGAGGGCTTGTCGTCTCCGGTGTTCCGGTTCCCTTCAACGGACGCCACCATCTCTGGATCAGCCTCGACCGGGCAAACTTTACGACCGCGGCCAGGATCGCCAGGGCCATAAACGCCGCCACAGGGGGGCGACCTGCTGTGGCCGAGGACGGACGGAGCGTCCAGGTCGGAATACCTGAGGCGTCCCGGGGAGACGTGGTGGGATATATGGCCCGGATCCTCAATATCCGGGTGACTCCCGACCGGACGCCGCTGGTGGTCATCAACCAGCAGACCGGGACGATCGTCATCGGAGAGGGTGTCAGGGTCTCTGAATGTGCCGTCAGCCACCGGGATCTCTCGGTGGTGGTCAAGGGGAAGAAGGTGGTGCCTCCCGTCAAGGATGCGAGTGTGCCGCTGACCTATCTCGCCCGGAGCGTGACCCTTCGCTCCCTGGTCTCGGCGCTGTCGGCCCTGGGAACCCGGACCGACGACATGATCGCGATCCTCGAGGCGCTCAAGGCCTCGGGAGCCCTGGAAGCGGAAATCCGGGTCGTAGGATAGGAGTATCGGAATGATCGAGATTCGCAAAGCAGGACAGACTATCGGCCGGCGGGAGACACTCCCGGCCGGAAAAGGCCCGAAAGGCCCCCTCGACAAGGCCGCCAAACGATTCGAGTCGATGGTGGTGGAGGGGATGGTGCGGGAGATGTGGAAGACGATCCCCGTGTCGCGGGAGGAGGACCGCTCGGCGGGTCTCTCTCTTGCACAGAAGCTCTATCAGAAAGAGCTGTCCCGGGAGTTGGTTGCAGCAGGCGGGTTTGGTCTTGCCCGCCAGATTGTCGAGGATGCCCGCAAGGGCCTCGCGATGCCGAAGGAGCCAGAGGGCTCCCCTGTCCGGCCGACGATCGTGTCGGTCACAGTATGAGGAGGTGAATCATGAGTGGATTGGTCATCAACACCAATGCGGCGTCTCTTGGAGCCCAGTACAACCTGAACGAAACCCAGAACCGCATGAACCAGACGATCAACAGGCTCTCGTCCGGCTATCGGGTGAACACCCCCGCCGACGATCCGGCCGGCTACTCCATCGGCCAGGTCATGACCGCCTACATGAAGTCGGTCCAGCAGGCGGTGAGAAACGCCAACGACGGGGCAAACCTGATCCAGACGATCGGCGGCGCGCTTCTCACCGACAACGAGATCCTCATCAAGATGAGATCCCTTGCGATCCAGGCGGCCAACGGCACCTATAACGACACGGACCTGTCGACGCTGCAAAACGAATATCAAAACCTCATGAGCGAGATCAACCGGATCGCCAAGGTCGCCAACTTCAACGGGCGGAAGGTGCTCGACGGAAGTCTCGAGGGAGGGCTGACCTTCCAGGTCGATGTGGGAACCGAAGGAGAAAACCGGCTCGTCATCGCCGTCCCCTCCATCAGCAGCAACGTGCTGGGTCTCTATACCGGAAGCACTCTGGTCATGCCGCTCGGAATGACCTCGGTCATCAACAGCCAGATGGCGCTCTCGGCCGTCTCGGCCATCGACGGAGCCCTCGACGAGCTCAACCGGATCCAGGGAACCCTCGGCGCCTTCCAGCAGAGAATGACCTGGACGATCCGCAACCTGAATACGGCTCTTGTCAACATTGCCGCAACCAAGTCCCAGATCAAGGATGCGAACTTTGCGAAGGAGACCTCGCGGTTCGTCAGGGACCGGATCCTTCAGCAGTCGGGGACGGCGGTGCTGGCCCAGGCCAACCAGATCCCCCAGGCGGCGATCAAGCTGATCCCGTAATCGGAATTTCCCCCGATGGATTTGTCGGGATGACCCTGCTAAAGTCTTGATGATAAACTGCCGATAGGAGACTTGAAGGTGTGCGTCCGTATCCTTTGGGAGGAACAACGATGAGCGACTCGAAGATAACATCCTCGGGACCGTCCCCCCTGCATGAAAGGCCGGAGGGTGTGTCGGGGAAAAAGAAGGCGGCGGCAGCCGGGTCTTCCGGCTCCAAGGGGCCGGAAGCGGTCACGAGACTGGTGGAGTCCGATGTTCTGGAGATCTCCGGTCCGGCTCGGCAGGTTGCCAAACTGCGTGAGGAGATTGCGAGAGTGCCTGACGTGCGGGAAGAGCGTATTGCCGATGTCAAGGCCAGGATCAAGGCCGGGACCTATGCGGTTCCCTCGCGTGAGGTGGCCCGGAAGATGATCGAATGGGGCCGGGACCACGGCGGAACCTCGCCATCATCACGGTAACGGATCTGGCCGGTTAACTCTTTGGCCGGCTCATGGCGCGGGCTCGTTCATCATTCGGGGCCTGGGATGGCCGGGAAGGCCGGGAAGGCCGGGAAGGCCGGGAAGGCCGGGAAGGATAGTGCGGTGGACAGCTTTGACAAAAGTCCGGAAAGCCGGGAATCTGGGAAGCCGGAAGGCCGAAGCAGCCTGATCTCTGAGACTCAGGAGGCGGCCCTTGCCGTCGTGGACCGGCTCGTTCCCGTCCTCGAACGGGAGAGGGATCTTCTCGTCTCCGGCGAGTGGGAAGGCCTCGATGCCGTTCTCGAGTCCAAGGAGACCTTGGGCCAGGCTCTGGGCGAACTTTTGTCCGAACTGTCCCCCGAAGATCGGGAGATGGCTGCGGAAGGGGAAGACTCCAAACTCAGGAGCGCCCTTTTGCACCTTTCTGAGCTGACCGCCGTCAATATGGCGATCGCCCGGGAGTCCTCCCTGATCATCGAGCAGCTCCTTCGGGAGGTCAGCCTCGATGCGGAGGGCGGGGGCACATACGGCGCGAGCGGATCGGTCGATCCCTCCCGACGGCCCTCTCCCGCCCTGGTCTCGACCCGGGGATGATCCCCGGCGAGCCTTTACCGGAGGGAAGACGATGTCTGGCATCATAGGAGTCATGAACGTCGGTCAGACGGGGATCGAGGCCAACGAGGCCGCCCTGAAGACGGCCGGCCACAACCTGTCGAATGTGAACACCCCCGGCTACTCCCGCGAGCGTGTCATCTTCGAGCAGCATGTTCCCGACATCAATCGTCCCGGGATGATGGGGACGGGGGTCGACGCTGCGCGTATCCGCCGTGTCGTCAACCACTTCCTCGAGAATCAGTCGACCCGTCAGAAGACGACCCTGGGCTTCTGGGAGTCCTCCCGGATCTCCCTGGGCGAGATCGACTCCTACTACTTCCACGCCCAGTCCGAAGGCCTCTCCCGCGATCTCTCCCGCTTCTTCAACCACTGGGAGACGGTGGCGAACCACCCGGCCGACCGGGCCGCCCGCGCGACGCTGGTCACCTATGGCCATAACCTTGGCCAGGACTTTCACCAGATGACCGCCCTCTATGCCGAGTCCAGAAATCGCCTCGGACACCAGATCGAGGACCAGGTCAAGAAGATCAATTCCCGCATTGCCCGGATCGCCGTGTTGAACCACAGTATCCTTGCCGCCCGGGGAAGGGGAGAGGATCCGAACACCTTTCTCGATGAACGCTCCCGGATCGCGGGGGAGATCTCCCGGCTCACCAATGCCCATTTCTTCCACGACAAGGACGGATCCCTGAACCTCCATATCGGAGGACAGTCGGCCTTCTCCGAGCAGCATGTCGGCCATATGGCCGCCGTCTTCGACCCCGTCCACGACCGCTACCGGATCACCTTTTCTCCGCCGTCGCGATCGGGGCCTCCCCTCGACATCACCGACCGGGTCAAGGGAGGAGTTCTGGGGGGCTACATCGACGTCCGCGACCACAAGATCAAGTCCATGCAGCACCATCTCGACCTTCTGGCCTTCCAGGTAGCCAACAGCGTCAATGCGATCCATGCGAAGGGCTTTGGTCTCTCCGGACAGACGGGCGTCAATTTCTTTGCGCCCACCGTCGAGGTCACCCGGACGGGAGGGGATGGCTCGGGGGGGCTTGTGGCCAATGTCGAGGACGCCTCGGCCGTCCTTCCCTCCGTTCTTGTGGAGGCGGATGCGGCGGGTGTCCGGGTCTATTCGGCCAAGGATCATGTTCTTCTCGGGAGCGGGGCGGTCAAAGACGGGGTGGCGTCGATCACGGCCGGGGGCTACGCCCTCCGGGTTCTGGCGCCCAAGAAGGGGTCGGAGAGTTTTACCGTCTCCGGAGGCACGCATGTGGCCGGGACGGCGCTCCATCTCGACGTCACGAACCTCACCGCCGACGACGTGGCCGCGGCGGAGTCTCCCGCCGCTCCGGGGAGCAACGAGGGCGACAACGCAAATGCCCACAAGATTTTTTATCTCTCCCAGAAGCATTTGCGTTTCCCGGGGGAGGACGAGCCCGCATCCATCTATGAGTACTACGCCTCGGGCGTGGCCAAGATCGGGGCCTGGGCGCGCCAGTCCCGCCTAAACGACAAGGCCCAGGTCGCCATCTCCCAGAGCCTCGAAACCCAGCGCCTGTCCGTCTCGGGCGTCTCGATCGCCAACGAGTCGGCCAAGATCATCCGCTTCGAAAAGGCCTACCAGGCCTCCGCCAATCTGATACAAATGGTGAACCGGCTGCTCGACACGCTGGTGCGCCTGCCCAATAGCGGCTAAGGGAGACGACGATGATCCGCGTGACGGGTTTGATGACAGACCGCTCTCTCATGGCCAACCACGACCGGGCCACCGAGACCCTCTACGAGGCCGAAAAGCGCGTCTCCTCGGGGCTCAGGGCCGACACGCCGGGAGATGCTCCCGAGGCGATGAGCGAGGTTCTCCGGGTCAACCGCTCTCTGGCCGTCACCGGCCAGATCATCCAGAACGCCAGGGAAGGTGCCACCCGTATCGCTCTCATGGAGAGCATTCTGACCCAGATCGACAATGTCATGATCCGGGCGAAGGGGCTTGCCATCCGACAGGCCAACGGGACGATGGACTCCCAGGACCGGCGAATTGCGGCCGAAGAGGCGGAGCGCCTTCTCGAGCAGACGGTGGCCCTGGCCAATACCCGGGGGGGAGAGCAGTATCTCTTTGGCGGCACCAATATCAGCGTGCCGCCCTTTCTCATGTCCGACCCCAAAAAGGAAGAGCCCTACGTGGTCTCCTATCAGGGAAACCACAAAAGCTCGACCATCCAGCAAGGGTTTACCCCTTCCTTTCGCCAGGCTGGCCTTCTCAAGACGACGCTCGCCGGGGACACGCTTCTCGGGGACTCGAAGAAGGATCCTTCTGCCAACCTGACCTTTCCCGCCATGCGACGCTTTATCCTGGCGCTCAAGGGCAACGACGACAAGGGGATCCAGGCGGCGATCGGCGAGCTCGACAGCGCCGTCCGCAAAGTCTCCGAACGATCGGCCGTCCTTGGAACCTACGAGCGGGCGCTTCGGACCACCATCTCCCGGCTCGAGAAGTACCGGACCGACCTCAAGGTTCTCCGGAGCCAGACGGAGGATGTGGACATCCCGAAGGCCGCCTCCCGCATGGCCCTCTCCCAGAATCTTCTCGAGGTGAGCGCCAAGGCGAGCCGCAATATTCTCCAGAACGTCCAGAACGTGCTGTTCCACTAAATCGGAAGGCCCAGGGAAGGGGGGACGCCATTCTTATCCTGACGAGAAAAAGCGGGGAGGGCATCAGCATCGGGCCGTCGGTCCGGATCGTGGTGCTCGAGGTGAAGGGAAGCTCGGTCCGGATCGGCATCGAGGCTCCGGACGGGGTGCGGGTCCACCGCGACGAGGTTCTCCGCCGTATCGAGGAGGAGAACCGGAACGCGACGGGAAGCTCGCGCGAGAGCGTGGGGGGAGGCGTTCTCCAGACGCCGAAGGAGGGCAGGGAAAAGGTGTCGACATTCGTGACGGCCCGTTTCGGAGAGATCCCCGTTCCGGAGGTGGGGGTGATCCGCTTCTCCGATGGTTTGCCGGGATTTCCGGAGGCCCGCCGGTTCCTCCTTCTCGAGACGGGCGAGGAGCAGGTCTTCTACTGGCTCCAGTCCCTCGATGACCCGGCCCTGGCCTTCGTGGTCATGGATCCGGCCCTTCTCGTTCCGGACTACATGGGCCGCCTCACCCTTCCCGAGTGGGACCGGGAGTTCTTTGCCCCCGTGGCGCCGGCCGACCTCTCGGCCATGGTGATCGTGACCTTCGGGGAGGAGGGGGCTACGGCCAACCTGCTGGCTCCTCTTCTCGTGCGGGAGGCCGACCGGCTCGGTCGCCAGGTGATTCTTGCCGAATCGGAGGAGTGGCTCCGCATGCCCGTCTTCCTCCCGAAAAAAAATCCGGAGACCCCCTAAAGTTTTTTTGGCCCCCTGCCGAAGAGGTCCTTGAGGCGAAGAGGATCGCCTCCCCGGTCACGTCGCCGGGTACCAAAAGGACAAGGCCAGGGATAAGGCCGATTAAACCAAGGAGGGAACGATGAGCGGATTGATCATCAACGACAACGTGGCATCCATGAATGCCCAGTACAACCTGAATGAAACCCAGCGTGCTCTGGCGAAGCACATCAACCGGCTCTCCTCAGGGTACCGCGTGAACAGCCCCGCGGACGACCCTGCCGGCTACGCGATCTCCCAGCGTATGGGCGGACAGGTCAAGTCCTATGCGGCGGCGATCCGGAATGCCAATGACGGATCCAGCCTCCTGCAGACGGCGAACGGTGCTCTTCAGACGGATAACACCATTATCCTGAAGATGCGGCAGCTGGCCATCGAAGCCGCCAACAGCACCTATTCTCCGAAGGACCTCAAGGTGCTGAACCAGGAATACCAGCATCTGAAATCGGAAATCACCCGTATCGCCAAGGTGACCGACTTCAACGGAATGAAGCTCCTCGACGGGAGCCATCCGGACTTCAAGTTTCATGTGGGCATCTACACCTCCTTCAGCGACCGTCTGCACGTCAAGGTCGGTAAGGTTGATGCCGATGCGCTGGGTGTCGCGGGGACAGACATCATGAACCGCAACGATGCCAAGAACTCGGTAGACAAGCTCGACATGGCGCTCGACAAGATCAACGAGCTGCAGGGCAACATCGGTGCCATCCAGGACCGGATGGAATGGACGATCCGGAACCTGAACACCGCAACCACAAACGTTCAGGCCAGCCGTGCCGGAATCCGCGACGTGGATTTCGCCGGAGAAACGGCCAAGTTCACCAAGCGGCAGATCCTGTCGCAGTCTGGTGCCGCAGTTCTGGCCCAGTCGAACCTGATTCCACAAGCAGCCATCAAGCTGCTCCCTTAGCTAGGCCCGCCCGTCGGGCCTAGGGTTCGGCCGGCGGTTTCGCCGGCCGGCCCTATTTTTGTCGCGGACAATGAATAGCGTCAAACCAGGACTCCTTTGACCGTCCCGGGAAAGGGGAGTTCCCCTTCCCGAGGCGGCTAAGGGATGGAGGTGGGTGTTGAGCGGTATTTCCGGGTCGATTCCAGGCGCCGACGGAGGGGCTCCCGCTCCCCGCCGGATGCGGATCACCAACATGGCCGCCCTTTCGCAGGGGCTCGACACGGAAAAACTCGTCAATGCCAATCTTCAGGCGGCGGCCATTCCTCTCGAGCAGATGCAGCAGCACCAGGCCGATCTCGAGGGCAAGTCCGCCATCTGGCGACAGGTCCAGCAGAAGCTCGACGGATTTCTGAAGTCCGCCGGCAACCTTCACCTTCGTCAGGACTTCAATGCCTTCAAGAGCGTGGTGCCCCCCCATTCCGCCTTTACCGTGACTCCGGGGCCCGGCGCCTCTTTGGGATCCTACAGCGTCTCCGTCTCCTCTCTCGCCCGCCCGGGCGTTCTTGTCTCCTCGGGCGTCCCCGACAAGGACAAGACCTCCGTGCTCAACATTCCTCCGGACGGAGCCTTCTCCCACGCCACCCTGACATTTTTGATCGGCGACCATCTGGTGGGGGGCAAGATCAAGTCCGTCCGCATCGACCAGAGCACCGGGTTCACCCTCGAGAATCTGGCCGGCGCCATCAACGATGCCCATATCGGCATCCACGCCATGGTGATGAGGACAGGTGCCCCGGACGCCCCCTACTCCCTCTCTCTTTCTTCCACGAAGAACGGAATGAACTTCCGGGTCATGGAGCAGGAAGGTCTGAACTTTACCTTCAAGACCGTCCAGAAGGCGACACTCGCCCACCTGAATGTGAACGGGGTCCCGGTCCAGTCGGAGTCGAACGACGTGGCCGATGCCATCCCGGGGGCGGTGATCCATCTGCGCCAGACGACAGGCCCCACGCCGACCACCGCCTCGATCGTCCACAACACCAAGACGATCAAGACCAACGTGGGAGCCCTGGTCAAGAGCTACAACGATCTGATGGACTTCGTCGACAAGGAGACCCGCGTCAACCCGGCGACCGGACAGGGGGGCCCTCTTCTCGGGGCCTACTCTGTGGTCGATCTGAGAAACCGTCTGGGAACGGTTCTGACGCGTTCTCTTCCGGAGAAGATCCCGGGCAGGCTTCGGACCCTGGCGGACGTGGGGATCAGCTTCCAGCGAAACGGGCACCTTTCTTTCGATTCCGGCAAGTTCGACAAGGTCCTGGCCACGAACTACGACGATGTCGTTCATCTGATGACCGGCCAGGGCGCCACGCCCGGGATCGTCTCGGGGGTGCACGATCTGCTCATGGAGTTCGCCAACCCCGCAAGCGGCCCATTGGCCGGAGAGATCTCCGACATCAACGCCCAGGAGCGGACGAATGTCCGCGAGATGACGCGAAAGCAGGATGAGCTTTCAAACCTGAAGGACCAGCTGGAGGAGAAGTATTCGGGTCTCCAGGGTCTTCTGGGGGGGCTGAACCAGAAGCAGGCTTATGTTCAGCAGCAAATCGCCCGAGGAGTGATCTAGGGGAGGGAGGCTCCCTCCCGCTCACCACCGCGATACCGAGAGGATTTCCATGAACGCTTATGCCGCAGCGACCTACCGTCAGACCCTCGAGCGAACCCTTCCCCCGGCCGAGCTTCTGCTCCGCCTTTACGAGGGGGCGATCCGCCTCGTCGACATCATGAAGGAGGCCATGAGAACCGGGGATATCCCCAAGCGATCCGATGCTGTCAACAGGCTGACGGGCATCTTCTCCGAGCTGGCCTCGGCGGTCGATGGACAGGAGCCGAAGGATCTTTCGGACTCCCTCGTCTCTCTTTATCTTTTCTTGATCCAGGAGGTGACTCTCGCCAACGTGGCCAGCGAGAGCGACCGGCTCGACCCTGTCCGGGAACTGCTCTCCGATCTTCTCGGGACCTGGAAAACAGCCTCGGTGAATGCCCGGAGTGCGGTCTCCCTCTCCGGAGCCTCTCCGGTGGGGGCGCCGGAACCCCCGGGTGTCCGACGGACCCTTTCGGTGCGCGGATGACGGACGGGCAGGAGTTTTTGCAGAACTCTCCGGAGGGTGAGATTGCCGCCCGGGAGTTTTTTCACCGGATCTCCTCCCTTTACGAATTCCTCTTCTTTGGGGGGGATCCGGTCCCCCTGACGCTTTCCAGAGTGGAAGAGATGGACCTCTCCCCCCTGCTTGCGGCGCAGGCGTCGCTCGACCGCGCCGGGAGGGAGGCTCTGAACGTCCTCCCTCTCTCCGACCTCCTGACCCTCTCCCATCGTATCGAGGCGATCTCCAAAGCGCTTGCGCCCTTTGCCGAAGAAAACGGTCCGCTCGCCTCCCGCATTGCGGCCCTGACCGGCCAGGGGCCGGAGGGGGCCTACCGGAAGGCTGCCCGCGGTTCCGAAAAGCTCTTCGGACAGAAAAATCTCGGCCGCGCCTAGACCGCCTCTTTCTTTGCTTTCCTGCCAGTTTGCGTTTTTTTCATGAGAAAGTCTCGCTCCCAACCCTCCCCTCCTTGCACATTGCCTAGCGCCTTCGAGCGCGAGGGCTCGACGAGCCGCCTGTCAGAATCCTGACGGGAAGAAATCTCCCCCTCTCCCCGGAATAAGCGGGAAAAAAACTCCCCCTCCCCGTCATGGGTCCCATTTTTCGGGCACGGCGCCCCCTTTGGCCGCCTTTTTTAGGGGCGTTTTTCTCCTGGCATGGAATATGCTTGTCCATGGGCAAGGAGGTCGTCATGAACATTCTGATGATGTACACTGCCATGCCCCATACGACCGGAGCCTTCCTCGAGCGAGCTCTTCGGGAGGTTGCCTCGGTAAAAACCTGTGGTCCCACCATCCCCGACTGGACCCTTCGCCAATGGGATCTCGAGCAGATCGCCTCCCGGGTCACTCCTCACGACATCGAGCTTCGGGAGGGAACCCTCGAAGAGATCCGCAAAGGCCTCGAAGGCTTCCGTCCGGACTGGCTTCTCTTCGTCGAAAGCGGCGTCTGGTTCGAGATGCCCATCCTGTCGGATCCGACGATCCCCAAGGCCTGCTATCTGATCGATACCCATCTTTCGGCGGCCGACCACCTGAGATTGGCAAGCCGCTTCGATGTGATCTTTCTGGCGCAGAAGTCCTATGTGGAGCTCTTTCGGGAGCGCCTGGGAAGGCCTGTCTTCTGGCTTCCCCTGGCCTGCGATCCCCTCGTTCAGCGGCCCTACGATCTTCCCGAGAGCTTCGATCTCGCCATCTGCACCTCTCCGGGGAAGGCGGACAGGCGCTCCCGCCGGCTCGCCCGTCTCGGAATCCGCTACTCCGTGGGCGTCAGAAGACTCTTCTTCGAGGATATGGCACGGTTTCTCTCCTCTTCGCGGCTTCTTTTCAACTCTGCCGTCAAGGACGACCTCAACATGAGGGTCTTCGAAAGCCTCGCCATCGGAAAATGCCTTCTTACAGACTCTGTTCCCGGCCTGAGCGATCTCTTCGTTCCCGATGTCGATCTTGTCCTGTACGACGATTCTGACCTCGTCGACAAGGTTCGCTACCTCCTCGACCATCCCGAGGTCGCCTTCCGCATCGGTGCCCGGGGACGAAAGAAGGTCCTGGGGGCTCATACCTACCGTCACCGGGCGCGGTCTCTCGTCCGGATCCTTACCGACGGCATTTCCGTCAAAAAACAAGGAGAAGAAGATGTTGCGCATTCTTACGTTTAACTGGCACGAAGGATACATCTCACTTATGGGCAAGCTCCCCGTCACCTTCGATATCGTCGAGCGGAGCAAGGGGGGGTACGACCGGTGGATGAACGAATTTCGTCCCTGTCCCCGGGGATCGCGGATCGTCGACTTCAAGACCGCGATGGGGCACCTGGCCCGCGAAGAGTATGATGCCATCATCTGCCACGACATGAGCGATCTTCTCCTGACACGAAAGTCCCCGGTTCCCCAGTTCATGGTCTTCCACAACCGGCTCGACACCATGGTCGCGCTCGGGAAGAACTCTGTGGACCCCCGAGAATACCGCAAGGCCCTCTCCGAGCTGATGTCCCAGGTGGCCGATCTGACTCCGGTCTTTATCTCGACTGCGAAGAAGGAGTCGTGGGGATTTTCCGGACCTGTCATACTCCCGGGGATCGATCCCGCCGAATGGGGGGGCTACGATGGACATCTTGAGCAAATCCTTCGCATCGGGAACTTTATCGAGGAGCGAGACCTCATGCTGGGAGCCACTCTCTCCGCAAAAGTCCTCGAGGGCTTCCCCCAGACGACGCTGGGGCTGAACCCCCGCATTCCTGATGCCCGTCCCTCCCGGAATATCGAGGATCTGAAAGAGCAGATGCGCCACCATCGCCTTCTTCTTCATACCACCGTCGAGCCCTGGGAAGACGGATACAACTTTTCCCTTCTCGAGGCGATGGCGACCGGCATGCCGATCGTCGCCCTCACCCACTCCGGCTCACCCGTCAAGGACGGGATCAACGGCTTTCTGGCGGATCGGGCCGAAGATCTTCGGGCGCACGTCAAGGCTCTTCTTTCCAACCGTGACCTGGCCCTGGAAATGGGGGCGGCCTCCCGGGAGATCGTGGCGAAGGAGTTCCCCCTGGAGCGCTTCCTCGAGTCCTGGGAACGTCTCATCAACCAGAAGGTCGCGATCTGGAAGCCCAAGCAGCTCTACCGCAAGGAGCGGGGAGAGGTCATCGACCGGATCCCGGCCGGCGCCAACCGCATTCTCGATATCGGGTGCGGAACGGGAGCCATGGGCCGGGGGATCAGAACACGGTGGGGGGAGGTCAATCTGGTGGGGATCGAGAAGGATGCCGCCCGGGGGTTCGAGGCCAAGGCCTATTACGACCGGGTCATCGTGGAGGATGCCGCCGGGTGGACGCCGGACTTTGCCGAGGAGAGCTTCGACGCCATCATCATGGCCGATGTTCTCGAGCATGTGGAGGATCCGGTATCGCTTCTCCGGAAGTATGTTCCGTACCTCTCTCCCCAAGGGGTTCTCGTCCTCTCCGTCCCGAATGTCCGCTATCACGAAGTGCTTGCCGGCCTTGCCCACGGCCGCTTCGACTATCAGGAGCAGGGAATCCTCGACCGGAGCCACCTGCGCTTCTTTACGAGAAAGACTTTGGTCGAGCTGCTTGAGAGCACGGGGCTGCAGGTGGAGACGATGGGGGCCAACGTCTCCTTGGAGTTTACGAAGATGGCCGAGGATCTCGCCCGTCGGGGAGAGGCGCGGACCGACATCGACCTCGGGTCGATCGTTCTCCGGGACCAGTCTCCGGACGATATCCGGGATCTCTTTGTCATGCAGTATCTGGTGACGGCGAGGCGCCGCGTCTTCGGGATCATCGAGAAGGTCGACGACATGCTCGGATCGGGAGTCTCAGAGGGGGTGGAGGAGATCCTCCGCGGGGCCCTCGGGGACCCCGGCCTCACCCGGGAAGAGCGCGGCGAGGTCGAGATCAAGCTTGGCGAGGTCCTCTCCCGAAAGGGGGATCTTCTGGGAGCCCGGGAGGCCTTCGACCGGGCGATCCCCGTCGTCTCCGACGAGCGCGCCTTTCAGGGCCGGGCGGTGATCGCCCTTCTGATGGGAGACTTTGCCGACTCTCTTTCCGACTTCAAGCGGGCCTACGAAAAGAATCCGCGTTCCTATGCGGCCCTCTCCGGCTTCGGAATGGTTTGTCAGGAGCTCGGGCAGTACGAAGAGGCGGTCTACTACTACGATCAGTCTCTGGGCATCGAGCCCGGCCAGGAGGAGATTCTTCGGCTCCTTGTCGACTCGGCGCGCGCCATCGGGCGTCCCGAGGCGGCGATCGATAGAGTCCGCGAGTTCCTTATGGAAAATCCTTTCAAGAACGGGTTTAGAAGCCTCTATGCAAAGCTTCTCGACGAGGCCGGTCAGGAGGCGGAGTCGATCCAGATTGCCCACGAGATCCTGATGAGGGATCCCAAGAACAGCGTGGCGCAGGAGATTCTTGCGCGAAGCGAAACTCCTGTCGCCGTTTCCGGCGGGAAGGGGTAAGTGGGCAAAAAAGGAGGGCAGAAGATGGCGGACAAGGTGCTCGTGATCCAGGAGGCCCGGCTCGGGGATCTTCTCCAGAGCGGCCTCCTTCTCGAGAAAATTTATGCGCGGGGAGGCTCTCCGACGCTTCTGCTCCGGCGGGGGGTCGTGGAGGGCGCCCGCTCCTTGGGGATGAACTCCAGGATTCTTTCCTGGCCGGACTTTGGGGATCCTGCGGCCGACCTCTCCCTCAGCTGTCGCATCGCGGCTTCCCGGGACTTTGTCAGAAGAATGCGCTCGGAAAACTTCTCCCGGGTGATTGTCCTCAACCATCACGGGACCGGAATCGCCCTGGCCAAGCTCTTGGGAGTTCCGGTTTCAGGCTTCGACCATCTCTTCGACCGGGAGTCGGGGAGCCCCGAACCCCTCGGGGGTTGGCCGGCCTATCTGGTCGCCTCCTCCCGGGGGATCCGGGCGCTCAACAGGATTCATCTCTCCGACATGTGGCAAGGATTCGAGGGGGCGGGACGCATTCCCCCGCGCCCGGCGGAAAGGGGCGGGGAGCAAGAGGGGCCAGCGGTCGTAGTTCTGGGGGGGCGAAGCCCCTACCGGAGACTTTCCCCCGAGGCGCTTTATCGCTTGGTCCAGGCCCTTTCACGCATCGACGGGTATCCGGTTGTTCTCTCCGGGGGGCCGGAGGACAGGGAGTTGGGGGAGGCGCTTGCCGGCCGGTTCGGGCCTGAGGTGACAAATACTGCCGGCCGGACGACGGTTGAAGAGCTTGTCGCCGTGATCTCCCGGGCCGGAGTGGTCCTCTCTCCCGATACCGCCACACTGCATCTCGCCGCCTCCCTGGGCGTTCCCTCTCTCGGGCTCTTCTTCGCCAGTGCCCTGCCCTACGAGACCGGGGCCTATCGGGAGGGGGCCCTCTCGGTCGTGACGGGCCAGGACTGTTATCCCTGCAGCGGCGAAGGATCCTCCTGTCCGTCTCTTTCCTGTCGGAACGAACCGGATGCCGAGACCCTGGCGCACCTTGCGGCGGGCCTTCGGCGCGGGGAGCCGGCGAGATCGCTTGCCGCCCGACTGTCGGGGAGTCTGACAGGCTGCCTGCTTCTCGTCGCCCGAGAGAGTCCCTCGGGCCTTCTTCAGGAGTCTCTCACGCCGACTCTTCCGACGAAAGAGGGGATCCTCGCGGTGCTCATGAGGCGCTTTGTCGTTCGATACCTCGATCCGACGGCCACGCTTCCCAGATTCTCCGAGGAGATATCTCTTTCAGGCATGAATATTGCTCACGAAAAGGGAGGAGGCGCCAGCCGGGCTCTGGGAGCGTCCGGAGGGGTCGATCCCCTCTGGTTCGTCCGGCTCGAACGGGGTGTGGACCTCTATCTGGGGCTTCGGGAGAGAGTTCTCCGGAAGGGCGAACGCGAGAGGATGGTCGAGAGGCTGGCCTCCGACTTTCCGATGCTCTGGCCCCTCCTGCACCACCTCGAATGGGTCGAGGGGGGATTGCCGGACCCTTCGGGAGAAGACAACGGGGAGAACCTCTCCCGCTTGTTGCGGGCCGGAGCATCGCTTTCGTGGGAGGCCCAGAGTGCAGGACGACTCTTTGGGGCGAGCGGTGTCGGAAGTGGTTCCGAAAAGGAGGAGCGTTATGTGGCAGTTTGATGAGACCGTGTTTCGCGCCAATCTTGCGGCCTTCGGTACGGGAGATCTCCGGGAGACGCTCGTGCGTCCGGACCGCAGTCGCGAGAGATGGGAGATTACCGCCTCGAAAGAAGGCTCTCCCACGATCTCCTGGGACGGCATGAGTCTCCACAGCCGCTACGACCCGGTCGCCGAAGGGGAGCGATGGGCCAGTGAGGTTGTGGCGAACATTCCTGAGACGGCCCGGGGAATCATTCTTCTTGGGCTGGGGCTTGGCTATCATCTCCATGCGCTCCTTTCCCGAACGAGGCTTCCGGTCTTTGTCTTCGAGGCCTCGCCCGATATTCTTCGGGCCTCCTTCCGGCTTTTTCCCTGGGTCACATTCGGAGATCGCCTTCGTTTTGCCACCGATCCGGCACAGGTCCGCGGTCAGGCCGACGGATACTTTCTCCTCTTGCATGCTCCCTCCGAAAAGGTAAGGCCCGAGGCCTACAGGTCGGTCAAAAATCTCGTCGAGGGAAGTCTTCGCGCCACCTCCTGCTCCCTGCGCGTCCTGGTGGTTTCTCCGGTTTCGGGGGGGTCCTACCCCATCGCGCACTCGGTGGTGCGGGCTCTCCGGAACATGGGTCACCGGGCCTCCCTCTTTGATGCGGGGGACTTCGAGGGCTCCCTGCGCGCCATCGGGGCACAGACGCGGATCGACATGCACCGGGCCCAGCTGCGGGGAATCTTCCAAAACTTTATGGCCGAGATGATCATGGCGCGTATCTTTCATGAAAAGCCGGACCTCATCGTGGGTCTGGCCCAGTCTCCGCTCTCCCCGGAGCTTCTCGAAAAGATCCGCTCGATGAATATCCCCGTGGCCTACTGGTTTGTCGAGGACTTCCGGATCGCGACCTACTGGGAGCGCATCGCGCCTCTGGTCACCTCCTTTGCGGTGATCCAGAAAGAGGACTGGATCCCGAGGCTCGAGGCCCGTGGGCTTAGCAACGTCCTCTATCTTCCTACCGCGGCCGACCGGGAGATCTTTCGGCCCGAGCCGGTCGCGGGAGAGGATCCGGTCCGGTTCTCGGCGCCGCTGGCCTTCATGGGGGCCGGTTATTACAATCGCCAGCACTTCCTGAGACATCTGGTGGACCTGGGGCTTTCGATCTGGGGGGCCGACTGGGATGAGAGAGATCCGCTGGGGCCCTACCTTCGTTCTCCGGGACGAAGGATCCTCCCCGAGGAGGCGGCGCAGATCTACCGGAACTCGACCCTCAACCTGAACCTCCACTCCTCGGTCTACCATCGCGGCGTCAACCCCGAGGGGGACTTCGTCAACCCGCGAACCTTCGAGATTGCGGCGTGCGGCGGCTTCCAGCTCGTCGACCGCCGGTCCCTTCTTCCCGAGCTTCTCGTTCCGGGAGAGGAGGTGGCGGTCTTTAGCGATGAGGAGAGCTGCCGGAAGCTCGTGCGCCACTACCAGTCGCATCCGGCCGAGCGCGAGGCGATGGCCCAGGCCGCCTGCCAGAGAACGCTCCGCGAGCACACGATCGAGAATCGCATGGAGACCTGGCTCGACCACCTTTTTTCCCAAGGATTCTCTCCCAAAGGGGCGCTTTTCCCCGGACGCCAGAGTGTCGATTCCCTTTTGGAAACATCGGCAGGGGATCCGGAGCTGTCGGGCTTCTTCGACCGCTTCCGCTGCTTCGGATCGGTGGATCTCGAAGATCTCGAACGGGGAATTCATCCTCAGGAGGCGCCCCTGTCGGAGACGGAGGCCGCGGTTCTTCTTCTTCGGGAGTTTGCCCGGGAGGTCGGCGCATGAACGGAGTCGGGACGTGTTCTCCCGCCGCCAGGGGGGGAGGGGAAGGACGGAGAATTCTCATTCTGGCCATGACCCGCATGGGAGATCTCTTCCAGCTGGCCCCCATGGTGGCCTCCTTGCGGGAAGAGAACAGGGGATGCCATATCGCGCTGGTGGCCTATCGCGAGTTTGCCGAGGCCGCGGCCGGACTTTCTCTCTTTGACGAGCTCTATCTTGTGGACGCGCTCGCTCTCCGGAAGATGATCTTTGACGATGGGGTGTCCTGGGCCGAAAAGATCGCCCGGGTCCGGGAGATGACCTCCGATTGGACTCCCCAGCCTGTGGATCTTCTCATCAACCTCACCCCCAATCGGATCGGGGCGGTTCTGGGGTATCTCGTGGACTCAGCGGAGGTTCGGGGTGTGACCATGACGCGCGACGGGTTTCGGGCCTTTCTCGATCCGGCGATCGCCTATTTCGGCCAGATGGTGCAGAACAGAACGTACAACGATACGAACCTCGTCGACCTCTTTCTTCGGGTGGGGCAGGTTCCCCCCCCACGGGGGCTCGCCCTCGAGGGGAGAATGGGAGGAGAGGACTCGGGGCTCCTTCCGGATGGACGAACATGGATTGCCGTCCAGACGGGGGCTTCGGTTGAACTCAAGCGCTGGCCCGAGCAGGCCTTTGTCCGCATGATCGCACACATTCTCTCCCGAGCTCCCGATTGGGGGGTCGTCCTGATCGGAGCCGGGGCGGAGGAGAAGACGAGAAATCGCCGGATCGTCGCAGCCCTCGAGGACCGATGGACGGCCGGTCGCATCCTGAACCTGACGGGTCAGACGAGCGTGGCGACCCTTGCAGGGGTCCTCAAGAAGGCGGCGCGCCTGGTCTCGAACGATACCGGAGCGATGCACGTGGCGGCGGCCATGGGAACTCCTGTCGTGGCCCTCTCGTTTGCCAATCTCTACTACCACGAGACGGCGCCCTACGGAGAGGGACATGTCGTCGTTCAGACGCGCAAGTCCTGCGCTCCCTGCGGCCTCGACGCCGTCTGCCTGAACCCCGTCTGCCGGGAGGAGATCGATCCGGAATGGCTCGCAAGGCTCGTGCTGGCTTTGGGGGCATCCCATGACTCCCATGAAAAGGAACGGCTCGGGCAGTTCCTTGCGGAGAATCCCCCGGGGGCCCAGCTTCTTGTGGCGAGGTCGGAGTTCGACGGGGGGGGAGCGCTGCTCTATCGTCCGATGACGCGCTATCCGATGACTCTGGAGGATCTTTTCCGCGGCCTCTACCGGCAGATCTGGTCGATGGAGTGCGGAGGGCTTCCCGACTGGGAGAGCGCCGCCCGCCTCTTTGCGGAAGACTTTGATCCGTCGGGCCTCTCCCGTGGAAACTGGGAGGATCTCAGGGCGGAAGCTCTAGAGCTCGGAGGACTCTTGCGGGAGGGGGAGAGTCTCTGTTCGGAGATCGCGCGCGCCCTCTCGGAGGGGGAGATCGGGGAGGCGGAGTCCGAAGCGCTCTCCTGTACGGCGAAAAAGCTTGAAGAGCTCGATGTCCGGATCCGGGAAAAGGGATGGGTGGCCCCTGCGCTGGGACCGGTGACCACCCTTTTTGCCATCGAGAAGGAGGCGGTGGCGATCGACGATCCGCTCCGTCTTCTGGAGATGGTCGCGGCGGTGGGGCGGGTCTACCGTCAGGGGGTCCTGAGAAACGATCGGCTGATCCGCTTGGCCGACCGCTGGTTCACCGGGGCAGAGTCGAAAGCGCCCCGGCAGAAAAAGAATGCGGCAGGCAAGGACAAGGCTCTCCGTCTGGTGGCGGAGCGGGCCTTGCGACGATAAATCCGGCCAAAGTGCCGATATAAGGAGGTGTGCATGGAACAGATCGCCGAAGTGAAAAAGGGAGAGATCCTGATGGACGGAAATCCCGTGGAATGGAAGAAAAGCGAGGGCGAAAGCTGGGCGTGCGTGCTCGATCGGGTGATAGGCAAAATCGGAGACGACAGGACGATCGTCAAGGTGACGATCGACGGCGCTCCGGCGACACGGACTTTGGTGGAGTCGCTCGACAGGGAGGACGTCTGCCTCGAGATCATGACGGAGTCGACATCGCTCCTTCTTGAGGAGGTCCTTTCCGATCTGGTTCGCCACATCGACAGCCTCCTGATCGTCTTCGGAGAGATCGGAGCCCACCTTCGCCGGGGAACATTGGGGGCCGTCTTTGGTTCGACGGAGAAGAATGCGGCCGACGGAGGGGTCTACATGCAGGGGCTTGAAGGGATCGTTGCCACCCAGGTCCTCGTGGAGGAGGTGGGCAGGATCGAACGGCAGGCGGGGCACGACAGCTTCCGCCTCTCCTTTATCGAGGAGAGCGACCGCATCGATGCCCTCCTCTCCGGAATGCTCAAGGCCCAGGAGAACCAGGACTGGATCCTGCTTGCCGACCTGGTCGAGTACGAGATCCTCCCGATCCTTTCTCGCGGACGCTCCAAGGCCTCCGAAGCCCTGTCTCGCCAGATCGAAGTTCTTCGTCAGGCGAACCGGGTTGTGGCGTAGGGAGTGGCCTGAAAAAGGGATCTTTATATGGCTGAGGGATAAATAACTTTCCCGATTCTTGACGGAGTGGATTTTCGTGCTAGAATAAGAGTGAGTTAATGGAGGAGTCCGAAAAGAAAGAGTGCGGTCAGGAGAGTCCTGATGAAGATAGTGCCGATGGGAGTCGTGGAGAATGAGGCGAGGCCGGTCGGGTCGGGGAGACCGGGGAGAGATGTGCGCTCCCGTCTGGCATCCGCGACCGTGGCTCCTTTGCGCCCTGCCCAGTCGGGCTTCTCCGGTCGCCCCGCCTTCTCCGTTCTTTCGGGAGAGAGGCCGGCACCCCGTCCCATGCAGGAGACATCTTCGGATATGGGCGTGGTCTCCCGGGTTCTTGCCGGTATCGACGCCGTGGGCTCGACCCCGGCCGAGGTCTCCGTCTACTCCCAGCCGATGGGGCGAAGTATCGTCACCGATGTCGTCGTTCACCAGACCGATGAGGGGGACGGGACCCGCAAGATCGGGAACCATTGGCAAGGGGCGGCGATCCCGGCTCCGGCTCCCCCCGTCTCCGACGGGATCGGCGCGGCCGGAATTCGGGTCGGGGCCTATGAAGAGAGTCGGAACGCCGCTCGCGAGGCCTACATGATGTTCCAGGGGATGAAGGTCAACCAGACGGCGTAATCTCTGGGGAATGGGTGTCCGCTGTGCGCCCTCTCCCGAACGCAATGAGCGAGGAAGCAATGGCCTTCGGCGTCAATAATGTGACAAACCTGGACCAGCCTGTCGGAAGGGTCGAGCCCCGCTCCCGGGTGGAGGAGCGGACAGCCGTCCGGAAGAACGAGGAGTCTGTCCGCCAGGATGAGGAGCGGGCAAGAAGCCGGGAGCAGGAGGCGCAAAAGCAGGAGTCCGCCCGCGCAACCCCCCGGCGCCGGGTTGACTTTTTTGCCTGAGGACGCGCGCCGCCCTTCGACGAAAAAAGACGGTGAGTCTTCCTCCCGGCCCTCTCGATTGGATCCCCCCGCCCACTCCCCTGATTCGTCGTTCCGTTATTCTCCTCCCTCGGACTCTGCCGGACCGAGCCCCCATCCCTCCCTGAACGTCGAAGACAGACTTCCCGTTCTTTTTCTTCAGGACTCTCCTGCCGGCGTCGGCACCCCGTCGCCGGGCTTTCGCCGAAGGCCTCTCATTGCCTTCCCCAGGGGGGGAGCGCTTCCCGAGACCGAGATCCCTTGGATCGGGCTTTTCCAGTCGCTCGACATGCGTCTGGGGCGCATTTTGGACAGCCTTGGGCGGCTCTCCCGGGGGGAGCCTCTTTTTCTCCCGGAAGTCCTTCCGGTCCGGATCTCCGAGCTCGCCGTGACCTTCCCCTCGGAAGGCGCTCTTGCGGTGGGGACGACGGGTCGCCTGATCATCGAGCTACCGACGCTTCCTGTCGGGGAGATCGACTGCATGCTGACGATCGTCAGCTCCGAGCCCCTAAGCGCGGGAGGATTCCTTGTGACGGGGCTTTGGGTGGGCCTCGAAGGCGAGATGCGCGAGACCCTCCTTCAGTATTTGATCCTCCGCCAGCGCGAGATCCTGGCATTCCGCTCCCACGTTCCCCCCTCCTGACCGACCCGGTTTCCTTTTGGCATACCGATCACGCCAGGGGCCCGGCCAAGTGGGCTCAGCGGAGAAGTCCCCTTTTGTCCGTTCGCTCTTCCTTGTCGCGCACGATCACCCTCTCTCCCGGAGAAAGCCTACCCGTGATCTGGGAGACCATTCCGTCGGTGGCTCCGACGGTGACCGGCACCGGTAAGACCGACCACTCAGCTCCCTTCCCCGACAGAAGAAAGACATAAGTGACCTTTCGGTCCCGCAGGAGGTGCGTGTTCTGAAGGTAGCGGGAGGGGGGGCGATAGACGAGGGCGCCATTGGGGATCGTAAGGGCGTTTTTGATCTCACCGGTATGGATTGTGACGGTGGCGGTCATGCCGGGTTTTAAGGCCTCGTCGGGGTTGGGGACGGTGGAGAGCACGTCGTAGGTCACTACATGGGAGACCGTCCGGGGGTGATCCCGGACAACAGTGACCGATCCCCGGAAGAGACGGTCGGGGTAGGCCGGGACCCGGAAGGAGACCTGCTGGCCGGGGGCGATGCCCCCAATGTCGGCCTCCGAGACTCGGGTGTCGAGGCGCATCATGCGGAGGTCGTGGACGATGGTAAAGAGTCGGGGAGTCTTGAATGCCGAGGTGACGGTTTGCCCGATCTGAACCTTCCGGGCGATGACCACCCCGTCGATGGGAGAACGGATCGTCGTGTAGGAAAGGTCGGTCCGGGCAAGGTTTAAGGCAGCCGAAAGCTGCCGTTTTGTGGCGAGGTCCATCATGAACTGGGCCCGGTCGGTGTCGTAGGTGCTTCGGGCGATGATGTGGTGGGCAAGGAGGTCGCGATCCCGACCCATCTGGATTGTGTCGAGGGAGATCTTCGTCGAGATCTTCGAGAGGTTGGACTCTGCCTGGGAGACCTGGGCCTGGTAGATGGCCGGGTCGATCTGGGCGAGGATCTCCCCCCGGGTCACGCGGGAGTTGAAGTCGACGTTGATCCTGGTGATGATGCCGCTGACCTGGGCGCCCACATGGACGGTCTTCATCGCCTTGAGACGGCCGGTGGCCGTGACCGTGCGATGAAGGGTTCCCAGGAGGACGGGTTTCGTCACGAAGGGAGGATCCGAGGGACGATGGTGGTGGCGGAGAAGAAGCGCAACTCCCGCGAGAAGAAGCGGAAGAAGGATCCACGCGGCGCGTTTTTTATGTGTGGCGTTCATTCAAGATCTCCGGATCGAGAGTGGGAACTTCCGGGGGGCGTCCCGGACTCCTGCCCAGTATACGCGAGTCGTGGTTGGGCGTGGGGTTCACTCGTATCTCAAGGCCTCCATCGGGTCGAGCCGGGAGGCGCTCCAGGCGGGGTAGAGTCCAAAAAGAATGCCGAGAAGAGTCGCTCCCGCCATGGTCAGAAGGAGTCCTTCCCACGGGACGGGGATGGGCCAGCCCACGAAAAGATGGAGACCGTCGAGAAAGAGGATCCCGCCGACTCCTCCGGATAGGGCTCCGAAGAAGGACAGGGCGGCGGCCTCGGAGAGAAACTGGACGAGGATGTCTCGGGGTCTCGCTCCGATGGCCATCCGGATCCCGATCTCCCGGGTGCGCTCCCGGACGGAGACCAGCATGATGTTCAGGATGCCGACTCCGCCGACGATGAGGGAGATGGAGGCGATCAGGGCCAGAAGAACGGTGAGAATCAAGGAAATCCTGTTGGCCGTCCTGGAGATGTCGCTCATGGCCTGGATCTCAAAGTCGGATCGTCCGCCTGCCGGAATGTGGTGCCGAAGACGAAGGATCTCCCGGATCTCCCGCTTGGCCGCATCGATGCGGTCGGGAGAGGTGGCCGCCGCGAGGATGACCCCCACATAGCTCACTCCCATGATCTGGCTCTGGAGCGTCGAGAGGGGGACGACGACCATGTCGTCCTGATTCATGCCCATCGGGGACTGTCCCTTGGAGGAGAGAATCCCGATGACCCGGAAGGGGGAGTGGTTGATCTGGACGAACTTGCCGAGCGGGTTTTCGAGTCCGAAGAGGCGTGTGGCAACGATGCGTCCGAGAACCGCAACCCTTGTCATGCCGCGCTCGTCCTCCTCCCCGAAGAATCCTCCCCGGGCCAGTCGCCAGTCCCGCACAGGAAGGTAACTGGGCTCGGCGCCAAGTATGACCGTCGACCAGTTGGCGTGGGGGCTTTGGACCTGGGCGGCGGTGCGCAGGGCCCCGGAGGCGTTCCAGATGTCGGGGCACTGGCGACGGATCGCTCGGGCATCGTCGGCCGTCAGGGTGGTTTCGGTTCCCCCGCCGACCTGCGCCCCCGAGTCGGTGACACTTCCGGGAATGACAATAAGGAGATTCGGGCCGAGGTTCTGGATGCTTCGGAGCACAAGGCTTTTGGCTCCGAAGGCGATCCCTGTCAAGACGACCACCGAAAGGACTCCGATGAGGATCCCGAGCGAGGTCAAAAGGGAGCGGTAAGGGTTTCTGAGGAGGGAGCGCATGCCCAGGATCACCAGAGTCATCGCGGGTCCTCAGGAAGACCGTCGCGGACGCGAAAGATCGTCCGCGCATGTCGTGCGACCTCCATGTCGTGGGTGACGAGGACGAGCGTCGTGGAGTAACGGCTCTGGAGGGAGAGGAGGAGGTCTAAAATCGTGGCGGCCGATCGGCTGTCGAGGTTGCCGGTCGGTTCGTCGGCCAGAAGGAGGCCCGGGGAGGCGGCGATGGCGCGGGCGATGGCCACCCGCTGCTGCTGTCCGCCCGAGAGCTGGGAGGAGGTATGGCGCTCCCTGTCACCCATGCCGACAGAGGCCAGAAGATCCCGGGCCCGTTCCCGTCGCTCCCGGGCGGGGATCCGGCGGTAGAGCAGGGGAAGCTCGACATTTTCAAGGGCAGTGGTGCGGGGGATCAGCTGGAAGTTCTGGAAGACAAATCCGACAGAACGATTTCTGAGGATGGCCCGCTCCGAGGGAGAAAGGGCGTCGACCCGGCGATTGTCATAAAAGACCGCCCCCGAGGAGGGGCGGTCGAGAAGGCCCATGAGGTGGAGAAGTGTGGACTTGCCGGAGCCGGAGCTCCCGACGATGGCCACGGACTCCCCGGCCAGAATGGAGAGGGAGATGCCCCGGAGGGCGGGAAGCTCCTCTCCCGAAACGCTATAGATCTTGGTGACGGCATCAAGACGGACGGAAAGTCCCGGCCCGTCCCTGTCAGACACGGAACGTTACCGGCTCTTTTTGACGAGATGGCTCTTCTTCGATGTGTAGAGAGCCATGGCCTCCTCGATCGACTTCTTGGCCTCGGCGTTGCCGAGAACGTCGCTGACGGTGACCTGCTTGTTTTCCAGCGTCTTGTAGTCCTTGAGAAACTGGGTAAGTTCCCGCACACGGTGGGGGATGATGTCTTCGATATGCCGGTACTGTCCCCACTCCGGGTCTTTGACCATGACCGCCACGATCTTGTCGTCCTTTTCTCCCCCGTCCTCCATGTTGATGACGCCGATGGGGCGGACGACGACGATGGAACTGGACTGAAGGGGCTCCGAGGAGAGGACGAAAACGTCGAGAGGGTCGTTGTCTTCGCAGTAGGTCTGGGGAATGAGGCCGTAATTTGTCGGGTAGTAGACGGCGCTGTGAAGAATCCGGTCGACTCTGATCAGGCCGGTCTCCTTGTCGAGTTCGTATTTGACCCGGGAGCGTGCCGGGATCTCGATGAAGGCCTGGATTTCGTGAGGGGCGTTATCGCCCAGGGAAAGATCGTGCCAGGGGTTAAACATTGCGTCCTCCGGGGTTGGCTGGGCCATAGTAGGCAAATCGTGTGGAAATGGTTGGGAAGATGAAAAATCCAGGACGACGAAAGTATAGCATTCTTCCCTGAAAAGGTTAAGCACTGCACGAGGTCGCATCGAGGGGCCGGACGGGGAAGGATGCCGTCTTGTCTTAAAATGTCTCGCTGGAGTAAGATGGAAAGTGTTGTTTCCAAAAGCGATGCGGACATTTCGTTCGGTCCGTCTCTCTCCCTGTGCCAATCCGGGCGTTTTTTATCCATGCGGTCTCTTGTTTTCGTCACAAGTCCGTATTCTGTCGGCTCGAACGAATGTCAAATATTAAGGAAAGGATCCTCCTTATGATCAAGGCCTCAGGTTATGCCGCTCTTGCCCCCAAGGCCCCGCTCGTTCCTTACGAATTCTTTCGCCGCGATCCGGGACCCGGAGATGTGGTCATCGAGATTCTCTATGCGGGGATCTGTCATTCCGACATTCATCAGGCGCGAGACGAGTGGGGCGGGGCCGCCTTCCCCATGGTCCCCGGCCATGAGATCGCAGGCCGCGTTACGGCCGTGGGACCGGGAGTCACCCGATTTGCTCCGGGAGATCTCGCAGGCATCGGGTGCATGGTGGACTCCTGTCATACCTGCCCCTCCTGCCGGGAGGGGCTCGAGCAGTTCTGCGATGCGGGGCCGGTCTGGACCTATAACTCGGTGGAACGGGACGGGAAGACCCGGACCCAGGGAGGGTACTCCAATGTGATCGTCGTCCGGGAGGACTTTGCCCTGAAGCTTCCGAAGGGGCTTCCCCTGTCCCATGTGGCTCCCCTTCTCTGCGCGGGGATCACAACATACTCTCCTCTGACGCGCTTCGGTGCGGGGAAGGGGAAGACTGTGGGTGTCGTCGGTCTCGGCGGGCTCGGCCATATGGCGATCAAGCTCGCCCGGGCCATGGGGGCCGAGGTGACCGTCTTCAGCACCTCGGCAGCCAAGGAAAAGGATGCGGCCCAGCTCGGCGCCCATGACTTTGTTCTGACCCGGAAGGCGAACTGGGGGAGCCATGTGGCCGGACGGTTCGACCTGATTCTCGATGCCGTCTCCGGGGACCACGACTTGGGGCCCTATCTCGGGGCGCTCCGGCGCGATGGGAACCTGGTCCTCCTTGGGGCTCCCGAGAAGCCTCTTGCGGTTCACTCCTTCATGCTGATCTCCCGACGACGCAACCTGACGGCCTCCCTCATCGGAGGGGTTCGGGAGACTCAGGAGATGCTCGACTACTGCGGGCAGCACGGGATCGTCTCCGATGTCGAGGTCATCCCGGTCCAGAAGGTCAACGAGGCCTACGAAAGGACGCTTGCGGGAGATGTCCGATACCGTTTTGTTATCGATAGCGCCTCTCTGGCCGCCCCTGGCGCCTAGGTCGTTTCAGCGAAAAACAACAGAATGGTTTAATGGAAAGGGGGAAGAGGATGGGGGAGTGGATTGAGCGAGGACTGGCCTTCAGGGAATACCCTTCGGGGATTGCTAAGGCTCCGGGAATCATCCTCCTGATGGAGGCCTACGGGGTGAACGATCACTTCCGGCAACTGGCCGCCCGGATGGCCGGGTGGGGATACGCGGTCATCGTCCCCGACCTCTACCGTCGCTTTCCCGAGGAGCGCCGGGTCGTCGCCTACTCGGACCGGGAGACCGCCATGGCCAACCTCTCCCGTCTCACCGACAGCGAGGCCAGAGAGGATATCGGCCGCTGCCTCGATCTTCTTCGGGCGGACCCCCGGGTGGACCGCGACCGGATCGGGGTCGTGGGATTTTGCATGGGAGGGCGCCTGGCCTTTCTGTCGGCCGGCTGGTTCGGGGAGAAGATCACGGCGGCGGTTCCATTTTATGGGGGAGGGATCGGGGCGCCGAAGGGGTTTTTTCCAGGGCAAACCGAGGTGCCGCTCTCGGTCGTCTCCTCTCTCCGGGCCGAGCTCCTTCTCTTCTACGGGGAAAAGGATGATTTTATCCCCGAGGAGGAGCGCAGGGCGATCGATAAGGCTCTTACCGCGGCCGGCCGCACCTTCCGCATGGTGACCTTCCCGGAGGCCCAGCACGGGTTTTTCTGTGAGGACAGGCCCTCCTATCACAAGGAGTCGGCCGATCGGGCGCAATCCATGCTCAAGGAGTTTCTCCAGCTTCGTTTAAAGAGGACGTCTTTATGAATGGTCGGGAGTGTCCGATAAGTCTTTGAGCGAGGGTCAACCACCCCGCCGTGAACGGCGGAGCTTGAAAGGAGGTTCGACAAGCTCGGGTTGACCAGAAAGAGCGGTATCCAACCCGCTACGTTGACCATAGGCAAGAAGACTCACCCCGGGGTGCTTCCTCAGCTCCGGGCTCTGGAACGTGCGGATGCAGACAACCGCGAGGGCAAGGACGAAACGGTCCGCACGAGGGGGAGGGATCCCCTAAAGCCGGTGGTCACCATTTTCGAGGGGAGACGCCTTGCTAGAGGCGCGTTACGGCGGAAAGCGCCAGTGCAACGTAAGTTTTTCAGGAGTTTCCATGCAGGTTTTCGTACTCGACAAACACAAAAAGCCTCTCATGCCCTGCCACCCGGCCCGGGCACGGGAGCTTCTCGGGAACGGGAAGGCGGTGGTCCACAAGAGGGCCCCCTTCACG
>JAJYYA010000016.1 GCA_021801345.1 Nitrospirota bacterium
CGGAAAAGAAGAAAGGGCAGAAAAGAGTGAAGCACACCTTTGCCCAGAACCTCGCCCTTCGTCTGAAAGAGCATGCCCGGGCCGTCCTCGCCTTTGCCCTCCTCCCCGACGTTCCCTTCACCAACAACATTGCGGAGCAGGCGATGCGCATGATCAAGGTGATGATGAAGATCTCCGGAGGGTTCCGCACCTTCGAGGGCGCCCAACTCTTTCTTCGGATCCGGGGCTATACCGACACGCTCAGAAAGAATTCGAGAAACGTCTTTGTCGGTCTGACCGCCGCCTTGCGGGGTGAGCCCATTCTCCCCTCCTGCTTCTCCGGATAGTCGCCCTCTCGCTTCCTCCCACACAGCGCCAGGCTCCACATCCCCAGTCACCCGACCGCTCCGTCTGGTCCCCCCCCCAATTGCCCTCATTTTTTACCCGGCTGAGTTGTTACTGCAAAACTAGGCCGAGGGGAAGATCTTCCATCCCGGTCTTCGCGGCGAGGCTCCTTTCCCCTAGATCCGATCCCTCCCGCTCTGGAGCGTTGAAAGATATTTTTGGTAGGTTGCATCCTCGCCGGGCCGAACCTTCAGAAGGCTTTTTCTGGAGCGGGCAGCAAAGAAGGTCGATCCGGCGAGGTCGGCGGACCCAGCTCCCCGAAGAAAAAAAGCGACAGCTTCGTCGATGGAGCCTCCGGAGGCGAGAAGCCCCTCCCCTACGATGCGAAAGAGCTCGGGATCGAAGGCCCGGGCGCCGGTTTTTTTCGATTCTTCCAGACCCCGCAAGGCCGACGAGAGGGCGCTCTCAGGCTCGTTAGCCCTGAGAGCGGTCATGGCTTCGATCAGGGTAAAGAGCGGGGCCAGTCCGGGAAGAACGGTTCCGATGGCAAGGACAGCCGACCGGGACGCCGCAAGGCTCTTCTTGTCCCCCTGGGCATAGGCCTCCGCCACCTGTCCCACCACTTCCCACTGAAAATATCCGTACTGCTCCGCCAGCTCCCGGGATCGTCTTGCCACTTCTCCCGCTCCCTTCGGATCTCCCAGAATCATCTTCAGATAGCAGTCGAAGGCCAGGGCATATCCCAGTGAGTTGGGATGTCCGATGGCTTCCGCCCGACGGATGGCACGCCGGGCCTCTCGAAGCCCTTCCTCGGGATCACCCGAAATTCCCGTCACCCAACACAGATAGGCCCGGCTTCCCATCTCCGGATCCTCGGCAAAGGCGTCGAGCTCGCTCTCCCGCCCTCCCTTCGAATCCTTGGCATTGGCATAGCGCAATGCCGAGAGAAGATGCTCTCTGGCGAGGAGCAGCTCTCCTGTCCAAAAGAGGGTCCCGCCCAGGGCATATTCCGCTCTGAGAGAGAGTTCCCGATCATTGAGCCCTTGGGCGCAGCGGAGAAGGTCTTCTCCCAAAGGGCGTGCGGCGTCCGGTCCCACTCTGGTGAAGGCCGTGGTCCAAAGGCCGAAGCGAAGGGGGAAGGGGTGTTCGGTGTCAGGGAGATCGTTGGCGAGCGCTGCGGCTCGGGTGTAGATCCCGGCCACCGTTTCCGAGCCGTGTCCATGGAGGGAG
Organism: Nitrospirota bacterium; assembly: GCA_021801345.1. Taxonomy (GTDB): domain Bacteria; phylum Nitrospirota; class Leptospirillia; order Leptospirillales; family Leptospirillaceae; genus UBA4572. Next base: position 1,555 of record JAJYYA010000016.1, read on the forward strand.
ACTGCCAGGGGACCGGCCTCAAGAAGGATCGAAAGCTCCGTTCCTCCCGGAAAACGCGCGGGATCCGACCGCACCAGGGAGAGGGCCTTGTCCAGGTGCAGAGAGGCGTCGGAGGTGGCTCCCTTTGCCGAGGCGCGTTTGGCGGCAAGTCGGTATGCGGGGACGGCCTCTTCGGTCCGGCCGGCTTTTTCGAGATGAAAGGCCAGATCTTCCGGAGGAATCTCGGTTTCCAGGGAAGCGAAGAGGTTGGCGATTCGGCTGTGGATAGTTCGACGTGCCGGAGCCGAAAGTGAGGCGAGAACCGCCTCCCTCAGGAGTGCGTGGTGGAAGGAGTAGGTTGTCGGAAGTTTGTTTTTCTTCTCCAGAAGTCCCGCCTGACAGAGATTTTCGAGATCCCTCTCGAGCGTCGAGGGTTCGAGGACGAGAGGACGAAGCAGGGATTCCTGAAAGGTGATTCCCAGGGCCGCGGCCGGAGGGAGAATCTGCCGGAGGCGGAGAGACAGCGTGTCGGTTCGGGAGGCAAAGAGGGCATTGAGTGTCGGCGGAAGCGGGACATCTTCGTCTCTGGCCAGCAGGGCCAGCTCCCGAAGGTAAAGGGGAACACCCTCTCCCATGTCGAGAATGCGACGAAGGTTCGCGGCGGAGAGAGTTCGTCCGGCGGCCCGGGAGACGAGGTGGCGGCCGCTCTGACGATCGAGTCGGCTCAAAGTGATCATCGTGTCGGGGAGGGGCAGGTCGAGGACCTCGAGAGAGCGGCGGTCGCGACAGGAGAGGACCATCGTCATGGAGACAGGTCCCATGCGCTCGAAGGACTTTTTCAAAAGGGCCAGGGTCGCCTGGTCGGCCCAATGGACGTCTTCCATCACGAGAAAAAGGGGGGCCGATCGGGACAGGTGTGAGATCACCCCCAGGAGAAATGTCTCCAGGGTCTCCCGAAGGCGGTCGGGGGAGAGTCGCTGGAGAAGCTCGGAAAGAGTTCCTTTTTCTCCCAGAAGGTGTCGAAGGAGGGGGAGATCCTTTTCGACCGGGCGTTCTCTTTCCAGCAGATAGCGTTCGAGGCGGTATGTCCGCTCGGAGAGGGACAACGATGGCTCATCGATCCCTGTCTGCCGACGGATGGAGTGAATGATCGGAGCCCAGGGCGTTCCCTGGTGTTCGGGAAGACAGAAGTATTCCCGAACATTGTGGGGCGCACCGGAAGAGATCACTTCCTTGACGAAGGAGGAAAGAAGAGCCGACTTGCCGATTCCCGCCTCTCCCTCGAGCCATATCGTCTGCCTCTTTCCGTGTCGGGTTTCCTCCCAGGATCGTCGGAGAAGGGAGAGCTCGAAGTCGCGGCCGAAGATGCCTGTAGCGAGGGCGGCGGTCCTGTCGGGCGCCGAGAGTTCTTCCTCCACGAGAAACAGTGGGGGGGCAATAACGGGAACCGGGGAGAGTCGAAAGTGGCTTTTAAGCAGAAGAGCGGAGGATTCCGTGACGACAAGGGAGAATGGTTGAACGAGCTCCGTGGCAGTGCGGGCGATTTCGGAGAGGCGGCCGAACGGGTCCGGAATGGACCGACCGGGATCGCAGGGCGCCAGTCCGGAATGCATGCCAATGGTCAGTGTAAAGGAGGGATCGGAGAGGTGGTGTGCGAGCAGCTTCCGGGCACAGTCGGCGGCGAATCGTCCCTCGTTTTCCCGACATCGGGGAAATCCGAAGTAGGCGGTCACCGTGTCCGGCGACGAAGGCACGACAAACCCCCCTCGAGTGCGAATGAGCTCTTCGGCGGAGAGACGGACAGGCTCGAGGCTGTCAAGGAGTTCGTCGTCCGGAAGGGGATCGGTAGGGACAAGCCGGAGCACGAGGGCGGTCAATGGTCGCAATTCCACCATTCTGTCATCCTCTGCATTTGCCGACGGCGGATGGTGGGCATGGGCGATCTCCCGCTCGGTCAGTGCCTTCATCTCGGCAAGGGCCCGCTGAATGTTTTCCACCCATTGGAAAAGAGGAGTGTCCTTTGGGATCCGAATATTCTGGAGAAACGGACGGGAGAGCTGCTCGAGACGGGATAAGGCCATGTTTCGGCAGGAATCGCAAAGATGGGCAGGGTGAATCCTTGCGCATCCGTCGGGCGGAGAAGGAAAGAGAACCTCTCGAATGTCGGCCGAGGAGGGAGGGAGATTCCAATGGAGGCTCGTCCGGTTTTTCTGGGGGAAGAAATCTGTTCCGAGTCTCGTGGAGAGGGTGTAGAGAGCGGTGGAAAGGCTGGCCCGGGCGCGAGTTTTTTGAACGCCCGGCCAGAGGATGTCGCACGCCGCTTCGCGAGAAAGGGTGTCTTTCGTTGCGGCCAGGAGAAAAAGAAGAAAATAGGGTTTGTCCGGTTCGTGGATAAATGATTCCCGATCTCCCCGGCGAAGCACGGGAAGTCCGAGGAGCTCAAGCCGAAAGTCGGGGAGGAGATCGTCTGACATGGAAGATCCCCGGTCGCTTAAAAGAGGATGTTGGGAAGGTTCATCGGGCATCTCGCGAGGGGGATGGAAGCCGGTGGATGTTCTCGACAGGTCGCATGTTCGGTGATCGGCTCTGACATGCGTTCCCCTCACCCTTCTAAGAGGCGTATTGTGAGGAAGGTCCCCCGAGCTTTTCTAGACTTATTCTATTTGAATAGAATTAAGTTGTCGATGAGTGATTAATTCCGGAAACTTGCTTGAGTCGATCCTGTTGTGGAGATATTTCCGATTTCGGGGGGCATCCAGTATGTTTTCATGGCCGTCCAAATCGTAGCATTTCACGGGGCTAGGCGGTCAAAGCTTCGGATAGCCCCTGGCGAAAATGGAAGAGTTTTTGCTCCGGAATACAAAAGCGCTCATTCGTGTGTCGTTCTGGGGGGAGGATCTCGTGCCAGGAGAAAAATAAACGATCGGGTCACAATCGGTCGCTCCGGTGACTTGGGATCTCTGCTTCTTCCCCGGACAATGCTTGTCTTGTCCCCTGACTCTTTGCCCGCAAGCCGGCTTCACCTCAATCCCGCGATAGAACAGGGATCAAATAGGCAAGTTATTTTCTTGTAACGGTTTTAGAGGTTGCCTTCATACACCCGATGGGTGCAAGGGGGAGCAGCCTCCCCGCTCCCCGGCCTTCTGTCG
>JAJYYA010000015.1 GCA_021801345.1 Nitrospirota bacterium
AGGCGATGGATGCCGGGATATCGGGTTCCCCGCCGTCCAGCACGGCATTTTGCCAGGTCTTCGCTTGGTCGACGTAACCAGGGATTTTTCGGCGGAGATCGTGGGCCACGGCCCCGCTGGCCTCGCCGCCCTTGAGATTCTTCACACGAAACGAAACCTGCATCATTGAACCCCCCCCCCCTTTTTACACCTACGAACTTAACGAAGTTATACGAAGTTCTTATTAACTTCGTTTTGTTCGTAAAGTTCGTTAGTTCATTTCAGCCAATTTTCATCATGTCATCGTTTTTTTCCAGAACCATGTTCCCCCTGCGTCGTAGGCGATCAGTTCATCCCATCCCCGGATCGTGTCCCGGAGAATAGCTTCATTCCCCCCGCAAGCGGCCAGAATATCGGCATAGGGACGTGGACCCTCGGCCAGTAGTTCTTCGACCAGGGAGCGGAAGGACTTCTCCCCTTCCGGGGTCTCGGGAGCGGGGTGGGAATCCTTTTTGGGCTCGCTTTGGGAGATCTCCGGTTCCCCATTTTTGGGATCGGTTTTGATCGTCTGTAAAAATTCTGTCAGTTCCATGAAAACCCCCCTTTTTACACCTACGAACTTAACGAAGTTATACGAAGTTCTTATTAACTTCGTTTTGTTCGTAAAGTTCGTTAGTTCATTTCAGCCAATTTCCAGTAAGTCGCAGGTTTTTTCCCGGACGTCGAACATTCTTTCCGGCAAGTGATTTTTCCCACGCTTTGAAGGTACTCAAGAACTTCGGAAATTCCGGAAACATTGCGCTTGAACAGATCCACCGTGATTTGTGTAGTCGTTCGCTCCCCTCCCGAGAGAAAGTCAAGGATTTTATTTGCCCTCTGGTCTGGTTCCCGGTCTCCGAAGATGAACCGGGCTGATTCCTCCGAGTATCGCCAGCAATGCAGGGATCTCACCATATCCTCACGACGGATGATGGGCGAACCGTCGAGAAGAGCCAGGATCATAGCCATTCGCATGACCTGGGCCTCCGCCCTCGAGGTGGCCGATCCGAAAAGTCCGGGCCGTTCCTGCGTCAAGATAGGGTACGCCTCCCCGAAAAGAGCCTTTGCGTCTAAGGAGAGCGTCATTTCGCGGGTCTCGGTTGCAACCGAGAGTGACTTTGACAGAATGGCCCCGATCTCCCCTCGCGATTCCTTTGACAGCCTCTCGGGGAATGGGACGGAACCTTGACGCCGGGTGCAGATCCAAAGAATGCGGTTAGCGAATCCGTTGACTGAGTCCGACTCGGAAAGACAGGCGTGAAGTTCCGGGGTTGTAATGTGCGACACGAAGCAGACATGCCCGTTCGTCACCCGGACGGGATTCGTTTTCGTCAGGGGGCTGATATCGCCGCTATCCCAGGCGCTCCTCAGGATCGCACTGAGGGTGTTCGTCTCCCGCTTCATCGCCCGGAGGGCCGCCGCAAACTCGCCATCAAGGACGACGAGACGCTTGTCCTCGACCCCGGGGTCAAGTGGGTCCCCCTCCTTGTCGACCTCCTCCGAGGCATCCCGTATTCGATAGATAAGGCCCTCCCCGCTGGAAAGTGGACCACTCGTCCTGATCTTCATGAAGTTCGGGGAGACCTCTTGGAAGATCGAAAGAATAGGGGCCAGCGAAGATCCTTTGCGGCCTCTGGAAGATGCCCCCACTAGAACGCAGAACAACCGGCAATAATGCCTGGCCTCTCCAACGTATAAATGAATATCCGGCCCGATCACGCATCCCACGACGGTCAGGAGCGAGAAGAGAACAGCGTGGGGGTCGATCTCTGTCCCATGAGACGCTAGAAGGGCGATCCTTCCCGCATTTCCCATTTGCTCGAAAGGCAGGCGGGACGGCCAGTGGCGAACGGGGATTTCTTGCACGGGGATTTCTGGAACTGTTATCTCTTCCATTCCCGGGATGTTTATGGTAGACTGCATTGTGTTTCTCCTTTCACCAAGACCAAGAGCTGGTTAACATCCTTTGCAGGGCCGCTCGGAACCAGAATCCGGGCGGCCTTTCCTTTTTCTTCAAGGCGCTGTGCCAGTTCTAACGCCGCCTTCTTCCCCGGCTCGTCGTTGTCTGCCAAGACCAGAATCTCTTTCACGTCCTCCGGGGGGACAAACCCCTTCAAACCGCTGGTCCCAATGGTGGCCCAGGTGGGGATCTGCCAGAGGAGCCATGCGGAAAGGGCGTCCTCGATCCCCTCACACACCGCGAGAAGACCATCACGCGGGGGGAAGAGTCGGACCGATGATCCCGCCAAGTCGAAGACCTTCAGAATTTTTTTGGGAGACTGAACCGGGGCCTTGTGGCCGTCACCCGTGACATAGGTTCGGTGCAGGGCAACGGGCCGTCCCTTGGGGTTTCTGACCACCGCCAGCATCGCAGGCCATTTCCCGAGAAGGACCGGCTTCCAGTTGTCATCCTGCGTCCAGTAGGGAAGGGTGGGATGCGATCTAAGATCATCCGGCCAGGCATCGAGGACAATTCCCCTCCCGGTGAGGTATTTGTGGACGGGATCGCCCGGTTTGATGGGGTGGGCTTGGTTCCAGAGATCGGAGGCCCGATCCGCCTTGCGTTCTGTGTGGTTGGATGGTTCCGGTGCAGGGGGTTGAGCCTCATAACTAGTGTTGCTTCCCCAAAGCCCCATTTGCTTGAGAGTCTTGATAACCTCTCCCTGAGGACACCCCGCCCGGCAGGTCAGGAGGAGCCGTCCGTCTCGTTCGGTGACAGAAAGGGATCTCCCCCAGTGAACGGGGCATCGGCACCGCCACTCATGGCCCTCCCTTCGGCCTTCCAGTGCATCGGCCAGGTCTCGGGCGGTCATTGGCTCTCATCCATCCTTGCAAGTGTTTCCGACTTCCTCGGGCGACCGACCCTCTTCGTCGTGGAAGTGGAAGGGGAATAGCCTGCTTTTCTCAGTTTTTGAGCCCAGTCATTGATATCGTCGACGTGGAAAACAGTTCTGGATCCCAGTTTCGTTGCTTTTGGGAGTCGGTCCGGCGTCCTATAAAGAAATGCGCGAACCGTTGCTTCCGTTGTGTTTATCAACGTTGCCAGCTCCCGCACCGAGTAAAAAATCTTTTCCATTGTTGCTTCCCCCCCCTTGTTTGTGATATATTTATATATAAATTCATTCATCTTCAAAAATGAATATATAACCGAATGTATAATATGTCAAGGGGGGGAGAGATGATTTTTTTAAAAACTCTTATCTCGTTGAAAGGATTGACTATTTCTTCTGTCGGGGAAAAAATTGGGGCGCGCCAGGCGAATTTGTCCCAATTTATATTGTCGAAGGGCGGGGGGTATCTTTCTCAGGAAAAGCGTTCAGAAATTCGAAAAATTCTCGGACTCGATGAGAATTGGCATTTGACACCAGGGATTCACGTCTGGAAGTGGTCTCCGAAAATTTCACACCAACAAGTCGAAGACCTTCTGATGGCTGTTTCTCCTGGAGGTGGAATTGTTGATCGGATCGTCGCTGGAGATTCAACGGTTTTCAGAAAAGCGAAGGAGATCGCGCTGGGCGGGGCCGAGATCGTCTATCTTTTCACGGCGGAGACTGTTAGAATTTTCTTATATTCTCCTCTTTCTCTTCGACGACTCGGAGAACTTAACCCCCTCAATGCTCTGAAGGGGGGTGGGCTCGATTGGTCTCGTCTGCCTGCGTGGGTTCCACCTTCGACGGATGAGCCTCGAAAAGTCTCGTCCGTGCTCCTGACCCAAATCCTCGATGGAACTGAGAATGACATTGATGCCGTCGACAGGATGCTTGCATCGCAAAAAAAGGAATGGACTTGGCCGTCTCTCATCGAGGAGTCGATCAGGAGAAAAATATCCCCCTCCGATGTGGCGAAGCATCTTGGATTTGAATAGAGTTTGTTTGGGACAAAATTGGGACACTTCGAATGCACTATTCATATAAATATGTAAGAATATTCATATGAATAGGTATTGTCATTGCTTGTTATTTGCGTTCATTCGTGTTAATATTCATGGTGGAATTTCGCCCTTTCACGGCGGTAACACGGGTTCGAATCCCGTTGGGGACGCCATATTTCAGCCACTCCTAAAAAATATCCTTTCGAAGTAATGGTTTTGGAGCAATGAATGTTCCGAGCAGACAGTATTGCAATCGCACTTTGGCCTACGTATTGGCGAACGGGCCTTCTCCGGTGCCACGAATTCATCATTCGCAAACTTGGGCCGGTTGGTGTCTCTGGCAGACAAGCAGTCAAATCCTGGAGGATGTATGCGGAAAAAGTTGTCGGTCATGTGGATTGGAACGGCTCTGGGCATTCTTGTCGTGGGCTTCAATGCGCGGATCGTCCACGCGGGACTTTTGCCTGGAGATCCTTCAAGAGGAAAGCCGATTTTTCTTTCCTTCTGCGCCCAGTGCCACGGAGTCAAGGGGGACGGAAATGGTGTGGCTGCCCCTGCGCTCATGCAGAAGCCGGCCAATTTTACCGATCCCAACCTTTGGAAAGGCCATGACGACGCCTTTTTCATTCACGTTATTCGCCGTGGTCGTGGCGTTATGGCTCCGTACTGGGATGTTCTGAAGCCGCAGCAGATCCTGGATGTCCTCTCCTACGAAAAGACCTTTCGGAAATAGGGAACGCGGGGCGGATTTGATCGTCCAAAAAGGCGATATTTTCTTTGGGAGTTCTTGCGGGGCCTGCGAGAAGTCGTCCGGCAGGGAATTCCGTAAGAGGGTCGGCGTAGAGAAGGACCGAGGGGAGCAAACAGGGGAGGACAAATCGAAGCATGATTCTATTTTTGGACGGGGCAATCGGCGAGGCTCTGTGACGGGCGATCCCCATGAGCCTTGCAGGAGCTGGGGGATCTCAAAGGCGCGGGATACTCCAAGTCCAACCCATATCGCCAACTGTCTGCTCTTCCGGCCCGGCATGTGCTCGTGGCTCAGGACGCCTGTTTCTTGGGACAGAGGAGGCGGTCGGCGAGGGCTATCAGGCGTTCGAGCCAGGAACGCAAGCAATCCAGTCCCTCTCAGCCAGAGTTGTTCCCTCACTTAGCCCCACGCCCTCGGCCCTGACCTTTTCCCGGATCCGGGGCTGCAAGTCGTCGATCCATCTCACGTCGACCGGGAACCCGGAGACGGCCTCCTCGACTATGGACAGGAACCCGCCCCCTTCATGAAGTCCGGGGGATCGAGCAGGCAAATGTCGATATCGGAGTCCTCCCGGAATCCTTCGTAGCCGGGACTGACTTTGCGGAAAGGCGTCAGCACGGAGCCGAACAGGACGGCGTCTCCTCCAGCATCCTGTACAGACTTGAGATCCCGGAGCCCCTCTTCCAGGGCCACAAGGCGCAGAAGCCTCCGGCGGTTGAAGAAATCGCTCCGGTCGGGGGCAACCGGAAGACCGGCCATTCTGGCTTCCAGGTCGCGGGCGGAGGCTTGCCTGAGGGCCAGACGCTCGATCTCGATCCACTCCCGTCGCTCCGTCCGGGAGCTCGCCTGTGCATACAATGCCCGCAGGGTTTCCAGGTCGGCCGAGATCCGGGAACGGATCCTGGCATGATCGGCATTCTCCGGGCCGGCAGGTTGTCGCAGCTCCATTTGGCTCTCCCCTTGGAGAAGGGTCAACGGGGGCCAGGAATTTCTGGTTCCGGAGGAAGAATCTCGCCGGAAAGTACCTGCTCCGGGCTCCAGGGACAACGGGCGGGAATGCCGATCCGGTCTATATCCTGTTCTCGAGGAAAATCGTCGACGAACTTTCGAAAGATCTCCCCGCGAGCCGTTTCCCAGCTTTTTTTCAGGAGACTCTGAAGCTCTCCCTTCAACCCCGGGTTTTCTTCCAGAACACCCATGGCTTCTTTCAGAAAAAACGCCGCGTCCCTGGTCCACCTTCGGGCATTGTCCGGATATCGGGTCGCAAGATACCCATATTTGATCAGGTGGGCGAAAGATTGCGAGAGATAGCCAACAAAGTTCCGTCTTTCCGATTTCCCCAAGTCCTCGACCTCCTCCGCCAGGTGTTCCGTATCGACTTCGGACAGGCGTCCTTCGCGCAGAAGTCTTGCCGTTTCCCGCGTCCAAGTGTAGTAGTCCGTCTCGTAGAGCGTCGAGAGTTTCGTGCTCATGGTGTCTCCTTGTCGGTCATCTTTTCCGTCCGGGAAGACGGAGATCCGGTTCTCCGGACGGTTCCGGAGGCAGAAGAGATCCGGAGAGAACCTGCTCCGGGCTCCAGGGGCAATGTGCGGGGATGCCCATTCGGTCAAGATCCTGTTCTCGAGAAAAATCGTCGAACTTGCGAAAGACTTCGCCCCGGGCCGTTTCCCAGCTTTCCTCCAGGATCTCGGGAAGTTCGCCCTTCAATCCCGGATTCTTACGGATCGTCCGAAGCGCCTCTTTCAGGAAAAACAGGGCATCTTTTCGCCATCTAGGGGTGTCGTCGGGATATCTGTCTGCAAGATAGGCATATTTGATCAGGTGGGCGAAGGATTGCGAGAGGAATCCGACAAGTCTGTTCCGTTTTTCCTCTCCCAAGTCCGCCACCTCCTCGGCCAGATGATCAATGTCGATTTCGGACAGGCGTCCTTCGTTTAAAAGCTTTGCCGTTTTCCGCGTCCAAGTGTAGTAGTCCGTCTCGTAGAGAGACTTGAGATCGGTGTGCGTCGTTGCCATGGTCGGCTCCCGTGTCGGATCAACACTTTTTTCAGGACGGATCCATTATCGATTTGATTTTAGAAGGAACATGACCGAAAGACAACGCTAGCTCCGTCGTTCGTGGTCCGAGAGCAAGACGATCGACGCTCGCGAGACGGATCGGCCAATGATCCGGTCTTCTCTTTCCGACCGACTGCATACGCGTCCACTCCAAGGGCTGGCGGACGTTTCACGAGAGGGGGTGCGACATGGAGTCGACATTCCGGTTTCATTCCGGTCACATCCCGGTCGACTTCCGGTGATCTTAAGATGAGGACTCGGACTGACCTCACGCTCTCTTACCCTTCCCGTTCTGGTCAGATCTCCACAGCCAACGGCCTGAATCCCTTATGGGCCTCTTCCCAGCCGTATCCCGACTGATTCGAGAGAACCCGCGTTTCCCCTACAGTGTAGTCGCAGTTTTCGTGTGTATGTCCATGGATCCAGAGCTCCGGCTGGTGCTTCCGAATCATGGCCTCAAGGTCCGTCACGAAGCCTCCTCTCAGAAGAGACCCGTGAAATTCGGAATCGCTTTGTGGGGACGGCGCGTAGTGGGTCACCACAACAGTGGGCCCGTCAAAAGGGGTCGAAAGTTCCGCGTCGATCCAGTCCCGCTCTTTGTGAAACAGCTCCAAGACTTTTGCCGTCGTGATTCCCTCGACTTCTCTGAAGTCCTTGACCCTTTCCCGGCATTCTTCCATGACGAGAGGGTTCTCTCCGTCGAAGTCCGACCACAGGGTCGCCCCGACGAAACGAACACCCTTTACAACGACGCCTTCCCCGTTCAGAAAATGAACGTGGGGCAAGTCGTCCAACGCATGTCTGAAGAGGCTCTCCGTCCGCTCGAGGCTCTTTCCATAGTATTCGTGGTTTCCCAGCACATAGATCACCGGGACAGAACACAGGGAGAGCCATTCTGCCAGCATTCGGGGATTGTCCACAATGTCTCCCGCCAAAATAAGAAGGTCGCCGGAGAAGAGCCCTTGAAACATGTGGGAGGCCTTACGGGGGGAGAATTTCGGAAACCATTTGTAGGTTTCGAGGTGAAGATCCGAGGCAATGTTGATTCTCATGAGCGCCCGACCTTTCTTTTGCAGATCTCAATTTCTCTGCCTCTGTCAAAATTGCTTTTGGCCCAGCTTGTGTCAATAATATGCGAAGATCACTTGACAATCTTCAATGCCTCGAAATTTCTCTATAATGCAACATTCTGAAGTGGGTGGACAAGCGGGGGAACCCGTTTAAAGGAGTCCTGAAACTATGGCAAAGAAGAGTCTGCCAAAGAGTTCGAATGGAGCGGCTCTCGGCTTTGAGGCAAAGCTCTGGCTGGCCGCCGACAAACTCAGAAACAACATGGACGCGGCCGAATACAAGCACGTCGTCCTGGGTCTGATCTTCTTGAAGTATGTCTCCGATTCCTTCGAAGAATACCGTGCTCGGCTTCTCAAATCCGAAATGGCCTCCGAAGCCGACCCGGAGGATCCGGACGAGTATCGGGCCGTCAACGTCTTCTGGGTCCCCCAGGAGGCCCGCTGGTCCACCCTTCAGGCCAGCGCCAAGCGTCCCGAAATCGGCAAGGTCGTCGACGACGCCATGGTGGCCGTGGAACGGGACAACAAGATTCTGAAAGGCGTTCTCCCCAAGGACTACGCCCGGCCAGGGCTCGACAAGCAGCGTCTGGGAGAGCTGATCGACCTGATTGCGAACATTGGCCTTGTGGACAAGAACCACCGCTCAAAGGACATTCTGTGCTCTTTCAGAACTTCGAGACACTCTCCTTCCCAGACTTCTCTCCGGCGAGGTTCGAATCGAAGAGTCTGAAAAATTTCTGGCGAGGGCTCAATGACGCGATCGGTCGCTACACTCCCTTTACTTTATTCTGAGAATGAGATACATTGTATCTCATAACTGGAGGGAGGCCGATATGGCGAGCAGTACTATGATTCATGTCCGCATTGACGAACAGGTCAAAAAGGAAGCAGCACAAACGCTGGAAACCATGGGCTTGTCCGTTTCCGACGCGGTGCGCGTGTTTTTGTTGCGCGTGATCGCGGACAAACAAATGCCCTTTGCCCTCAAGGTGCCGAACGCCGAAACCCTCTCGGCCATGGCCGAAGCCGACGAGATCGTGCGCGCCAAGCGAGCCCGATACAAGACAGGCGCAGAACTGATCGACGACCTTGAAAAGACCCGCGTCCAGTAAACGAACGACCCTTCCCCGGTCGTCGGATTATACCAAGTCTTTTCTCGGGGACTGGGAGCGGCTGTCCCGCTCCGGCCGGTACGACATGAACCGCCTCAAAGAGGCCATGTTGTTGCTGATCGACAACATGGGCCCGCTGGGTCCCGAATGGCGCGACCATGCCTTGGAAGGTGACTGGGGTGGTCACCGAGAATGCCATATCGGGGGAGACTTTCTGCTTGTGTACAAACTCGAGAGCGCCGGGAAGATAGGCGTGGTTGTGTTCGTTCGCGCGGGAACGCATTCCGAACTGTTCGAATAACACGGAAGAGGATACGGCTCCGACCCATAATCGAAATCAGACCCCATTCTAAGGTACAAGCCCATGCCCCCAGGTCTTACCGAATCCGACGTCGAAGAAATCGTCCTCTCCTGGTTTGGCGACCTGGGTTATTCAGTCCTCCATGGTCCCGCGATCGCCCTCGGGGAATCCGGCACCGAGCGTTCCGACTATTCCGATCCTCTTCTCCCCGACCGTCTCAAATCCGCCCTCTCCCGTCTCAACCCCTCCCTTCCCTCAGAACCCCTCGAAGACGCCTTCCGAAGGCTCACCCGCGTTGACTCTCCCTCACTCGTTCAGCGCAACCGCCATTTTCACCGCCTGCTAACTGAGGGTGTCCCCGTCGAATATCGCTCGGGAGACCGGATCGTCCACGACACGGCGACGATTGTCGACTTCGAATCCCCCGACAAAAACGAATGGACGGCCGTCAATCAGTTCACCGTGGTCGAGAATCGCCATACCCGGCGTCCCGATATCGTGCTCTTCCTGAACGGGCTCCCTTTGGCGGTGATCGAGCTCAAGGATCCCACGAACGAGAATGCGACGATCTGGTCCGCGTTCGACCAGCTTCAGATCCGCTCTTGATCCGGCGCGACAGATCGTCGTAAGCAGCTTGATGTGCAGCGATGTAGCGCTCGATGACCGCCCCGAGCGTCAGAAGCTCAGGAGAGACAGCTGGACTTGCTTTCGGCTCATGACCGTACTTGATCTCAGCCCGGATCTTGTCTTTCAAAAGATACCGAAGCTTGAGAGCCTCGTCCAGATTGTCTTTCACGTTGTAATAGAGCTTTTAGACAGTGCCCGTCTTGCGAATCCCGTTGATCATGACTGAAACGCGGTATACAGTCTCGCTTTTTGTTGTGCGCTCTGTGATCCCGCGTGTGTCGACCGGCTTGACTTCGATAGCCACGTTTCACTCCTCTCCTCGTGTGGGAGCCTTTCCAACGGCCTCTCCCAGGTGCAAGGTTAAAGCCCAAAAAGATGCAGTTTATGTCCCCGAAGGGGCCCATTTGCACCTTAATTTTGCACCTTACGTTTTTCTGAGTCAGGCGATTCTTCGGAGAGTGGCGTCTTTATTGGTGCGCCTGGCAGGAATCGAACCTGCGACCTGCGGATTCGAAGTCCGACGCTCTATCCTACTGAGCTACAGGCGCACAAGGGGTGGGATGAAGCAATCCTAGCAGAGCAGGGGCGCTCTGTTCAATCGTGCCGGATACGGTTCCGTCTCCTCCTCAAATTCTGGCTTGGTGGAAGCCCACTTCCGGCGGTCGGACCTTGCGGTCTAGCGGTTTTGCCTAGGGAGAGATCATCCCGTTGTCGAGATAGGATCGGGAGTAGAGAAAGACGGTCGATGGATCGGGAAGGATGACCGACTCCCTTTTCCCCTTGTACGAGACGCGCGAGAGAAAGTCCCGAATGATCTGGAGCCGGGCATGGTCCTTGTTGTCGGCCCTGACGACAATCCAGGGGGCCATGGCTGAATGCGTCCGGGCGAACATCTGGTTTCGTGCGTTCGAGTAGTCCTCCCAGTGCTTCTGCGCGGCCAGGTCGATGGGGCTGATCTTCCATTGCTTGAGCGGGTCGGACTCCCGGCTCGACAGCCTTTTTCTCTGCTCGTCCTTGTCGATGTCGAGGTAGTACTTGAAAAGGCGGATCCCCGAACGGACAATCATCTGTTCGAAGGAGGGGACCGTTTCCATAAACTCCTCGTACTGCTCGTTCGAGCAGAACCCCATCACCCGCTCCACCCCCGCCCGGTTGTACCAGCTTCGGTTCATGAAGACGATCTCCTGTGCGGCCGGAAGATGGGTGACATAGCGCTGGAAGTACCACTGTGAGACCTCCCTGTCGGAGGGCTTTCCAAGCGCGACAATCCTCGTCTCTCGGGGAGAGAGGTGCTCGGTGAATCGCTTGATGGTCCCGTCCTTGCCCGCCGCATCCCGCCCTTCGAAGATGATGAGGACCTTCTGGTTTTCCCTGATGAGATGTCGCTGGAATTTGACGAGCTCGACCTGGAGGTCGCGCAGTTCCTGATGGTATGTGGCTGAATCCTCGGCCGGAACGGGGGGGGGCGTACCCTTTTTTTCCTTGGGACTTCGGGATTCTCGTGGGCTCATGGGAGGCTCCTTGGGTTGTAGGTCTCTCTTCACGTTAACAGAAATTCTCCCGGGAAACGAGTGGGCTCCAGTCATGGGGTGATGACGGGTCTGTTTCGTTAAATGCCTTTTCAGAAAGAAGAGATTTGGGGACGCGCACCACTTCCAAAGTCCGTGCTATGATCGGGACCGACAGACTGTCCGGCTCAGACCTTCCTGACCGAACTTGCAGATCATGTCATCCGACCAGGGGACCCCGATGAGAATCCTTGCCATTAACCCCGGCTCCTCCTCCCTCAAGGCGACCCTTCTCGATGGCGAGATGGTGCTCGCCGATCATGAGATGGCGCTTGACGAAACGGCAGAGAAAGTCGGAGCGGCTCTTTCCAATCTCTCGCTCTGGAGCCGAACACTTCCTCCCGAGGCGATCGGCATTCGCATCGTTCACGGAGGCCGTCTCTTCCGGGAGCCGGTTCGGGTCGATCTCCGGACCATCGATACCCTGTCCCGTCTCGCGGAGCTTGCCCCCCTTCACATTCCTGTGGCTGTCCGTGTTCTTTCAGCTCTTCTTGGACTGCAGCGCGCGTTGCCCATCGTGGCCGTCTTCGACACGATGTTCCACCGGAGTCTTCCGGAAACAGCCAGAAGATATGCCGTTCCGGATCGCTGGTTTTCTGCCGGGGTCGAAAAGTACGGTTTCCACGGACTTTCCTATGACGACATTGTTCATCGCCTTCCCGGCCTTTCAGGAGAAGAACTTCCAGAGCGTCTGGTGGCGGTTCACTGGGGGAACGGCGCTTCGGCCTGTGCGATCAGAAACGGCTGTTCCGTCGAGACATCGATGGGGCTCACACCCCTCGATGGACTTGTCATGGGAACCCGACCCGGCACAATCGATCCCGGCATCCTTCCCTTCCTTCTCCGGAGGGGGGAGTCGCCAAAGATGCTGGAAGAGGAGTTGACCTTCAAGTCGGGGCTTTTTGCGCTTTCCGGAGGGGTGTCGGACTTCAAAGAGATCGGAGAGAGGAGGGGAAAGGGCGACTTGAAGGCGACGGTCGCTTTCGAGAAGGCCATCAATTCTGTGGCCCAGACGATCGGGGCCTATGCGGCCGTTCTCGAAGGGGTTGATGCACTGGTCTTCACCGGTGGTGTGGGAGAGCATTCCTGGGAGGCCCGCTCGGCCGTCATGAGAAAGATCCGCTTTCTGGGGGTTAGGGAGGATCCCCACGCCAACCGCTTCGCGACGGGGGACCGTAAGATCTCTGCTTCCGACTCCCCCGTCGCCGTCTGGACCCTCCACGCCCGGGAGGACCGGACGATCGCCCGCGAGACAGAGACGCTCCTTCGCGCCGAAAAAGGGGGATCCTCCTTCGAAGAGAGAAATGACGAATCGTGAAAGGTCTCGAATCCGGGATCTTCCTTAGAAGGGCCATCGCCGAAACCTTCAGTCCGTCTTTATCCCACACCGTGGGGGAGCGACGCAGGAACGGATCTTTCCCTCAGGCCGTCAATGACGTGCAAAGACAATCGAGGGAATTTTTCAGCAAGATTCACAACCTCCCCTTCTCGTGCCTCTCAGGAGAGAGAGGGGGCAGTGGCTTCGCATTCCGATCGCGCCTTCGGGACGAATCCTCGTCCTTAGGGATGGTCCTTTGGGAGGGGTAAGGATTCGGTCCGTGAAGGCGGAAATCCTCTCTTGAAGTTGAAAAGAGTGGCTGACCGCTCAGGGAGCGGTTTTCGGGAGAGGTATGAGGCCGTCTTTTTCGAGGTCCTTTGCGACCTTCTCCTTCATGCGGCAAAAGCTGCAGACAGGGGTCCAGGAGATCTCGCCGCATTGCTCGCACCTCCCCGAGGGAGACTCTTCGTGGTCCTCCTCGAGTCTCATGGGAAAAAGGCGATCGATCCGTTCGAGGTAGCCGAAAAGGAAGGCGTGCTTCGTTCCTGGCGAGGCCGATTCCACCTCGTTGAGCAGCTTTTTGTAGAGAAGCTGTTTCGCGTCGGTCGAGTGGGGGCATTCCTTTAAAACATAGGGGATCTTACGCAGGAAGGCGTAGGAGGCCATCTCCTTTTCCGTGAGTCGGACCAGCGGCTTGACCTTTTTCGAGAGCCCCGAAAGGGAGGGGAGGTCTGGGCGGTTCTTGGCCAGATACTCGTCGTGCCAGTGCAGAAGGTTCCCGAAGAGCCGAGAGGCCTCGTCATCGAGGTTGTGGCCGGTGGCGAGGACTGTCGCCCCGGTGGCGAGGGCGGCCCGGTTGAAAAAATAGCGCTTGGCAAGTCCGCAGCCCGAGCAGGCCGGTCTCCGCGTCGCATGGGCGATATCGGTCACCGATCCGTTGACAGATTCGCGGAGGGACTCGACGACAAGCGGAAGGTTGTGGCGGGAGGCGAAGCTTTCCACGTGCCCCCGGCTCTCCGCTGAATACTCCCCGATCCCCAGATCAAGGTGAAATCCTGTCGTGCGGTAGTTGAGGCGCGAGAGGATCTCCCAAAGGGCGAGTGAGTCCTTTCCGCCAGAGACGGCCACGAGAACGTGGTCCTCCGGCGTGAGCATACGGTGATCTTCGATCGCCCGTGCTGTCTGGGAGAGGACAAACCGGTCAAAGCATCCGGGGCAGAACGCGCTGTTGTGGCTGGGAAGGCGGATAACGGCCTTTTGGGCACAGGCGCGGCACTTCACGGAAGGCTCCCTCCCGAGATCACGGGCCGGATCTCAACCTGGCTGTTCGGGTCGATAGGGTCGTCATCGCAAAGCAATGCCTCGCCCTGGATCACTAGGACCGTTTCGGGGGTGATCTCGAGGAGGCGAAGAAGGGCCTGGACCGTCTTGACCGGCCGAATCTCCCGGGTGGTTCCGCTCTGGTGGTTGATGACGGTCAGGGTCCTGTCGGGCCTTCCCGCGGCGGGGTCTGGTTTCATGAAAATGTCCTTGTGCCAAAAGGGCCGGGGATTTAAAATGGAACTTTTTCTTATCCTAGCATGGGTGGAGAAGGGAGACAAACGATGCGAAGGCCGCTCGGGGTTCCGCTTCAGGATCGGGGAGGACGACGTCCCCCCTCCCCGAGGTGGAGTCCGGAGAGGAGCTGACCGAGAACGAAGGCGCGTCCCCTCTCTCGTAGCGGTTCGGGAAGGGCGGAGGCGATCTCGTCTGCCCGTTTCCAAAGCAGTTCGAGTTTTTTTGACTCCTTCGCCCGGTCAGGTCCGTCTATTTTTCCCTCCTGTCGGAAGGGGCGTACGACCCGAAAGGTCAGGGTCAAAGAGTCTGGAAGGGGAAAGCTCCGGACGAGCTTTTCCCGGACTTCGGCTTCGAGAAAGGCGAGTTCTCTTTTCCAGAGAGGTGAAAGGCAAGCTACGACAATCTCGCTTTCCGAGAGGGAAAGAGGATAGGAGACGCGAGCGATGGGGTCTCCCATCGTCTCCCGCCAAAGCCGGCGAAGATCCGCAAGCCTGAGATCCCTCTCCCACCCCATTCTGGTGGCGAAGTCTCGGGAAACCCGGCCGAGGGAAATGAAGGACTCTCCCGAAAACGGTCTGTGCATGGGGCAGACCTTATTGAAAAAAAGGGAATGTTTGCGAAAAATTTTATTCCTATGGCATAATAGCTCGCAATTGCATCCAAGGCAATGAGGAGTATTTTGCAACGGGCAGGCCTTGTTTTTTCTGGGTTTGCAGGAGGAACGGGACGGGATGCGGTGAGAGAGGTTTTTCCGCATACGCTCCTTAAGGGCTCTGGATTCGCTTCAGACGTGCGACGGACAAGGGATCCGTCAGGGAGGACTGACCGGTATGGCAGCGGACGAGACGAAAGATCAGGAAGGGGACCGGATCCCCTGGACTGACGATGCCCAGGCGTTGCTGAAGAAGGTGCCCTTTTTCATTCGCAAGAACGTAGAGAGGGAGGCCGAGGACTACGCCCGTTCCCATGGGATGTCCCGGGTCGAAGCCTCCGTGATCGTCCGTATCAAGGCCTCGAAGTCCGGTGAGGGCTCTGAGTCTTCCGCGGGAGAGGGCTTTGAACGATCCGAAAATGGGTCGGCATCCTCCTCTGCGTCTTCCCAGGGGGCTTCCGAACAATCTTTCCCCTCTGCCGCCGCCTCTTCCTCCGTCGTCACACCCGATTCCGTTCGCGCCGTCGATGCTTCAAGTTCCCGTACCCCCTCCTCCGGAGGCCTGCGGGAGTTTGCGAGCTTTGTCGTCCTCCGGATCGACCCCGAATGGCGAAAGGTTCACCCGGCCGAAGTGGGACACGGAAAAAAAGAGTTTTCCGATGTGGTCAAAAACTTTGACAGCACCCTTTCCAGCAGCTCCTACAGCCTGGTTGGTCTCTCCGGGATCGGAGACGTGCTCCTGTGGCGGGTCGGGACCAACATCAGCCTCCTCCAGGAGATGACCGGGAAGCTTCTCTCGACCTATCTCGGCCGATACCTCACTGTGGAGAAGTCCTTCCTGGGACTTTTGGGAGAGTCTCCGACCCGTACGCCCTTCTCTCAAAAGAAGTCGCGGTTCATCCACCTTCGCCCCCTGATCCGGACGAAGGACTGGCATCACCAGGTCGACTTTGTTCGCTCGGGGATCGAGCGCGAACGTCAAATGGTGATCGACCGCTTCCCCGGCGTCCGGGTGACCGTTGCCTCGAGCTATGGACTCGACGAGTCCGATCTACTCATGATCATGGAGTCTGACTCGGCCGAGCAAATCGTCGACCTGAACCAGGCACTCCAGGAGACCCAGGAGAATCGGTTCCTGAATACCTCCTGCCGGGGCATCACCGGGATCTCCCGGCCGCTGGGAGAGGTGCTCGACATGCTGGGAGGCGTCTAGCGACCGTCTGGCGTGAGAGTTTGTTGGAAGGAAGAGCCGGTGGATCGATAGGCCGGTCTCGAAGGGGGAGGGGATGGAACGGACCCTGCTTCTCAATGCAAGCTACGAGCCACTCAAGGTTGTGCCATGGCAACGGGCCGTCCACCTTTTCTTTCAGGGAAAGGTGGAGGTTGTCGAGTCATACGGCCGCGACATCCGTTCCGCGCGTCTTTCCATGAAGGTTCCGGCAGTCGTCCGGCTTTACCGCATGGTTCTTTTTCACCATACTCGCCGACTAGTCAAATTCTCCCGCGAAACGATCTTTGCCCGTGACCGGTACTGTTGTCAGTATTGCGGTCAGACCTTCCCTCCTGAAATCCTGACCTTCGATCACATTGTTCCCGTTGCCCAGGGGGGAACCAAGACCTGGGAAAACATCGTGACAGCCTGTCGTCCCTGCAACCACAAAAAATCCGGGATGACCCCCGAACAGGCTGGCATGCTTCTTCCCGGTCGTGTCGCCCGTCCGCACTGGTCTCCTGCCATCATGGTCATGATGACCGTCTCCGGAGACCCTCCAAAGCTTTGGGAAGACTATCTTTTTTTTCGCTGAAAGCTTCGCAAGATCCGATCGGCCAGAAGGCGGCTCTCCGTTACCCCTGAGACCCAGGTCAGTCCTCCGTAGACCAATCCTCCGCAGAGAATGAGCCCCAGAACGGTTCCGGTCAGAGGCAGTGTTTTGTCGAATCCGAGATGAGGGGAGAGCGCAAGCCAGAGAAGACGGACGATGACGAACATCAGCAAGGAGTGAAGAAGGAGCAGGGGGGCTCCCTTGAAGATCTGCCCGGGAATGCGCCCAAGCCTTCGTTTGAGCCCTACAACGAGAACGCCCTGGTTGACAATCGACCCGATGGAGATGCCGAGAGCCAGAGCGACAATCCCCTCTCTTCGAGCCAGCAGAAGGCTTATGACCAGGTTTGTAAAAAGCCCGACCAGAGCCGCCCGGACCGGAGTTTTCATGTCCTCCATGGCATAGAAGGCTCGGACGATGATCCGGACCCCGGCGAAGGACCAGAGACCGAGGGCATAGCCCATGAGGGCGGTGGCGGTGAGTTCGGCGCTGTTGGCCCCGAAATGTCCATGACGAAAAAGAAGGTCGATCAGGGGTTCCCGAAGGGCGACAAGGCCTGCCGAGGCGGGCAGCATGAGAAAGAGCGAGGCCCGATAGCCGTGCGCCAAAGTCTCGGCAAGCTTCTCCTGAGGAGCCTCCCCCTCCTTCGCGTGGAGAGAGAGAAGGGGGAGGATCACTGTGGCTACGGCCGCCCCGATGATCCCCAGCGGAAACTGCACAAGCCTCATTGCATAGTAGAGTGCGGCGATCGTTCCGGTGGCAAGATAGGAGCCCATGAGCGTTGCCACTAAAAGGTTGCCTTGCGTGACCCAGAGCCCGCCTATGGCCGGGAGGATCCTGCGGAAAACCCCGCGAACGCGGGGGTTGTTCCATGCGGTTCGGAGACTTGCCGAAAGGTGGAGCCGGAGCCCGTCCTTTGGCGCGAGCAGGAGAACCGCTCCCCACTGGGCGACTCCCCCGAGAAGGACCCCCGCTGAAAGGAGCAGGATGGGAGGGAAGGAGAAGAGATTGCTCGGAAAAATTGCCGCTGCAATCAGCACGAGAGAAAAGGCGACAGGACTCGCGGCCGGAAGAAAAAAACGCTTCTGAACGTTCAGGACGCCCATGAGAAGGGCGGAAAGAGAGATGAAGTAGAGAAAGGGGAACATGATGCGGGTCATGAGAACCCCTAATGCCTCGCGCTTCGGATCGATGGTCCATCCCGGAGCGAGCAGGGCGAGGATCTGCGGGGCCATGACCATCCCCAAAAGGACCACTGGCAGAAGAATGACCGAGAGCAGGAGAAAGACTCCGGCGTAGAGACGCTCGGCCTCCTCCTTGCCTTCGTTTTTCAACGTCTTGGTGAGCGAAGGGATGAAGG
The DNA here is from genome assembly GCA_021801345.1 of Nitrospirota bacterium. Taxonomy (GTDB): domain Bacteria; phylum Nitrospirota; class Leptospirillia; order Leptospirillales; family Leptospirillaceae; genus UBA4572. The sequence goes on from JAJYYA010000015.1 coordinate 18,087, forward strand.
CCGAGGAGAGAGCGCCTTCGGCGAAGAGTTCCCGGAGCATATTGGGGATCCGATAGGCAACATAGAACAGGTCGGCCATGGGTCCCGTTCCGAACCGCTGTGCGATCAGCATGTCCCGGACGAACCCCGTTATGCGGGAGAGAAGGATCGCCAGGGAGACGCGGGCTCCATCCCGACCGATGGAGGCCAGTGTGGCGTGCCGGTCGCCTTCCGCCTTTTCGGAGCGGGTCATCTGGGGGCGCTTCTCCAATCGGACATTCGAGGGGGCGCAGATGGGGAAAAACAGAGCATCACGGAGAGGGTCTCCTCGAAAGGGGTCAGGACGGTGCGTTGAGGTGCGGGGGCGAGTCTCCGGGAACAGCTCCGGAGAGCCCCTCCGGAGAGAATGTGTTTATCCTAGCATCGGAAGCGGAATTTTAATAGGGTGCCAAAGGAGCAGGTACCGGCGCTCTGTAGCGCCCATTTTTACAGGAGGTCGACTGACGTGATGCGCCGCACACGGGAGGCCAATATTCGGGCAGGGGGGACCTGTGAGTAAGCATCCGAGTGGGGGGCGAGGGGGAGAGGTGAGGGAGGCCTTCGGACATCCTGGGGATCCTCCCCGATGGACATCGAGCCGGAAGGATGCGATCGGGACGGCCTACAACACGGCTTCGACCCTTTGGTATACCCTTTCACACGGAATCGTGAACGAGGTGTACTTTCCGACCGTCGACCGGCCCCAGATCCGGGACCTCGAATTCCTTCTGACCGACGGGCAGTTTGTCCATGAGGAGAGAAGGGATCTCGTACACGAGATCGCCTTTTTCGGAGAGACGGAGGCTCCGGGATTTTCGATCGTCTCTTCCGACCCCGAGGGGAGGTATCGTCTCGTTAAGGAGGTGATGGGAGATCCGCACCTGCCCGCACTCCTTCTCCGGGTACGTCTTGAGGCAGAGAGCGCCTGGCTCTCTCGCCTGAGGCTCTTCGTCTTTGTCGAGCCCCATCTCGACGTGGGGGGGCTTGGCAATCACCTGAGCCTCTTTTCTCACGCAGGAAAGACCGGCCTTCTCGGATGGAAGAACGGCGTCTGGCTCGCTCTGGGGGCAACCATTCCCTTCCGGCATCTTTCCTGCGGTTTTGTTGGTAAAAGCGATGGGCTGACCGATCTGCGCCTCCATCGGGATCTTGCCTGGTCCTTTGACCGGGCCTTTGACGGGAATGTTGCGGGGGTGGGAGAGCTCGCCTTTGACGGCTCCCAGGAGTTTACTGTGGCTCTTTCTTTCGGAACCGGTGAACATGGTGCCGTAACGACCCTCTTTCAATCCATGGGCATCCATTTTATCGAGCAGAAGGGACGATTTCTGGAGCAATGGGCCCGCGTCACGGACAAGCTCCTTCCCTTGGGCGAGCACGCAGGAGACGGGGGCCGGCTTTTTCGCATCAGCCACAACGTGATCCGTTCTCACGAGGACAAGCTTTATCCTGGGGCGATCATCGCCTCCCAAAGCATTCCCTGGGGGGAGGTTCACGACGATCAAGGGGGGCTCGGCGGATACCACCTTGTCTGGACGAGGGATCTCTGTCACAGCGCATTGGGGCTTCTGGCTTTGGGCGACGCCGAAAGCCCCTACCGGGCGCTGGTCTATCTGGCCGCAAGCCAGCTCCCCGACGGGGGCTTCCACCAGAACTTCTGGGTGGACGGCACCCCGTACTGGACGGGGATTCAGCTCGATGGGGTGGCCCATCCGATTATTCTTGCCTGGCGGCTTTATCGGGAGAACGGACTCAAGGCCTTCGATCCCTGGCCCATGGTGCGTCAGGGAGCGGCCTATCTTATCCGCCATGGTCCTTCAACCCAGCAGGATCGCTGGGAAGAGGCCAGGGGCTACTCACCATCGACCTTTGCGGCGATGATCTCGGCTCTCGTTCTGGCGGGAGAGTGGGCAAAGGGTCGGGGAGAGAGGAGGGAAGGGGAGTTTTTTCTGGACTATGCGGACTTCCTCGAGAGCCGACTCGACCGGTGGACTACGACCCGGTCCGGGACACTGTTGCCGGGGATCCCCCGCCACTACGTCCGGATCCTTCCCACTCCGGCGGGAGAGCCCAGCTACGAGGAGGATGTGGACCACCTCTTTCTCGATCTGGCCAACAGACCACCGGGGACGCGTTATCGCTTCCCCGCGAAGGAGATCGTCGACGGAGGCTTTCTCGAGCTTGTCAGATACGGAGTCAGGAGGGCCGACGACCCCCTTGTGGTGGACTCGGTAAAGGTCTGCGACGCCGTGCTTCGTGTCGAGACCCCGTTCGGCCCTTCGTTTCGTCGATATAACAATGATGGATACGGCCAGCGCATGGATGGGGGGGCGTTTCAGGGATGGGGACAGGGAAGGGCCTGGCCCCTTCTGACGGGCGAGCGGGGACATTACGAGCTCGCCGCGGGAGGCGACCCCACTCCGTATATACGGGCCATGGAGGGGTTTTCTACGGCCGGTGGGTTGATCCCCGAGCAGGTCTGGGACGAGCCCGATCTTTCTCTGCACTCCTGCCGATTGGGCCGGGCGACAGGGGCGGCCAACCCTCTTGTCTGGGGCCATGCCGAGTATATCCGGCTCTTGAGGTCGGTTCGCGACGGGAGGGTCTTCGATCGTCTGGCCCCGGTTTATGAACGTTACCGAAGCGGACACTCCCGAAAGGATCTCGAGATCTGGAAGTTCAACCGGCAGGTCAAGAAGGTCCGTCCCGGGGAGACGCTTCGAGTCCTTGCGCTCTCCCCCTTTCGTCTCCGCTACTCCCTCGACGGCTGGCGGACGGCCGAGGACCGGGAGGGAGTTTTTCTTGCTTCGCTCGGAGGCGGCACCCTGGATATTCCTCTGCCGTTGTCCCAAAGGGCGCCTCTGGTCTTTACCTTCTACTGGATGGAGACCGACCGATGGGAAGGTCGGGACTTTACGGTCGAGATCTCCTCCGAGTGATCTTCGGGAGCGGGAGCGAACATATATTGCGAAACAATCCAAGATGGGTCTGTTTGCAAGAAGGACTCTCGGGAAAAAAACGAGTCCGAGGTCCCGTGCGCCGCGTTTCACGGGATTGACAAAAAAGAGAAATTTCGCTATCTTTCTTAATTCGTAAACTTTTGGAGTCGGGCATTTCCGGGAGAGGATCTCCGGGAGGGGACCCGCCGCTTCGGAGGAAGGCGTGGTCGGGAGAAAACCCGACGCCCTTTTCTTCTTTTCACGTCCATAGGGAGGAACGTTGGCGAATCACGAGTCGACAAAAAAAGATATCCGGAGAAATACCAAGCGCCGTGAGCGTAACCGGCAGGCCATCACCACCATGCGGACCCTCGCGCGCAAGGTTGAAGAGGCCGTGACGGCAGGCAAGCCCGAGGAGGCCAAAGAGGCCCTCATGCGTGTGGTTCCATTCATCGATCACGCAGTGAATCGCGGGATTCTTCATCGCAACACCGCTTCCCGGAAGATCTCCCGCCTGACGATCAAGGTCAACGGGACACCCTCCGCCGCCAAGTAATCCGCGACGACCCGCTTTCGCGATTTCGGCTCTCTCCGGGCCGGGTCGCGAAGGTTCTGCGTTACCTTCCCGGGATTTTTCTCCCGGAGTCCCGTCCGAACAGAACGGCGAGGCTGGCCGATAGCCGGTCCATGACGAGATCCTGTGCCACTCCCGACTTAAGGAGTCTGTCTGCCTCCGCCAGAGCGTCGATTCCTCGTGCGACTCCATCGGCGGGAAGTCTCTTTGCGGCCCTGACCACGCTCTCTGCGACAAAGGGCTGAACCCCTCCCACCGAAGCCACCGCCAGAGCGGCGGTCCTGTCGCCTCCCCCCTCCTTCAGGGCACCTTTGGCGATTCGGTAGAGCTTCCATTGCCGATGCAGGAGGGAGATCAGTCCGAAGGGGGATTGCCCATTGTCCAGGAACCGTCTCCACTCCCCGAAAAATCTCTTCTCTCCGCCTTCCAGACCCCTTAAAAGCTCAAAAACCGTCTTGTAGTGACTCTCCACCCCATGTTTTCTGAGGGTCGCTCCTGTGACGGAAGGGCCTTCCCCAGCCTTTTCGATCTCAATAAAGAGCTGGTCGACCGGCCCTGGCGCCCCTTCGTAGGTTGTGATCAGGGGCTCGAGGGAGTCACGGGAAAGGGTCAGTCCGTGCCGCTCCGCCAGAAAGTGAAGCCAGCTCTCCCGGTCGGCAGGTTTGGCCGGAAGGGCCAGGCTGTAAGCCGGAATGGTCTTCGCCCAGCTCGCAAGGATCTTGTCCTGGGCTTCGAGGACTAAAACGGTCGAGGTGGATCGGTTCTTTTCGAGAAGGAGTGCCGGCTCTATCTCCGGAGAGCGTTCGGCCCGGGTAATCCAGAGGATGCGATGGCCCCCGAAGAGGGGACGTTCTTTTATGCGGGAGAGAAGACGGTACTGGGGGGCTTCCTCTCCTGTGAGGGTCTCGATTGCCGAGCCGGCCTCCTCGAAGGGAAGTCCGAGCAAGGACAGAATTTTCCTCCGGACCCAAAGGGAAAGGAGAGGGTCTCCTGGCGCAATCCCGATCACCCTCCCCGGGAGATCCCTGGCCTTCAAAAGGTCAAGACAGGGGCGGATCAGGGGGCGCCTCCGGGGGCGGGTCCCGGAACGGCCGTCCCGTTGGGAAGGGGCGTTCCCGGGGTCAGCGGCGTTCCGCCGACCTGGTTCTGCAGGGAGAGCGGGTTGAAGGATGCGGAGCCGATCGAGTGGGCCATGAAGTTTACGAGCCGGACGGCCGCATTCATTGCGGCGGTGTTGGTTGCATACTGCTGGGTTGTCTGGATGAGGGAGAGGTTCGGGCTCATGTAGTTGATCGCGGTCCCGATGATGGAGCCCCCGTGCCAGAGCTCGACGCCGTTATACCCTGTCGCGTGGGCGTCCAGGATGACCTCGAGCTGAAATTCCTGGATGCCGTTCACGCTCGAAAGGGCAAGGGGCATCTGGGCAATCCCCACGACACGCCCCCAGATGATGATGTCTGCGCGCTTTGGATCGTTGACGAGAACTACGCCCGAGGTCCGAAGCAGGGTGTCCTTGATCGACTGCGTTACTGTGGTCTCGACCAAGGGAATGAGCGTGTTGTTGTGGAAGGTCCTGACTGCGATGCGGACAGTCTTCCCGAAGGTCAGGTCGTGAGCGGCGGGGAGCTTCGAGAGACGGTCGAGGTTGAAGAAGTGGTAGCCGCAGCCCGAGAGCCCGCACAAGGTGAGTGCCACGAGGAAAAGGGGAAGGGCAAATCTCCTTCCGGGGCGGCCGGTGCCGAAGCCAGACAGCCCCTTCATGAGGCGGGGCGGGTCACGAAGTTTAAGAGCTTGCCCGGAACGAAGACCGTCTTGACGACACTCTGCCCCTCGAGCGCCCGGGAAAGGCGCAAGTCGAGGCGCGCCTCCCGCTCAACCTCCTCTTGTGGAGCTCCGGGAGGAAAGGGGAGGGTCGCCCTGAGCTTGCCGTTGACCGAGATGACGAATGGGACGGTCTCTTTGGCCATGGCGCGGGGATCGGCCACGGGCCAGGTTTTGGACTCGATCCGTTCGATCCCGAGAAGGCTCCCCAAATGGTGGGCCAGATGAGGGGCAAAAGGAGAAAGAAGGATCAAAAGCGTCCGATAGCCTTCGAGAAGAACATGGCGCCGGACATCCTGTGGCTCTCCCGCGGCGGTCTGGTAGCTCCCCAGGGCGTTGAGAAGCTCCATAAGGGCGGCAATGGCGGTATTGAGCTGGGCATGGGAGTCGAGGTCGGTCGTCACCCGCACGATCGTCTCGTGGGTCTTGCCGCGGAGGGCGGTGGCGCTCGGTGAGAGTCCGTCGGCCCAGTCCCCGAGGGGGAGATTGGCGGCCTCGGGAAACTCCTCGAGAAGCGCCTTGACCCGGCCATAGAGACGTCCCAGGAAGCGATAGGCCCCCTCTACGGCCTTGTCATCCCAGGAAAGATCCTTGTCCGGCGGGGCCGAAAAAAGCGTGAAGAGGCGGACCGTGTCGGCGCCGTACTGGCCGGTCAGATGGTCGGGGTCGACGACATTCCCCTTGGACTTGGACATCTTCGATCCGTCCTTTAGCACCATGCCCTGGGTGAGGAGGGTTTTAAAGGGCTCACGGACGGGAGAGAGGCCCAGGTCAAAAAGGGCCCGGGTGAAGAAACGGGAGTAGAGAAGGTGGAGGATGGCGTGTTCGACCCCTCCGATGTACTGGTCGACGGGAAGCCAGTAGGCCAGGTCGCCGGGATTGAAGGGACGTGCCTCTTCTCCCGAACCTCCGGCAAAGCGAAGGAAGTACCAGGAGGAGTCGATGAAGGTGTCCATCGTATCGGTCTCCCGTCGTGCCGTCCCCTGGCATGTGGGACAGGGAACCTTTGCGAAGGAGGGATGGTCGGAGAGAGGAGATCCTCCTTTGCCGGTGAAGTGGATGTCCCGGGGGAGCAGGACCGGAAGGTCCTGCTCCGGCACGGGAACGATCCCGCAACGCGAACAGTGGATCACCGGTATGGGGGTCCCCCAGTATCTTTGCCGGGAAATCCCCCAGTCCCGGAGACGGAAGGTCTCGCGAGATCTCCCCAGGTTTTTTGAGGCGAGTTCTGCGGTGATCTCATCGCGGGCTGCCGGGCTTTCGAGTCCGCTGAAGCGGCCGGAGGCAACGAGAACGCCGTCTTCCGTCATAGCGGTATCCGGCCACTCTTCGGGGGCGCCGTTATTTAAAACGACGACAGGCCTGACGGGAAGTCCGTATTTTTTGGCAAACTCCCAGTCTCGCTGGTCGTGTGCGGGAACTCCCATCACGGCTCCTGTCCCGTAGGAGGCGACGACAAAGTTTCCGATCCAGAGCGGGACCTCCTCTCCGGTCAGGGGGTGGCGGAGAGTCCTCCCGGTGAAGACTCCTTCCTTTTCCGGCTCTTCCCGGCTCTCCCGGGTGCGTTTTTTGAGCGTCTCTTCGATAAAGGCCCGGGCCGGTATCTCCCGGGGGGATCCGGAGAGAAGGGAGTCGAGGAGAGGGTGCTCCGGGGCGATGGTCACGAAGGTGACTCCGAAGAGAGTGTCGGCCCGGGTCGTAAAGACCGTCAGACGGGGAGGGGGCGTGGCCTTCGAGAGATCCGGGAGAAGAACCTCGAAGTCGATCTCGGCTCCGGTGGAAGGGGCGATCCAGTTGGACTGCATCGTCCGGACGCGTTCGGGCCAGCCATGGAGGGTCTCGAGACCCTCCATGAGCTCATGCGCGTAGGTTGTGATTCGGAGAAACCACTGGTTCATCGTTCGGAGAGTGACCTGACTTCCGCATCGCCAGCAGAGGCCGTCTTCGACCTGCTCATTGGCCAGAACCGTGGCGCAGGAGTCGCACCAGTTCAGCAGGGCCTCTTTGCGGTAGGCCAGACCCTTTTCAAGCAGTCGAAGAAAGAACCACTGATTCCACCGGTAGTAGGAAGGGGAGCAGGTGGCGACCTCCCGGCTCCAGTCGTAGGAGAGTCCAAGGCGCTCGAGTTGTTCCTTCATATGGGCGATATTGCTCTCTGTCCATTCGGCTGGATGAATTCCTCGGAGAATGGCGGCATTTTCGGCGGGGAGGCCAAAGGCGTCCCATCCCATGGGGTGAAGGACATTGAAGCCTCTCATCCGCTTGTAGCGAGCGATGGCGTCGCCGATCGAGTAGTTCCTGACGTGGCCCATATGGATGCGGCCGGACGGATAGGGGAACATCTCGAGGCAGTAGTATTTTGGCTTTGTCGCATCCTGTACGACAGAGAATGCTTTCTCGTCCTTCCATGTCTTCTGGACGGTCCGTTCGATCTCGTCGAAGGGATAGAGAGGATCGCTCACCTGGGCTCCTTGATGAAGGGGGGCATGTCTTTGGAGAGGATTTTATCACAGGGAAGTGGGTGTTGGGCATGCCGGGATGCTTTTTGGGGGAAAAAAAGGAACAAATAGGGTGTGTTCTTAACAAAATGCAATGAGGACATGTCTTTATGTTTTCATGGAGAGGAAGGGGGTAAAGGAAAATCGTAGTGGTCGCAATTCTTCTCCTTTCTCTCGTACAAGGCTGAAAGCGCCGGTCGGGAGTTCAAGCGGGTGAATCCGGCCTATACGTCCCAGACCTGCTCCTCCTGCGGCCACCGGCAGAAGATGCCGCTGTCCGACCGGAGGTACTCCTGTCCGTGCTGCGGGATGGAAAAAAAACGGGACCACAACGCCTCCCTGAACATTTTGAGACTCGGGCTGGAGTCTCGGGGTTAGCCCTCGGAAGCTCCGGCGTTTACGCAGGGGAGCAGTCACTCTAGTAATCTTACTGCCTCGGCAATCAACTCCTGCACCAACAACATATCAACTTCGGGTTGAAGCTCCTCTGCCGTCCCGTGATCGTCCGTCTCGGCGAGAGTAATGCGACCATCCTCGCGGATGACGGTGGTCTTGTAGCCGCAATTGCGGCAGAAAACATAATCGCCGTTCTTTTGGTCGCGACGCACGACGATAATGGGGCCGCATTCGGGACAGTCCTGCATAGGAATACCGAGATCGGAATGTCCCACGATGTGATCTAACGCACCGTCTTTTCCTGATTGAGTAAAGACGCGTGAGAGTTCAGCATCAAACTGTGTGCCAGCGCATTTTTCAATGATAGCCAGGGCTGTTGTGATCGGCATCCCCTTGCGATAGGGACGGGTGCTGGTCATGGCATCAAATGCGTCAGTCAGCCCAACTATACGAGCATCCAATGTAATGGCTTCATGCTGCAAGCTGCGCGGGTAACCCTTACCATCCGGCCTTTCGTGGTGGCTAAACACAGCGTCCTCCGCCAAAGGAGCAAGGGGATGACCGGACAGAATGCGGCGGCCAATCTCTGGATGTGTCTTGATGACATCGTATTCTGCATCGGTCAAGCGGTCGTGCTTGTTGAGTATTGAATCTGGAACG
>JAJYYA010000007.1 GCA_021801345.1 Nitrospirota bacterium
CGGGGGATGAACCGCGGGAGAAATCCGGTCGGAAAAGGGGGAGATCCAGGTGAGAAGCGCTCCCGTCTTTTCGGCACGGCTGCCCGAGTAACCGGGAGAGTCGGAGAATCCTCCTTGCGAGGCGCCGGCCGTCTGGTCTTTTCTTATCAAGGATTTGATGGAGGAGACGACTTCTTTGAGCTGGCCCAGAGGGTGATAGGTGCCGAAGGGGTGCAGGATCGCCATTTTTTCGAAGTCTTTTGCCGACTTTGGAGAAAGCGCATAGAAGAAGGCAAAAAGGCTGAGAATGAAAACTCCCAGGCCAAAAAGGTTCACGAACAGTCCATTTCTGATTTTTTTCATCGCGCTTTCCTGCGTTGAGGGCCGATGCCGAAGGACCGATTCGTTTTTCTGTCCCCTATGGTGTGAGGCGAAAGCCTGAAGACGGGGAGGGCCTTTCGCGAGTGTCTCGGCCCTGTACCAAAGATAGGGGGGAAAAGAGACTCCTGTGGTTTTATGGGACCGGAAAATTTCGGAGCTCTGCCGTCCCATCGTCCGCTGAAAGTCGCCGATCACCGGTCTGCCCATGCTCTGCAAGAACCGTTCCCGACAAGATCCGTCACGGGGAGATCGCGTGCTTCTGTCTTTAGAAGGGCAGGAGCGATCGCTTCGGAGGGGACGAAAAGCCGCACGAGGCGATCATAAAAGGGGGAGGAGTCTCTGCCGGTCGAGGAAGGACAAGCCTTCGCACTCCCGCCGTTCGGGTTTTTTTCGTCAGGCGTGGTCGGAGGGTGAGGGAAAGGACACGGTCTCGGAGCGGGACCAAGGAAGTCTCCTTTTTGGAGGGGCGCGTGTTCCGGAGAGAGCGTGAAAGAGTTGGTTTTCCTCGACCTCCTTCGGGTCGGAAAGGGTCGGGAAGGAGCCTTTTGCGGCTCGGTCAGCGCGGGGGGGGCGGGTCCGGAATGTAAAAAAATAAAAAGGACGTGTAAAAGAATCCGACACCCTCCCCCGGGCCGTTTCCCCGGAAAACGAATGAAGTCTCTCTCATAACGCCCGTCCTCAGGTCTCCTTTGCGGGCAGGAAGCCGGAAATGACCTCGGCGTCCTTTGTCCGTTGGAAAAGAGCCCCAGAGAGAGGGGCCGTCATGAGGCAGGAGGCCCCTCCGGAAGGCTGGACTCTCTCGGATTCGAGTGCGGGCCACGCGACCGGCACACTCCGGATGGTTTGGTCAGCTAATTGCATAGGGGAGGAGGTGCCGGAAATTCCGGTGCCGGTTTTGCCGAGCATCCGTGCATCCGTCTCCGGGGGGACACACAGATAAGCATGTCTCTGAACTCCCCAACTCGGAGGCTGAAACCTCCTGTTCGCCCGTCAGCGAGATCGATCGCCGGAAGGAAATCCGAACGGCTCAGAGCGCAAATCGCAAGGGAGAGGACTCCCCTTACATCAACACTTCAGTTTTTGAGGAGGTCGTTATGAAACGTTTCAATCAGCATCGGAGTCTGGCGCTTGCCGGCCTCACCCTTTTGTCTTTTGTCGCGCTGGGCGGTTGCTCGAGCGAAGGGACAAGACCGGAGGCGGTCATGACCCAGGCCAAAACGGTCGTCGATCAGGCAGACAGGGCCGGCGCCCGAAGCTATGCCGCCTTCGACCTGAACAACGCCCATTCCAAGCTGAAAAAGGCAGAGGCAGAGATGGCGCTCGGCAAGTACAACAATGCGCGCCATCTGGCCAAGGAGGCCAAGGTCGACGCGGAGCTCGCTCTTGGCAAGATGCAAACGGCCAAGAGAAAAGAAGCCGAAGTCCAGCTGGATCAGAGCATGCAGTCGCTCAAGAATGAAGTCCACAGCAAGGAGAACAACGCCCAGTAACGATTGGGAAAAGTTCACCACCAGAGATGACCCCCAACAAGGAGACCCCAACATGAAACAGAGTATTCGCTTGTGGAGTATGTCCGTCCCGCTTCTCTCCTGCATGATCCTGTCGGGCTGTGCCGGTGTGCCTCCACACAATATGAACCTGGATCAGGCAAAGTCCGACTACGTTTATGCCAGCCAAAACGGCTATGTCAAACAGGCCGCTCCTGAGCAGCTTCGCAAGGCCGCCATCGCCATCGCGCGCTCAGAGGCACTTTTGAACAATGGGGCTCCGGAGTCCGAGGTCGACCACTACGCTTACATGGCGAAGCAGCGGATCGCCATTGCCAACCAGAAGGCCAAAGCGGATGCCATTCAGGAAAAGATCAAGCTGGCAGGGGCCCAGCGTGACAAAATGATGCTCGACTCCGGACAACAGAAGATTGACCTGCTGAGCGACGAGGTCGCCAAGCAGAAAAAAGACGCGGCGACAATCCAGGAAAAAGAAAGGCTTGCGAAGTCGGAGCAGGACAAATCCATCCTCGAGGGGAAGCAGCAGAAAATCGACCGCCTCAGCGAGGAGCTCTCCAATCTCAAGATCCGGAAGACGCGTCGCGGTCTTGTCCTGACGCTGGGGAGCGTCCTTTTCGACCCGAATAAGGCCACCCTCAAGCGGGGATCGATGCGAAATATCGAAAAGATTGCCAGGTTTATGAACGAGAACTCGAAGCGCAATGTGATGGTCGAAGGCTATACCGACAGCACGGGAGGGAGCGACTACAACCAGAGGCTCTCAAGACGCCGGGCGGACTCGGTCCGGGAGGCGCTGATCAATGATGGCGTCAATCCGCGACGCATTGTGCGAAAAGGGTATGGCTCGGACTATGCCGTGGCGAGCAACAAGACGGCCGAGGGACGGCAGCAAAATCGGCGCGTGGAAATCGTCTTTTCGGGGGCAAACGGGCGCTTTCCGGAAAGTCGATGAGGGTCCGGGAACCGATCACTCCAGGGGGGGGAATGAGGTCGAAGGACGTCATTCCTTCCTTTTTTCTCCGAAGAGTCCGGGACCTCCTCCCCTTCCTTAAAGCGACTGAGGGCTTTGAGAGTGGGAGGCGCTCCCTTCTCCCGGACCTCCCGGGGCTTCGCAGTCTCCTCGCGCGAGAGGGTGACGGCATGACGGGACTTTTTCGGTTTGCGGGGCACGTTTTCCCGGAGCTCACGGAGAGCTTCTCGTGAAGCTCCTTCTTGTTTCGGCGAACAGGGAGTCCTTTCCCGATCCGATCTTTCCTCTGGGACTGGCCTACATAGCGCAGGCGGCAAGGAGCGCAGGGCACGACCTCCGCGTCCTCGACCTTGCCTTCCAGAAAGATCCCGAGTCCTCGCTTTCGGAGCGCGTGCGAAAGGAACGGCCGGATGCGGTGGCCTTTTCTTTCCGCAATCTCGACAATGCCGCCTATCCGCTGACCCGGTTCTATCTTCCCAAGTACCAGAGGCTAGTCCGGATTGTCCGGAACATCTCCTCTCTCCGGCCCTGGCTCATTGCCGGAGGGCCCGCATTCAGCTTGATGCCCGAGCTGATGCTTTGTGCCCTGGGGGTCGATTACGGCATCGAAGGGGAGGGAGAGGAGGCCTTCCCCGCTCTTCTGGCCGCGCTTGAGTCCGGACGGTCGCCGCTCGGGATCCCCGGAGTCTTTGGCCCGGAAGGCGGCCGGAGGACTTCCGAGATTCCCGGCGGGGGCTCTCTGCGGTCTTCGAAAGCGGACGGGCCGCCTCTCGCCTTCGACGGCTCGGCCTGGAGCAGGATAATTCCCGCACGGGAGCTTTTCGATGTCAGGCGGTACGGCCGGGTCGGAGGCATGGCCAATGTGCAGACAAAGCGGGGGTGTGTCTTCCGGTGCCGCTACTGCACGTATCCCCTTCTCGAGGGGAGCGCCCACCGGCTTCGGGACCCGGAAGGGGTCGCCGATGAAATTCAGGAGATTGTGGAGCGGGACAAGATCCGCTCATTCTTCTTCGTCGACAGCGTGTTCAATATGCCGGCCTCTCATGCCGACGGGATTTCGGAAGCGCTCATTCGCCGGAGGCTTCGCATCCGGTGGGGGGCCTACGCCTCTCCCGCGGGACTCACTCTTCCCCTTCTTCGGAAGATGGCGGCTGCGGGATGCGACGGGCTTGAAGTCGGAAGCGATTCGGCCGACAGGACCACCTTGCAGGCTCTCGGAAAGAGTTTTTCGAAAGACCAGATCCTCGAGGTGGCGGAGGATTGCCGGAAGGCCGGGATCGCTCTCTGCCACAGCCTGATTTTCGGGGGGCCGGGGGAGACTCCCGAGACGGTGAAAAGCACCTGCCAGACGATCGACTCCACACATCCGACGGCGGTGGTGGTCATGGCCGGCATCAGGCTCTATCCGCGGACTCCCTTGGGAGACTGGGCTCTCGAAACGGGCGTCGTCTCGGATGCGAGCGAACTTTTGCCGCCCAGGTTTTATATCGACCCTGTTGTCGCCCCCATGCTCCTTTCCACTCTTAAGACGTTTGCCGCCTCGCGCGGGAACTGGATTCTGCCCGGGATCGTGCCTCCAATCGAACCTCTTACCCGGCAAATTCTCCGATTCGCGGGCTACAAAAAGCCTCTGTGGCATCTTCTTCGCTACAGAGTCTTCAAGGACCGGGTCTATCGGGACCGGTGACAGGCTCCGGGGAGCCCCGGCGACATGACTGTCGAGAGGCCCTATCCCCTGACAGGAGCGATCCCCCCAAACCTTCGAAGGAGAACAACGATGGATGAAAGAACCAGATTGGCCGTGGGAACACTCCTGCGCGTTTATGCCGACATCGATATCCTCGCGCTGGAACTCTGCTCCGACCGCCTCCCCTTTGCCCCGTCGGCCGCGGCGCGAAAGGAGCTGATGGATCAGATCAAGGAAGAGGTGGTGCACTTTGCGATCCAGGAAAACACGCTTAACGCTCTGGGCATGCCATTCTCTCCTGTCATGACGCTGGATCGGCGGCAGGAGATCAAAAAATGGTTTTCCGGTCTCGACTGGTACGGATTCCTTGCGGCTCTGCAGCTTGGCATCGAGGGTATCGGCATTGTCATTGTCGAGCAGGTCGCTCTCCGGGCAGGCACTTTGATTCAGGAGTCCCTCCGGATTCCCATTGCCGACGAAATGAGGCAGACCTCATTTGGCGTCAGGGAGTGGAAAGGGCTTCTTGGGCGCTGTAGCGAAAAGGAAAGGACAGAGCATCTCGAACGGGTTCTCCGAATCTTCGAAGAGCTTTACGTTAAGGCGGAGTCCGCGCTTCCGGTCGCATTTGAGGATCACTGGGCCGTCCTTGGATTGAAGAAGGAAGATCTCTGGGTCCGCGTCCGAGAAAGAACCCTTTTCATCCTTGAGTCGGCAGGCTTCGAAGCGGCTCTTCCTGCCGGGTTCATCCGTTAGGCCCGTTTCATGAAGGCGTGTCCGGAAACTGGGGGCCCCCCGGTTTCCGGACCTTTTTGTCCCATCCCCCGCCACGGCCATTCCTGGCAAGAAAAGTCCGGCCGTCTCGCTTTTCCCTCCTTTCGCCTCGTTCTCTTGACCCGGATCCCTGGGATTTCTGTCTTTTTTTCAAGCGAAGGAGTGTTGTTCCAAAAGGCTTTACGGACTCTTTTGGCCGATTTTCATCCCTGAATTTCGACCCTATGTCATCTCCTTTTACAGTTTTCGGGCGCTTGGGGAGCCTTCACGGGAAATTTCAAGTCTGGGAGGGGGTTTATCAAGTGGCACCCAACTTGCTCTAGCAGCTTGCGAGAATGAAGGGTCCGAAATGCCTCCCGATATAAGTCAGAAGGGATTCGTCGGCCGGTCCTGTCGCAGCGCACCTTTTCGAACGGACGTCACATGACAAGAATTTTCAATCACTACGTTTCGGTGATCGTACTCGTCGTCTTGTCGGGGGATCTCCTGATTCTTGGGGGAGTCTTTGCCGTTCTCTTCCAACTCTCGGGACTCTCTTCGGGGGAGACGCGCTCTCTGCCGGGAGGCGGTCTCATCCTCCCGGCCCTGGTCTGGATCTCTCTTTCCGCCTTTCTTTTTTTTCAGGCCGGCTTTTACAACGCGGCTCACTTCGATGACCGGAAAGGAAGCGCAATCAGAATCGTCAGTGCATTTCTGGTCCTGGCCCTGTCGGAAGGCCTCCTGATGCTTCTCGTGCCCCCGTTTCGCCTGGGGTGGAAGAATGCGGCGCTCCTTCCCTTTTTCAGCCTTCTCGGGATCCTGGCCTGGCGTCTCTTGCTGGTTCCGCACTTTTCCCTGATGAAGTGGCAGGAACGTACGCTCATCCTCGGGACCTTCCAGGTTCCCAAAGTCTTCGATGAGCTGAACAAATTTCGCAACAATGTCTGCATCTGCGGCGTCATCAGCCCCCAGGGACTGATGGCCTTCGACCTTCTGGGCTATGCCACCGAACATAAAATCCATTCCATCGTGATCTCGCTCAAGGAGCGGCGCGGAGCCCTTCCCATCCAGAGCATTCTCAAGTGCAAGATGCACGGAATCAACGTGGTCGAATGGGGGACGTTTTACGAGCGAAACACCAACAAGATCGACATCATGATCATCAATCCGAGCCACCTGATCCTGAGCGACGGATTCGAAAAAAAACATCTGACGCTTTTTTTGAAAAACGTCATGGACCGCCTTCTTTCCCTGATCGGGATGGTTCTCTTTTTTCCCTTTGCCCTTCTCATTGCGATATTGGTCAAACTCGAGTCCGAGGGGCCTGTCTTTTATACCCAGGAGCGGGTCGGTCAGAACGGAAAGCCCTTCCGTATCATCAAGTTCAGGTCCATGGTTGCGGATGCCGAAAAGGGAGCCCATCCCCAGTGGGCGGCAAAGAATGATGCGCGCATCACCCGGGTCGGGCGCTTTCTTCGCGACACCCGTCTCGACGAGGTTCCCCAGCTCATCAACATCCTGAGAGGCGAGATCAGCTTCGTCGGTCCTCGCCCCGAAAGGCCCTATTTCGTCTCCGAACTGGAAAAGTCGATCCCTTTCTACTCCCAGCGGCATGTGACCAAGCCGGGGCTCTCCGGATGGGCCCAGATCCGTTACCGATATGGGGCGACCGTCGAGGATGCCGTCAAGAAACTTGAGTACGACCTCTATTACATCAAGAACCTGTCCATTTTTCTCGATCTCATGATCCTCCTTGAAACGGTTCAGGTCGTGCTCTTTCGACGCGGGAGCCGGTAGATGCCAGGCGCGCGAATTTGGAGAACAGGCGAAATGGGGCAGGGGAAGAGGAGGGACGTTTCTGTGAACAATAAGCGGTTTCATGTTCTCTACATTCTGACCGATCCCTTCGGCATGGGAGGGGTGCAGAGCGACATCAAATCTCTGGGGCCTTACTTTGTCTCGCAGGGACATCATGTCACGGTCCTCTCCCCCCCCGGAGATCAGGTTCCCGCCCTGCTGCGGGGAGGGGTGCGTCACATCCCCTTCAATGTCCGATTCCGCTCCCTGTCGGAGCTCAGGGCGCAGTCCCGGAACCTTCGCCGGTTGATCATGAACGTCGGGCCGACCGTTCTCGCTCCCCAGTCGATCCGGGCCTCCTGGGCCTGCCATGTGGCATCAAGGGAGATGCCCATGAAAAAAATCACCACCATTCACAACATTCATAACTCACTGAACGCCTTGTGGGCGGGATTCATCCTCGATCGCTGCTCCGACTGGGTGATCTTCGAGTCGGACCATGAGCACAGACGACTGACGGGACGGGGGCTCTCCCGGGGGAAAACGCAGATCATTCCAAGCGGGATCGACACCGGGATCTTTTACCGGACTCCGCGTCCGGAGGTCCTTTGGGAGGATCTTCCGGAGAAGTGCCGAAGCGGCATTGTCTTTGGATGCATTGCGCGCCTCTCTCCCGAGAAAGGGCACAGCGATCTTCTCAAAGCTTACAGAAAGCTTCTCGACCGGTATCCGCAGACACGTCTTCTGCTCGTCGGAGACGGACCCCTCCGGGAGAGGATTGCGGAGCAGATCCGGGAGCTGAACCTCGGCCTTCATGTTTTTTTGGTGGGGCAGCGTTCAAATATCCGCGAGTACCTGAATTTTATCGATGTTTTTGTTCTGGCCTCGACCCGGGAATCCCTCCCTCGCGCAGCCCGCGAGGCGATGGCGTGCGGGAAGCCGGTGGTCGCGACCCGCGTCGGGGCAACCCGCGAGGTGGTCGATCATGGGAAGACCGGCCTTCTTGTTCCGCCGGCGCGACCGGATCTCCTGGCCAAGGCCATGGAGGAGATGCTCCTTTTTCCGGAGCGTCGAAAGGGCATGGGAGACGCAGCCCTCTGTCTGATCCGGGAGCGGTTCTCTCAGACGAGATGGCTGGAAGAAAACGAAAAAATATATGCCCTGTCGGGGATCTGAGAGCCTCGATTCCCCCGATGAGCAAGCGCGCCGACGGCCTTGGGGAATGAAATCCTTGGACGGCATCGGGCGAACGAAAGGCTTTTCAGAAATTTAGACAAGGGCCCCGGGGAGGGAGGGGTCCGATGGCGAGGGAGCTCGTTCGGAACGTTTTGGTAAAAAATTAAAAAAGTTTTTCCAAGATAACTTAAAGGAATTGGAAGCCTCTTCTGGAGTCGCGGGAGAGGGGGGATTTTCCCGGGCGGACTCATTGGCACGGCAATTGCGATTGCTTGGGAAATGTCAATCAATGGCGCGGAGGAAAGAAGCGATGCGTGATCATAAAGTGTTCCTGTCGATTCCGGGAATGTGTCTTCTCCTTTTTTTGTGGGCCCTTTTGGTGCCGGATTCTGCTTTTGCCACACCCTCGTACAAGATCGGTGTCGGGGACACGCTCTCCATTCTTGTATGGAATGAGCCCCAGCTGACCCGAGATCTCTCCGTCCTCCCGGACGGATCGGTCTCGGTTCCCCTTGTCGGACGGATTCTGGCGGCAGGGTACACCACAGAAGAGCTGGAGCGGCGGATCTCGGGCAGGATGAAGGCCGTCTTCAAAAAAAGGCCGACTGTGGCCGTCACCGTGCGTTCTATCGGAAACAATATTTTCTACATCATGGGCGCCGTTGGACACCCCGGAACGGTCAGCTTTACCCACAATATCCGGATCTTGCAGGCGATCATCCTCGCGGGAGGGGCAAGCTCGTACGCAAAAACGAAAGCCATCATCCTGATCCGCCACAACAAGGCGCGCGTCATTTCGATCGAGGATCTCGAAAAAGGCAAGAACCTCAAGGCCAATATTCCGGTCGAGCCCGAAGACACCATCATCGTTCCGGCAAAAACGGACCAGATCTTTATTCTCGGCGAGGTGGCGGCTCCCGGCCCCTATTTCTATGAGGATGGCATGACCGTCATGAAGGCCCTGATCGGGGCCCGCGGCTTCACCCAGTTCGCTTCGGCCGGCTCAGTCAAGATCGTCCGCGAAAAGCTCGACGGAACAAAAAAGATCATCCCGATCGACGTCAACAGGATCGAGAGCGAGAAGCGGGTCCATTCAAAAGAATTTTTGAAACCTGGGGACACCATCTTCGTCCCGCAGCGACTCTTTTGAGAGGCTGGGCGATGGTCGGATCGGTCATGATGCTCCTTTTGCTGGCGGATCAATCCCTGGCCGGCCCTTTTTACGGGCCCATTGTGCCGGGTGCGCCGGGGGGGAGTCCGGGGGGGGCGGCCGGAAGTCCTGGCGCCCCCGGGCAGGGGGGGGCCGCCGGAACCGCGGGGCAAGGAACGCCCGGACCCTATAACCCCCTGTCGAACGGGCAGGGGAGTCCGGGGGGGGCTCAGAACGGGGCGGGAACCCCTTCCGGGAACGGGCAGGGAGGAACCCCAGAAAGCCCCGCCCCCACATTCATGAACGGGACGGTTCCCAATACCAGCGCTCCCTTTGCGACCCCCGGGATCTCGCCGGGGACCTTTACGGCTCCGATCACCAGCCTCTATGAACTGCAGGGCGTTCCCGCTCTTGCGGCGCCTCTGATGGGCCAGGTCTATCGCCCGTTCGGAATGAGCCTCTATCAGCCCAACGCATTTCAGGTCGTTCCCCAAGGACTCCTCTCCCTCACCGGAACATTTGAAACAGACACAAACATCGACTTCTCCTCGACAAATCCTCAGGTCGGCTCCCTGTACAGCATCACGCCGGCCGTGGCCTATTCGACGCTGGACGAGTACGGCTACTTCTCCGGGCTGGCCTCCGTCTCCTACGATCAGTATGTCGCAGGTCCCCCCATTTCCCCCTATCTCGACGAACTCGGAGGCCTCAATGCGGGAACCTACCTGGGCAACCGGATCTTCGTCGGAGTGATGGACTTCGCCCTGCGGGGAAACTCTCCCGACCTCTCCGGGGCGCCGGTGCAGTTTCTAAACGGAATCGAACCCATCTTTACGAATACCCTGGGGGGGGAAGTCGGCCTGGCGCTTACGCCGGAGATCACCTTCATCGAGACGGCTCTGGACTACTACTTCGATGGGACGGCGTTCGGAGCGGGAATCTCCAACCTCGAATCTCTCAGCGAGACGCTGGAGTTCGTCGACAGGTCGAACTTGCTCATGGCCTCTTACACCTACACTCTGGGAACCTTTTCCTTATACCCCAACTTCATCTCCTACGGGGTCGCCGGATCGGCAATGCACTCCCTGACGCCTTCGGCATCCGTCGGAGCGATGGGAGGCTACACCGAATACGTCATGCAGGGAGATCCCCTCCTCGACTTTACGATGATCAACGGGGCCGGAACCGTAAATTATATTTTCAACCCGTTGTTTTCAGCGGCCTTGGAGGGCGGGTACAACGTCGTGACCTTTGCGACCGGACAGTCCTATCCCGGTCCGCTTCTCGACGCGAGCATCAGCTATATGACCCCGCATCTTTCGCTCATCCTCAATGCCGGATGGTTCGAGGAGAACCAGATGACCTACGGCATCGAGATGGGGCCTGTGGATATCAAGCAGGTCATGGCCACCTTGCGCTACGTTTTTTCGCAAAAGACCTACTTCGTCGCCTCCGGGGCCTACACGGACTACAGCTTTTTTCAGGCGCCCTCCTTTTCGAACAGTTTTTTCAAGATACTCCAGCCCGGCCAGAACTATACCGGAAGCTCCGTGACGGAGTCGGACGGCGTTTTCTGGACCCCGTCGCCATGGGTCACGACGGGCCTGGAGTACAACTTCATCAACTTCACCTCCAACATACCAATCGAGTCGGTTGTCGACAACCAGTTCATTGCCCTGGTGTCGTTCAATTTTCCGTTCTAGCAACGATTTGTCTCATGAACGCTAATTCCCGTCCGGGAAGGAGTCCCATGAATCACTACGATCCCAAATCCCTTTACTCCCTGGCCCTCCTGGGGGTACGTCGCCACAAGCTGCTCAGTACGATTTCCTTTGTCCTCTTTCTCGTGCCGGTCCTCGCCATAGGCGTCCTGAAAAAACCGGTCTACGTATCGAGCACGACCGTCTATATGAAAACCAACAACTATTCGACCTCCGGACTCGACAGTCGGATTCATCCCCCCCGAAGTCTCGGCATTCAGTTTGCCATTCTAAAGAGCGAGTTTCTCTCCGAGAAGGTCGTGGAATCGCTCCCGGAGGCAACGCTTCACGACCTTGAAGCCAATGCCGAATACACCGACTACGGCACAAATGTCATCAACCTGATCCGTACGCTCACGGGCCGGCATCCGATCGTCATCAGTCCCCGCAGGAAGGCGGCCATGGAGCTCAAAAACGCCAGGATGGAGTTTCAGGGGACCGGGAACGAGGGAATCATCCGGATCAGCGCCGAATCCCAGAGTCCGCAGGTTTCCAGAGATCTGGCCAATGCCTATATCGATGTTTTCAAGGAGATCTCCAGCCATTTCGCGACGGAGCAGCAGGCCGATCTCGACAAGAGCCTGAGCCTCCAGGTCATCAATGCCAGAAGCCTTCTCCGCAAAAGCGAGAACGAGCTCTTGACCTTCCAGAACTCGACCCACACAAAGGGGGTCGACGGCAACCAGGTCGAGGTCGAGAACTTCTACGTCCAGGAATCCGCTCTTTTGAGAAACCTCAAAAGACGGAAGGCGGATCTGCTGATAACCGAAACGGAGTCGCATCCGGATGTTCTTGCCACAACGCAGGAGATCGGGGAGGTCGAAAAGAAGCTCGCCGCCCTGAAGTCTCTCTCCCGCGCCAAGGGCCATAAGGTCGACATCTCCGGTCCCGCATGGGAGGTTTTTCTTCAGTCCAATGTGAAAATGGACCGGGACTTCATGACCGAGCTTGAGCAGGAAAGAAGCTCCCTGAGAATCATTGCCGACTCCAATCTTGAAAATATCATTGTGATCGACCCTCCGAACATCCCCGTGGTTCCCAAGATGTCGAAGAGCCTGAAAATCATGGGTGCCGGGGTGTTCGTTGCCATCGTCGGGGCGATCGGCATTCCCTTTATGCTGGTTTTTTTCCGCAAGCCGGTGCAGGGGGAGGAGAATCTGAAATCCTTGAGCGCCCTCCAGAATCTGGCAAGCATTCCCATGATTCCCGGAAAGAAGGGGACGAAGCGAAATGGCGCGGCCATGCTCAGGGTGGACCATCCGGTCGGGACCCCCGAGTTTTGGGCGTTCCAGAAGAGCTTCGAAACTCTGTACTTTCGCATCAAGCAATTGGCGAAAACGGAAAAAGACCAGATCATCTTCTTTACGAGCCAGACCTCGGGAGAAGGAAAGAGCCTGGCCGTCATGAATCTGGCTCTCACCATGGCCTCCTGGGGCAACCGGGTGATCGTGTTCGACGCCGATTCCGTCTTCGGCTCCATGGGAAAGAGCCTGAACTCAAAGAAGTATTACCCGGCCAAGGACTTCTTTCCGACAGGAGAGTTCTCCCCTCCGACGATTTCCTGGGAAGAGACAAATATTGCCATTTTGTCCCTCGATAAAAAAAATGCCGACATCTGGAGGACGACTCCCGATGCGGAGCTCTTCAAGGGGTTTGAGCTTCTTCGCTACCAGGCAAACTTCATCTTGATCGATGCGCCTCCGATCCTGGCCGCGCCAGACCTTCTGAGTCTGTCCGCCTATGTGGACCAGAGCATTATTGTCGTCCGCAACGACCAGAGTCTCGAGCGGGAGGTCCTTCGCACGGAAACTCTTTTGAGGGAACATAACTTCAAGATTCTCGGCACGATCTTAAACGGTGCCGCCTCGACCCACTCCGCGTACTACTCCCAGTATGCGGTCAATGCGGTGGCGAAATGACCCCGTTGGCCGCTCCCTTGACGGATCGTGGGGGCAACATCCTCCGCCCCCCCGAGCCCCCTTCGGGAGAGGGTCCTCCCGGACCGAAGGACGGCTTCGGGGGGCGGTCGGATCCCCGGTCCGGAGAATCTCCGGGCGCAGCCGTTTCGGAGATTCCTCTGCTGTCGTGGAAAATCTATGGATGCATGCTTTTTCTGGCGATCGTCGCGTTTTTTGATGTGGGGGTTCCCCGGGTCGTCATGGGACTTTTGAGCCTTGTCCTGTTCATTCCCCTGATCTCGGCAAGCCTTCGGAGCTCTCTTCCGATTCTCGTGGCCCTCGTTGTCTATATCCCCTACTCCAAGGCGGTCTCGGGAAACATTGGCGGAGTCGTGTCGGGGCTCAACTTCACCACGGTCCTGATGGTGATTGCCATGATCAGCGCGCAGGCTGTCTCGCGGGCCGGGTCCCTCGCGTCCGGAAACGGCGTCTTTGCTCCGAAGCCTGCGTTGGCGCCCTACGAAGGAGAGTTCCGCCGACTGCTCATTGTTTTCTGCATCCTCGGGGCTCTTTCCGTCCTTCATACCGATCTCGTCTTTGCGGACTGGACATTCTTTACGGCCCTGGTCGACTACAAGCGCTGGATCGACCCCTTCCTGATCTTCTTTATGGTCTCCTATCTGGTCAAAACGGAACGGGAGGCCCGCGTCCTGATGACAGTCATGGCCGTGAACCTTGCCGTCATCGGGCTCGGGTCGATCTGGCAACATCACGTCATCAGCGGCTACTCCCACCGGGTCAGACTCAAGGGGATCGCCGACCAGGCCAATACGATGGGAGCCTTTTACGCGAACTACTTTTTCATCCTGCTGGGGTTTTTCCTGATGAAGGCGGCCCGGCTCCGTTTTGGGCTTCTGCTCCCGGTGGGGTTGTGGGGGCTGTTTCTGGGGCTTTTGGCAACGGAGTCCCGGGGCGATGCCCTGGCCCTTGTCGCAGGCGTGCTTGTTTTCTTTTTTCTCCACAACAGGGGGCTCTTCCTGGTTATGGCGGGTCTTTTGATCTTTTTTGCCGTCAATATCCAGTTCCTTCCCGAAGGCCTGCGGGCGAGGATTCAGCACACGGTCGTTCATCACAGCGCCCTTGAAATCTCGGACGCCCCCACGCTCGACCTGAGCGCCCGGACCCGACTCGCGCTTTGGGCGGGGGCGTTTCGGATGATGGAGGAGCACCCCATGATCGGGGTCGGCTACAAGCTCTTCCCGGAGAGGATCTACTCCTATGTTCCCCACAACGCGGAAACGAACCAGTTGCCCCTCAGGGGACGGGATGCCCACAATGCCTATTTTTTGATCGGAGCCGAGATGGGAGTCCCGACGCTTCTTGTTTTCCTGGCCCTTCTCGCCAGCATGCTGCGCGTGACATTGCGGAGCTACAAGGACAGCGTCGACCCCTTCTGGCGCACCGTTTCCCTGGCCTCGTTCTGCTCCGTCCTCTCCCTCGGCATGACGAACATGTTCGGCTCCCGGGCGATCAGCCTGATTCTTGCCGGATACCTCTGGGCCATTATTGCCATTTTGCTGAAGGTTCCCGCCTGGCAGAGGTCGATGAAGAGGAGCGCTTCCCCCTGACGGCTCCGGGATCCCCGTCCGAAAAGGCCCAAGGGGCGCTGTTCGGGAAAATGTCTGTAGATACACTTTGAGGAGGACCCATGAATGAGATCGCTTCGAAGCTTCTTTCTCCTCCGGGATCGATGCTGGAGATTTCCCTATTGATCGCGGCAATGGCTCTTTTTCTTTATCCTCTGGTCGTCTATCCGGCGCTGATCGTCCTGCTGGCGTGGGTCTTCCCCCGGCCTGTCGCAAAGCCCCGGGCGGACTTTCTGCCCAGCGTCACGATCATCGTTCCTGCCTATGACGAAGAGGCGGTGATTTCAGAAAAGATTAAAAACAGTATGGCGATCGACTATCCCGCCGACCGGCTGGAACTGATTGTCGCCTCCGACGGGTCGGGGGATCGTACGGCGGAGATTGTGCGCACCTTTCTGGACTTCCGGGTCCGTCTTCTCGACTTCAAGGAGCGCCGGGGGAAGCTTGCGGTTCTCAATGAGGTCGTTCCCATGGCCTCCGGAGAGATCGTGGTCTTCTCCGATGCCTCGGCCATGTTGGCAAAAGATGCGCTGAAAAAACTTGTCGCAAACTTCTCCGACCCGAGCGTGGGCTGCGTCTCCGGACGGTATGCGATCTCTCACGTGATGACCCCGATCATCGACGGTCGAAGCGCCGGAGAGCAAGGATACTTTGCCTTCGAGGTCTTCCAGCGTATCCGGGAGAGCCGCTTCTTTTCGACTCTGGGGGCGCATGGAGCCTTTTACGGAATCCGTCGGGAGCTCTATCCGACCATTCCCTCCGATGTTGTAAACGACGACTTTGTCATCCCGATGAAGATTCTCGAGCGAGGGTATCGGACCGCCTACGAAGAGAAGGCGGTCGTCTTCGAACGCCACAGGAGCAGCGTGTCGGGGGAGTTCAAGCGGCGGGTCCGGATCTCCCATGGAAACTTTCAGCAGATTGTCATGCTCTCCCCCCTCCTTGGACTCCGAAACCCGAGAGTTGCCTTTGTCTTCTGGTCGCACAAGGTTCTCCGCAGCTTCCAGCCTTTTTTTCTGGGGATGATCCTTGTTCTCCCCCTGATGATCGGCGGGCCGCTTTTTCAGCTGTTTTTCCTGTTGCAGGTCGTCTTCTATGGGTTGGGGGGGGTGGCGCTCTTCTTCCGCCTGAGGCCAAAGTTTTTGGCCGTCCCGCTGTACTTTGCCCTCGGGAATGTGGCGATCCTGGCCGGGTTTTTGCGTTTTCTCAAATCCCGGCCGGGACCGGTGCTCCAGTGGGAAAAGGGATGAGTGCCGGGGCGAGAGCGCTCGTCCTCATGTACCATCAAATCGAATCGGAGGCTCCCCGTCGGCCCAAAGCGGCGAAGACTCTCTCCGATCCCCGCTACGGTCTTTCCCCGTCTGCCTTCAAAGAGCAGATGGCCCTCCTGAGAGCGGTCGACCTCCCCGTCGTGGGGATCGGCGAGTTTTTGTCGGGGGAGTCCGGAAGAGGCGCTCCCCCTCTTTCGATCGTCGTGACCTTTGACGACGGATATGCCTCGGACTGGGAACAGGCCGCTCCCATACTCGTAAAATACGAAATTCCCGCGACATTCTTCCTGACGACCGGACTTCTCGGAAATCCGGGAATGCTGACTCCTCCTCAAGTCCGCGAGCTCGCCTCCTCGCCCCTCCTGTCCCTTGGCTCCCACGGGGTCACCCATCGCTTTCTCTCGCACATCTCCGAAGAAGAGTGCGCTTCGGAGCTCAGGGAGTCCTTAGAGTCCCTGAGATTTCTGGGGGGGCCCGGGCCGTACTCCCTGTCCGCTCCGGGCGGGAGGACGAATGGCCGAGTGGAGGCCTGTGCGAGACGTGCCGGGTACCAGTCCCTTTTCACCTCCCGGGCCGGAGTCTTTCGAAGAGGGGAGAACCTGTTTTCGATCCCGCGCCTTCCGGTCATGAATGGATGGTCGATCGGGGAGTTTCGGCGTTTCATCGATCCCGGATCCGTTCCCTTCTTCGTCAACCGATGGAGCCGGTCGGCCAAGGCCGCAATTCGTGCGGGCCTCGAGTTTCCCCGGACCTCGACGGTCAAGGAAGCGCCAGACTCGGGACGATCATGACGAGCCTTTCCGATAGGGAGAAGATGGACCGCACGCGTGGTGCAAAGACGACGGGGCAAAGAGAGGACGGGGAGGGAAGGTCATGACGGTACACGCACTTCTTCCTCCTTTCTGGGTAGCCCTGACACTGCTCACAGTCGGCGTGACCTGTGTCGTCAGACGGGGGAGCCCTTCGACCCAGGGGCTTCTGATGCTTCTCTTGGGGGCCCTGATTCCGGGCGCGATCGATCTCGCCGCCCTCCGGGTCAATGACCCCGAACTCTTGAGGAGGATGGTCGAGTGGCGCCTGGCCGGGGAGTTCCTGGCCGGGGCGGCTCTCCTTGTATTCGCCTTTTCCTATGCCCGCAAGAATCCCGGAACGCAGGGCCTGTTTTCAGGATGGAAAGGGCAGTCGATTCCGATTTTGACCGGAATTCTCCTCGCCGTCGGCGTCGCGCTCTCCACTCCCACCCTGGTGCGGGTGGTCTTGATTCCCCAGAGCGGGACCGTCCTTTTTCTGGGGGGGACTGCGGACACGCTGCTCAGCTTTTTTCTCTGCACGCTCTTTTTGTTCGGACTCTATCAGATGGTCCGAACCTACCATGCGGCATCGAAAATGGAGCGCTGGAACATCAAGTATCCGCTGATCGGAGTCGGCCTCTGGAGCCTTTCCGTCCTGGTGGTCCATGCAAACCAGATCGCAGATCGCGGGTTCGACCGCTCCTTCCTGATGCTCGAAGGGGTCGGGCTCGTGCTCATGGATCTTTTTTTTCTGTATGCCTTTCTCATCCAGCGGGTCCAGGAAGTCGGCCTGGCCCTTTCCCGGACCGTCATCAACCGCTCCCTTCTGCTTCTGGTCGTCGGCACCGGATTGATCGGTCTGGGGGGGCTCGCCGCGACACTGGCCGGACTGGGTCCCGTTTGGTCCGCCCTCTCGGGGAGCCTCATGGTCCTCCTGGGGGTCAGTCTTTTTCTTGTCGTCTTTTCCTCCGAGCGCCTCAGGCGGGAGGTGGAGGACTTCCTCGGCCTCCATTTGTATGCGAACCGCTACGACTACCGGGAGGCCTGGATGACGCTCACGCGGGCCCTGGCCGAGTCCAAAAGCCTCACCGAGCTTATTCCGACGCTCCTCGATCAGACCCGGGAAATCACCTTTGCCCAGACGATCGTCTACTGCCGGGTGACGACCGCCTCCCCTGTCAGGGTGATTCCGCAGCAGGCCTCGGGTTGGCGTGTGCCCCGCTTGATCGGAGAGAGCAGCCTTCTTGAGGAGTCCATTGTCCGCTTTCTATCGGGAGGAGTGCCGCTCCATCTGTCGGAGATCGCCCAGAGCTTTCCCGAGCCCCAAGCGAAAAGCTCCGGAGAAGCCCTCTTTCGCCAGCTCAACGCCACATGGGTTCTTCCGCTTGTCGTCGGTTCGGAGCTGATCGGCCTTCTGGGACTTCGCACCCGATCCTCCGGAGAAGGCGCCCTGCTCGAAGACCGCCTTTTTCTTCAGGCCGTCTCTGTCCAGTGGGGAAGCCTTCTCAGCAGCGCCTCCCTCTCCCGGGAACTGGCCTGGTCCCGGGAGTCCGACCTGCTGAGCGGCCTCAAGGCCTTTGCCTTCCACGACCTGAAGAACTCGGGGATCGCACTCAAGCTTCTTTTGCACAATGCGACCCGGCATATCGACTCTCCCGAATTCCAGGGCGAGCTTCTTGCGGGGCTGCACAATGTGTCGGAGCAAATCGGGGCGACCGTCGAGCAGTTTCTCTCTCCCTTCAACCAGGAATTTACCCATCAGACCGACTTTGATCCCAATCTCCTCATTCGCTCCACCCTCCGGGAACTCGGATGGGGAACGCTCCAGGATCTCAAAACCGAGCTCGACCTCGAGCCCGTCTCCCTGGTCCACGGAAATCCGAAGACCTTCCAGTCCTCTCTCCGGAATCTTTTGATCAATGCCCGGGAGGCGGTGGAGGACCGGGGGGTGATCCGGATCGGAAGCCGGATCGAAGCCGGCAAGGGTGTCACGATCGAGGTCTCCGACAATGGACCGGGAATGTCCCAGGACTTTATCGAAACACGTCTGTTCCGCCCCTTTCAGACGACGAAAAAGAAGGGGTCCGGACTGGGGCTTTTCAGCGTCAAGCTTCTCGTGGAGCAGATGGGGGGGACGATCGACGTCTACTCCGAGGAGGGCTCCGGAACACGATTTCAGATCTTCTTTCCGGAGAGTCCCATGGAAGGGCAAAAACAGGAATCATCCGGTCGGCAGGCCCCTCTTCCCGCACCGGACCAGGAGGGCGGCGCCTGCCCGATTTTTCCTGCAAGTCGACAAAATGCATGATCCAAGACGACGAGGATCGGCTCTCAAACGGCCGCGGGGGCCTCTCCCAAAACCCTCTCGAGCCGGTCAGGACCGTCCCTCCAGGGCTCAGGCCGGGATCGGTACCGACATCGGTTTGGGACTCTCTCAGCCGCCGCGCCTAAGGGAGCCTGCCTGAACCGAACCGGAGAGCCGGCTCCCGTGTTCCGAGAATCCGACTCTCCGGTTTTTGGAGACAAGCCGGCAATCGGCCGCCAATCGCTCGGCAATCGGCCGGCAAAGCCGCGATCGGGCGACAACGCACCCTCTTTTTTATCTCCCTCCTCCCCATTTTTCTGCACTCAAGGCGCCTCCCCCCGCCATGGAAGAATCGCGGAACTTCTCCGGGCAGGTTTTTCCCAGACAGCAAGCGCCAGGGATGACCATGTTCCCCCAAAGGCTCGGAGAAGGCAGGGGGCGTTGGTGGCTGAACGCGCCCCCCCCCGGATCGAGTGTAAAAAGTTGCGACAAGGTGTCTCGGATTTTTGAAAATCCGCTTCTTGCGAGAGAGCGGCGATGACAGGAAACGGCCCCATATTCCCGTCGCATAAAGAGTTCTGGCACTCGGGTTGAATGTGGTTTCACGAAGGCACGGGTCTTGCTATGGCTATAGGAAGAGACTCTCGGCTTTTCCCAAATCGCGGTGCATGCGATGAAGGGGGGAAGGACTCCTCGTCCATACTCTTTCGAGGGGGCTGTGATACGGGGATGCCGGGTTCCGGGAAAAAGCTCTCGATCCTTGCCGGCGTCGAAGGGCAGAGATCAAGGGTTCGGATCGGATAACGAAAAAGAGGCCTCCGGGCGCTTTCCGTGGACAGGGTGTTTCCCTGACGGAGTGGGGCTTCGGAGCATTCAAAAAATGTCTGTTGCCCCGAGGGCTAAGGGGGCGCGAATGGAGGGTACGTTGAAGAGGCGACAATGGGCGGCAGGAATGATCGGTGCGACCCTTTTGCTCCTGGAGGCGTGCGGGGGAGGAGGCGCTTCGGGCGGGGGGGGAGGAGGAGGCGCGGGAGGCTCCTTTACGGGAGTCACCATCTCCGGAGGAAGTACAAAGTTTAATGGTCCCATGGGGGTTGCCGTGGATGGACACGGAAATATCTGGGTCCCGAACTACGGCGGAAACAGTGTGACGGAACTCTTGGCCTCGTCGAACTACTCGGCCCAGAGTGCGGTGAATATCTCCGGAGGGAGTACGAACTTTTCGAACCCCAACGGGATCGCGGTGGATGCGGCAGAAAATATCTGGATCCCGAACTACGGCAACGACAGCGTGACGGAATTGTTGGCTTCGTCGAACTATTCGGCCCAGAGTGCCGTCAATATCTCGGGAGGGACGACAGGGTTTTCCCATCCCGACGGGCTCACGATCGACGGGTCGGGGAATGTCTGGGTCTCCAACCACCATAATGCCAGTGTGACGGAACTGTTGGCCCCGAACTATCTCGCCTCCACGGCCGTCAACGTCAGCAATGCCACGACCGGACTCAATCTCAACGGGCCCGACGGCCTTGTGGTGGATCTGTCGGGAAGGCTCTGGATCCCCAACGACAATGGCAACAGCGTGACGGAAGTGGCCATATCCTCAAGCGGAGGGGCCTCAGGAGGAGGGAACTTTGCCTCTGCGAGTTTTTCGGCTCCCGATGCGAGCGCTGTGGATCAGTCGGGGAACATCTGGACTACCAACACGAGCGGAAACAGTGTGACGGAGATGACTGTGTCCGCGGGGGCGACCCCTACGGCAACCTTTGCCAACTTTAGCGGCGGAAGCACCGGGTTCAATTCGCCCACGGAGATTGCGGTGGATGGCGCGGGAAATATCTGGGTGGCCAATTACACCCCCAACAGCGTGGGGGCAAGCGTGACCGAGTTGACGAAGTCGTCCGGGTACGCGGTCTCCAGCGCCGTGAACCTTCTGGAAAGCCCTGCTCCGGGAGGGCCCCAGGGGATTGCGGTGGATGCGTCCGGGAATGTCTGGATCGCCAACAACCTCAGCAACACCGTGACGGAGCTCCCCGGAGTGGCAACCGGTTTGACGGCATTGCCGAAGCTTGCAGGAAGCCCCTGAACGCCGTCTCAGACAGGGATGCGTCGGGATCGATGATGACGGAGTCTTTAAGGCTTTTGAGACAATGAGGGGCAGAGCGACGGAGGCGGAAGAAGCTCCTTTCGGTGAGGACCCGAAGAGGGCCAAGCCGCCTCCTCTCATAATGGAAAAGGAGAACGCATGAAGGTTCAGACTCAGAAGAAAATGGATGTGTCTCAGGAGTCCAGGCTTGTTCTGGTGTGCGTCGATCAGTCGGGGAGCACTCTTTACGTGGTGGGGCTCGACTCCGCGGGGGAGACGATCATGCGAAGGACATTTCGCCTGAAAAGTTTCAGTGACTGGCTCTCCCGGCCCGACCTTCCCCGCCTGACCGTGGCGATGAGGGCCTGTGGACAGAGGGAGTGGCTGAAGGATATCTGCTGGTTGCTGGGGCATACGCCGATTGCGATTCCCCCGAGTTCGCTCACATGCGATTCCCACTCGTCAAAAAACAAATATTTCGAAGCCGAGTCCATTAAACGGGCCTCATCTCACCTGAGAAAGTCCTCTGCCCCTTTCAGGTCATCCAATGCGGTCGATTTGGCAATGCTGATCGCCGTCCGGCATGTGATGCTCGAGGAGAGGACAGCTCTGACGTCGCGTATCAGGGTTTTTCTTCTGGAGAGAGGGTTGGCGGTTCCGGTGGGGGAGGCACGCTTTACCCGAAGTCTCTCGGCAATCCTCGAGGACGACTCAAACACTCTCACCCCGATCCTGCGCATGCTGATCCGGACGCTTCAAGGCGAGATCGGACATCTTTCGGATGTGATCAAGGGGATTGAGGTGATGATGGGCACGGCCGAGAGGACTGCCCGGGCGGGCGAGCAGAACAGAAGAATCTCTGACGGCAAGCGCATGGGAGAAGAGTCTCTGTGCGAGCTCCAAAAGGAGGGGAACAGTGTCTGTGGCGGGGGGGACATGGCCGCCTTCCTTGGGCTCATGCACGGAATTTCCGGGCTTGTTCCCAACACTTCCTGCAAGGCCTAGGACGATCGGAAACAGTGGCGCGCGTCAGGTGACAGGGGGCTCGCGTCACGGGTTTCCCTGACGTCTCCCCACTTTTTGGGCCAGTTTCCCGTGGAGGGGAAGCCTTTCTCGACGCTTTGCGACGGCCGTGACGTCAAAGACGGCTCCTGTCGGCGGCCGATGGCACGTTGTAAATCGGTGCCTCCATCATGGCGTTCTGCTCTGCGAAGACACCGGGAAGATCGCCGGGGCCCTCGCATCCCATGAAAGTTCGTTCTCCCGACTTTTCCAGAGGTCGTCCGTCCCCCGTTCTTTGAGGCCGTCCTCGCAGGGAGCCTTCCTCTCCGCTCTCCTTCCCTGAAGGCGCGACCTTGCTTCTCCTCCCTCTCGGTCATTTTACCTTTCGGTAGAATTTCTTTGATTTTGCGCGTCGCCCCTGCTAAAATATACCGAACGGTATAATTTTGGGAGGGCGAGATGAAGAGTGCGACAAGACCGACGAGAACGGCATACGAATTAGGTCAAACAATTCGGGCCGTGAGAAAAAGTCAGCGCCTGACACAAAAGGATCTGGCGAGCCTTATGGGCGCGGGATCGAGACTCCTGACCGATATCGAAAGAGGAAAGCCGACGGCGCAGGTCGGAAAGATTTTGCTTGCGCTTGATCTGCTTGGGATTGATCTTTTGCTGGTGGAGAGAGGATCCGACTCCCATGGCTGATCTGGCTGTTCTCAAGGAAAACCGACTGGTGGGAAGAATTCTGGATCTTGCCGAAGGCCCCATGTTCTTGTATTCCGAGGAGTGGCTCTTGTCCGCGGACGCGGAGGCGCTTTCTCCGAGGTTGCCGCTTCGTCTAGAACCCTTCCCGGAGAAAGACTGCCGGGCGTTTTTCGAGAATTTGCTCTCCGAAGGATCTTCTCGCGACATACTTGAAAAAGTTTTTCACATTTCCGGAATGACGACGGTATTGCGAAGATTCGGCCGGGATCTTGCCGGAGAATACAGCGTCGAGGAGGTCCCCGACCCTCAGAGCGATCCCCCAAGCTATGTTCTTCTTCCTGAAGCGAGGCTTAGAACTCTGCTTAAAGAGGGGATCCAGACTGTCGTCGAACACTATCCGGGATATCGAATCTCCCTCCCGGGCGTGCAGCAAAAGCTCGTTTGTTTTAAGCGCGCCTCAGGCACAGCTTTGTTTATTCCAATCAATGGGGCTCCGTCGACGCATATTCTGAAGCCAGACATCTTCGGCGTACGATCGGTGACACGATCTGCCTTGAACGAAGCCTTTATCATGACCCTCGCCAGAACGGCCGGATTAACGGTCGCAGACGTCGAATACAGGCCGGAGCTCTCCTCCGTGCTTGTCACAAGATTTGACAGGGAGACTTCGGGAGAAAAAGTCTTCAAAATCCCGCAGATAGACACGTGCCAAATTTTGGGGATCCCCCCGGACAAAAAATATGAGTCCGACGGAGGACCGTCCCTTGCGGATATTCTTAACGTTGTCAGGGAGTACGCAGAAAGGCCCGCCGTGGCGACGTTGTCTATTGTTCGTGGATATATTTTTTCGGCTCTTTGCGGGAACATGGATCACCATGCGAAAAACATATCGTTGTTTTGGAAAAAGGGAAGACTCTCTCCTGCGCCACTCTATGATCTTGTCAATACGTTTGTTTACGAGAAAACAGATCGAAACCTGGCTTTTAAGGTCGGGGGGGAACGTCGTCCCGGAGTTCTGAGCAAGGTTCACTGGGATCGTTTTGCGACTGAGATCGGATTTCGCAAAGACCACTTGTCCCGTATCGTTTTGGGCTTTGCGGCACAAGTGGAATCAACGATCGAAGAGACGCGAAGGATCGATGCGTTTCAGAACATAAGTCCGCAGGAAAAAGTTTTTCTGGAACGGATCAGCCGGGATATTGTTTCGCGAGCCAGAAAATGGACGAAGCAAATCGAAAGAGCGAGAGAAGGGGGGGAAAGTTCTCGCCAGTAAGGAGGAACTGTTCCTTGGATATTCCGGAAAACCACTCGGCCTCTCGATATAGAAGTATTGGAACTGTTCACGGATGGTCGCTCCTCTCCCCGAACTTTGATTGGCGGGGTTCCCCCCGGATCGGTCAGAAAACCGAGGCTATTTTTCCACAAAGAATCCCAAAGAGAAATCCCCGGCTCAAAATCGGGAAGCCGTCGTCTTCGGACGCACGCCACGTCCCGGAGCCCCTATCTCTTTGGAGGAAGTTCCGCCGTCCGGCTCCGGGAGGGGGAAGGGGCGGTGCTCCCGGAGAGGACGGACTACGGGGAGAGGAGCTTCGGGTCGAGTCCCGGGGGAAGAAGTGTCGTGTCGACGACGAAGGTTCCGGTCCCGTGGGCGATATACAAAAACCTCCCCGTCCGCCACTCCTTTTTCTCCCGGGACCGGGTCAGTCCCGCCGCTGCGGAACCTAAAAAGATCCCCGGATCGAGAGCTCCTTCCCAGTAGACGGCAAAGACCTTCTCCGGGGGGAGAAGCCGAAAATACTCCCGGATCTTCGTATGGTGCAGGTAGGAGACCAGTTCCCCGTACATGCACAGGGAGGCGATCCCGTCTTTGGGGAATTCCCCCCGTCCGACTCCGGAGAACATCCCCTTCGGAAGGGGGCAGGGCGACAGCCCTCCGGTCTCCATGCTCAGGCGGGCGGCGTCGCGCCCCATGCTGGCGAGGCTCCCGTCCATCGTCGCAATGGCTCTCGCCGGGACAAGAAGGGCAAGTCCCGCAACCAGGAAAAGTCCCAGTCCCCCTCGTCCCATGTTCTCTCCTTTTGTTTCTGCAATGAGCCCATTGGAGATTTTCTTGTCCCAACAGTGCGAATAAAATCTGAGAGAGTTGACCTGCATGACCGCCTGTTCTAATATTTAAACACGCCGTGACTGCGTCGATACTGGCAGGTTTGAGGGGAACCTCGACACGGCGCCTTTCCTTACCAGTTTCCCTTCGGAAATTTGACCAACCCATAGCCCACAATTGTTCCTCTTCTCGATCGCCGAAATGAACCTTCGATTGGGGTGATGAATCGGTCATCCTTTGTCATAAAGGATCTGTATGCTGCTCCTGCAACCATAACTCTCCCGTCCAATATCTGCGTCAAATCTTCCGTATTTCAAATGCATGAGTCCTGCTCCATCTGATGTTTCTTTTTCGGAAATGGATGAGACGCCGTGATTTGGCGTCAAGACTCTCTTGCCTCCAGAGTATGTCGAAAGTCGCCTGCTTTCCCCCTGCGTAACCTGAGCGCTCCTTTTCCGGGAATTTGGACGAATAAGCGTACTTTGGCCGGCGGACTCC
>JAJYYA010000061.1 GCA_021801345.1 Nitrospirota bacterium
CATCCATGGACAGAAGCTATGGACCTGCCATCCTGACGATCCGGTGGAGACGGCTCTCGATCTCATGCGGGAGCATGAAGTCCGGCGCCTTCCTGTCGTCGACCAAAAGGGCCGCCTGGTGGGACTGCTCTCGCTGGGCGATCTGGTCTCGGTCGCTTCCCCCGGAGCGGGACGAAAAAAACCGGCAGTCCCCTTGCACTCACTCGATCCCCTCCTCAAGGCTGTGTTCGCCCATCACGAGATGGCGCATGGCTGACAGAACACGCGGTGTGACCGATGAGAAGGAGACAATGCCCGTTGCCCCTGTTGCTGTCCCGGTGAGATCGGTTCCTGTTTAAGACAAGGGGGCATTCATCAATCCTTACCCTTGATCCTCCATGGAAGGAGGTTGCCGTGACGATTTTCCTGACCGGATACGAGGCCCTGGCGGAGGCCTATTATGCGGACCATAATGTCGAAGTTCTTGTAAACTCAAGATTCTTTGTCGATCAGGAGGGGACTCGGATTTCCGTGGATCCCTTCCAGGCCCTCGAGATGTTCGAGCGATGGGATCTAAATCCCGGGAAACTTTCCTGCGAGGTCCTCTCCGTCTGGGAGTACCTGCAATCTTCCGGGGCCGGAGAAGATTTTTTGCAATTTTTCCTCTGCCCGCGAACGGCTCTCGTCCTGACGAAAAACCACGGGGATCCTCTGGCAAAGGGGATCCGGGGATTCGCGGTCGAAAAAACCGTCTACGACAAGGCCCTCTCCTGGGCCAAAAGTGTCCCGATGACAGAGCCCGACCATGACTATGAAGCCTTTTTGGGGAGGCTTGAACCCCGGCTGCCTTTGAAAAAAGGGATGGGTCACCATCATGGGGACCTGGCGCGATATGCCCGGGAAATCGCCCAGGCCTTGATGGATCTTTTCGGGCTCGACAGGGAGTCCGTGAGAGAGAGCCTGGTGGCCCGCCATGTCGTGGGCTATGACCGGAAGGACATCTCTTGGGGAGGTGATTTGCTGGACATTGTGCTGGAGCGGATCGGAAAGACTCATGGTGCTTCTGGGAGCTCCGGCTTCTTCGGCAGGGAAGGGCCTGCCCCCTCTGTGGCATAAGAGGCCGGTTTCGGGGAGCCTCCTTCTGCTGCGGAGGAATGGAAGCCAAGAAGGAAGGAGGGTCCGGGAAGGTCAGGGGCAAGGAAGGCCGGCCTGGATCCGGAATAAATGAAGGTCAGTCAGGGAGGAGAACTGAGATGAGCAGTCTTTTGAAGTGGGATCCGGTTCGTGAGTTCGAGGAGTTCGGCCGTCGCATGGCCCCCTGGTTCGGTCGCCGGGAGAAGGGTGCGATCCGGGAAGGAGCGGGGGAGAATTCCATCTTTGAATGGTCGCCTTCAGTCGATGTGGCCGAGGAGGACAAGGCCTACCTGGTCACGGCGGAGCTTCCGGAGGTGAAAAAGGAGGATATGAAGGTCACCGTCGAAAACGGGGTGCTCGCGATCTCCGGCGAGCGCAAAAAGGAAAAGGAAGAAAAGAAAGGAGTCCGCTATCACCGGATCGAACGCTGCTACGGCTCCTTTCTCAGAAGCTTCACCCTTCCGGAGGATGCCGATCCGGCCAGTGTCAAGGCGACCATGAAGGACGGGGTCTTAAAGATCCGCATCGAAAAACGTCCCGGGACTCCGCCCAAGGCGATCCCGATCGGAACGGAATGAAAGGGAAACCTCGGGTCAGTTTTCAAGACAGCCCAAGGATCCAGGCTATACCCTAGCCTGACAATTCAGGCTTGACTTGGGATCTCTCCTGTTAAGGAAAAATCGCTTCATGTAAAGAAGAGACAGGGCCAACGGAATGTCATTCCGTTAAGGGAATTTGAGGGATTGACAGTCTCCGGTAGGCCCTTTTGATTGATTTCAAACTATAGCCCGCTTAAATTTAACAG
Source organism: Nitrospirota bacterium (assembly GCA_021801345.1). Lineage (GTDB taxonomy): Bacteria > Nitrospirota > Leptospirillia > Leptospirillales > Leptospirillaceae > UBA4572. Next base: position 1,919 of record JAJYYA010000061.1, read on the forward strand.
AGTCCCGGCCAAGAGATCCCCGAATGCGCTCTTCTGGAAAGAGCCACCGCCATGAGGCGGCCATCGGTGACAATTTTTGAGGAATGACCATGCTTCATCACGCCGTTTCCTTTCATCTGTCTCCCTGGAAAATCGGAATTCTGGCGCTCTTTTCCGGATCAACACTTGTGACCCATGACCGGGGAAAGCTCCAGTGTTTCACTTGTCGCAAGCTCACCGGTCATTCGGCTTCCTTTTCCCACGACAAAGTCCTGAGGCTTCTCTTTTCCCGGGTGCCGACGACCCCCTACGTTTCGCTTAAGAAATACCCCGAACTCGGGACTCTGACGTAAAACTGGTCCACCCATCCGGGAGGAAGCCCTGGGGCTTTTTGAACCCGGCCAGATCAAGGCAGCCTCGGGCTATAACGCCTGGGGATTTGATTCCTTCTTCCGAATCGGAGGAAAAGGTTTTGGCTCACCTTGTAAGGAGACTGACCGCCCTCGGGGAGGCGAAGAAGGTGTTCCCGGGCCGGGAGCTTCTCGGGAAAATTCCTTCGGTCCTGGATTCCATGGCCACACTGCTTCCCCCGGGCTTAGACCCTGTTTTTCCCCGGGATCCTTACCCCCGGATCCCGGCGATACCATTGGGGGCTCAGCACCCCCAACTCACCTGATTTCAAAATTGTCGTGGACGGGATTCCCGCCTTCTGGCGGGAAGAGGAGGCTATCCTTTTCGACGAAACCTTCCACACCGCCCAGAACCTGACCGACAGGCCGCGTTTCATCCTCTTTTGCGACATCGAGCGCAAAATTTGGCCTTTTGTGGCGACCTTGTTCAACCGGAGCGTCTGAAAATTTCTGCTTCGCCAGGGGCTCAGCAAAAACGTGGAAGGCGAGCCGGTCAGCCTTTCTAACCGGCTGTTCGGCGGGATCTATGCGGTACGCCGTCTGGGCAAACGGATCAAGGCCTGGAACCGGTCGGTCTATTCCTCGATCAAATATGCACTCTTCGGAAGCCTCCTCTGGAGTCTCTTTTTAAGGTAAGGGACCGCAAAGGGGACGGACGAGCGGTTATTGGGGTATGATGGGCCACGACAGGCCGCCTGATCCGCTTGAATCGGGCCTCCGGCCGGTGAGGGATCATCCCGGCCATCTCCGGGGAAGGGAGGTAATCCATGATCTTTTCTGACCGCATCGAGGCCGCCCACCGGCTTGTCCGGGTTCTGGCAAAGTACCGGGGGCGCCACCCCCTTGTGGTGGCGATCCCGCGGGGGGCCGTCCCGATCGGGGAAATCCTGGCCCGGGAGCTCTCGGGAGATCTCGATGTGGTCCTCGTCCGGAAACTCCGGGCTCCGGGAAATCCCGAGTTCGCCATCGGATCGGTTGCGGAGTCGGGGTGGACCTATATCGCCCCCTATGCGGAGGCGGCCGGGGGAGATTCCGAATACCTTGAGCGGGAGAAGAGCTTTCAGCTTTCGGTAATCCGGAAGCGGCGGGAGCGATATACGCCGCTTCGCCCTCCCATCGATCCGAAGGGACGGATCGTGATTGCCGTCGATGACGGGCTGGCCACGGGGGCGACGATGATTTCGGCCCTTCATGCCCTGCGCTCCCAAAACCCTTCCTGGCTTGTCTGCGTGGTTCCGGTCGCCTCCGAGGAGACGCTCGAGAAGGTTCGGCCCTATGCCGACGAGCTTGTCTGTCTTTATGTCCCGGAGTTCTTCCATGCGGTGGGCCAGTTCTATTCGAACTTTCCCCAGGTCTCGGACGCGGAGGTCGAAGAAATTCTCAGACGTTCGGGGGAAGGTGGCTGACAAACCAGCCGGAAGCCAGTCTGGCGACCTCCTCCAGGGTCCCGGGCTCCGGGAAGAGATGGGTGGCGCCGGGAACAATGACCAGCTTCTTCTCGCACCGGAGGGATCCGAAGACCCCCCGGTTCAGGTCGATCACCTCCCGGTCGAGTTCGCCGACCAGAAGAAGTGTCGGGGCTGTGACCCTGGTCAAAGCCGAAAGGCTCGCGAGGTCAGGCCGGCCTCCGCGGGATACGACGGCAAATATTTCCGACCCGAGAAGGGCTGAGGCTTCAAGGGCCGCCGCGGCTCCTGTGCTGGCCCCGAAAAAACCCATTGGCTTTCTGGCCGTCTCTTCACTTTTTTTTGCCCAATTGGCCGCATTGACCAACCTCTCCGTCAGAAGCCGGATGTCGAACCGGGTTTCGGAGAGGGCCTCTTCCTCTTCGGTCAAAAGATCCATGAGCAGGGTAGCGATCCCGGCCTCCCTGAGGACCCTCGCCACGAAG
>JAJYYA010000060.1 GCA_021801345.1 Nitrospirota bacterium
GCCCGCTTTTGGGCTTCCGTGAGGTGAGAGAGCTCGATGCAGGGAACTTCTTCAATCCCGAGCTTCCGAGCGGCCAGAACGCGCCCATGCCCAGCGATAATGCCCTTTTCACCATCGAGCAGCACCGGATTTGTCCAGCCGAACTCTCGAATCGAAGCCGCGATCTGGGCAACCTGAGCATCGCTATGAGTTCGGGCGTTCCGGGCGTAGGGGATGAGTGAGTTGATAGGGACCGTGGAGATTTTTATAGCGACAAGGTCGCCCTTAGAGCGCGGCATCACGGCTCCTTTCTACCAGACGAAAACGGGGTTGGTTGGGGTAGATATGGCGCGGGCCGGTTCGTCTTCCCACCGCCGGGCGTTGATCCAAGAGGCCGGGTGCGGGATGAAGGATCCGGCATCTTTCGACCACTGATCGGACTTCTTCTGCCATGCGAGAGCGGAAAGGCACGCAGAGAGGGGTGGCTTCTGCTTCTGCCATGCCTTGTAAGCCGATCCCTTGGCTTCTTTCCGGGGATAGGCCGTCCAGAAGGACTCGAACTCCGGAGAATACCCCTGAGCGTTTCGGCGTTTCGGCTCCCCCTCCGTTTTTTCGACGCTCACATTCCCCCCGGGAGGGGGGGTAGGGGGGGTTTTCTCTGTCTCTGTCTCTGTCTCTGTCTCTGTCTCTGTCTCTGTGCTTCGGAGGTCCATGGAAGCCCCTTCGGAGCCCCTTCTGTTTTTGAGGTGAAAACGATCGGCGTAGAGATCAAAAAATTTAGAAAGGAAGGGGTTTTCCGGGAGATTGTCGTAAAGAGACTGGATGCCTTTGACCTGCTTGTCGTTCGGATGGAGGGATTCTCCGATCTGCCACTTCGCCATCTCATACACAAAAACGACTTCGGAGTCCCTGTCATACCCCATGAAAGAGACTTCGGAGAGCCTTTGAAGCCCCTTCAAAGCCCCTTTCTCGGACAGGCCGGTATCGTTCAGGATGTAGGAAAACGGGAGATAGTAGATCCCGATCGAATTGGAATGCGGAGAGGAAATGAGGTAGTGCTGAAGGATCTGGGCCTCCATATGTCCCCGAAGGGCCTTTCCTGTTTTTCCTATCCAGACAAGGGGGGAAACGCTCGCGTACTCTCTCATCGTTCCTCCCCTTCCTGTAAGTCGAAATTTCCTAAAATTTCTTCCATCATCAAGGAACCTCCGTCTGAAGGAATCCGTCAAGGGGGTGGGAGAAGAGCAGACGGTCTCTCTCCCGGGCAGGCCAGCCCATCCCCCCCTGTCGGAATCCAAGGTTTTGTTTTGGAGCCCATGAATTGCGGGGCCGGTGACAGGATACCACAATTCCGCCTTACTGGTACCATCCATCGTCATAGCAGGCGGGGCCGTTGTCCAGAAAGCGCCCGGTGAGTCGGTCGTACCGGAGCCGGCACGAGCCGAGCTTTCCGACCTCCCTGAAGCGGATTTTCTGGATGTGAATGTCGACTTCGTCGGACTGGGGTTGCCGATATAAGACAATCCCGTTGTCCGCCATGTTGCGAAAATGAGCGCTCCCCGCGATATCGTAAAGCGTCGGCACCGGATAGTGGGTCTGCCCCTTCTCTTTCTGGAGCTTCATGGGATGCGCCACGATGACAACGTGCACCTGGTGCGTCCTGGCGAATCGCCGGATCTTGGCGAGGGACCGCGCGATGTACTGCGTCTCCGATCCTCCCCCGTAGTCGTGGTCCAGCTGGTTCCACGGATCGATCACGAGCTGGTCGAAGGGCTTCGTTTTGAGGAGATTCTGTGCCAAGGACAGGATGCGATCGACGGTCGGAGTGGGGGGGTCGAGAAAAGAGAAATGGGCGTCGAGGAAGTCTTTCGCCTGCCCGATCTCTTCTCTGGTCATGCGCCGGTGGGGGCCGGGGTTGAAGGGAAGCTCGAGAAGGATTTCGAGGAGGTTGGCCACGTGGTTCGTGACGGGGAAGTTTTCGGCGGAGAAGTACAGCGTCTTCCAATCGTGATCCCGCGCGGCGTTGATGGCGAGATTGTCCACGAAGGAGCTTTTTCCCGCTCCGGGAATTCCGGTCGCGACGGTGAGATCCCCCCGCCGGAGGGTGTAGAAGTCGTCGAGAACCCCCCAGCCGGTCGAGAGACCCCGCTTCTTGCCGTCCTGGTGAAGCCCTTCGACCTCGGGCCAAATCGATGCGACCGAGACGATCTCGGAGACCTTCTGCGTCGTCTTCTGGGCCATCTCGAGGATGCTCGACAGCTTGAGGGCCGCGTCCTCCGGGTCGTCCGATGCGTCCTGCACTTCCTTGAGCCGGAGAAGGATCTTGCGCGAGAGGGATATGCGGGACAGGATCTCGGCGTAGTGGGGCGCGTGGGAGGTGGTGAAGGCGATCTCGGAGAGTTCCAGAATTTCCTCGCTCCCCCCGCAGAAGGATTCCCATTTTCGCACCCGGATCTCTTCCGAGAGGGTAACGGGATCGATGGGGCGCCCCTCCTCTTCCATCTCTACCAGCACAAGGAAAATGCGCCGGATCTGCTCCCGGCTGAAAAGGTCCGGAGTGAGGTCCAGACTTCGGATGAGGGATGGTTTCTGGATAAGGCAGGAGATCAGATTTTTTTCGGTGTTGATGTTCGAGGGGAGCGTGGGGGTCTTGCTCATAGTCCCAGCTCCTTCACTAGAAGGAGAATCAGACGATCATATTCTTGCGGGGAGAGATTCCTTTTTTCGATTTCTTTTTTACGGCGTGCGTATTCCAGGTATTTGTCGCGCATGTCTATCTCCTTGAAAGGGTGATCTGGTTGAAAATCCGTCTCAAGGCATAGGTCCGGACAATTGATATCCCGGTGAACCAGAGGGCCATTTCCGCCGACTCCCCGAGCCCGATCCGGATCCCGAAAAGAGGGAGGATCACCGCCTGGGAGCCCACGGCAACAAGATAGCCGACGGCCACATTGACGCACGATTCGAGGAGGCTGTGGCGACGGGTCTGGCCGGTCATGATTGCCGTCCCAGATACCTCTCGATGATCTCCCGCGCTTCCTCGAATCCCCACGCGACGCTTGCCTGATAACCTCTCACTTCACCACCTCGATCTCGACAGGGTAAAGAGCCTCGACGAGCTTCTTCTTCGTGATGAATTCGGGGGTTTCGAGCCCTTTGACGTCGATGAATCGCACGCGCCCATCGCTATGGAAGACCTGAAAGTCGACGACGTAGCGGACGCCTCCGGGAAGATGGAAGGGAACCTGCCGGAGAAAGAAGAGGACATCGCCCCCCTTTTGCCGCATCACCAGCTCGTCGTAGAATCGCGCTTCGGCTTTCGAGGGAAAGGAGATCCCGTCCTTTACCGTCCGGACGGCCCCGAATTTGTGGCGGAGCATACGGACAGGCATCATCGGGACAGCCTCCTCTTCTCAAGCCGTCTCCGCGTCTCCTTGCCAAGGATCGGTGCGTGTAGAGACTTCCATCCCTGAGCCGAACATTCGCGGGAGCAGTACGTCTTTGAGATCGGGATCTCCCTGTCGCAGACGGGGCATTTCTTCATGGGCGGATCTCCTCCTTGGCGACGGTCTTCAAAGCCCGAAGATAGGCCGGGTCGACCGAGACGTGACGGGCCGGATGCACCGCGAGCCCCATGTAGCTGAGCGAGGCGCATAAAAGCTCCAGCGAGCTCTCGCTGTAGAGGCGGGATTGACGCGCTCCTGCTGGTAAGGTCAGGAGGCGGATCTTTCTGTCCCGAAAAGCGCGGAAAGGTCGGGACGAAGATCGGCCACTGTGACCTGGCCATCGGTGGCATCTTCGATCTTCTTCGCCATCCTTGGGCTGGCTTTCCGGTGTCCATAAGCGAGCTGAGAAAGGTAGGCGGGCGATGTCTCGATATTCTTGGCGAGATCATGTGCCCCAAATTGTCGGATGTAGCCGATGAGTTCCATGACAAAAAATATAGCAGATGGCTATATTGATTTCAATAGCGTTTTACGAGTCGCCGAGGATAAAGCAAATTGCTATTATTCAGGGATGGATATCGTTTTCGACGGAGCTAACTGGCGCACCGTCCAGTAGCCTCTCCTCACCCTCCCACCACGTTATCCCTAGAACCCCTTTCTATGGATAACGCCTCGGGCCTGTCTCGGAATAACGCCTCCAGTATTCTATAGATAACGCTCCTAATCTCTCCCCCCCCCCTCACCGCCTTCGGG
>JAJYYA010000030.1 GCA_021801345.1 Nitrospirota bacterium
CAGATACGAATGCGTCGAAGAACATGGCTTCAAGGGCGCCGGTCAATGCGCCTATAGTCTCGCGCAGTACAGGCCGCCCAGCGGCCTAGCAGGGACAAGCTCCGCCGTTCACTGCGGGGTGGTTGACCTGTTCTAGAGATATTGATTTATACGGCTAATTGCCGTATCGTTTTTTCAGGAGGATAATGTTATGTCTGCATCCATTTCTACCGCTCGTCTCGAAGCCAGGATAAGTCCCGAACTACATGCGCTGCTCAAGCGCGTTGCTGAACTTCAGGGGCGTACAATGACAGATTTCGTTGTGGCCGCTGTCCAGGAGGCCGCACAACGAGCCCTCGAGCAGTCTGAAGTGATCCGGCTCTCGTTGACCGATCAGGAGTGCTTTGCCCAGGCATTGATGTCCCCGCCGCAACCATCCCAGGCGTTGAAACGCGCCTTCTCTCGTCGCAGCAAGCTCTTGCGGGCTGAATGAACCAGACACGGTTCCAACTTGCGCGGCTCGATGCCGCGCATGAGAGGACTTTGTTTGACTGTGACTCGGAACCGTTGAACCGCTACCTACGGGAACAAGTGACCCAGGATGTTCGCCGCCGCATGACTTTCTGTTTTGTAGCCTTAGTGGACGGGAGTCGCATCGCGGGCTACTACACATTAGCATCGGCAAGCTTACTGCTGACCGATCTTCCGGCCAGCATCAGCAAGAGGTTGCCGCGCTATCCGACCGTGCCTGCTGTTCGCATGGGTCGCTTAGCCGTCGATAACGCTTTCAAGGGGCAAGGTCTAGGTGGCGCTTTGCTTGCCGATGCGCTCGTCCGTGCCACCAGTTCGGACATTGCCTCCTATACTATGATAGTGGATGCAAAAGACACTGCGGCAGCGGCCTTCTACCAGCATCACAGCTTTATAGCGCTTCCCGACAAGCCGCTCACCTTATTCTTGCCCCTGGCGACCGTCCGGTCTTTGTAATGGGTTAATGGTTTAATGATTCGGTCCGTTTTGTGCAAAAGTTGGTTGAATCCAATTCATCCAGAAGTATATCGACGAGTATCGGGTCGCTCCCTCGGAGTCCCGCATCCAGGCGCATTTTTTCGTCTCCGGGCCCTCGGTCCACCAGATGATCGTGACGCTCGAGAAGCGGGGATTCATCGAGCGGACCCCGGGGGTTGCCCGCTCGATCCGGTTTGTCGATCCCTCCGTCCGCTGGTAACCGGGATCCCATCGTTTCCTACCCTCCGGGGATCCCCAGAAGACCGTTGATGCCCCGGTGGATCAGGTGGATGGCGATGGCGGCCAGGAGAAGGGAAAAGATCTTCCCGACGGCGGCGGAAAGAGGGGCCCCGAGAAGACGCGTGATCCTGTCGGCCGCCAGGAGGACGGCGATGAGGATCAGCATGTTGGCGCCCAGGGCCACGATGGCCCAGGAGAGCGAGACGCTCTTCGAGACGATGAGGGAGGTCGTAAGGGTGGCGGGTCCCGCGATGATGGGGATCCCCAGGGGAACGGGTCCGATCGAGCCGAGAGAAAGCCCCGGAGGCCGCCCTGCCGTGGAAGGATCCTGATTTTTGAGAAGGTCGGAGACGGAGAGAACCAGGAGAAGGAGGCCCCCGGCCAGGGTGAAGTCCCAGAGGGAGAGCCCCAGGAAGTCGAGGAGCCGGGTCCCGAAAATATCGAAAAAAAGGACGGTGAGGAAGGCTGTGAGAACGGCCGACCATGCCGTCCTTCTTTTTTGGGCGAGGTCGATCCCTTGTGTTAGACTGAAGAAAATCGAAAGGACCCCCGGGGGGTCGATGGCCACGAAGAGGGGGAGAAAGACTTTCCAGAAGGTATGCATGGGGCCCTGCCCTTAGAAGGATGAGGCGCGAATGACAAGCGATGGCCGGGAGAACAACTCCGAAGAACCCAAGGTTATTATAAACGATCGGCGCGTCCGGTACGACGTGGACGAAGACGCCGGAAGCGCCGGGGGGGAAAATCCGGCCGCCTCCGCCTCGGCTCAGCCTGTCTCCGCCCCCTCTCCCCAAACGGAAGAGAGAAGCCTGCGCGAGGTGGCGGAGGCGGCCCGGGAGGGCCGGCTTCTCGCCCTTCTCTCCGGGATGGTGGCGACCCACCTCTATGTCGATCCCGCCACCGGTTTTCCCGACGATCGCTTCAGCCCCCGCGAGGCCCGCTTCTATCTCGACCTGATCGATCTCTACGTGGCGGCTCGCGGAGAGTCCGCGCTTCTTCCCTCCCCCTCTGCCCCGGAGAGTCCGGTCGAGCGGGAGGAGCCGCGGCTTGGCCATATTCCCGCCATTCTCGGGGCCATGGCCGTCCACGCCCTGGGGATCGATCCCCAGACCGGACGCCCGGGAGGGGAAGGGAACCTCGAGGCGGCCAGGCTCTATATCGATTTGATCGACTTCGTCTCCGGAGCCGTGGGAAGCGCCATGGCCGAGGACGACCGTTCCTACATGAAGGACATCCTCTATCAGACGAAGATGTTTTTCGTGCGGCAGAAGGACAGGGGAGGAGCGGGCGGAGGTCCGGGGGCGTGAACCGACGCTTCTGGCTCCTCGCCCTCTTCCTGGGCGGCGCCGTTTTTGGGGCCTTCGAGGGGACGCATCTCCTGGAGCGCTCGATCGCCGTGCGGTCCGAGGCGGCTCTCTCCGGGGCCTTCGGGTGTGCCGTCAGCGCCGAGGCCCTTTCGATCAACTGGTTCCGGAGGGTGATCGTGATGTCGGGGGTCTCCGTCGCCTGTCCTCTGGCGGGCGGGGGAGCGGAGAAGAGACGGGGGGAGCCGGTTCCCCCTCTTCTCACGATCACGCGCCTCAAGGCCCGTTTCGACCCCCTCTCGCTTCTTAACCGCGTGATCGAGCTCGACTGGCTTTCGGTTGCGGGGGGCCGGGTCGTGGCCGTCTCCCGGGAGGACGGCGACAACTTCCGGGCCTTTCTTGCCCGGTGGGTCAAAGGCGTCCGTCCGGCGGGATTTTCCGCCTCGGCCACCATCCGCCGGATCTCCTTTTCCGACACCGACCTCTCCCTCCTCTTTCCCGACAGGAAGATGGGGGTGACCCTTCATGCCGCCCGGGCCCTTCTGCGGCCCAACCTCTTCATGAACCGGTTCCGTCTGGAAATCCCTTCGGGGACGCTCTCGGGAACGCTCTCCGGCCGGACTCTCGTCTCGAGCCGTCTCCGGGCCACCGCCTCCTTTGCCCAGGGGGGGGTCTCCGATCTGGAGATTGTCGCCTCCTCCCCCGGGGGACGGCTCAGGATTGCGGGCCAGGTCCTCGCCTTCGACCGCGAGCCCGAGGCGAGCCTGTTCGTGCGGGGCCGCCTTGGCCTCGCTTCGCTCGAACCTCTTTTTCCCTCGCCCCCGCTCCTGGCCGGAACGCTCTCCTTCCGGGGGTATCTCCACGGGCCGGTCAACCGCCTCCGGGTGCGTTCCGTTTTGAGTGCCCCCTCCCTGACGGTCGGCACAGAGGTCCTCTCGGACCTTCGCATGATCCTCGCGCTCAGTCCTGGCCGGCTTCTGGCCGATCCCGTGCGTCTCACGGCGGGGACGACAAAGATTACCGGGCGTCTTCTGGCACGCTTTACTGCCCCTGTCCCCCAGGCCGACGTTCGCCTTCGGGAAAAGGGTAACAACGGTCTCCTCGGCCCCTTCTCGGCCAGCGCCTCCGGTCGCCTCCCCCTGCCCACCCGGCCCGAGGAGTGGGGGACATTCTTGACGGGTCTCGGCCGGCTGGCCCGGGTCTCGTAGCCCATGGTCTCCCCTTCTTCCGGACCTGACGGGGAAACTCGCTCCCCCTCCCGATTTTCCAAAGTCCCCTCTCTTTCGCCTCCCGTTCTCGTGGGCGGAGGACTTCTCTTCTTCCTTCTCGTCACAGGCCTTGAGTTCCAGCACGCCTCGGGACGCTCGGGCTCCGATCTCGTGGCCCGGGTGATCGTCGTACTGCTCTTCAACATCGATATCGTCCTGGCGGTTCTCCTTCTTTATGTCCTCCTCCGGAGCGTCGTGAAGATCTACTGGAACCGGTCCGGGACGGGATTCGGCTCGGGGTTCCAGGCGCGTCTCATCGGCTCCTTCCTCCTCATGGTCATGATCCCCTCCCTGCTTCTTTTTGTCGTGGCCTCGGGCTTTCTGAACACCTCGGTCCAGAGATGGTTCACCTTCCCGGTCTCCGACTCCCTCCGGGCCTCCTCGACCGTCTCCAAAGCCTACGAGGGGGAGGTCCGGCGAGACGCTCTCCGGACGGCCCGCTCTCTTGTCATGGTCGCGGGAAGATGGCCGTCCTCGGAGAAAAAGGGGCTCGGGGAGCTCCTCGAAAAGATCCGAAGGCGTCTGGCGCTTTCGGGTCTCGAGATCTATGAGGTGGGGGGGGCGGCTCCCGTCCGTCTCGCCCGCTCCCTCGACATCGACGTTCGCCTTCTCGACCCTCCGGGAAGGCCTCTCCTGTCGAACCTTCCCCCCGCCGGGAGGGTCGCCGTCAAAAAAAGCGGGGTCGGAACGCTTGTCCGCGCCCTGGTTCCCTTTACCCTTTCGGGGGGGAGGACGCCGAGGCCCGCCGTCCTGGTCGCCGACCTTCTCGTGCCGGAGAACTTTTCCCGGACGCTCGCCCGGCTCTCCCGGGCCTTCACCGACTACAACGAGCTCCGGCAGTTCCGAAACCCCATCCGTCAGTCCTATCTGCTCGTCTTTTTCATGATCACCATCATGATCATCTTCGGAGCGGTCTGGTTCGGTCTCTACCTCGCCCGCCGCATCACCCGCCCTCTCCTGGCCCTCGAAAAGGCCACCGAGGAGGTGGCCCGGGGGAACCTCTCCGTCCGGGTTCCCCTGACGGGGGAGGAGGAGTTCGGGGCGCTCGTGGAGTCCTTCAACCAGATGACCTCCGATCTTGCCCTCTCAACGTTGACCCTCACCGACACGAACCTCGAGCTCTCGCATCGCCGGGAGTACATGGAAAAGGTCCTCGAGCACATCGGGACGGGGGTCTTTTCCCTCAACAGGGAAAAGATCGTCACCACCTTCAACCGGTCGGCGGAGGAGATTCTCGCGATTCCCCGCTCCTTCGTTCTGGGCCGGCCCCTCGGAGAGGTCATCCATCCGGCCTTCCACGCCTTCGACCACTGGATCGACCGGGTGATCCTCTCCGGAGGGCTCCATGTGGAGGAGGAGGTGACGGTGGAGGTCGACGGCTCTCTCCAGACCTTCCGCATGCGCTACAACCGCTTCGAGGACCCCGGCGCCGGGGCGGTGGTGGTCTTCGACGACGTCACCACCCTCCAGAACGCCCAGAAGGCTCTGGCCTGGCGGGAGGTGGCCCAGCGGATCGCCCACGAGATCAAAAATCCTCTCACGCCGATCCAGCTCGCGGCGGAACGGCTCCGGCGCAAATTCTCGGAGAATGCTCCCGACCTTCCCCGGGTCTTCGAGGAGTCGATCCGGACGATCGTCTCCGAGGTGGCGGGGATCAAGCATCTGGTCGACGAGTTTTCGACCTATGCGCGCCTTCCGGAGAGCCGTCCCGTCCTTTCGTCCGTCGAGCCGGTCCTTCTCGAGAGCGTCGTCCTCTACCGGTCGGCGCACCGGGAGGTGGAGTTCGACGTGGAGATGGGGTCGGGCCTTCCGGACCTGCTCCTCGATCCCAAGGCGATCCGGAGGGTCTTCTCCAACCTCTTCGAAAATGCGATCGAGGCGATGGGCGGCCGGGGGCGGATCCGGGTGCGGGTCTCCTCAGACCCTGAGAGGAACCATCTCCGGATCGAGGTGGCCGATGACGGCCCGGGGGTTGCCCCCGACGCGGTCGAGAGAATTTTTCTCCCCTACTTCTCGACCCGCGAAAAGGGGACGGGGCTGGGGCTCGCCATCGTCTCGCGCATCGTGAGCGAGCACCGGGGATCGATCATTTACGCTCCGGGCGAGGGTGGGGGGGCGGTCTTCACCCTCGATCTTCCCGTCCCCTCCCCCGACAGAACCAAAGGAGGGTCTCCATGAGGCATATCCTCGTAGCCGACGACGAGGCCGGCATCCGGGAGACCCTTTCCTCCGTCCTCCGGGACGAAGGGTATCGCGTTTCTGCGGCCGCGTCCCTTCCGGAGGCCGTGCGGATCGGGGAGACGGACCCCCCCGATCTCTGCCTTGTGGACGTCTGGCTCGGCGAGGACGACGGGCTCTCCTTCCTCGACGAGATCGGGAGCTGGGAGGATCCTCCCGCGGTCGTGATGATGAGCGGCCACGGGACGATCGAGACGGCCGTCAAATCTCTCAAGGCGGGGGCTTCGGACTATATCGAGAAGCCCTTCTCCCTCGACCGGGTGCTGACCGTCGCGGCCAACGCCCTTCGTCTCCGGGGGCTTGAGCGGGAGAACAGGGCCCTTCGGGAAAAGGTTTCAAGCCGGTACGAGATGGTGGGGAGCTCCCCGGCGATGGGGGCTCTTCGGGAGCTGATCGGGCGCATCGCTCCGACGGAGGGATGGGTTCTCGTCTCCGGGGAGAACGGAACAGGCAAGGAACTTGTCGCCCGGGCCATTTACGAAGGGAGCGCCCGCTCGCGGGGACCGTTCGTCGACGTGAACTGCGCCGCCATCCCGGAGACGCTCATCGAAAGCGAGCTCTTCGGCCACGAGAAGGGGGCCTTCACCGGTGCCCACGTCCGCCGTCAGGGAAAGTTCGAGCAGGCCTCGGGCGGGGTGCTCTTCCTCGACGAAGTCGGGGACATGGCCCCATCCACCCAGGCCCGGGTTCTCCGGGTCCTCCAGGAGCGCTCGCTCACCCGCCTGGGAGGAAATCGCCCCATCCCTCTCGACGTGCGGGTGGTGGCGGCCACCAACCGGGACCTTCCCGCGATGATCGCCCGGAAGGAGTTCCGGGAGGATCTCTTCTATCGCCTCAACGTGGTCTCCGTCCGGGTTCCCTCCCTGCGGGAGCGGCGGGAGGACATCCCCCTTCTGGTCGAACACTTTGTCGAGAGTCTCTGCCGGGACTACGGCCATCGGCCGAAGCGCTTCTCCCGGGAGGCACTTTCGGCGCTCTCGTCGCGGGACTGGCCGGGCAATGTGCGCGAACTCAAAAATGCTGTGGAGCGGCTTCTGATCCTTGCCCCGGGTCCCGAGATCGGGGTCCGGGACCTCGATCCCGTCTCTCCGGCGGCGCTCCCGGCTTCCGGGTCCTCCGGGGGGGCTTCGGGAGGAGTCGGTCCGGAGGCGGCGCCCTCCGAAGAGAGCCGGGAGGACCTTCCCTTCCGGGAGGCCCGGGAACGATTCGAGCGGGAGTATCTCCTGGGGGTTCTCTCCCGGTGCGGAGGCAATATCGCCAAGGCCGCCCTTCGTCTCGGAATGGACCGCACCTCTCTCCATCGCCGGATCCGTCAGTGGGAAGGGGAGGAGGGGAAGGGATCCGGGGAGGGGATCTCTTCCGGCGACCGCACCTCCTGACTTTTGGCTGACTTTTGGCGCGGAAGAAAATTTTGCTCGGGGGGTCAGAATGTGGAGACGAGTTCTCGAACGGGCCTGACGGGAACGCCGAGTGACTGGTTCCATTTGTGGCAGGACGACGGCTGCAGGGTTAAGATGAGACCGGATCGAGCCGACCGACCCCCCAGGTGAGTCCCCCGCCGATGGCGCCGAGAAGAAGCGGTTCCCGGGGGAAGGCCCCCTCCCTTTCGAAAAATTCTCCGAGGGTGATCCCCAGACTGGCCGAAGACGTGTTACCATGGACGGGAAGCGTCAGGGGGACCCGCTCTTGGGGGATCCGAAGACGCTTTGAAATCCCGTGGACGATGCGCCGGTTGGCCTGGTGGAGAAAGAGAAGGCCGACATCCTCCGGAGAGAGCGCCTCCTCTTCCATGAGCCGGTCGAGCTCCCGGGAGAGTGTGCGGACCGCCGCTCTGAAGAGCCCCCCGCCGTCTAGGCGGAGGATCTTCCGGCCGCTTGCCGGATCGGGAGCGTAGGTCACGAGGGGGGCGCCGGTCCCATCGGATCCGATCCGGAGGCGGGAGAGCCGGAGGACGGTGCGGCCGGCCGGAGGCCGTGCCGAGATCCAGGCGGCACTGGCCCCGTCCCCGAAGAGGAGCGCCGTCTCCGGGGCGTGGACCGGGCAGAGATGGTCGGTCTTCTTCTCGGCGTTCACGAGGAGGACGTTTTCGAAGGCGCCCGAGGCCACGAGGCTTCGGGCGGTGAAGAGCCCGGTCATGAAGGCGGCGCAGGAACCTCCCACGTCCACGGCGGGAGGCCCTCCCTTCGGGAAGATCCTCCGGTGGAGGCGCATGGCCGTGGCGGGAATGTGGGACGCGGGCGTGGTCGTGGCGAGAAGAAGGATCCCGGGGGCGCCTTCGCCGGGAGGAAGCCGGGAGAGGAGATCCTCCGTGGCCCGGACGCCCAGGTCCTCCGTCTCCTCGAAGGGGGCGTAGGAGCGGCTTCTGATGCCTGTCAGGGCTAGGATGGCAGGGGCGGGGATCCCACAAAGGCGGGCGAGCTCGTCGTTTGGGACCTCGCGCCGACCCACGGCGCGCCCGACCGAGACGAGATAGGCGGGCCTGTGCCCGCCGGAAAAATGGCTGGAGGTCATAGAGGGACCTCCGAAAAGGAAAGGATCGGCGTCATGAGTGTCATTGTGGGGGGAGGAAGGGAGATCGTCAAGGGCGGGGAGTCGCCCCGGCGTGTGGGGCGGTTTGGCCGGAGAGGCCGGGCCATTGCCCTTTCGGTTGTCTTCCTCGGGACGCTCTCCGGATGCCAGTCCATGAGCGACGCCTTCCAGAAATGGAACCCGTTCACGAACATCCTGCCGAAGGACGAGCCGACCCACTCCTTCCGGACGAAGGTCTTCGGCACCTCGGCCCTTCTCGACGAAGCCTCCCGGTTCTACTTCAAGGGGGACTTCATCGAGGCCCGGGGGGAGTACAAGCGCTTCCTCGAGCTCCATCCCACCCATCCGCTCGCCGCCTTCGCCCAGTACCGGATCGGGATGTGCGACTTCTACCAGATCGGAACGGTCGACCGGGATCCCTCCCCCACCGAGAAGGCCTTGGGCGACTTCCAGAAGGTGATCGACGAGTACCCCGACTCTCCCTACGTCGAGAAGGCCCAGAAGAAGGTGGCCTTCTGCCGGGAGAGGAAGGCGTCGCTGCACTTCTACGTGGGCGCGTTCTACTACCGGACGAAGTTCTACAAGGCCGCCGCCTACCGCTTCCACTCGATCCTTCTCAAGTATCCCGACGCGAAAATCTATCCCCGGGCCCAGTTCTACTATGCCAAGTCGCTCTTCCGGGAGAAGAAGCGGGAGAAGGCGGCCGAGGTGATGCGCACGATCATCGGCCAGTCGGCCGGGAGCCCCTACGCCAAAAAGGCCCGGATCCTCCTCGACTACTGGAAGAGAAGGGGGTTCATCTCGTGAGCTACTTTCCGCTCTTTGCCGAGATGGCGGGGGCGAATGTTCTGGTGGTGGGGGGGGGCGGGGTCGCCCAGCGGCGGATCCCCCGGCTTCTGGACTCGGGAGCGTGCGTGACGCTGGTGAGCCCCGAGGCGGCCCCCGGCCTTGCCCTCCTCGCCCGGGAGGGCCGGATCGCTTGGGTCAGGCGGCGCTACGTGGAGGGGGACGAGCAGGGCTTCGGCTTCGTCTTCGCCCTGACCGACGACCCGGAGGTGAACGACCGTATCGCCCGGCGCCGGGGGGGCGCCCCCACCAATGTGGCGACTGCCACCGTGCACCGCTCCCTGGCCGTTCCCGCCACGCGGGTGGCGGGAGGAACCACCCTCGCGGTGGCCTGCCTCCCTTCCGATCCCCGCCGGTCGCGGGAGATCGCGGATCTCTGTCTGTCCACTCTTTCGGGGAGGAGCTTCGGTGCGTGACTTTCTCTATCCGGCCGGGAGGGCTCTCCAGCTTGTCGGAATTTTGGTGACCTTCCTCGACGTGGTCCTTTTTTTTGTCAAGAGCATGACGATGATGGTCCTTCTGAAGATCTTTCTCTTCGGGGTCGCCCTGTTCTATTCGGGATACTTTCTTTCGGGTCTCGGGACGCCCCGTCCCCGCCCCATCGAACCCGAAAACCCCCGTCCGCCGAAAAAGAAGTCCTGAAATCGTCCCGATCCTGCCCTCTTGGAGGATCCGGGGCCCCATGGTCAAGTCCTAAGGTCTTGCCCCAGAGTCAAAAAGGCAGGGCTTGGGCGGGTCCGACCCCCGCACGAGGTCAAAAGGACCCGACAAGCCCGACAAGGAGGAGCGATGCGACCTTCCAGGATCTGTTTCGGGCTTATTTTTCCAGCCCTTCTTCTCGTTTTTCCTGTTTCCCCGACCCCCGCCCGGGCCGGGGAGATCCTGCTCTCGGGATCCTCCATGCTGGCGCCTCTCGAGGGGGTCTGGGCCGCGGCCTACGAAAAGGCGCACCCTGAGTCGACGGTCCAGGTCCAGAACCCCGGGTCCGGGGCCGGGATCCGGAACGCCTCCGGGGGACGGGCGACGATCGGGGCCTCCGACCTCCTCCTCACCTCCCGCGAGGAGAAAAAGGACGGGGGGCTCGCCCAGGTGCCGGTGGCGCTCTCTGCGGTGGTGGTCGCGGCCCATCTTCCCTCCCTTCCTCCGGGGAGCGTCCTGAGGCTCGACGGTCCTCTTCTGGCCCGCCTCTTTGCCGGGAAGATCTCCTTCTGGGACGATCCGGCCCTGCGGGAGGCGAACCCGTCGCTCGCCCTTCCCCATCTTCCGGTCCGGATCGTTCGCCGCGCCGACGCCTCGGGGACGACCTTCCTCTTTACCTCCTATCTCGCCCGCTTCTCCCGTCTCTGGCGCGAGGAGGTCGGAGCGGAGCCCCTTCCCTCCTGGCCCGGGATCCCGGGAGCTTTGAATGTAGCGGGATCGAAGGCCCTCCGGAAGGCGCTTCTCGCGACTCCCGGAGCGGTCGGCTATGTGGGGCTTAGTTGGGCGAAGGGAACCGCTCTTCTTCGGGCCTCGCTTAAAAACGACAAGGGGCAGTATGTCCCGGCGGGAACGAAAACGGTCCGCCGGGCGGCGAAGAGGCTGGGGGATCGTCCGGGCTTCCCCGACGACTTTGCCCGGTCTCTCATCGGCGGAGGTCCCTTTGGCGGCTATCCCTTGGCGGGGGTCGAGTTCTGGACGGTCAGTCCCGACCTTCCGGAGGAGACGATGAGGGATGTCCGGGCCCTTCTTCTTTTTGTCCTGACCCGGGGACAAGATCCCTCCCTGACCGTCGCGAGCGGCTTCGCGCCCCTTCCCGACCTCCCGGGCACACACCGCCTTCGGCAGGTTCTTCGCGAGATCCTTCCGGGCAACGACTTCCGTCCCTCGACCGGAGGGTAGGAGACGGTGTCCTCCGGAGTCCTTCGCCGGGAGGGAGGCCCGATCGGCCTTCTCTATGCGAGCCTCGGCGCCATCATCGGCTCGGGATGGCTTTTCGGTCCGCTGAATGCGGCCCGGGAGGCCGGACCGCTCTCTCTGGGCTCCTGGGGGATCGGCGCCCTCTCGATCCTCCTTCTGGGTTCGGTCTTTGCCGAACTCGGTCCGCTCGCTCCCCGGAGCGGGGCCATCGTCCATCTTTCCCATGTCGGCAATGGTCCCCTTCTGGGGAAGGTGTGGGGGTGGATCCTCTTTTTTTCCTACGTCTCCGTCCCCCCGGTCGAGGTCATGGCTATCCTGGCCTACGCCAACAACTATCTTCCGGGGTACGTGGACCCGGTCTCGGGACTTCTGACGGCGAGGGGGTTTGTGGCGGCGATCCTTCTTCTCGGGGCCGTCACCGCCACCAACTTCCTCGTGATCCGCCTCGTTCTCCTCGTCAACAGCGCCGCCACCTGGTGGAAGCTCCTGGTCCCGTTGGCCACGATCTTCCTTCTTCTCCACCTCTCCTTCCACCCGGAAAATCTCTCGGTTTCGGCTCCCGGGGGCACTCTGGAGGGGATGTTTGCCGCGGTGGGAAGCGCCGGGGTCATCTTCAGCTTTTTCGGGTTCCGGCAGGCGGTGGACCTTGCCGGCGAGACGAGATCGCCCGGCCGCAACCTGCCCCTGGCCGTCATCGGCTCTGTCGCGGTGGGAAGTCTTCTCTACCTGGGGCTACAGGCGGCCTTTCTTCTGGCGGTCGACCCGAAGGATCTCGCGCGGGGGGGGTGGAGCCATCTCTCCTTTTCGGGCGTCACGGGTCCGTTCGCGGCCCTGGCGGTAAGTCTGGGCGCGCTCTGGTGGGGGGCGGTCCTCTACGCCGACGCCCTGGTCTCGCCCGGGGGAACGGCCTTCATCTACCTGACCTCCGCCTCCCGGATCGCCATGGCCCAGGCCGAGACGGGCTCGGCTCCCCGCTTTCTGGGAGCGGTGAACGCCCGGGGGGTTCCCTGGACCGGGCTCCTCTTTTCCTGGGGCGTCGGCTCCCTGTTCTTTTTCCCCTTTCCCTCCTGGCACCGTCTGGTGGCCTATATCTCCTCCGTCACCGTCCTCTCCTATTGTCTGGGTCCGGTGATCCTCCTCCAGCTTCGGCGCGCCATGCCGCACGCCCCCCGTCCGTTCCGCCTGAGGGGGGCGGGATTTTTTGCGCCGCTCGCCTTTGTGGTTTCCAACTGGATCGTCTTCTGGGCGGGGTTCGAGACTCTCCGGGTGACCGTCCTGGCCCTTGCCGTCCTGGTGGGGCTCTACCTTTCCGGCCGTCTTCTTTCTCCGAAGAGGCGCTCTCCCGCCGCGCTCTTTCGCGAGCTCGGCATCGCCCACAGCTGGTGGGTTCTCCCGTACTTCGCGGGGATGTGGACCCTTTTATTTCTGGGACCCCAAAAGCTCGGAGGGACCGGAACGATTCCCTTCTTCGCCGACATGGGGCTCGTGGCGATCGGAAGCCTTTTCGTTCTTAGAATGGCGCTCTCCGCGACCGTTCCGGTCTCCGAGACTGTCCGGATCATGGAGTCTCTGGCGGAACGTCCTCCCGCCGCCCCCTGACCGGGAAAAATGGCCGGGCCTAAAAGTCGTGAGGCATTTCTTCCTGTCTTCTTGAGTTGAGTCCAGTCTCCATATAGCATGATCTCTCATAATGGAATGCGGTGGTTGTTCGTTTCGGGGGAGAGGTGCTGTTGGCGCCTCTCCCTTTTTTGTCTCGAACAGGATCCCTGGCTGGAAGCCGGTATCCCACCCCAGGCTGCACTGACCATTCCATTATGCGCGGACAAATGTTCAATTCAAGAGTGGAAATCCCAAAGAAAAAACTTGGAATTGCCCTATCTTTTCAGGTTGAAAAATTTAGGATCCTTTTAGAAAACAGGTTATGTTTCGATCAAAGAGATTCCCAATGATCGGCGCACACATTCTTGAAGCAGGTCTTGAAAGTGGACAGGAAGAAGTCCCAGTCGTTTCTGAATCTCAAGAATTTGTGGTTCGACGAAACGAAAGTCGGGGTGAATTGCCCCGATCATCGTGGCAACTTGGTCTCCCAATGCACAAAGATAAACAAGCTCTTGTTGGTATTGGGCCTTTTCCGGTTCGTGATGATACAGCAATGCGTCTAGCATAGCGGGGGGGAGATTAAACTTGCGTCCGAAGCGGGTTCCAATAAAGCTGTGGTCAAAGCGAAGGGCCTTACGTTCCCTTTTCCAGTCGGGGAGTGTTTGTGGATCGTCCGCGAGCTGCATTTGGCATTGCATAAACTCGTCCGCCTCCAAAAAGAGAAAGACCTTTCCAATGTCATGAATCAGTCCCAACGTTTCGGCGACTTCCACATCGACCTGCAGGGTTTGCCTGAACTTTTCTGCGGCGATGCGCGTACAAAGAGCCGTGACTCGACTATGGTACCAGAGCTCAGGAAGTCCCATGATATGCTTGAAGCGAGTGAAAAGCGGAATGGTTAGGCAAAGAGCCTTGAGGGGGCGAAGTCCAATTATTTGAAGGGCAAGTGACAAATTCGTTACCCGGTTGGGCATATTGTACGCAGGAGAATTCGCATGGGCTAGGATCTGGACTGCAAAAGACATATCTTTTTGAACAAGACGGGCAAGATCCACTATGGAGATTCGTTCAGCATCGATTTCATGAACGATCTCCGAGATCACTTCAGGAAGGGCCGGAAATCCCCCGCGACGGTCGAATGATTCGAAGAAGTCGGGTATGTTCAGCATCAGTCACGATGCTCCGGAAGGACTTCTTCCTTCTGGTATGCACCGCGCACTGTTTCAACAACCATTTTGACGAAATCCCCTTCGCGATCATGTGGGGCGAGAAGGATAAGCCTTTTTTTAAGAAGCTCGAGCTCCTTTTCCAATGCCTCGTTGTCGAAAGAGCGGGGGGTGTCAGCACAACTTCTGATATAGACGTATCGGACCCCGCGGGCTAACAGAAGCTTTTTCAGGTTGGGCTCCAGAACGCAAGGAGCCTTGGCTAGAAGCCTTCCCAAAGAATCTGTGACATCTGAGACGATCTCGACCCCTTCGGGATCCAATGTTTCGAGACTGACAGCAACACACTTCATCGCGATGTCTCCTGTCCTCATATTGCCTTGAACCTCATGCTTTAAGGAAAACAGTCTACAGTTCTGGAGGCATTTCCGGGGTCGCGTCCGACATGTCAACGGATTCTCAGTTCAATCTTGGTATGATTCGAAAATCTCCTCGAAGATTTTGTTATTCTTCCTGAAAATTTCAAGAACCGGCGGATCAAAGTGCGTAGGGGCAGTCCGACCATCTCCTTCCAAGATGATCCGACATGTTTCTTGATGGGAAAAAGGAGGTTTATAAGGACGTCGGCTCCGAAGGGCGTCATATACATCGGTAATCGACATGATGCGAGCCGAAAGAGGGATTTCCTCTCCCTTGAGCTTGTCAGGATAACCTGATCCATCCCATTTCTCGTGGTGGGATCTTGCGATCTCGGCACCCATTTTTGTAAATCTGGAAATGCTCTTTCCTCCACCAAGAATCTCGGCTCCCAGTCTGGCATGGCTCTTCATGATGACCTGTTCATCCGGAAGGAGTGAGCTTGGTTTAAATAAAATATGGTCGGGAATACCGATTTTGCCCACATCGTGAAGAGGGCTTGTAGTGGCGATGGTTTCAACAAATTCTTTACTCAATCCGAGCAGTTGAGCCAATTCACGGGTATAGATGCCAATGCGGCGGATGTGGGCGCCGGTCTCTTCATCCCTGTACTCAGCGGCACGGGTAATGGTGAGGACGGTCTCGAAATAGGAGGACAAGATCTCCTTGGAGCGCTCTGCCACTTCTTGTTCGAGACGATGGTTGTAGTTCGCCAGAAAATCACTGTATTCCTTAACACGCAGAAGATTCTTTACGCGAACCTGAAGCTCCGCCCTATCGATTGGCTTGCTAAGGAAATCCTCCACTCCATTCTCCAGCGCCCGGAGTTTGGACTCCCGGTCCGTCATTCCGGTGATCATGATTACTGGAATCGTTCGGGTTGCAGTTCCTTCCTTGAGTTGACGGGAAACATAGAACCCATCGACATCCGGCATCATGCAGTCGAGCAGGATGAGATCCGGGTACATCTTTCCGGCAATTTCCAAGGCAGTCATTCCATTTTCTGCCTCTATTGGCAGATAGCCCGAGGCGGAAAGGATTGTCTTTAAAAATTCCCGATTCCGACGATCGTCATCGACGATCAATATCTTCTTTGCCGATTCAGAATGCATCAATGCTCCCATCAATGCGCAGCATTAAGACAGAATGGCAGCGATCCTCGCCAAAAAATCCTGGTGTCGTATCGGTTTTGCGATATAGCCATCGCATCCGGCTGCGCGAACTTTCTCTTCGTCCCCCTTCATGGCAAAGGCCGTCAAAGCAAAGATCGGGATATGAGATGTATCGGAATCTTCTTTCAAGGCTTTGGTGGCGGACAATCCATCCATTTCCGCAAGCTGAATATCCATCAGGACAAGATCGGGATGAATGTTTTTTGTCAAATCGATCCCATCTGGACCATTGCTGGCCTGAAAGACTTCATGCCCTGCCGATTCAAGAAGTAAAACTGCGAGCTTCATATTGTGGGGGTTGTCTTCGACAACAACTATTCGACCCATTGAGACCCTTTCCACTTTTTGCCGAGGGCTCGCCTGACCTCGCCAAGAAAACGGTCGCGGTTGAAGCGAGGTTTTTCGAGAATTTTAAGAACATGCCCGTTCAACTGTTCCCTGTCGGCAGGAGTCAATGTTTTGGCTGTAAGGATTACGATCGGAATCGCTAAAGTGTTTGGATCCCCCTTAATTTCTTCTACAACCTCAAATCCGTCCATTCCCGGCATCATCAGGTCAAGGATGAGGAGATCTGGCAAAAACTCTCGGACCATCGATACGGCTTCCCGGCCATTGCTTGCCCGAAGGATGTTGCAGTTTGCGGATTCAAGATACATGGAAACAATATCGACAGCCTGGGGATCGTCGTCGACCACGAGAACACGGGTTCTTTTTCCGGAGGGCTCAGAGCAGAAAAGTCCAAGTCGCTCAAGGGTACTGGTGATATCTTGAGCCGAAACGGGCTTTTGAAGAATTTCCGAAGCGCCAAGGGAGAAGCCCCGATCGATATCCGTCATGATTGAAAGAATCACAATGGGAACATGAGAGAATCTTCCCATTGTCCGAAGACGTGCTAAAAAATCCCATCCGTCCATGTTGGGTAACAGAATATCGACCGTGATAAGGTCCGGTATAGTCTCTTCGAGTAGCGAGATGGCCTCCTCGGCTGTTTTTGCCCGCACGACTTGGCAGGGAAAGGTTTCGATCTGAACCCGAAGGAGGTCTGCCGCCCGATCGTCATCTTCAACAATTAACACCACAGGCTGTTTTCCCGGAAGAATGGGGGGGATTGAGAGGGGGGGCGGAGATTCGATGGGAGGCGATTCGGGCATGCAATTATAATAAGGAATCCATACTGTGAAGGTACTCCCTTTTCCCTGGGTGCTGGAAAGAGCTACAGCTCCCCCCAGAAGCTCGGACAATTTTCTTACCAAGGCGAGGCCTAAGCCTGTTCCTTCGAATTTTCGGGAGAGAGAACTGTCGATCTGAACAAAAGGCTTAAAGAGGCGCGCCATGTCATTTTCTGAGATTCCGATCCCTGTATCGGTCACAGAAAATTCGAGGAACATCTTACCTTGAATCTGGTCAAAGGGAGGAAGCACTTGGGACGCCATGTTAGCACTCCTCTGAGCCTCTGTCCGTTCTATCAGACGGCACGAGAGTGCTACCTCCCCTCCCGCGGGAGTGAACTTGACGGCATTTGAAAGAAGGTTGTAGAGAATCTGGCGACATTTTCTGGAGTCAAGCCACGCTTCTCCAAGGTTTTCCGGAATCGAGCTTTTTAACCTGACCTGGTTGGCCAAAGCTTTTTCCTTGATAATGGAGAGGCTGTTTTGAGCAATAATCGTTACGTCGGTCAGTTCTCCTTCAAAAACCATCTTTCCTGCCTCAATTTTTGAAAGATCGAGTACGTCGTTGATCAGGGAAAGAAGATGAAGGGCACTTTCGAAGATATCATTTATGTATTCAAACTGTTTTTCTTGAAGCTCTCCGGCAAGACCGTCCTTTAGAACCTCCGAGAATCCGATGATGGCATTTAAAGGCGTCCGAAGCTCGTGGCTCATGCTGGCCAGAAATTCGCTTTTTAATCGTGTCGCCTCCTCAGCGGCAATTTTGAGGTCGACGAGCATCTTTTCCTTGGCCTTGGCAGATGTGATATCGTCGAGCATCCAAATCGCGCCTTCCCCATCGAGGGATTTGACTACGAGATGCGCCCAGAAAGAAGAGCGATCTTCGCGAAAAAGTTCTGTTTCTTTTTTGAAAACCAAGCCTTGGGAGAGATTCCGTTTCGCCTCATCAAAGAGAGACACTTCGGTGTTCGGACAATTGAGAAGAGCAGGAAGAAGGTGTTGACTCAGGATTTCGGGGGAAGGATATCCAAGAATTTCAGCGGTTTTAGGATTGGCCTGAACTATTTTTCCATCAACGGCAAAGGCAATCCCAACTTGGACATTGTCTAAAATGGCTTGAAGCTCGGATGTGCGTTGACGAACCCTTTTTTCCAGTTCTTCGTAGACCCGAATGTTTTCCATTGTGACGGCAGTAGCATCGGCCAATGCCTGAAGAAGCTTGATCTCTTCGATTGTAGGAATATGGGGAGTGGCCCAATAATTCCCAATCGCCCCAATTGGGTCGATCGTACGGATGGGAACCATGGCCAAGCTCTTTACGAATGTCGGCTTGTAGACATTGGCTGGTACGCGAGGATCGTTGAAAATATCCTCAATCATGGCTGGTGTCCGGTGGTTCATAACCCACCCGCTAATACAGATGCTCATCGGGAACCGCTGACCCTTCCATAAAGGGCTTATGGCATCCTCATCAGCGTAAAAGCACTTGTCCCCATCCTTTAAAACGAAAGTAGCCCCATCAGCCCCCGTCAAGTTTCTTGCTGCATGGCGGACGATCTCCATCACCGTAGCAAGATCCCGTGCTAGCGAGAGGCGCTGAATCACCTCGACCAGCTGTTCCATAGACTTCAAATATCCTGAATGTGCTGAACCCTCCATCCAAATTCTCCTGATCGGCTATGACAATCAAGTTGCTTGTGGGGGCAGACTTTCATTCCTCGATAAAAGAAAACACTCAGACATCTGGTTAATATAGGAATATTTCTATCTCACCGAATAGCATTACAGCGGCTATTAAGAGCCCGCTTGATCGAGTGGGAGGACTTTCAGCGGGCTGGCTTCTTCTGGTCCTCCAACCTGCTTCCTTTACTTATATAACCCTACCACTAGGTTGAAAATGGGGTCAACATTCACGCCAACCTTACCGACTATCTCACCGTATGAGCCAATGTCACGAATAACCTCTCCCTGGCTCCCGAAAGAGCAGAAAAGGACAAAAAGAAGGAGAGGCCGAAGGAGCCAGCCTCTCCCTTGTAGGTCGCCCAAAGGGCGGTTTTTAAAACGGCATCACATCACGGTCGGTCGACCGGTTATCTATTGGCGTCGGTCTTGCCGAGCAGGTAGCTTAACGCCCCTGTTCCGACAAAAAAGGCGACCAGGACAAGAGAGAATAAAATCGGATTGGTCGAAGGTCCCATGGAGTATTCCTTTCTCCTTGGAGGATCTCTAAGGAATGATCCGTACCTCTCTCCGGACTTCCGGGGAGATCCTTTTAGTATACCAGCCTGCCGTCCTCCCCACGGTTGAACGCTCTCGCCTTATGGATCGCTTCGGAGGGCCGAGTTCTGGCCTTTTCCGGAAGAGTGAGAAAAAGGGCCTGTCAAGAGGGAGTCCGGGAGAGAGAGAGACTTTTCGAGATGAGAGGGGGATCGGATCGAGGGGCACGAACCAAGATCCGGCAAGAAAACTCCGGTCGGGAGATCTCCTGCCGGGAGGAGGCGGTCAGATCGACGGACTGTACTTGCCGGACTTTGAATCGCCCTTTCCGACGAGATAGGACAGAAAGCCGGCGCCGACGAAGAAGCCGACATTGACGAGGGCGATGAGAATGGGACTTGACGAGGGACCGAGCATCGATAACCTCCTGTTTAAATTTTTAAACGTCCGTTCAAAATAACGAACATTCTAACCCTACCATACGGGACTCAAATGTCAAGGAAAGAGTCGATATTTTTGGAGAAAAAGTTTTTTGTGCCGGTGTGTGAGCGTGGAGGTCAAGAACAGGTGTGCGCGTTTTGGGGGATCGGCGGAGAGGCGGAGGCGCGTCAGGAGGATCTGAGGATCTCTCGGGCCCGGAGTTGTTCGGGACGGTTTCTTCCGGAGAGGAGTCTCCGGGTCAGGGAGGCTAAGGGAGCCGTCTCTTCGGGAAGGATCGTGGCGAGCGAGAGGGCGGAACGGAAGGCGAAGAGAACCGCATGAGAGGCGGTGGCCTTTTCGATGGCCGTCCTGAAGAGGTCGGCGGCCTCATCCCTTTTCTTGGGGTCGAGGGCGAAAAGGGCCTCTCCCTCGATCCGGAGAAACTCCGGATCGAAGACCGAGGCGCCCGTCCTTCGGGATTCTTCCAGACCCTCGCGGACCGTCTCGCGCGCCTCTGAGATCTGGCCTGCCCGAAGGGCCGTCTTGGCCTCGGCAAGGAAAAAGATGGTGGGGAGTCCGGAGAGGACGGAGCTGATATTTCTCACGGAGGTCCGGCATTCGGCTAGGGACTCCCGGGTCGCGGCCGCATAGGACAAGGCAATCCGGGCGACGAGCTCCCATTGATAGTAGCCGTAGCGGCCGGCGAGCTCAAGAGACCGCCGGGCCGCCCTTTCCACCCCTTCGGGATCCTGGAGGAGGATCTTCAGATAGGTGAGGAAGGCCAGGGCATATCCCAGGGAGTTGGGGTGAGAGATCTCTTCGGCCCGGGCCACGGCGCGATCGGCGGCCAAGAGCGCCCTGTCGGGATCTCCCTGCAGGCCCAAACCCCAGCATTGATAGGCGAGAGCGCCCATGACGGGATCTTCGGCATAGGCGGCAAGGAGAGGGGCAGGGCCCCCCTCGTCCCTCCCTTCGGCATATTGGAGGGCCTCCCGGAGGCGATCTCCCGAATAGTCGAGCTCCCCGGTCCAGAAGGTGGTGGCCCCCAGGGCGTATCCCGCCCGAAGGCATTCCTGCCGGTTCCCGTTCTGTCTTCCAAGGGCGAGAAGACTCTCTCCGAGAGGGCGGGCCGAGAGCGGTCCGACGCGTGTAAAGGCGGTGGTCCAGAGGCCGAACTGCAGGGGAAAGACGTAGGAGGATCCGGGGGTGGCTCCGGAGAGCTTTTCCGCCTGGTGGTAGATCTCCGCGACGGTGGCCGATCCGTGGCCATCGATGGCCACCGCGATCGGTCCTGCGGCGAGAAGAAGGCCGAGCTCCCGGTCTTTTGGGAAGGCGTCCGGGGTCTTGCGGACAAGCTCGAGCGCCTTTTCCAGGTGGTTGAACGCGTCGCGCCAGGCCCCCCGGGCGGCGGCCCGTTCGCTGGCTTTCTCCCACATGATTGCCGCCGTCTCCAGCCGTCCGGCGGCCTCGAGATGGGGGGCCGCGTCCCCGGGGCTCCGCTCGAGAGTCTCGGGAAACTCCCGCAAAAGGACGTTGGCGATCCGGTCGTGGAGGCTCCTGCGGGCGGCGGCCGAAAGTGAGGACAAGACGGCCTCCCTGACCAGGGCATGATGAAAGCTCCAGGACGGAGGCTCTTCCGTCTCCCGGTCGACGAGCCCCTGATCGGCCAGGGACGAGAGGATTTTTCCGAGTCCGGCGGCCGACCGGTCGGGGGAGAGTCCTCCTTCCTGAAGGACGGATCGGAGAAGGTCTTCCCGGAAGTTGAGCCCGAGAACGGCCGCCGCCCGAAGGACGTCCCGGTGGCGCTCGTCGACGGCATCGATCCGGGAGGCCAGAAGGTCGCGCAGCGTGGGGGGGATGCCCTCTTTTGACAAAGAGGAGGCCATGCGGGCCATCTCGGAAAGGTAGAGGGGGACCCCGTCCCCCCTGTCGAGGATCGTCCGGAGCTCTCCGGGGGAGAGGGGGCGGCGGGAGATTTTGCTTACGAGGGAGCTTCCGGCTGTCCGGGGAAGGCGGCCGAGGGGGATGACAAGGTCGGGAGGAGGGATGGAGAGGGCTTTCAGGGAGGCCGTCTCCCGACTTGAGAATAGCATCGTCATCGGAACGGCCGGAAGGTGGCCGAGGGATTTTTCGATCAGGGAGAGAGTAGCGTGGTCGGCCCAGTGAATGTCCTCGAAGACGGCGAGCAGG
Organism: Nitrospirota bacterium; assembly: GCA_021801345.1. Taxonomy (GTDB): domain Bacteria; phylum Nitrospirota; class Leptospirillia; order Leptospirillales; family Leptospirillaceae; genus UBA4572. Next base: position 21,659 of record JAJYYA010000030.1, read on the forward strand.
GGACTTTTATCGGAAAGCCGGGAGAGAATATCGCTGAGAAAGGCTTCGATCCGGGTCCGGAGAAGGTCGGGGGAGAGAAGGTTGAGCTCCTTGTCTTCTTTTGAGCTCCTTCCGGTCTCCCCCAAAAAGTGGAGGAGAAGGGGAAGATCCCGCTCCGGAAGAAGATGCAGATCCAGAAGGTACCGCTCGGCCCGGTAGAGACGGTCGCTTCTTGTCAGACTCGGGTCGTCGAAGGAGAGATGGCGGCGCAGGAAGCGGATAATCGGAGCCCAGGGAGTCCCCTGGTGTTCCGGGAGGCAGTCGTATTCGCGGACGATGCTGGGGGTTCCCCTGACGTGGCGGATGAAGGAGGCGATCAGGGCAGACTTGCCGATGCCGGCCTCGCCCGTGACCCAGAGGATCTGGCGAAGACCCCTTGAGGTCTTTTTCCAGGCCTCCCGGAGGCTCTCCATTTCGGCCTCCCGGCCCACGAAAATCTGGGGGGGGCCGGCCCTCCGGGGAAGGGAGGTCTCTCCGACGAGGCGATGGTAGCGCGCTTTGTCCGGACCTTCCTGAGCTTCGCTCAGGAAGCGTTCCCCGAGGAGAAGGAGAGTCGGATCTGTGACGAGGACGGTTCCCGGCCGGGCGAGGGAGGTCGCAATCCGGGCCTCTCCCAGAAGCCGGCCGGCGGCATCCGGGATCCCGCGCCGCACATCGCAGGACGTGTCTCCGGTGTGGATCCCGGCCCGGATCCGGATCCTCTCCCGGCCGGGGATCCCGGGCCCGGCGACGAGAGAGAGCGCCGCCATGGCCGCTTGGCGAGGGGCCTCCTCGAGGGAGACCGGATAGCCGAAATAGGCGACGACCTCCCTCTCCCGGGACTGGACGACCCAGCCCCCCCGGGAGGAGATAAGGGCCTCTGCCGCGGTCTTCCAGGGGTCGAGAGTCTCGAGGATCTCGTCGTCGGGGAGGTCCTCCGAGAGTTCCGGGGCGGCGCACAACACTGTCAGGTGGCGGTTCTCCACGAAATGGGAGGAGCTCGCGGAGGAGGTCTCCCTCTCCCCCGTCAGGAGCCGGTCGAGCTCGGCGGCCCGGATGCGGACTTTTTCCCTCACGCTCTCCACCCAGCGAACAAAAGGAGGAATGTCGGGCAAAAGGGCATGGTCGAGAAAGGTTTTCCCGAGGCTTTCCCGTTTTGAAGCCATTTGGACCTGACACCGGGGACAAAGCGTGGGAGAGTGGAGCCGGTCGCACCCGAAAGGGGGGGCGGAAGAGAGCGCATCGGCGATGTCGACGGGGTTTTGGGAGGAGGCGTCTTTCGTCGACTCTTGCGCATGGACCCACTGAACGTGTGTTCGTGTCGCTTTGAGCAGATCCGGTCGCCCGGTCCTTCCGGCAAGAATGTAGAGGGTGGTGCTCAGGTTGCTCCGGGCTTTGGCCTTTGGCATTCCGGGCCAGAGAAGGCCGGCCAGCTCCTCCCGCACGTGTTCTTTTTGGTCGGTGGCGAGATAGACGAGAAGGGCCCACGGCTTGTCGAGAAGGACAAGGGACTGCTCCCGGCCGTCGCAGAAAAACTTGGGAGAGCCGAGCAGAGTGAGCTCAAAAGGCGAATCGGTGGAGGTGATCAAAAGGCCCTCGTCAGTACCTGCGTACCATCGCTGTCATTGGGAAAACAGGAGTCCTTCCGCCGCATTTTAGACGATCGGGCCTCCGCCGGAAGGGGCTCCCGTGACGGAGCCGCAATGAGGGAACAATCGGCCGCAGGGCCGATCGCGGCATCCTTATTCTATCATGTTATTTCTGAAAGTGAAGTCTATAAAAAGAGTTTTTTTCGCATTTAGTTACTGTTTTTTGATATATGTCGACTAATAATAATGAAAAATAAATTGAAATTATTTGTAAGTGGCCTTTATTCCCGGATGCGCTCACGTTCTTCGCCATGCCGATACTGTCGGTATCGTTTTGGATCCGGCCTGCCGGACCCCGACCCTTTTGTCGGGAGAGGGCCCTCCGGTTCCAAGGAGTCTTCCCGCCTTCTAAAGAAAAGGAAAATCAGCAGTTCCAAATTTAGCTCCCACAGGCCCTCTCTGAAAATATTTTCCCAGAAAGCCCCACCCAGAGATCTTTTTGGTGGCTACTTGAATATCTTTTATTTGTAGTAGCTTAGATGACTGGACATCGGATTTTGCTTCTGATATCCTGTCGACATGTCAAATTCCAAACCCCAAAAGTCCCGCTCCGGCCGGGGCGCCAGAAAGAGTCGTTCGTCGAAGGGGAGCCTGTCATCGTTTTGCGATGTCGTCAAAGCCCTCGAGGAGATTTCTCTTAATCTCCCTGACCCTCGCAAGGCGGAGCATCCGGCCCTTCGGTACGAGATGCGGGACTCGCTGCTTTCCGCGACCTCCGTTTTCTATCTCCAGCACCCTTCTTTTCTTTCCTTTCAGCGCGAGAACCAGGAGAAGGTCGGACAAAACAACGCCTCCACACTCTTCGGCGTTCACCAGATCCCGTCGGATCCCCAGATCCGCAATATGCTCGACACGGTGTCTCCCTCCCATTTTTTTCCTCTGATCTCAAGGATCGGAGAGTC